>NZ_JRGM01000189.1 GCF_000764665.1 Aeromonas lacus | reverse complement strand
GTATCAAGCCTCATCAATTAGTAATGGATATCTCCTTTCACATATAAAGTATTATAATTATAAAAACCCCTACCAACAAAAGACCCAACAATTACAATATTTTCAATGTTAATTTGGCACTAAAGAAAACTGATTGGCACCTAAATATCTCCCAGTTTTTCAGCAGGGAAAGACACCGAGGGAGTTTACTTAGCTGCAAAACGACCTTGAATTAACATCAACAGAAGTGCACACTAAAGTAGAGTAAGCAAGACACTTGTATTCATCCTATAACCTAACATATTCATGCAAACTGAATGTAAAGCTTACTATATTAATCATAATGTTTTAACAGTCAGTTTTTCTTTGACAAAGAACATTGGGAATCAAAACAATTTTTCAACTTACTCTTTATTGATTCACCGTATTGCAGTTTTATTTTATCTTCAAGGTAAGCAGATGTATTCCATAATGATGCATCAGAATAAATGTATGATGCCCATCCAATACTACCACTGCCATCCGTGTCATAAGTCAATTGCATACTAACTTCTTGGCCATCATCAGAATCTACAATAACATTTACATCCTTAGCCGCAACATATATAAAATCATAATTACTACTGCGAACCGCATCCGCCAAATAGTCATAACATTGCAAGTTATTGCCAGCGATTGCATTATGCGCAAAGAAAAGAACAAATAAAATAAGCCTCATTTTCACAACCAAAATATCACACAGTCACATCTAGTCTTGGATGAAAACATTTCTAACTCTATATTATAAACACCACAGTCAACACCAACACACATGAAACTGAAAGCCGAATTACTAACC
>NZ_JRGM01000188.1 GCF_000764665.1 Aeromonas lacus | reverse complement strand
GAGTAAAGCAGTGCCCTTGCCGACTACAGAGGCCGAAAACGTACTTCCCATTGACTATACTGAACTTACCTTATGGGTGAAACACTTCCAATATAGAGAGGAAAAACTAACCCCGATCTATGTTTACAGGATGCTTTTTGATAGTGTTCCACCAGTAAAGTCAGTCGAAAAGCACAGCCTCCATAATGAGCGCCTTTCTCTGGTAAAAAGCGTTTATGAGTGGGTGAAAGACATTAGTAAAAACAATGGAACTACTGCAAAAACAAAATTTGATACAATACTGTTCTTTATTCGATTTTGTGATGAAAACAAACTTATTGCAGCAATAACAGAGCAAACCATTAACGCCTACGCATTGCATATCAGAGAGAAATTACGACTAAATCCTAGTTCAGCTGAAGCATGCAGGGCGGCGGCTGACTCTTTGTCTTATTTTCTTGCTTGGAGTGGATATGACGATCTTGCCAAACTGCTACCTAAAGTAGTCAGAAGCGATACTAGCTTAACAAAAACTCAGGCTTATTCTGATGATGAGCTAAGAGGCATAGCAAGCGACCTTTTTTGTGTTTTTAACGTTCTGGTTAGTCGACTAAAAACAGGGGAGCCAACTAACTGTCCGTTCAATAAATCTAAACGACATTGGGATTCATCAGCAAGTAATACAACGGCTTGGTACAACAAGCTGACAGCGACAGCATTCTTTATAACTTCTAAATTTATTGGCGACAACAATAGCCCTCTATTAAACATACGTATAAGCGATGTAATTGAAAAAGATTTTAAATTCGACAAAACTATAAA
>NZ_JRGM01000187.1 GCF_000764665.1 Aeromonas lacus | reverse complement strand
TCTACATCAAACACAACCTCCAAACGGAATCTAATGGTATTTATTCGACCAACAATATTACGTGATGCTAGTATTTACTCTGGGTTGTCTAATAATAAATACTCTCAATTCCGTGCAGAACAGCTTAGTCTGGCAGCTCAAGAAAGATATCTTACCTCACCAAAACGTCAGGTCTTGCCATCTGATTATCTTGAGGGGACAATATCTCCTGAAATTAAAAAGCAGATAGAAAATACATCGCGTAAATAGAACGTTCTATTACGGTTACATTCTATTTTTATAGGAAGTCAGCGCCAATGGTGGCCAATTTTATTGGCGTTGTTTCCTAAATAAACCTGCGTTGTTAATAGGATGACCTCCCCTCCCCAAAAGCATCTGAAGCGCCAAAGTGGCGAATGTACGTTCCTACTGATGAGAAAGGCGACCACCATGAAGGCTACGACAATCGGCATTGATTTGGCAAAGAGGTATTCCATGTTCACGGGGTGGAGGAGCAAGGTAAGCGGTTGTTCAACAAGTAACTCAGGCGTTCACAGTTAGCCTCCTTTTTGCCAATATTCCAGCCTGCTTGATCGACATGGCGGCCTGTTCATCTGCCCACTTCTGGGCCAATAAGCTGCAAGGGCTGGGACATACC
Organism: Aeromonas lacus; assembly: GCF_000764665.1. Lineage (GTDB taxonomy): Bacteria > Pseudomonadota > Gammaproteobacteria > Enterobacterales > Aeromonadaceae > Aeromonas > Aeromonas lacus. The sequence continues at coordinate 1,801 of NZ_JRGM01000187.1, read as the reverse complement.
GTCAAACTGATGGCGCCCTAGTGGCGTTGTTGCACAAATCGATACAGTTTGATGGGAACTTACTGAGGGCACGGTGACCTGATCACCACGATCCTCTTCAAATCTGCATCATGGGCATGTCGCTCCACCCTATCACCAAACAACAAGTCTTTGATTATCCATGGTTCACCCACCTTCTGGGTTGATGCCAAGGCTATGAGCAACTGGTTTCACCACGACCATCATAGGCGACGGGGACGCAGTCAGCTTTACACCAACACCATCTGCACCTTCCTGATGCTCAACGGGATTTTCAGTCCCACTCTGCTAGCCACTCAGGGACGACTCGACTCCCTGTTCGAGTTGATGAACGTACCGCTTTGTGCCCTCGATTACAGCCGCGTCAGCAAGCGGGCCCGCATGGTGACTGTGGCCTATCGGTGGCCCTCAAAGGGACGCATCACCGACCAGGTTATCGACTCGACTGGCCTGAAGGTATTTGGTGAAGGCGAGTGGAAAATCAGGAAACATGGCACGGAGAAGCGACGGGTCTGGCGCAAGTTGCATCTGGCAGTGGACCCAGCAACTCACAGCAGAGGTGTCGTTGGAAAATGTCCATGATGCCGAGGTGCTGCCGACCTTGCTCAACCCTCTGCGGTGTAAGCTGGGACATATTTATGCGGATGGAGCCTATCACAGCAAAGCCATCCATCAGCTTATCTCGCACAAAGGGGCGACAGCCTGTATCCCGCCTCGAAAGCCCGCGGGGTTATGACACCCAAGAAATGACGCAGTGCTGGTGATGCGCATGGAAGGACTGGGCACAGGAAGAAGATATCGGGGTATCACCGTCGCTCGCTGGCAGAGACGGCGATATATCGGTTCAAGCAGTTGCTGGCGGGGAAGATTAGTCTGCGTAACTACAATGGCCAAGTGGGAGAAGTCATGGCGTATGTAAGCGCCATAAACAAACTAAATACTCTGGGTCTACTTGTAAGAAAGCCCCGAGTGTAGCGGTCATCTGGGACTGAGGAAGTCATGACTTGATGGCTGATTTTGGCCACAAAGCCTTTATAACCATGAGCGGCCCAATATGGCGCTGAATGATTATCCCCCAAAGCAGCATCTTGAAAAGGCTGCATGACCTCTACTTTTTAATGCCCCTAAAATGGTGGGATTATCAAGTCACACCCATTAATAAAAGTTCAGTTCGAGTTTTTGTGTCTTGCAACACAGATGTCCTGCCCCAAACCTAAAAACACCCCACTTGCTTATGGTTTAATGAATTCCTTATCTATGCCGCATCATTGAATAGATGCGAATCAATTTGAATTAAATTTAATCTTGAAATTTTCAATTTTTCAGCATGTTTTTTACTTCTTTTTTAGATGATGCTCTTTCGCATTAAAACAAGTTCGCAACACCACGTAAGTCCTAATGAAACAACAAGGGATAGTATACATATGAGTCAACCCAATTAAAATAGCTTGAGAACCATTTATACGATTTTTAAATATATATTTAAAACTTGTAACCTCACGAATAAACACCAATAAATAAAAATGGTATAAGAGGTAACCGTATGTTTGACCTACAGGATTTCATAAAAAATGCAATGCCACAAAGTCGTCGCCAGTTTCTAACATTTTCATCTGCCTCAATTATCACTATGGCTGCGAGTTCTGTTTTTCCTGTCTCTGCTAAAGTAGCTAGTTGGCTTATAGAAAAAACAGGCAATGATATTAATGAGTTAGATAATATCGACTACTATGTAAAGAGTAGTAACATAATTCCAGATTCTGACACCATCCACTTTGAAGTT
>NZ_JRGM01000186.1 GCF_000764665.1 Aeromonas lacus | reverse complement strand
CCTATAACACCTTTCTCCCCCAACAATGTCCAAACTATTTCAAATCCATTCTCACTTAACATTGTTAAAAATGGTTCTTTTTTAACAAGTAAATGAGCCTTTGAAGCATGTATAGCTTCAGCAGCAAAACACACCATAGTGCCGTTTTGATCTTTGAAACTACCTTCTATTTCCCCATTTGTTAAACCCATCTTTTCGAAGATTAAATTGCTTGGCTTCAAAAAGCTCAAAGCTTCAATTTTTGATCTATCGAACTTTTCTTCCCATAAATAGCTAACAGAAGTAATACTAACGTCAGCTATCTTCACTCTGGACTCTTGGTCTGATACCGAGGTCCAATCTGAGCCACCATAATAGTCTGATTTAAAAAATTGGAATGCGTCGGACCAATAGAACTCTCTATTAAATAATTGGTATCTATCACTGCCTTCCGGCATCCACCTGCCCATAAAGTGTTGGTTTGTTGCCCAATCTCTAAAGTTTTTAAATTCTTCTACTTTAACGATATAACTTTTTATATGGCACCAAACCTCTTTTCGTGGGTGCCCCCAGTCATCGTTGCCAATAATTTTTGGCTCTTTCCAAGATGGATAACTTTCTAATACCAACCATGCATCACCGTTGTCATCTTTAACTTCAATCAAACCATATGGATTAGTTATCGTAGTAGAACTTTCAATCCATTCTTTATAAGAGCAAGTCCAATCAAATACTTCACCATTAAGCCACCACATTTCTTGACTGCTTAATACCTTTGCTCCTGTTTCTTTAAGTAAGATAGAAGGATCTATATCCCTTACGTAAGGTTCCCATGGTCCTTGAT
>NZ_JRGM01000185.1 GCF_000764665.1 Aeromonas lacus | reverse complement strand
AACTACAATGCAAATATGATGGGTTACGGTATGGCTGCGCTTGCTATTTGTATTGCGCGTGATCCAGAGAATGGTGAAATCCAAAGCGAACCTGAAATCGATGTAGAAGTCGAGGGCCGTTATGTACTGGACAAACGTAATAATCAACGTATGTACAATACAAACCCTGCAATGTGCATCAGGGATTACCTAATTAGTGATTTTGGCTTTCAAATCCCAGAGCACAAAATCGATGATAATGCCTTTATCCAATTTGCAAACTTCTGTGATCGTACATATCCAGCTGGTATGAACGGCTTTGTTGATACTTCAAAAACAAGCAAAGCAAACCTCGAAAGTATGCAAGCAGATTTCCAGTGCAGCGTAGTACGAGTCGGGGATATGTGGAGCATCGTATACAACGCACCAAGTGCAGCAATTTGTACAATCACAGAAGACGATATCATCAGTGCAGTAGTAATGGATGCAGCACCAACAGAAGCAGAATTTAACGAACTCGAAGTTGAATACAAGGATGCATCGAAGAATTATCAAAAAGACATTTTGCGCTACCCTAATGTTTCGCGGGATGAAATCCTCCAACGTTACGGCAAAGTAATCAACAAGAAAGTACAAGCCGATTTCACTACTTCAAAAGCGCAAGTAGACAAAATCGCAAGCACTATGTTCTCGATGACACGTGGTATCCGCATTATTCGCTTTACGGGTTCGGCTAAAGTGTATGCACTTAATATCGGCGATGTAGTGAACGTTAAGCACCCATTGTTAGGCACAACTGATGCCGTACCGTTCCGTGTGAATAGTACGAATCGTGGGTTAACCGATCAGTATATGGGTACTGCCGAAGTAGAACTAATGGAGTACAAGCCAAATTCATTTGATACCGTGTTTATTTCCAAAGAAGCAGAGTATAAACCGGATCCAATTCGCAAAGTAAATGCACCAAGCAATTTGCATTTTTCTATTTCGGATGTTGGTTATACGCTGCAAGGTTTACTTGAATGGATGCCTGCTGTGTGCGGTGACTTTCGGGATTATGTTGTTCAACGTAGATTCCATGGTGCGCAAGAATGGGAACCTAATGGAAGCACCAAAAGCCCATATATGTACTTGAACGGTTTACCTCATGGTAATTACGATTTTCGTGTATTCACTAGAACAAAATATAACGAGTACAGTGAACCTTGTACTATCTCTGA
>NZ_JRGM01000184.1 GCF_000764665.1 Aeromonas lacus | reverse complement strand
CAATCTTACGCCTTTGTGCATCAAGTGCGCTTTAAATGACGACACTCCAGCCCTAAGCATTAGTTCAAGGAACACATTATCTGCTTGCTCTCTTGTTACTTTCATCTTTGCGGTACGATAAAGGTAATCATGTGCAACTGCTGCGGCAGTGTGCAAACCAAATGGAGCAATCATATTCCAAAAGATACGCGGTACGGATGCGAGATCAGTAGTTGTACCTTTTGGGATATCAAATGCAATTGACTTGGTGTGTACGTGATATGTCTCAGCAAGTGCCCAATTCTTGTCGTCCAATGGGACAAGCGTAGGCTGCTTAAAGGCATCCACTTCAAAGGTGCAGTTATTCATTTGCACCTCCAACTGGTTCCTGCTGTACGTTGCCCGCTGGCAAATCCTGCATCATGCGTTTAAGCAATTCGCGTTCTTCTGATTCCGTGAGGCAAGGTTCATCTGTCAATGGATCAATGAAGTTAAAGTTGAAAGTACCCTGTTCGTTTGGTTGAACGAGCACCAGAACCAACTTGTCATTCAGCGTAGTCATTACGCCATTAATCCAATCAATATGTAAGTATTTCATGTAAGTTCCTTTAAAGTGAGATCCTCATAAAAACCCTTAGTACTACACAGCAAATTAATGCAATGCAAAAAATGAGTGTTTTTATGTATTATTTTAACGTTTTAAGTGCAGTTTAAGCGCGAAAAACACATGAAATTTAGTGTTTTTTAGCCCATTGCATTATTTGGCTGGGAGTTAGTACATTTGTACTTACTCTGAGTTTGGCTTGTTGTGCAGTCTTTTTGTTATGCCAGGCCTGACACAATGCTTGCAGATTTGTCTGATCGAATCGCTTACTGTAGTCGTCTTCGATTTCTATAATGTGATCGCATATCTTAGCTGGCGTGATAATGCCAAGCATTTCGCAATGTTCGCACAGTACATGATTCTTCATATACGCATTGCGAATCCTACGCCACGTTCCAGAGTTATATACGTCTTGGTTCTTTGTTGTTGATGTGCTTCTACCC
>NZ_JRGM01000183.1 GCF_000764665.1 Aeromonas lacus | reverse complement strand
CGAAGATGTTGCCGACGGAGTCAGAGGTGAAGGCACCGGCAGTGATATTGCCCTGGGTTTTACCTTCGATGCTGATATAACATGGAGTTGGCATGTGTATGCTCCTAAATAGATTGGTTAAACGAGATAGCACTCGTCCAGACTATTAGCAGCGACCATGCCATTTATTTTTTCACATAAAAACAATGGGTTATAAACAACCACTCGTCACTCACCGCCTCACCAACGCAACTAGTTGCTCAGACAACAGATCACACCGCGCAAACTTGCATGAAAGAGATTTAAAACTGCACGCAAGGCAACATATTGCCCACAGCAGAACTTATATCTACCAAGTTGCGCCAGACATAGCGAATATCCGCCATCCCTTGATGTGATGTCCATCAACGTGAGCCGTATAGCTATTCCAGCTACGGCCTCAGGCTAACGACTCGCAGCGAGCCATTGTACTGCCCGCCCCTATCAGGATTTAGATATATAAGATTTTGTCGGCGGGAAGAAAAATAAACAGGGAAGTGCAGAAAAAGATGACGGGAGCCTCTTATACCAGTCCATATGATCTGAACGGATAGAAATGACCACACGGCACACAACTGAATAGGCATGAAAAAGAAGCAAAGCAGAACTGTAAAAACCAATCACAGGCGCAGTGAAAAGCAAAAAGCCCTGACGTTTCCGTCAGGGCTTTGCAATTTGGCGGTGAGGGAGGGATTCGAACCCTCGATACGTTGCCGTATACACACTTTCCAGGCGTGCTCCTTCAGCCACTCGGACACCTCACCAAATTTTGGTCTGCTGTTTAACGTGTTCAGCCAACACGGTGTTCGCTGCGCCGTTGCGCTGGAACGGGGCGTAATGTACGGGATACGAGGGCATGTGGTCAATGCAATTTTTTACTTTTTGCCTTCGTTTGCTCAATATCCGAACCAACTGACCAAAAACATGCCGTTTCGTATCCCTTTTATTCAATTTACCGCCGCTTCGTGCAAATGTTCTCCTTTGAGCGCCTCTTCCAGTGAGCCGTAAAACTCCAGCTTGCCGGGTTGCGGGCGCACTTTGGCACGAGCCAGCGTCTTGAGCGGCTGGAACTGCAGCTCGGCGACGCGCAGTTCGATTCCGGCCGCGGCCATCTGCTTGCCAAACTGCAAGAAAGCGGAGAGGCCACCGGCATCCAGAATCGAGACTGCCTCCATCTGCAACACTAGCATGCGGTGCCCTTTCACCTCGGCGGCCAGTTCGGCAAACACCCGCTCCGCAGCAGCAAAGAAGAGCGGCCCATTGATCTTGTAAACCAGCGCATCGGCCGGCACTTCGCGGGCATAGCGCTTGTGCTCGGCCAGATTGTGCAGCCGGGTCATCTTGGCGATCTCGCGCATAAAGAGCAAGGAGGCGAGGATCACCCCGAAGGTGATGGCGATGACCATGTCGAAGATAACGGTCAGCGACAGGCAGACCAGCAGCACCAGTACATCAGACTTGGGAGCACGACGGATCAGTTCAACTACCTTGTGCGCCTCACTCATGTTCCAGGCAACGATGAGCAGCAGCGCAGCCATGGCCGACAGTGGCAACCAGGAGAGCCATGGCGCCAGCACCAGAATGGCGGCAAGTACCACCAGCGCATGCACGATGCCGGAGATGGGAGAGGTCGCGCCGGCACGCACGTTGGCAGCGGAGCGGGCAATGGCCGCAGTGGCGGTGATACCGCCAAAGAAGGGGGCGAAGATATTGCCAAGCCCCTGCCCCAGCAGTTCGGCATTGGAGCTGTGCTTGCGGCCGGTCATGCCGTCCAGCACCACGGCGCAGAGCAGCGACTCGATGGCCCCCAGCATCGCCATGGAGAAAGCAGCAGGCAACAGCCGCTCAAGGGCGGCCAGATCCCAGGTCACCGGGGCACCATCCGGCCCGGGCAGCGCCCAAGGCATCACCAGAGTCGGCGCGATGGGCGGGATCCCCATTCCTTGCGTGCCATCTGCCAGTGTGTAGCTGAATTTGCTGCCGATGGTGGCCACATCAACCCCAAACTGATGCAGGCCAAAGCCAAGACCAACCCCCACCA
>NZ_JRGM01000182.1 GCF_000764665.1 Aeromonas lacus | reverse complement strand
TAAGTCATTGAATGTATAGGTTATATTTGTGTGGTGATATGTAAGAACGAGGGTTCGAATCCCTCCCTCACCGCCAAATGATAGGCCCAAGCAATTGAATTGCTCGGGCCTTTTCTTTATGTGCGATTTTCGATATGCCATCTGATAGTTCTTGTTGCGTTGTTATGGTTCAAGTTTGCTCAATATGTGCGACATGATGCTGCGGTGGCGACTTGCCTGTGCAGAGGGTAATAAACCTTTCACCGCACAAGTCGTTATAACTCCTGCTCGATAATGGGCAGCTCCCTCCGCTCCCTCCGCTCCCTCCGCTCCCTCCGCTCCCTCCGCTCCCTCCGCTCCCTCCGCTCCCTCCGCTCCCTCCGCTCCCTCCGCTCACTTCGAAAATGTTCTTAGTAGGTGTCGTCTGCCTGTGCTTTGCTCCGCTCAATCATGGCGATGACGTTGGCGTGCCGGATAGTTGCAAACTGATTCAGAGATCTGATAAGCACTTTGGGAGAGACGAGCTACGGGTGTTTGACCATGCAAAACATGCCGTTTCTCAAGCTTGTCGAGACCGATACGTACAGCGTCTCCAACGTGTAATTGCCGCAGGTTCTAGTGTGCCAGGTGATTGTCGTTGCTACGGCCAGCATAACCATCCAGTTGGCGCATGCCCATGATGGCAAAACGGCGTTGTTGTACAGGGGCTGTAGCCTGGATCGACGCGTTGTAACAACGTTGGGCAATGAGAGGGGGGGATGCCGCTGGTCAGCGCGGGACATAACCACTAATCGCTGGATTGCTCTGGTCATCGCAACATAGAAGAGTCGCCGCTCTTCCTCGATGTTGTTCGTATTGCTTTCTACGCAGCGTTGCCATCCACCATCAAAGATCAAAACATGGCGATACTCTTTCTCCTTTAACGCTATGCACAGTGCTGAGGAGCACGCCCCTGCCAAAGGTGACGCAGTTCGCGCTCAGATATTCGTAAAGAAACAGCAAGAAATTAAGTTGGTACTGCTGTTCATCAATGTCCTGATACTCGTCGACGAGCATGCAGTCCTCCCAGTAGTTCGGTCAGGCGCCGGCGCAGGGGCATCGCCGCATTATGGTTGTAACAGAGCAACATGATCCTGGATGGAGCGACTTGCTTGACCCCGGGCCTGCCAGTACAAGCAGGTTTTGCTCGGGCGTTGTCTCTCCTTTTGGGGTCAAGTAGTCAGTAACTTTCCCAAAGGGGAACGGATCATATCCGTCTTAACTCGGCATTTTCTACGGCCTTCACCGTTTTTACGATCAGGTGGTCTCCCTCTCCCGGCAGCATTGGCTGCAGCTTATCTGCGACATCAAGGGGAATCAGCCACTATGATTGGCCCAAGCGTTGGGCTGGAGAATTTTATCTTTGGTTCAAGCCGTCAGGCGCTGGGGCGGGTAGGGGATGTATTGAGGGACTTGCAGGGGGGAACCTCTTTTTATGGTAACAAGGTGATACAGGGGAATGGTGAGGTAGACCATCTCATCCCTTGGCGTTGTTATCCAATCGATTTGGGCCACAACTTCGTACTGGCACACGCCAGCTGTAACTGGAGCAAACGGGATTTTCTCGCTGCTCCAGAGTACAGGGATGCTTGGTACGAGCAGAATATCCTGACGTCACAGGACGTACCTCACTGACGAGCTGGCCCGTGGTGAGCGTCGACGCCGAGCGTTCTACCGCTATCGCCACTTGGCCCTATCAGCAGGCTGTCCGTGAGCATGTCCGGTTGTGGCGTGGTATTGACGAGTTGGTGGACGTGACTGCCCCTGGTGTGGGGATCAGTCACCCAAGCTTCTCTAGACTCTTATGAGGTAGATACGAAAAAGCCCAGCCGTAAGGCTGGGCTTTAGAATGTGGCTCCCTCGACAGGACTTGAACCTGTGACATACGGATTAACAGTCCGCCGTTCTACCGACTGAACTACGAGGGAATTGGCTCCTCCTACTGGACTTGAACCAGTGACATACGGATTAACAGTCCGCCGTTCTACCGACTGAACTAAGGAGGAATTGCCTGTCTCGTTGAGACGGGGCGAATATTAATGACCAGAAAGACGGGTGTCAACCCGCGAACCGGACGAAAAACAGATTTTCAGACCGTTTGCCCAAAACTTGGCCTTTGCGGTTTATTTTCAGCACAATCAGTCCCTTGCCCATAACCATTGTTGTCATTCATCGACATGCGGCCTCGGGCTCTATGGCAATCGTGCGGCGAACATGTCGGCAACGTGCAAGGGGGCGAAAAGCCATTGTGGTGGCAAACGTGGCGCCAAAAAGGGTAGTCGCGTTGATAAAGTTCGGGGATTTGGCTGGAAATGAGTCAAATGATGCCGGATTGTGGTATTCATTGATCCTGCCCATCGAAATAGTGGCGCTGCTGGAGTAAGGTTACGCAGGATACCATCGCCGCGTCGACAGCTCTGCCGGCCCTTGATGATGATCGGGCGCCGGATCCCTCCGGCCTTTATCTCCCTCTTCTTGGTATTACGTATACATGCACAAGCAAGCCTCTTTAAATAGCGTGAAGCTCGCCATAGCCTTGCGCCAATCCTGTATTGATGAGCCCTATAGCATGGCCCGTTTTGGCCGTGACCTGATCGCCGGTGTGACGGTGGGCATCATTGCCATTCCACTGGCCATGGCGCTTGCCATCGCCAGCGGTGTTCCTCCGCAGCATGGCCTCTATACCGCCATCATCGCCGGTATCGTGATTGCTGTGACCGGTGGCTCCCGCTACTCCATCTCGGGCCCGACTGCTGCCTTCGTGGTGATCCTCTATCCGGTTGCCCAGCAGTTCGGGGTAGGTGGCCTGTTGATGGCGACCCTTATCTCCGGTCTCTTTCTGGTGGCGATGGGTCTAGCCCGCCTCGGTCGTCTTATCGAATACATCCCCCCCTCAGTAACGCTGGGTTTTACCGGTGGTATTGCCATTGTGATCGCCACGTTGCAAATCAAGGATTTCTTCGGTCTGAGCGTTCCTCATATGCCGGAAACCTATCTGGGCAAGGTCGAAGCACTGGCCACCGCCATGCCCAGTTGGCAATGGGGCGATACCCTGGTGGGCGTTGCAACGCTGGCCGTGCTGCTGCTGTGGCCTCGGCTCCGGCTGCCGGTTCCAGGCCATCT
>NZ_JRGM01000181.1 GCF_000764665.1 Aeromonas lacus | reverse complement strand
GATTGCAGACAAAGAAACTGCTACTAATTCTTAATCCAGCTTTCCAAGCCCAGAAAATAAAAATCCCCCCGTAACGGGGGATTTTTATTTCTATCGGTTATCTCAGCCCTGTGGCCTAACCCACCAAAAACGCCCTTAACCGGGCAAACTCCGCAGGCAAATTAACGGAGAGCAGCGGTAGCTCGGCATGCTTGGCGAGCGGGCCGGGCAGCGGTACATCGAGATTCAGGATCTCGTCCACCGACTCCTTGAACTTGGCAGGATGGGCGGTGCAGAGGAAGACCCCCACTTCATCTTCGGCCAGCTGTTCACTCAACAGATCCCAGGCAATGGCGCCGTGGGGTTCACAGAGGTAATCCAGCTGGTGCAGCCGTTTAAGGGCAGCGCGGGTCTGGGCATCGTCACGCATGCCAGAACCCAGGGTCTCCAGCGCCCAGCCCTTGCGACGGCAGAGTTCTTCCACCCGTGGCCAGTTGTTGGGGCGGCTGACATCCATGGCATTCGACAGGGTTGCCACTGTCTGGTGCGGCTCCCACTGACCGGTTTTCAGGTAGCGCGGCACGGTATCGTTGGCGTTGGTGGCGGCGATAAAGCGCTTCACCGGCAGCCCCAGCGCCTTGGCGATAAGACCTGCGGTGAGGTTGCCAAAGTTGCCGGACGGTACGCTGATGACCGCCTTGGCGCGATCGGCTTTGGGCAGTTGGGCCACCGCCTCGAAGTAGTAGCAAACCTGCGCCAGCAGACGGCTGATATTGATGGAGTTGGCTGAGTTGAGGCCAATGGCCTTTTTCAGCGCCTCGTCGTCAAAGGCCTGTTTCACCAGCGCCTGGCAGGCATCGAAGTCGCCATCGATGGCGATGGTGCGGATATTGCCGCCGAGGGTGCAGAAGAGCTTCTCCTGCAAGGGGCTGATCTTGCCCTTGGGATAGAGGATCACCACTTCAATCCCCTCCAGCCCGTAGAAGGCGTGGGCCACAGCGGCGCCGGTGTCGCCGGAGGTGGCGGTGAGGATGGTGATCTTGTCGTTGGTGCGAAACGCCGCGAGACACTGGGCCATAAAGCGGCCGCCGAAATCCTTGAACGCCAGAGTCGGGCCGTGGAACAGCTCAAGGGCATAAGTACCGTCTTTGAGTTTCACCAGCGGCGCCGGGAAGGTGAAGGCGGCGTTGATCAGCTCGCTCACCTTGGCGGCGGGCACTTCGTCCCCCAGCAGGTGGCTCAGGATGCGGGCAGAGCGTTCGGCCAGCGGCAGATCCAGCAGGGCATCCACATCGGCCAGCGGTTCGAGTTGTTCTGGGAAGAAGAGCCCCTGTTCGCGACCCAAGCCCTGACGCACCGCCTGCGCGAAGCTCACCTGTTCGCTGTTGTCCTTGATATTGTAGAGATTCATAGCTCGCTTCCTGTTACCCGTGCCCCGGCCATGTCCAGTTTGCAGACCCGGGCAAATCCATCTTCGTTCTGCACGAAATGTGCTTCCATCCAATCCTTCATCCGCTCGGCCTGCGCCAGCTCCTTCATCACCACAAACACGGTGGGGCCGGAGCCGGAGATGCCGGTAGCCAGCGCCCCGTTCTGAGCCGCCTGCGCCCGCACCTCGGCAAAGCCTTCGATCAGCGCCGCGCGGTAGGGCTCGGCAATCACGTCTTTCAAGACGCTCGCCGCCAGCGGCTCCTGCCCGGTGTAGCTGGCGTGGACAAAGGCAGCCAGGCGGCGGCCATAGGTGAGGCAATCCTGACGGCGATATTGGGCCGGCAGAATGGCGCGGGCCGCGGCGGTAGAGACCACAGTACCCGGGTAGCAGACCACCCAGTACCACTCGTTAAACACCGGAATGCCCTGGCTGATAACCCCCGCCTCCTCCACCACCAGCTGCATGCCACCGAGATAACAGGGGGCGACGTTGTCGTAGTGAACGGAGCCTGAAATCTTGCCTTCCATCTCCCCCATCAGCAGCAGCATGTCGTGCTCATTAAGCGGCTCGCCGTGAAAGGCGTTGAGCCCTTCAAGGGCCGCCACCACGCTGCAGGCGCTGGAACCCAGCCCCGAGCCCACCGGCAGGTTCTTCTCCAGCACCATTTCGAGCGGCTTGAGTTTAAGGCCGCGCTTCTCCAGCGCCTCACCATAGGCGACCCAGCAGTCATGGAGGATATTCTTTTTCGAATCGTCCGGCAGCTTGTGGGCGTAACGGCCCACAGAGGACAGCGCAAAAGGCACGTCAGCCGCTTTTACCTGCACCCGATCGCCGAGCAGAGAGCCATCCACGGGGGCGAGCGCCGCCCCCAGTACATCGAATCCCACGCTCAGGTTGGCGCTGGAGGCGGGCGCGTAGGCGACCACGCTACTGCTCTGGTACATGTCTGAACTCATGCTTATAGCTCCTGCTTCCAGTTCTGGGTGCGCAGCACGTCGGCAAAGACGCCAGCGGCAGTCACTTCGGTACCGGCGCCATAGCCACGCAGCACCAGCGGGATCGGCTGGTAGTAGGTAGAGAAGAAGGCGAGCGCGTTCTCCCCGTCTTTGACCTTGAACAGCGGCTCGTCGGCCCCGACCGCCTTGATGGCGACCTTGCACTTGCCACCTTCAATGGAGCCCACATAGCGCAGCACCTTGCCTTCACGCTGGGCCGCGGCGAACTGGTCGCGGAACCAGCCATCGGCTTCTGGCAGGCGGGCCATAAAAGACTCCACATCTTCGCTGGCATCACCCTCTTTTACAAAAGATGGCGGCAGCGCCTGCTCGACTTCCACATCGGAGAGCTCCAGCGCCATGCCGGCTTCGCGGGCCAGAATGAGCAGCTTGCGCGCCACATCCATACCGTTGAGATCATCGCGGGGATCCGGCTCGGTAAAGCCGTTGCCACGAGCGATTTTGGTCGCCTCGGAGAAGGCCATCCCCTCGTCCAGCTTGCCGAAAATAAAGGAGAGCGAACCGGAGAGGATGCCGTCAAACGCGCGCAGCTTGTCACCGGCCATGATGAGGTTCTGCAGGTTCTCGATAACCGGCAGACCGGCGCCCACGTTGGTCTCGTACAGGAACTTGCGACGAGTCTGGCGGGCGGTGCGGCGCAGCGCCTTGTAGTAATCGAGCGAGCCGGTGTTGGCCTTCTTGTTGGGAGTGACCACATGGAAACCGGCGGCGAGGAAGTCGGCGTACTGGACGGCCACAGCCTCGGAGGAGGTGCAGTCAACGATCACCGGGTTGATGATGTGGCTCTCTTCCACCAGCTTTTTCACCCCCTCCAGCGAGAAGCTGTCGCGGGCTTCCACCAGCTGTTCACGCCAGTTGGCGAGGTTCAGGCCATCCTTGTTGACCGCCATCTGGCGGCTATTGGCGATGCCGACCACCCGCAGACCGGTGCCCTGCTCGGCCAGCACCGGCTGCTGGCGGGCAATCTGATCCACCAGTGCCGCGCCGACGCCCCCCACCCCGACCACAAAGAGATCGATAAAGTGCTGGCTGCCAAAGAAGTTCTGGTGGCACGCCTTGATCGCTTCCGCCACCTTGCCGGAACGCACCACCGCCGAGATGGAGCGCTCGCTGGAGCCCTGCGCGATGGCGACGATATTGATGGAGGCCTGTGCCAGCGAGGTGAAAAAGCGAGCCGCCATCCCTTTGCTGGTGCGCATGCCGTCACCGATCAGGGAGATGATGGCCAGATCGTTCATGATTTCGAGCGGGTCGAGCAGCTGGTTCTTGAACTCCAGCTCGAACTCGCGCTCCAGCACCTTGCGAGTCTTATCGCTGTCGTAGCTGTGGATACAGAAGCTGACGCTGTATTCGGAAGATGACTGGGTGATCAGCACGATGCTGACCCCGGCGCGGGAGACGGCAGAGAAGATGCGACCGGCCATGCCGACCATCCCCTTCATACCGGGGCCGGAGACGTTGAACATGCACATGCCGGCCAGATCGGAGATGGCCTTCACTTTGAGGTCGTCATCACCGCTCTCGGGGCCGATCAGGGTGCCCGGCCCCTGCGGATTGAAGCTGTTCTTGATAAGGCAGGGAATGTGGAACTGGGCCACCGGCGCGATGGTTTTCGGGTGCAGCACCTTGGCACCGAAGTAGGAGAGCTCCATCGCCTCCTTGTAGGAGAGAGTTTTCAGCAGATAGGCATCCGGTACCAGACGCGGGTCGCAGCTGTAGCAGCCCTCGACATCGGTCCAGATCTCGCAGCACTCGGCATCGACACAGGCTGCCAAGACGGCGGCGGAGTAGTCGGAGCCGTTACGGCCCAGCAGCACGGTTTCACCCTTGTCGCTGCCACCGGTAAAGCCCGGCATCAGATAGAGGCATTGCTGCTTTTCTGCCGCAACAGGACGCAAGCCCCTGGCGGCAAAGCGCACCCGGGATGCTTCGATATCGACGTGGGCTTCCAGATAGCCGCCATCGGTCACCAGCAGCTCTTCCGGCACGATAAGACCCAGTTCGAGGCCACGCACCCGCAGCAGTTCGTGCATAAAGGCGATGGAGAGGTTCTCGCCACGGCTCAGGATGCGCGCCTGCACGTTGTCCGGGCAGAGCCCCAGCAGGCGGATGCCCTGCATCAGCCGCTCCACCTGATCCAGTTCGCTGGTGAGACGAGCCTGCAGCGCCTTGTCATCCAGCGCCGGATAAGCCGCCTTCAACCCGGCCAGCAGGCGGGAGAAGATACCGTTTACTTCAAACAGGGTACTGCTGGCATCCATGCCACGGCTGGTCTGCTCCACCAGCGCCACCAGATGGTTGGTTACCTTGGCAGGAGCAGACAGCACCAGGGCTACCTGAGACTGGCCATGGGTATTCACCGCAATGTCGGCAACCCGTAAAAAACGCTCTGCATCGGCCAGAGATGACCCGCCAAACTTCAACACTCTCATCGCTTTCTCTCCCTGTAATCCCTGCTGTATAACCGAAAAACCGGTCTAAAAATCATCCAACAAAAAGGCCCGTACTGGGTGGGTACGGGCCTTTTCTGATTTCTGTGCTTGTTCGTCAGCGCATCAACCGGCCCCAGTGCCACCTGTGGTGGTACCGGTAATAATGGTGGTGGTGATGACGTTGGTGAATAGCTGCATGACGAACACTCGTGAACGAAACTGGCTTTTAGCAATACCGCGCCGGGCGCCGGGCTGTCAACTTAAACCTCTTTGCCAAGTTTGCGGGCAAGGTCCTTGCAGAGCAGGTGGAGCATGTTCAAATCCCGCTGCGGCAGCATGGGTACCCGGTCCATCACCCATTGATGCAGTTTTTCATCCTGCGAAACTCCGAGTTCACCCAGAATTTCTGCTGTTTTACTTTTGAGCACGCGAACCTGTCCGCTGTTATCAATATTTTCTGCTGCGACACTTGCCTCATCGAGCAGCGGGCTCAGCTCGTAGGCGTAGAGCATGATCGCCTGCCCCAGATTGAGGGACGGGTAGCTCACCTTGAGCGGCAGATAGCTGATGAGGTCGACCTCGGCCAGCTGCTCGTTGGAGAGGCCAGACTCTTCGCAGCCAAAGACGATGGCGACCTTGTTGAGGGAAGGCTTGGCGCGGATCTGGTCGCGAATTTCAGCCGGGGTGAGATAGTGCTGGTAGCGACCACGCTGGCGGGCGGTGGTGGCGATCACCAGATCCATGTCGGCCAGCGCCTCGGGCAGGGTATCGAACGCCTCGGCCTGAGTCAGGATCTCCTGCGCGCCGTGGGCCACCCAGCTCGCTTCATCCTCTTCGTGTACCCGGCTTGCCACCAGTCGCATGGCATCAAAGCCCATGGTTTTCATGGCGCGGGCGGCGGCGCCGACGTTGGCGGGGCGGGCTGGTGCCACCAGGACAAAATAGAGCTTCATCGGGTTTCCTCACAGGCCGGACGGCCTCTCAAACAGACGGCAAACAGTCGCTAAACCATCGCCAAAACAGGGGCGCAATCTACCGTTTATCCGCGAAAATTGCCACTTGAACAGATGTTTCAATGTTGCCATAGTGGCCTGACGCACGCCTTTTTTGCGCCCATTTTCCGGCGCGTTCGGCCCGAAGAATCACAAGGAAGAGAGAGATGCAGCAGCCATTGGAACAGGCCGTCGCCGAAACCATCTTGCAACGGTTCGAGTCGTTTTACAGCCGGTTTCTCGAGATCACCCGCGGCAGCAAGAGCCGCTTCGAGAACAGCGACTGGCTGGGAGTGCAGCTGGCGGGGCGCGAGCGCATTCGCCTCTATGACCACCATGTGGGGGCCACCGCCAGCTCCATCCGCCAGATGATGGGAGAGCACCACGCCACCCAGGAGCTGCTCAAGCGGGTGAAGGGGGCTTTCAGCGACCTGCTGCCCAAGTGCGAGAACTTCGAGGTGGCGGAGTCCTTCTTCAACTCCGTCTATCGCCGCATCTTCCGCCATCGCAATATCCGCGACGAGAACCTCTATATCCACCCCTTTGTCAGCCGCGGTGACAAGCCCGATCTCAGCGCATTGCTGCGCATCTATCGCACCGATCTGGCCCACCTGCCGCAGACCCTGAGCCAGCTGCTCGGCGATTACAGTTTCACCCTCCCCTATGAGGACAAACAGCGGGATATTGTCGACATCCACCGCCATCTTGCCGAGAACGGCCCGCAAATCCTCCATGACGAGCCGTTTTCCATCGAGCTATTGAAAGAGGTGTTCTACCGCAACAAGGGGGCCTATCTGGTGGGGCTTATCCGGGTGAAGGATCAGGTCTTCCCCTTTATCCTGCCCCTGCTCAGCACCGGCCAGAGCATCTATGTGGACACCGTTATCTTCGAGCCGGATCTCGCCTCCATCGTCTTTGGCTTCGCCCGCGCCTACTTTATGGTTTATGCCCGCGAGCCGGCGCTGTTTGTCGCCTTCCTGCGCCAGATCATGCCCCACAAGCCCGATTACGAGATCTACAACGCCATCGGCTGCCAGAAGCATGGCAAGACCGAGCTCTATCGCCACTACCGCCACCATCTGGCCCAGAGTCGGGATCAGTTCATCATCGCGCCGGGCATCAAGGGGATGGTGATGAGCGTGTTTACCCTCCCCTCCTACGACGTGGTGTTCAAGGTGATCAAAGACGAGTTCACTCCCCCGAAAGATGTGAGCCACGAGCAGGTGAAGGCGAAATACCGGCTGGTTAAACAGCACGATCGGGTGGGCCGGATGGCCGATACTCAGGAATTCACCAACTTCGAGTTTCCGCTGGATCGCATCTCGCCCGAGCTCCTTGCCGAGCTCAAGACGGTAGCCCCCTCGGCACTCACCATCAGCGACGACAAGCTGGTGATCAAGCACCTCTATACCGAGCGCAAGATGATCCCGCTCAACCTCTATCTGGACAAGGCGGACGAGCAGCAGACCCGCCTCGCGCTGGAGGAGTACGGCAACGCCATCAAGCAGCTGGCGGCGGCCAACATCTTCCCGGGGGACATGCTGTTCAAGAACTTTGGCGTCACCCGTCACGGCCGGGTGGTCTTCTACGACTACGACGAGATCTGCTACATGACGGAGTGCAACTTCCGCCAGATCCCGCCGCCGCGCTACCCCGAGGATGAGTGGAGCGCCGAGCCCTGGTATTCGGTAGCCCCCAACGACATCTTCCCGGAGGAGTTCGCCACCTTCCTGCTGCAAAAGCCGCAGGTGCGCGAGATCATGCTGCAACTGCACAAGGAGATGTTCGACGCCAACTACTGGAAGATGCTGCAGAGCAACATCAAGGTGGGGGTATTCGAGGATGTCTATCCCTACCGACGCAAGAAGCGCTTCAAGTACCAGCGCGGCGGCTGATCCCGCAGCGCCCGCCCACATCGCAGCAACGAAAACGGGGTGGCCCAAGCCACCCCGTTTTGCTATCCGCTTTGCGCCTTAACTGCCGCGACGGCGGATCACCCCCTCCTGCATGGTGCTCGCCACCAGCATGCCGTCACGGGTGAAAAACTGGCCGCGTACCAGACCGCGACCGCCGCTGGCGCTCGGGCTGTCTACCACGTAGAGCAGCCAGTCGTCGAAGCGAAAATCCCGGTGGAACCACATGGAGTGATCGATGGTGGCCACCTGCATATCCGGCTCCCAGTACGACACCCCGTGCGGCTGCAGCGAGGTGAGCAGGAAGTTGAAGTCGGAGGCGTAGGCCAGCAGGTATTTATGCACCCGCAGATCGTCCGGCATCTGGCCGTTGGCCTTGAACCAGACGTGGCGCACCGGATCCTGCACCGTCGGCCGAATAGGGTCGACCAGCGTCACCGGACGCATCTCGATGGGCTGCTCGCAGAGGATCTTGTCGCGCAGGGAGGCCGGGATCAGGTTCTCGTAGGGGCGCACCAGCTCCAGCTCGCTCTTGAGCTCCTCCGGCGGGGTGATGCCGGTGGGCATCTGCGCCTGATGCTCGAAACCATCGGCCGGCACCTGAAACGAGGCGTTGAGATAGAAGATGGGCTTGCCGCCCTGAATCGCCTTGACCCGGCGGGTGGAGACGGTCTGGCCGTCACGGATATTCTCCACGTCATAGACAATGGGACGGGTCACATCCCCCGGACGCAGGAAGTAGGAGTGAAAACTGTGAACCTGACGGCCGGTCTCGACCGTCTGCTTGGCGGCTGACAAGGCCTGCCCCATTACCTGTCCGCCAAACACGGCCCGCAGACCGAGATCCTGGCTCTGGCCCCGAAACAGGCCCTCCTCGATTTTTTCCAGCGCCAGCAATGCCAGCAGCTCATCAAGTACCTTGCTCATCGTTCACTCCTCTATCAGAGCCGCACAGGCTAACAAGCTCACCGGAGCAGAGCAACCGCCACGCGTCCTCTTATGTCGCCCGGAAGGCGCAGAAACAGTGCGCTTCGAATCTGTTTTTTCCCCGGTGAAACCGTTAATCTGAAAGAAGTCGATAGAGGCGAGGTCACCAGCCATGCACGTTCGTTATCCACTCATCCCCTCTGTCGCTCACCACCCTTTATTGCGCCTGCACCATCCGCTGCTTGCCCCTCTCCTTGCGCTCTCGCTGCTCCCTGCCAGCGCGGCGCAGAGCGCGGTGATCATCACCGGCGAACTGCCCCCCTACTCCTCTGCGGAACTGGCCAACGGCGGCGAGCTGGCAAGCAAGGTGCTCACCATTCTCAAAGAGGCTGGCCACCCGGATCTGCAGATCTCCTATCAACCCTGGCCACGCGGACTTAAAAACATCGAGCTGGGCAACGCCATCGCCGCTTTCCCCTTTACCTGGACCAACGAGCGCAGCAACAGCCTGCTGTTCAGCACCCCCATCGCCTTCGATATCCAGTCCTGGTACACCACACCCGACAAGAAGGGGCTGGAATCCCCGCCCTGGCAGCAAAAAACCGCCTGCGTGCCCAAAGGGTGGTTCTCCGATGCCATCGAACGGGTCATCAACGATCAGGGGCTGATCGTCAGAACCACCAACCGTCTCAACCAGTGCGTCGAGCTGCTGAAAAAGGGCAAAGTCGATCTGGTGCCCATCAACGACACCTCGAAAAAGAGCCTCTCGGAGGAGGACAATGCCGCCCTCTACCGCCTCTCGCTGTTTCGCCAGAACGTCACCTTCTATCTGGTCACCTCCCGCAACGCAGAGGGGGAGAAGTTTATCCACGACTTCAACGACAAATGGAACGCCCAGGCCTACTGATCCGTCCGCCCCTCCTGCTTGCAGACACCGCCGCACATCCCCGCCCCCAAGCCTAAGAACACAGCCTAGCCGCATCGGCACCACAAATACCGCAGGATCGGAGGTTGTTGCCACCCCGCTATTCGGTGACTCACTCTGCAACCACTTATGGGATTATTTCACTGGTGATACAGCGGAGCAGTAACTCGTTACATAGATGCAAAAATAATCATATTGGACGGGGTCTGGCTGGATGACCCGCTTGCCAGCATGGCTGGCCGACAACACCAAACAGCGGCTCGACTTTTTCTCTGCGACAGATACAATCCATGCACTGGAGATGGCATTCCTCCACATGCATACGCACACAAACCGCCGTTGTGGCTAATGATGCCTACGTTTCAGTCCAGGTCAGGGCTGCGTAGCATATGCACCACTGTCCTGGAGTCTCTGCACTAAAGGACGATTTATATGCTTAATTCGATTCTTGCCATCAGCGTTGGCGCCTCGTTCGGTGCCATATTTCGCTGGCTACTGGGCACATCCCTGAACGCTATCTTTCCTACCCTCCCGCTGGGAACCCTCGTGGCAAACTTGCTGGGAGGCTACCTGATCGGGATCGCTATCGCTTTCTTTTCCGCAAACCCCAATCTCCCCCCTGAATGGCGGCTGTTGGTGATCACCGGTTTTCTCGGCGGGTTAACCACCTTCTCAACATTCTCTGCTGAAGTCACTTCATTACTGCAGGCAGGTCGATTGGCCTGGGCAGGGGGGGCGATTTGTGTCCATGTACTGGGTTCGCTGGCTATGACTCTTGCTGGCATGTGGTCAATGTCAATGCTGCAACGGATGTGACAGGAGTATCTATGCAAGGCTATCAATTAACATTTTACACTCGTCAGGATCGCTCAATAGAGGGTCAACCATTGGCACAATGGCTGGTCGAGCAGGCTAAAGAGCTCGGTATTCAGGGCGCCACCCTGTTGGCTGCCAATGAAGGACTTGGGCATGACCGGCGTTTGCACTCGGCTCACTTTTTCGAACTGTCAGACCAGCCATTGGAAGTGACCTTTTCCGTCACTGACAACGAGGTAAACCTCATTTTCGACCTGCTAAAGAGACACAACACGAGTGTGTTTTATACCTTGATGCCAATAGAGTTCGGGATGTCTGGCGATCGCTAATCTGGTAATCAAATCGCTATATCGCCTCTTATCTGGCATAAGAGGCGATTAGGAGACCCGCTTTTGGGGCTGACCAACCCCCTGCATAGCAAGCACCTCCGTACATCCGCCCACTATCAGCAGCATCGGCATCGGCATCACGAATACCGCAGGATCGGAGGATGTTGCCACTCCGCCATTAGGCTATCGACTCTTCTAACACGTCTCGGATTATTTCACTGGTGATACGGCGAACAAAAATTCGTTACATGGATGCAAAAGTCATCTTGGCGGATGGGAGTCAGGTTGAACGACCAGCTTGCCAGCATGGCTGGCCGATAATATAAGACATCGGCGCAAGGCCGGTATCAGGTGATAACTATGTCTTTACACCCCGCTAATACGCGTTAATAACCATAATAAAAGAGCATAAAGAATGACATCAAATAACATAATCTAGAAAGCCAAATTAAAACCGAAGAACTAGACAACTCATATTTTAAAGTCAATTCGTTTAAAAAGGAAAAATCACCTACCTCATGATTTCTAACATACTGTAACCTACAATGAAAAAACAATAAAATAACACCAAGAAAGCCGACACAATAAGAAATAATTCGTTGATGAAGCTCGCCATTAACCCATGACAAAGCTAATCCCATAGCACATGATATAAAAAAGAATATAGATGCCAGATTAGTCAGCCAACAAGACTTAAACATCACGTAGTCCATAAACAAAAACACAGCTCTAGAATCATTAAATTTTAATTTATTCCTAACATAAAAAAACACCTGACAAAAAATCAGCAAAGCAAGAAAAGTTATCATTCCTGATGCAAACAATATCTTCATCTGGTCTTCCTTTTAATATGCCTTAAAAAACGAACGTTCGAACGATTAGGACACCCACCTTTTGTAGCAAGCCACTATCGAACGGCTTGCAGGCCTTATAAGGG
>NZ_JRGM01000180.1 GCF_000764665.1 Aeromonas lacus | reverse complement strand
TGCCTCTGCCTCTGCCTCTGCCTCTGCCTCTGCCTCTGCCTCTGCCTCTGCCTCTGCCTCTGCCTCTGCCTCTGCCTCTGCCTCTGCCTCTGCCTCTGCCTACCATGCGTCTGATTGTGAGGGGCGGGCATGTGCGTCATGCTCGTCACATCAACATGAATATTCTACCCGGATGGACAAGCATGTCTTGCAGAAACAACAAGGGCCGCACCATGTGCAGCCCTTGTTGTTTCAGATATTGCAGATTGAGCGCGTTAGCTGGCCCAAGTGATGATGTGGTCAATCCACTCACCCGCCTCATCTTCGTGGATCACCTTACCACGTACGGATTGTCCCGCTTGATGCATGGCTGAGCGGCTCCCGGTCAGCAGGGGATGCCACTCCGGCAAGGGTTGCCCTTCGGCAAGCAGACGGTAAGCGCATGTGGAGGGGAGCCAGTCATACTCGGCGATCTTGTCATGGGTGATCTGCAGGCAATCCGGTTCCTTCTTGAAGCGGTTCATATAGTCGGAGCACTGGCAGGTTTTGGTGTTGAGCAGGTTGCAGGCTACGTTGGTGAATACCAGCTCTTCGGTATCTTCATCAATCAGCTTGTTGAGGCAGCACTTGCCGCAACCGTCGCAGAGGGATTCCCATTCGGACTCAGTCATCTGCTGCAGACTCTTGGTCTGCCAAAAGGGGGCTTGCATCATACCGCTCACTTAATACACCTGATAAAACGCGTGGTTATACCCCTTGTCCCCCGGCATTTCAAGGTGAGCGTACCAATGGCGAGAAAATATGAGTGAACTCGATATATTGCCTGGCGCCATAAGGTACCTACGCTGGCGTCAGGTTCATTGTACCGTCTGTTTTAACCATCTCTTTCCAGACTCTGTGGGTGGCCATCATCTTCACTCAAGTGGGGGTGAAGAAGGCGCTATCAAGAGGATCTCGACTTTGGCTCAGTGATTGAGATAGATATCCTGCTCGCCATAGCTCATTCGTTTACTGTTCACAGCAATACGTTTGGCGCCAAAGAAGCAGGCCAATATGCCTGACTGCTGGCCAAGGCGCTGCAATTTTGCGTGATCCAGCTCGATCTGTTCGGGTAGCCAGGTAAACACTGCGGCGCAATGACCCTGACAAAGGCTGCGCTCTAGCGTCTGTTGCCAGTTCTTGATTTTCGGGCTGTGTACGATCAGCACCCGTTTCGGGTCTATACCGTGTTCCTGCAACCGGTTGGCTGCAGGGCGGCCGGGTGGGGCGATCAACAGGATCCATCCAGTATGGTTGTTACCGATGCGGGTCAATTCATCCAGAAACTGTTCATCGGAGTGAATACGCACGCTGGCTGTGGCCGCACCCGCTTTGCAGAGGATCCTTGTTGGCCATGGACGGCTGATGGTGCTGCTCATTACGACAGAGGGAGAGTGCAGAGTCTGGTTCATATCCTTTATCCTGTATGAAAATACAAGCTGTATGCACATACAGTAGTTCTGTTATGGATACCTGACAAGCTGTTTTTAAAGAAATATGTGATCGTTACGATGCAATACTTCCATAAGTAATTGATTTTAAATAGGTACATAATCTATCTAGAGGTGGCGTTTTTTTGTTCTATGGACAAACCGGGGTGTACCACCCATGGTTATACAGGTCGTCAAGAGGAGGAGCCGAGATGGATATCAGCACGTTGCAGCGTCTGGATGCCAACATTTTGCTGGGTATCATCAATGAGAAATTGCGGCTTGAATGTGATGGGCTGGAGGAGTTGCTGGCCTATTACGACATGAGTGAGGAGCTGCTGGCGGTGCGGTTGGGCCAGATTGGATATCACTATGATCCTTTGAGCAATCAGTTCAAGGCACACACCTGATGGTGCAATGCAGGTTTCATATTTGCCTTGTAGCATATATCGGCGCATTGAAATCGCTTTCAATGCGCCGTTTCAGTGCCTATTTTCAAGGATTTTCAAAGCCTGGCAATCGTTGAAAACCTATTCACGTTATTTTATTTTCACTTTAAGCATAACTTATTGATAAAGGTGGTTATTTTTTATGAATGGCAACGTGTCAAAGGAAAGGGTTTTCACGCTTTTTGGGCTGTTTTCATCGGTTAAAGTGTGACTTGCGTTAACTTTTAATTGTGCGGCTTTCGTTAGTATTCTCACGCCGGTACATATTTTGAGATAACAACAGCGCCGGTCCCGATCCTCGGGATAACAATTTTATTTGTAACGAAGGAATATGGTTTATGGCTACCAAGAAGAAGACAGACCAGGATCTCCAACTGGATAAAGATCAGCTCAAGGCGAGTATCGTGCGTCACCTGCGTTCTACCTTGGGAACAAGCGAACAGAAAGCCTCTCACGATGCATGGTGGAAAGCCACCGCAGCGGCGGTTAACGAACAGGTGTACGAGCGCCTGACCCGCACTCAGCAGACTCACTTCAAGAAAGATACTCGTGCTATTCACTATCTCTCTGCTGAATTCCTGATGGGGCGTCTGACCTCCAACAACCTGCACAACCTCTCTCTTTACAAGATTTGTGAAGAGGCGCTGAGCGAACTCGGTCTGGATCTGACCGACCTGTGTGAACACGAGCCTGATATGGCGCTCGGCAATGGTGGCCTGGGTCGTCTGGCTGCCTGCTTCATCGACTCGCTGGCAACCCTGAACTACCCGGCAGTGGGCTACGGTATCCACTACGAACACGGTCTGTTCCGTCAGGAGATCCAGGATGGCCGCCAGATTGAGCGTCCGGACTCCTGGCGTGAATACGGCAACCCTTGGGAGATCTGCCGTCCTGAGTCGGTACAGGAAGTCCCCCTCTATGGCTATGTCGAGACCGTCTTCGGTGATAACGGCGGTCTGAAGAAGGTGTGGCACGCGGGTCGCAAGATCAAAGGGGTACCTTGGGATATCCCGGTAGTCGGTTTTGGCGGCAGCACCGTCAACATCCTGCGTCTGTGGGAATCCCGTGCCTCCGAGTTTTTTGACTGGGATGTGTTCAACGCCGGTGGTTATATCGACTCCCAGGCCGAGAAAGCACAGGCCGAAACCATCTCCAAGGTGCTCTATCCGAACGATGAGACCGATGCCGGTAAAGAGCTGCGCCTGATCCAGCAGTACTTTTTCTGCGCCTGCTCAATCAAGGACATCATGCGCCGCTACAAGCGGGTGCATGAGAGCGACTTCAGCAATTTCGCGGCCCAGATCGCTATCCAGCTCAACGATACTCACCCCACTATCGCCATTCCCGAACTGATGCGAGTGCTGGTGGATGAAGAGGGGCTGGACTGGGCTGCCGCCTGGGAGATCAGCTATCAGGTATTCTCCTACACCAACCACACCCTGCTGCCGGAAGCGCTGGAGAAGTGGTCTGTCAGCCTGTTCGAGAAGGTGTTGCCACGCCATCTCGAGATCATTTATGAGATCAACGCCCGTTTCCTGAACGAGCTGGTCGAACCCAAGTGGCCCGGTAACGATGCCATCAAAGCCAAACTCTCCATCATCGAAGAGGGGAGTGTACGCAAGGTGCGCATGGGCAACCTCTGCGTCATCGGCTCTTCCAAAGTGAACGGCGTTGCGGAGATCCACTCCAAGCTGGTCAAGGAAGATCTCTTCCCCGAGTATGCCGAGCTGTGGCCGGAGAAAATGTGCAACGTGACCAACGGCGTGACGCCGCGTCGCTGGTTGCTGGCCTGCAACCCGGAGCTGGCTGCACTCTATAACGAGGTGGTGGGCAAGGAGTGGCCGCTGCAGCTGGACAAGCTGCGTGGTGTAGTGAAATTTGCCGACGACAAAGCATTCCAGAAGCAGTTCATGACCATCAAGCGTCATAACAAAGAGAAGCTGGTCAAGGTCATCAAGGCGGAAACCGGCATCGATGTCAGCGCTGAGGCGATCTTCGACGTCCAGATCAAGCGTCTGCACGAGTACAAGCGTCAGCAGCTGAACCTTATCCACATCATGGCGCTCTATCGTCGTCTGCTGGCCAACCCGGACTATGACATGCATCCGCGCGTGTTCATTTTCGGCTCTAAAGCTGCGCCCGGTTACAGGCTGGCCAAAGACATCATCTATGCCATCAACAAGTTGGCGGATCGGGTCAACAATGACGCCCGTATTCAGGGCAAGCTGAAAGTGGTGTTCATGCCGAACTATCGCGTGAGCCTGGCCGAGAAGCTGATCCCCGCTGCTGATGTCTCCGAGCAGATCTCTACTGCTGGCTATGAAGCGTCCGGTACCGGCAACATGAAGATGGCCCTCAACGGTGCCATCACCATCGGTACTCTTGACGGCGCCAACATCGAGATCGCGGAAGAGGCGGGTGCCGAGAACTGCGCCATCTTCGGTCTGAACGTGGACGAGGTGAAGGCCCTGAAAGGGCGCGGTTACAACCCGTATGACTTCTACTATGCGAACTCAGAACTGAAGGCTGTGCTGGACTGGTTTGATACCGACTACTTCACTCCGGGTCGTCCGGGTGAGCTGGCTTCCATCAAGCGCTCCTTGCTGGAAGGGGGTGATCCTTACCTGACACTGGCGGACTTCCAGTCCTATTCCGATGCGCACAAGTTGATCGATACCTGGTATCGCAATCCGGCGCTGTGGGCGAAGAAGGCCATCATCAACTCGGCCACCATGGGCAAGTTCAACTCCGACCGCTCCATCCAGGACTACGTAGAGCGGATCTGGAACCTGAAACGCTGCTCCGTCAACTAACGGTTCCCGGCAATAAAAAACCCCCGCAATGCGGGGGTTTTGTTTATCTGGGGGCTAGCTGTTATCAGAGGATATCGCCGACAAAGAAAGCCAGCATCGCCAGCAGCACAGTGAAGACCAGATTCAATGACATACCGGCTTTCATCATCTCTTGCTGGCGGATATGGCCACTGGCAAAGACGATGGCATTGGGCGGCGTTGCGACTGGCAGCATAAAGGCGCAAGAGGCACCAATGGCGATGAGAACCGCCATGACAACGG
Source organism: Aeromonas lacus (assembly GCF_000764665.1). Classification (GTDB taxonomy): domain Bacteria; phylum Pseudomonadota; class Gammaproteobacteria; order Enterobacterales; family Aeromonadaceae; genus Aeromonas; species Aeromonas lacus. The sequence goes on along the minus strand of NZ_JRGM01000180.1, from coordinate 71,707 downwards.
GAGAGACGCCCAGCGCTTCGGCTACGCCGGCAAAGAGCGGGATCAGCAGCGCTGCGGTCGCGGTATTGGAGACCAGCTCGGTCAGGAAGACCACGAAAGCGGCGAGCAGCAGCAGGATCACGAAAATGTTGGCGTGAGAGAGCACGGCCGACAGATGTTCCGCCAGAAAGGCGCTGGTACCGGTGGCCTTGAGGATGGCGCTCAGGGTCAGGCCGCCGCCAAACAGCATCAACACGCCCCAGTCGGTGTTCTTGTTCACATCATCCCAGCTGGCAACCCGGCTGACCACGATGGCAACGATGGCCCCCATGGCGATCAGAGTATCGAGTTGAGGTATCCCGCCAAAGGCATTGGAGATAGGTTGCGAACCGATCCACAGCACCACAGTAGTCAGGAAGATAGCCAGGGTAACTTTGCGCTCGCGAGTCCAGTTGATGGTGACATCCTGCAGTTCAACCTTGTGGTTGAGCTGCGGGCGAGTGACCAGATAGAGCAGGGCAATGCCGCAAGGCATCAGGATCAGGACGACCGGGATCCCGAACTTCATCCAGTCGGTGAAGCCGATCCCCATCTGGGCGGCAGCAATTGCGTTGGGTGGACTACCCACCAAGGTGCCGATACCACCGATGCTGGCGCTATAGGCGATACCAAGCAGCACGAACACGAAGGTGGCACGATTCTTTTTGCTATCAAGGCAGGTCAGCATGCCGATCGCCAGTGGCAGCATCATGGCGGTGGTGGCGGTGTTACTGATCCACATGGACATGGCGGCGGTAATGGTGAAGAGCAAAATGACGCCCCAGCCAAGGTGCCCGTTGGCCAGATGCATCACCTTGCCAGCCATCAGGGTGTCCAGTCCCTGTTTGGAGAGGGCGGCAGCCAGTGCGAAGCCACCGAAAAAGAGGAAGAGGATCGGGTTGGCGAAGTCGGTGAGTGACTTGCTCATGTCAAAGACCCCGAGCACGGTCGCGAGCAGAGGCACCAGCAGAGCGGTGATAGTGACATGGAGAGCTTCAGTCAGCCAGAGGATGGCGATAAAGACCAGAATGCCCAGCCCCTTGTTGACCATGGGGTCAAATGGCAGCCAGGCGAGCATGGCGCAGAGAAGCAGGACATCCAGGATAACTATCCCTGATTTGACATCCAGCCAGCGAGATGAGGCTGAGGGTACAGCAGATGTGTGCATAATGTTCTCTCGGTTAATTTATGGTTGTTTTTGTGTTGCCGAGACTACATCTCTTCACCTGAATGAAACAGACTTGTGTGCCGAAAATCAGTCACTACTCACAGAGTGATTGATTAATCGGCATGAAATTAAACATGTGCGCAACATCCATCAAACGTTGGCGAATTGCTCCAGCCACTGTTTGAACATGCTCTTGGGCCGTGAACCGTTGGCTTGCGCCACCATCTTGCCCTGTTTGAAGACCATCAGAGTGGGAATACTGCGAATGGCGTAGCGTGCAGCGATGCTGGCTTGCTGCTCGGTATCCACTTTGACAAAGCGCATTCGTGGCTCCATTTCGTGGGCCACTTCGTGAAACACAGGGGCGAATTGTTGGCAGGGGCCGCACCAGCTGGCCCAGAAATCGACGACAACCGGAATGTCGGAGCTGATGAGAGTATCAAACTGGTTGTCACGACCGAGTGTCGGGGTCTGGCCAAAAAGCGCGGCTTTGCAGTGGCCACACTTGGCTGAATGGTCGATATGGTCCTCAGGCAGGCGGTTTCTGGTAAAGCAGTGGCTACAATAAGTAGTGACAAATGACATAATTGGCTCCTGTAGATGTATTCTGATGGGGAGATTTACTGCCCAATCAGCGCCGCGTCACGGTAACACAATGGCCGGCAGGAGTGGATCATGCTCCCGGGGTTCATTACCCTGCAGGATAATTCAGCGACCACAGTTGAGAGTCGAGACGGGATGAACAAAGGATCACGGAAAAACCGTGTGCTGCTTGGGCTGGTTGTTGCCTTGCTGCTCGCGTTTTCGGGATACTGCTGGCAGTTGCTCAGTCAGCAGCAGCAAGCTGAGGATATGAGTACCGCAGCAGAGGTTGTGCTGAACCGGATTAATTCGGATACCGTCTATCTACTTGGACGGGAGCAGGCCAATGACACCAACGTCCAGCAGCGCCTCAGCCAGTTATCTGCAAATCTGGATAGCTTTGTGCGTATGGTTCGCAGTGATCCACTGCTCATCTCTTTTCCCCTTTCCCAGACTCTGTTGCAGGATATGGACTCCTATCTGATGGAGCTGGCCCAACTCCATGCCATGGAGATGGCGATAGAGTACATTCAGCAGCCATTCCAGCTGCAACTGCACAAGGTACTGGCACTGCCACAGGCAGACGACACCTTGCAGAACAATCTCAAGGAGCTGGCACAGTTGGGGTCATTCCTGCAAAAAAGCTGGAGTAAAGAGGAGCAGGAGCAGCTGACCCTGCTGCAGCAACAATTGACAACCCGCTATCGCGATCAGCCAGATGTTATAGCTCTGGTTCAGTTGAGTGCTGATCTGAGCCGTCAGGTGGTTGCGTATCACACGTTGCGTAACAGGCTGATCGACATGCATGTGGTAGATACGCTGGTGCGCTGGAAGCTCGATCGGCTTGAGTGTGCCGCCAAACTGATGAACCGCTTCTATCTGATGGTGCTCGGGGGGGCTTTGATTTGCTTTGGTCTGGTGGCCTATACCCTGTGGCGGCGAAATCAGAAGCTGAGTGAGCTCTCTCACCAGACTGGTCTGCTGGCACAGGCCAAAAGTGATTTTCTGGCCAACATGAGCCACGAGATCCGCACGCCCATGAATGCCATCATCGGGTTTAGCTCGCTGGCGCTGCAAACCGAGCTGGATCAACAGCAAAGGGACTACCTTGGCAAGATCAAATCCTCTTCCGATACCTTGCTGCTGCTTATCAACGACATCCTCGATTTGACCAAGGTGGAATCAGGCAAACTGACGCTGGAAGAGATCGATTTCGATCTCAGTGAGCAGCTTGATTCGCTGGCGGGCATGTTTGCTGATTTGGCCGAGCGCAAGCATATCGAGGTGATCATTTGCAAGTCGTCGGATGTCCCGGTTTTCCTGCGTGGTGATCCCCTGCGTTTGGGACAGGTGTTGGTCAATCTGGTCAATAACGCTATCAAATTTACCGAGCGCGGTGAGGTGGAAGTGTCGATTAGTTTGGCCAGCGCTCATCCCATGCGGATCCGCTTCAGTATCCGCGATACCGGTATCGGGATTGCGGAAGATAAGCAGGCTCATTTGTTCCAGGCTTTTACCCAGATTGATGCCAGCAATACCAGAAAATATGGAGGTTCTGGCCTTGGCCTTAACATCTCCCAGCGCCTGGTGGAACTTATGGGCGGGCGGATCTCGGTGCAGAGCAAACCCGGGGTCGGCTCGCTGTTCCAGTTTGATATTCCCATGACTCAGGCTGTTTATGGCGTGGCCGGCCGTAAAGTCTTCTTCGAACATCAACCGCTGGTGATGGTGATGGATGACAACGAGCTGGTGCTGGATCTGGCTAAAGATATCCTGACCCGTGCCGGCGTCAGGGTGCTTGCAGTCAATTCGCTTTCCCGTGCTCGTCAGGTGTTGCGGGAAGAGGGGCAGAGCCTGAAGCTGGCTATTCTCGACTGGCGGATGGGGCAGGAGGATGGGCTGGATCTGGCCCTCGAGATGTATCAGCACAGCCAGTGGCGCCGTATTCCTATTCTGATGATCAGTGCCTGGTCCAGAGATGGTCTGCACGGCAAGATGGAGAGTATCGGGCTGACCCATTTCCTGCCCAAGCCGATGACCGAAAACTCCCTGCTGGCCAAGGTGGATGAGCTGCTCAATGGCAGCTCTTACGAACACCACTTGCGGCAAGCAGAAGCGCAAGGCGATCAGCAGCATTTCAAATCTCTGTTGCAGGGAACCCGGGTGTTGCTTGCCGAGGACAACCGGGTTAACCAGCAGCTCATTATCGAATATCTGCGTCGGGTGGATGCAGTCGTGACCGTGGTCAACAATGGCCGCGAAGCTGTAGAGCGCGTTGCCGAGCAGCCGTTTGATGTCATCCTGATGGATCTGCAGATGCCGGTGCTCGATGGACTCGATGCTACCCGCCAGATCCGCAAGATGGTCGACAAGCACGATGTGCCCATCATTGCGCTGACCGCCAGTGCCATGCCGGGCGACAAGGAGCGTTGTCTGGGGGTCGGGATGAATGGCTATGTCACCAAACCGGTCAGCAAGCTCGATCTTTACAACAACCTGCTGCAGTGGGTAAAACCACAAGAGCTGGAGCAGAGCGGTATGCTGGAAGTGAAACCGCCCGACATGATGGGCGTGCTTGACCTGCAAGATGCGCTCAAGCGGCTGGAGCAGGATAAGGAGGCGCTGCAGATCCTCTTCAAGCTCTTCATGTCGGAGCACAAGGATGACCTGTGGGAGATCCGCTCGGCCTTGCGCCGTCAGCAACCTGATGTTGCCAGCAAACTGCTGCACACCCTCAAGGGGGTGTCGGCCAATATCTCCGCAGCCCGTTTGCAGGTGGTCGCCGGGGAGCTTGAGTGGCGGCTGCGGCAAAATGAGGTGCTGAGCGAAGGAGATCTTGAGCAACTGCAACAGGTATTCAGCCAGACCAGAGAGGAGGTATCCCACTTTCTTCTGACCGGTGAGCAGCACGAAAATTCGTATAGCCCCTATGCAACAGGTGATGATCGCCCCTCTCAGTGAATTAAATAGTAATTATTCTCATACCCCATGGTTCGGGATATGATGACCCTTCGATTCAAATCGCCTCCAGCCGGAGGCGATTGTTTTCTTTTCTGATGTCGACCCGTGAGAATGCTGTCAGCATCTGTGCGTTATGGCAGTTAAAAGGGCAAAGGTTGGTGGTGTGAGCGTATTTATACGATTGAGCTGGTTTTTCAGGGAGCAGTGGCGGCGGTATCTGATCGCCATCTCTCTGCTGATGGTGGTGGCCTTGTTGACCGTCATTCCGCCCAAAGTGGTCGGCTGGGTGGTGGACGGCATTACCAGGGGATCCCTCGATAGCGCAACGCTGACGGGCTATCTGGCCGGCCTGTTTGGCCTCGGTTTACTCATCTACATGCTGCGTTACGCCTGGCGAGTCATGCTGTTTGGCGCCTCGTACCGGCTAGCCTTTGTGCTGCGCAACCGTCTGTTCAGCCACTTCACCCGGATGAGCCCCGATTTCTACCAGCGCCACCGTACCGGCGATCTGATGGCCCATGCCACCAACGATATTCAGGCGGTGGAGATGACAGCCGGGGAAGGGGTCTTGACCCTGGTGGACTCCATCATGGTTGGGGTGCTGGTGCTCTCCATCATGTGCAGCCAGTACTCCTGGCAACTGACTCTGCTCTCCCTGTTGCCGCTGCCGGTGATGGCTTTTTTCATGAACCGCTTTGGCAAGCAGATCTACAAGCAGTTCAAGTCAGCGCAGGGGGCATTCTCCAAACTCAACAACAAAACCCAGGAGGCGCTCTCCGGTGTGCGAGTGCTCAAGTCCTACGCCGTTGAATCCCTTGAGGATCAAGGTTTTGCCGAACTGACCCGGCAGGCCGGGGAACGCAACATGGCGGTGGCCCGCATCGATGCCAAGTTCGATCCCGTCATCTATCTCTGCATCGGTTGCTCCTATTTTCTGGCGGTGGCGGGTGGCAGCGCGCTGGTGCTGCAGGGCGAGCTGACCCTCGGGGAGCTCACCAGCTTCACCATGTACCTCGGTCAGCTGATCTGGCCCATGTTTGCCATCGCCTGGCTGTTCAACATCATAGAGCGCGGCAGCGCCGCCTATTCGCGGATTGAAAGTCTGTTGGGGGAGCGCAGCGATATCGAAGAGCCGGCTCACCCGCTTGCGCTGGTCTCGCCCTTCCCGTTGCAAGCCCGCGATGTGGGGTACCAGCTTGAGCAACGTACCCTGTTGCAGAGTGTGGATTTCACCCTGCAAGCTGGCGGCATGCTGGGGATTGTCGGGCGTACCGGTGCGGGTAAAAGTTCTCTGCTCAAATTGCTGATGCGGCTGGCCAATCCCACTGCGGGAGAGATCCGCATGGGGGATATTACCATCTCGCAACTTGCGCTGGGTGAGCTGCGCAGCCAGTTTGCCTATGTGCCGCAGGAGCCATTCCTGTTTTCCACCACTATCGCTGCCAACATCGCCCTTGGTCGGCCTGATGCCAGCCGAGAGGAGGTGGAGCGGGTGGCGCGCATCGCTTGCGTGCATGATGACATCAGCCGTTTCCCCAAAGGCTACGAGACCGAAGTGGGGGAGAAGGGGATTACCCTCTCTGGCGGCCAGAAGCAGCGGCTCGCCATCGCCCGTGCTTTGCTGCTGGATGCGCCCATTCTGGTGCTCGATGATGCGCTCTCGGCGGTGGATGCCCACACCGAGCAGCAGATCCTGCACGCACTCAAGGCGCACAAGCGCACACTCATTCTGGTCAGCCACCGTATGACTGCGGTGGAGCAGGCCGATGAAATTCTGGTACTGGAGCAGGGGGCAGTCAGTGAGCGTGGCCGCCACGGTGCCCTGATGGCTCACAACGGCTGGTATGCAGATATGGTGCGTTACCAGCGTCTCGAAGAAGCAGTGGAGGAGAGCCTGTGAACCCGACCATCAAACGGCTGCTCGCCTATTGTGCCCTTTATCCGCGCTGGCTCATTCAGGCCGCCCTCTGCTTGCTGTTGGCAACCGGTGCCGAAGTGGCGGGCCCCCTGCTCATCAAACTGTTCATCGATGACTATCTGACACCGCGCCAGCTGGTGTGGCCCGCCATTGCGGCCATCGCTGCCGGCTATCTCGGTTTGCAGGTGCTCTCTGCCGCGGGTTTCTACCTGCAATCCCTGCGCTTTAACCGCATTGCCCAGGCGGTGGTGCAAACCTTGCGCGAGCAGGTATTTGCCACCGCGATCCGCTTGCCAGCCCGCTACTTTGACCAGCATCGATCCGGCTCGCTGATTTCCCGCATCACCAACGATACCGAGGCGATCATGAACCTCTACGTGCAGGTGATTGGGCTGCTGGTGCAGAAGGTGGTGCTCTTGTGCGGCATTCTCATCTCCATGGCGCTGCTGGATCTGCGGCTGATGCTGGTTTGTGCCTGCCTGTTGCCAGCGGTGGGCGGAGTGATGTGGCTCTATCAGCGCTTGAGCGTGCCGGTGGTGCGGGCGACCCGCAGCCTGCTCTCCGACATCAACAGCCGCCTCAACGAGTCGCTGCAAGGGATGCCGGTCATTCAGGCCATGGTGCAGGAGCGCCATTTTGCCAACGCCTTTGCCGAGGTGAACCAGCAGCACTGGGCGGCGCGCCTCAAGAGTCTCAAGATCAACGGCATCCTGCTGCGCCCGCTTATCGATCTCTTCTACATGATGGTGCTGATCGGTCTGTTGGCACTGTTTGCCCGCGAGGGGCTGAGTAGCGCGGGTGCCATTCAGGTGGGGGTGCTCTACGCCTTTATCAGCTATCTGGGGCGGATGATTGAGCCGCTCATCGAGATGACCAACCAGCTCAACCAGCTGCAGCAGGCCATGGTGGCGGGGGAGCGGGTCTTTGCCCTGCTCGATGAAATCCGCGAGAGCACCGACGGCGAGATGTGGCCGCTCAAGGGGCAGGTGAGCTTCGAGCGGGTGGGATTCTCCTACGATGGCGAGCAGCAGGTGCTGCGCGACATAAGCTTCACTGCCAAACCGGGCCAGATGCTGGCGCTGGTAGGCCACACCGGCAGCGGCAAGTCCACCATCATCAGCCTGCTGATGGGCTTCTACCCGCTGGATCAGGGCATCATTTGCTTCGATGATCACCCGATGGCGAGCCTGTCGCTCTCGGCTGTGCGCCGCAGTATCGGGCTGGTGCAGCAAGATCCCTTTATCTTCGTCGGTACCCTGGCCGAGAACCTGCGGCTCGGCCGTGAAGGCATCGACGAGACGCGGCTCTGGCAGGCGCTGAGCGAGGTGCAGCTGGCCGAGTTTGTGCGCAGCCTGCCGGAGGGCTTGAACACCCTGATGGAGGAGGGGGGCAAGAACCTCTCCGCCGGCCAGCGCCAGCTGCTCTCCTTTGCCCGCGCGCTGGTGGGGGATCCGCGCATCCTCATTCTGGACGAGGCGACTGCCAGCGTGGACTCCCAGACCGAGTTGGCCCTCTCTTCGGCGCTGGCGGCGGCGCGTCGTGGCCGTACCACCATCGCCATTGCCCACCGCCTCTCGACCATCGTCGATGCGGACGAGATCCTGCTGCTCTCTCGCGGGCAGGTCAACGAGCGGGGCCGCCATGGCGAGTTGATGGCGCTGGGTGGCCATTATGCCCAGCTGTTCGAGATGCAGAGTCAGGGGGCTTGGCTCGAAGAGAAGCGGGCCTGATCGACCGGCAAATGCACAAGAGGGAACCGCTGCGGTTCCCTCTTTTTTTGGTAATGAAATAGCGGCAAGCGTGATCCGCGTCCTTGTCCAAGGACGGCCATGCTGGCAACATGTTGTTTACATCAACTCATCGGATCAGTTCGCATATGGATTTGCAACGTTTGAAGGCCAATCTGGCGCTGCGGCTCTTTGCCTGGCGCTACATCCCTGTTATCGGTTTTTGTGCCCCGATCATCGAAGAGATGAACGCCAAGGCGCTGCGCATTCGCATTCCCCTTGGCTGGCGAACCCGCAACCATCTGGGCAGCATGTATTTTGGCGCGCTGGCCACCGGTGCCGATCTGGTGGGCGGTCTGCTGGTGATGGAGAAGGGGCGGCAACGGCGCAAGAAGGTGCACTTTGCCTTCAAGGATGTGCAGGGGGAGTTTTTGAAGCGGCCCGAGGGGGATGTGCAGTTTGATTGCGCGGCGGGGGAGGAGATCGACGCCATGATCGATGAATCGCTGGCCACTGGTCAGCGCATCAACCGCCCGATCCGGGTGGTGGCCACCTGTCCGTCATTGAACGGGGATGAGGCGATGGCGCGCTTCGTATTGACCCTCTCGATCAAGGCAAGCTGACGCGCTCAAGAGATACGCCCGTTCGGGCAGCTCAAACGCTCCGCCGGCAGATCTGGCGGAGCGGTGGCAATCAGCCTTGGCAGATCACTCGATCTCCGGGCTCATCCCCTCTTTCACCACGACCTTCATGCCGTTGAAGTTGACCACCTGCTCGGCCACGATCTTGCAGCGCTTGCGGGTTTCGACCTGACCGTCCACTTCGACCAGACCTTCGGCGACGAGCGCCTTGGCTGCGCCGCCACAATCGGCCCAACCCTGATGCTTGATAAGGTCACACAAGGCAACGAAGGGGTGACCTTCGAGCAGAAACGTCTCCATGGGAAATCCTCTAACTGGATGAATGCCGGACGTGGCAGGGCGGCTATTCTAGGCAGTTCACCCCGGCAAGGAAAGGGAAGGGGGCCGATGGCCGTGAAAAATGGCCGGACACAGGCGGCCTTTTTGCGTGCCACCCCGCATTTGGCGGTTGGCTGGGACGCCTGATGACGCAGCGCGTCCCTCGCGCTGTCCCCTCGGTACTCCCCGGCTGTTAGCATGCTCCTTTTCCTGCTGATGCAAATGCAAGGAGCTTCCGATGACACTCTCCCGACTGCTGCTGGCCTGCGGCGCTTTCACGCTGTGCGGCGTAGCGCAAGCCAGTACGCCGGTACAGTTTTCCCTGCCCGGGGTCAATCTGCCCGCCTCCCATCAGGTAGAGGGGGCGCGCGCCTCTCTGCTTTACGGTCGTACCGGTCAGGTGAAGGGAATCGATCTGCCGGTGTTTGCCCTCTCCGATGTGGATCGGTTCAGTGGCCTGCAGCTCGGTATCTTTCTCGGTGCCGGTCGGGTGCGCCACCAGTTTGGCGGGGTGGCCATCAATGCCGTCAACTGGCATGAGGGGCAGGATACCGGCGTCAATCTCGGGCTGGTCAACCTGACCAATAACGTACAGGGGCTCAACTGGGGGGCGGTCAATATCGCCAAAGGCAATGCGCTGGCCAACGTCGGTCTGGTCAACTATGCCGAGCGCACCACCTTCCAGATCGGTTTTATCAATGCCACCAAGCACCTCGACGGCTTGCAGATCGGGTTGGCCAACTACGCTGCCAACGGCGTCTTCCCCATTTTGCCGCTGGTGAACTTCCAGAAATCGTTCTGAGTGGGCGGTTCGCTTTGCGTTAAGCCCGCAGGCTGATTACCCTGTGCCCCTTCTATCCGTGACACAGAGGTAACAGATGACGACAGGGCAGATGAGTGCAATCGGAATTGGCTGGGATGTGCGGGGCTGGCAGGGCAGCGCCCAGGCGGTGGCCGTGGTGGGCTGGCAGGCCGACTCCAGCAGCCTGCACTGGCTCGGTGTGTCGCCGCTGTTTCGCTTGAGCTCGCGGATCGCGCCGGATCTGGCCGCCTTGCTGCGTCCGGCCCTGCAGGATGAAGCGTTGCTTGCGCAAGTCGAGGCCTGCCCGCAACTGGCGCTCGGTATCGATGCACCGCTCGCTTTTCCCCGCGCCTTGCGTGACCTGCTTAACGGCCAGCCGCTCTCCTGCGCCGTGCCTGAGCGGGAAATCGACAACCCCTACGCCTATCGCGACTGTGATCGCTGGATCCATCAGCAATATGGCAAGAAGCCGCTGTCGGCCACCTTCGATCGGCTCGGCAACAATGCCACCTTGGCACTCTCCATGCTGCCCAATCTGTCGGATCTGCAACTGGTACCGACCGTACTGCCACAGGCCCGCCGCGCCGTGCTGGAGGTCTATCCGGCGCTGGCCAAGGTTGCGGGCAAGGCATCCCCTGCCAGACCCGAGCTGGCGGCGCTGCTGCCTGCCGATGTGGTGCCGGATACGGATCGCTACGATGCGGCGCTGTGCGCCCTGATGGCGCTGCAATATGCCGCTGGCGGTCGGGTCGCCCAGCTGCCCGCCCTGTTGACTCCGCCAGCCGGGATGGCGCTGGATGAGGGGTGGGTGTACCACTTCGCCCGCCCGTAGCGAGCAGAAAAAACGAACACAAAGCAGCGCCGAATGGCATGGCTTCAGGCCAAAAGCCTGCGTTTAATCAGGAAAATGCCGGTTCGTGCCGTGCCAGGGTGGCAATCCAATATCTTCATCCGATATATTGCCCACCTTGCTGATCCTTTGTTGTGGTGATCCCGATGAAATCCGTTATCTCTATTCAGTCCCACGTGGTGTTCGGCTGTGCCGGCAACAGCGCCGCCGTCTTCCCCATGCGCCGTCTGGGGGTCGACGTGTGGCCTGTCAATACGGTGCAGTTTTCCAACCATACCCAGTACGCACAGGGCTGGCAGGGGATGGCGATGCCGGCGGGACACATCAGCGCGCTGGCCGAAGGGTTGGGCAATATCGGGGTGCTGGGCCAGTGCGATGCGGTGCTGAGCGGCTACCTCGGTTCGGCCGAGCAGGGTGACGAGATCCTCAAGGTGGTCAACGCCGTCAAGGCGGCCAATCCAAATGCCATCTACTTCTGCGATCCGGTGATGGGGCATCCCGAGAAGGGGTGCATCGTCGCTCCCGGCGTTACCCGTTTTCTGACCGAGCAGGCGCTGCCGGTGGCCGACATGATGGCCCCCAACCTGCTGGAGCTGGAGACACTCTGCGATACCCATCTGGCGGATCTGGCGCAGACCCGCGCCGCCGCCCATCAGCTGCTGGCCCGTGGCGTCAAGCTGGTACTGGTCAAGCATCTGGGCCGCGCGGCGCAAGATCCGAGCCGCTTCGAGATGCTGCTGGCGACCCCGGATGGGGATTACCTGATTGCCCGCCCGCTCTACGACTTTGCCCGCCAGCCGGTCGGGGTCGGCGATCTTATCAGCGCCCTGATGTTGGCCAACCTGCTGACCGGCCACGATGCGGTAAGCGCCTTTGAGCGCACCAATGCGGCGGTGGACGCCGTGCTGCAAGAGACCTGGCGCCAGGAGGCCTACGAGCTGCAACTCATCGCCGCGCAAGATGCCTTTGCCCTGCCTGAGGTTGAAGTGCGGGCGGTTAAACTGCCCTGATGAGTGTTGTTTCGGATGCAAAGAGGTGAGCCATTGGCTCACCTCTTTTGTTTGTGCCGCGCTCCCTAAAGGCGTTAGCGGAGCAGCCCTTGCTCCTTGAGCCAGCCAAAGAGCAGGCGGGAGACGGGTGATAGCTCGTCGAGATGGCTGCTATCGAGCCAGCGCAGTTCGGCAATCTCGGCCGAGGCGACCGGAGTGCCGCTGGCTTCACCGGTGTAGCAGCGCAGCCGTACCTCGACCCCAGCCGGTTTGCCATCGGCCTGGGCACTGAACTCGCAGGCAAAGCGCAGGGTATCGGGTTGCAGGGTGACGGCCAGCTCCTCGTCAATCTCGCGGATCAGCGCCGCTTCATCGCTCTCGCCCGGTTCGCGCTTGCCGCCGGGAATGTAATAGATGGCCTTGCCGTGGGAGCGGGCACAGAGTAGTTGCTGATCCTTGAAAGTGAGCCAGGCGAGTTTGTCGATCATCGGGTTGCATCCTCTGGTTGCGTGGTGTGTGTTGCCTGCATGTGCCGGGTGCACAGGGTGCGATAGGATCGCGGTTCCTGCGCATCGGGAGATAGCCCCAACTGCGCTGCCAGCGCGAGCAGTTGCTGGCGAAATTCAGGCAGGAGAGCCTCGTCATCGGTCATGATGGCCAACTCGGCAAAATCGCCGATCCCGGCCAGATGATCCAGGGTGAGGTGAAACGGGCCAATAAAGTAGATGCTGCGCTGTTTGGTGATCTCGAGGATCTGCCGGTAGTTCATGGTAATAAGCATGCTGACGGCCTTGTCGGCATCGCTGATATTGACTGCTTCGCAGCGATCCGCCTCGGGCCCCTTGACGATCCAGAGCTGGATGCCGGAGGGCTCCATGGTGCGGATCGCCAGACTCTTGCCTGCGCGGGCAAGGGCACCGTCCGGGGTGTCGAAGTAGCGATCCTGCTCCAGATTATCTTCCAGCATCACCTCCGGATTGAGGGCGAGCAGCGCCTTAAGGAAGGCGGGGCGATCTGCCAGCCGATATTTGAACTCGACTTCGAAGCGGCCCTGAAAGTGCGCCTGTGACATCAAGAAGATCCCTCTGTGAGTCTGTGTGGCTGGCAGCCTAGCAAAGTTGGTGCGCAGGCCAAAGAGGAGAAAGAGAGAATAGAGAGGAAGAGGTCGGAAGATGGCCGCAGGGGGTTTGGCTGGCAGCCGACGAGGCAGAGAGGGGCCAAACTGGTCACTATAAGTAGAATTTATGCCTTTTGTCTAAATGCCTGCGTTTTTGTTTATATCGATAGGTGAACCCGGTTTTCGGCTGTTGCACTCTGTTTTTCGCTTCTGAGGGGCGTTGGCCGATTGCTGCAAGGCAGATCAGTTGCTGATGGCGACAAGATGACCAGCCCGGGTGGCGGACGAGGTGGATGAGGTGACTGAAATGGTGCAAGGCGTCGCCAACCGGAGTCAAAAAAGCGGAGTGGCGCACACCAGCGCAGGGTCGGACTGGGCGAACGCGGGGGCCTTGTGGTTTAATCTTGCCACTTTAGCGGTAGTGGGCGACGAGCCTGCTACCTTGAGTGGGCAAGATGCAGGTGAGCAAGATGCAAGTAACAGCAGAGAGCAAGTTTATCGGACTCGGGGTAGCGGGCAATTTCGCCGGTCATCTGGAGCAGGCGGGTGAAGCATCGGATTTCGTGGCGGTCGTGGTGCGTGATACCACCGCGCCCAAGGCGCTGTTCCCCTTCTTCGTGCCGGGTCATCCGGGCCAGCTCGGGGTCTTTCCGCTGAGCAATAACGCCATCTTCCTGCCGGAAGCGGCGGTCAGTGGTGACGAGAAGGTGCAGATTGAGCCGGAAGTGGCCCTCTGGTGCGAGCTGGAATATGCCGACAAGCAGGTGGTGGCGATCCATCCCCGTGCCTTTGGCGCCTATAACGACTGCTCCATCCGTCGTCCCAACGCCAAGAAGATCAGCGAGAAGAAGAACTGGGGCGAAGAGAGCAAGGGGTTGGCGGCCAACCTGCTGCCGCTCACCGGTTTTGCCGCCGGTTGCGAGCTCGATGATTATCGCATCGCCTGCTATCTGGAGCGCGATGGCGAGCTGCACGCCTACGGGGTAGACAGCGCTGCCATCGACTACAGCTACTTCCACGGCAAGCTGCTCGACTGGGCCATCGACAAGTTCAACCATCAGCAGGATGAAGGTCCGGCGGAGCATATTCAGGGGCTGCTGGCGCAGGCGGGGCATCCTCCCCATGCGCTCATCAGCATCGGTGCCACCCGTTATACCCCGTTTGGCGAGACCCACTTCCTCAAACCCGGCGACACCTCCTGTGTGGTGGTCTATCCGGGCAGCCGCTACAGCGAAGCGGATATCCGCGAAGCGATCCGCAGCCGCAACTTTGGTGCCGATGTGTCGGTGCTGCTGCAGGCGGTGCAGGTACGCTAATCACCTTTGTCAGCGGGGAGATATCTCTTCCCGCTGGTTATCATATCGAGCCATTTAATGAAGATTGTCCCTGTATCCCGGGCTGATTATCCGGCCCTGATCGAGCTGTGGGAGGCCTCGGTGCGGGCGACCCACCACTTCCTGCCCGAGGCCGAGATCCTCGCGCTCAAGCCGCTGATTCTGGAGCACTACTTCGATGCGGTGACACTGCACTGTGCCCGGACGGAGGAGGGGCGCATTGCCGGTTTTTGCGGGCTATGTGATGGCAAGATAGAGATGCTGTTTGTGGCGCCGGCGGTGCGCGGCAGTGGCGTGGGTCGCCGGCTGGTGGAACATGCTATCAGCCAGTGCGGCGCGACGCTGGTTGACGTCAACGAGCAGAATGAGCAGGCGGTGGGTTTCTACCAAAAGATGGGGTTCGCCGTGACGGGCCGCTCGCCGCCGCGATAGTCACTCAAGTGAGATAACAAACGGGGGATGGCCTGCGCCATCCCCCGTTTTTGATCCTGCCGTTACTTGCTGGCGACCTTGCTCACCACCTTGATGAGCTGGTAGCGCAGGGAGGAGGCATCCGCTGGCACGTTGGTGAGCTGCTCCTTGCTCACGGTGAGCTGATACTGGTAGCCCGGCTCAAACTGGAAACCCTCGATCTGCTGATAGAAAAGCGTCCAGGGCTGCTGCTCGTCGCTGCGCACCTGCATGCACTGCATCGGCCCGACCCCGACACAATCGACCAGCTGGCTGTTGATGTAGAGGGTCTCACCCTGTGGGGCCGTGGTGTCCTGACAGGCGGTGAGCAGCAGGGCGGCGCTGACAAGCAGAGGTTTCATGCTGGACTCCTTCGAATTGAAAGGGGCATTAGAGCGACAAATAAAAAGGCGGTCAATGACCGCCTTTGTAACAAACCATGTCGACTCAAGCGCTTAGCGCTCGTCGATCGGGACGAACTTGCGCAGCGGCTCACCGATGTAGAGCTGGCGCGGACGACCGATCTTGCCATCCGGATCGGAGTGGAACTCGTTCCAGTGGGCGATCCAGCCGATGGTGCGGGAGATGGCGAAGATCACGGTAAACATGTTCATCGGGATGCCGATCGCCTTCATGATGATGCCGGAGTAGAAGTCCACGTTCGGGTAGAGCTTCTTGTCGACGAAGTAGGGGTCGGAGAGCGCAATGCGCTCCAGCTCCATGGCGACGTCGAGCAGCGGATCCTTGATCTGCAGCTCCTTGAGCACCTCGTGGCAGGTCTCGCGCATCACCTGGGCACGGGGGTCGTAGTTCTTGTAGACCCGGTGACCGAAGCCCATCAGACGGAACGAGTCGTTCTTGTCCTTGGCACGGGCGATGTATTCGGGGATGCGATCCACCGAGCCGATCTCCTCCAGCATGCGCAGGCAGGCCTCGTTGGCACCACCGTGAGCCGGGCCCCACAGGGAGGCGATACCGGCCGCGATACAGGCAAACGGGTTGGCGCCGGAGGAGCCAGCCAGACGAACGGTCGAGGTAGAGGCGTTCTGCTCGTGATCAGCGTGCAGGGTGAAGATGCGATCCATGGCGCGCTCAACCACCGGGTTGACCTTGTACTCTTCGGTCGGCACCGCAAACATCATGTGCAGGAAGTTGCCGGCGTAGGAGAGGGCGTTACGCGGTTGCATGAACGGCTGGCCGATGGAGTACTTGAAGCACATGGCGGCCAGGGTCGGCATCTTGGAGAGCAGGCGGAAGGCGCAGATCTCGCGATGCTGTTCGTTATTGATATCGAGGGCGTCGTGATAGAAAGCGGAGAGGGCACCCACCACGCCACACATGATGGCCATGGGGTGGGAGTCACGACGGAAGCCGCGGAAGAAGAAGGCGATCTGCTCGTGCACCATGGTGTGACGGGTTACGGTGCGTTGGAATTCGGCGAACTGGGCCTTGGTCGGCGCCTCGCCGTAGAGCAGGATGTAGCAGACTTCGAGGTAGTTGGACTCTTTGGCCAACTGGGCAATCGGGTAACCACGGTGCAGCAAGACACCCTGATCCCCGTCGATATAGGTAATGGCGGACTTGCAAGAACCGGTCGCCATGAAGCCCGGGTCAAAGGTGAAATACCCTTGTGCACCCAGTTTTCTGACATCAATGACATCCGGTCCGACTGTTCCGGAGAGGATCGGCAATTCAACCGGATCTTTCCCGGGCAGGTGTAGGGTGGCTATTTTATCAGCCATAGCACGTCTCCTTTGCTCTTTATAATTTGGTTCCAGTCCTACTCTATTACGACTTTTATGACGCTGGCAAAGGTTGTTACCCATACCGAGGTGGCTGGAGCGCCTTATTTGAAACAGAGTTCCCTATCAATGTCAATTTTGCTGGATGGCCATTAATTAAATGTTAAATAAAATATGCGATCAGGTTTGCGGTTTTGTGTTTTCTTTGTAGCTATTTGATTGTCTTCGGTTAAGCCCGCCGATATACTGCGCCACGTGGGTCATGGCTGCGGGTGTTTGAAACGCTTTGGCAAAGCCTGATGTGAAACCGAAAACCGGATTTTTGGCTTTTTCAGAGTGTTTTGGTAACAAATAACCAACAATCACCATCCCGTGCCCTCAGAAACGAGTTAAAACAATAACTAACGTGCTCAATGGAGCTGAGTGGGCAAGCGTGAAAAACAAACAGAGACCGGTCAACCTCGACCTACAGACGATCAGCTTTCCTGTCACTGCCATTGCATCCATCCTGCACCGTGTTTCAGGGGTCATTACCTTTGTTGCACTGGGCATCTTGCTGTGGATGCTTGGTACTTCACTCGCCTCTCCCGAAGGGTTTGAAACCGTGGTTGCCATCATGGACAACTTCCTGGTCAAACTCGTGCTGTGGGGGATCCTGACTGCGCTGGCTTACCACATTGTGGGTGGTCTGCGTCATCTGGTCATGGATATGGGCTATTGGGAAGAGCTGGAATCCGGCAATCAGAGCGCCCGTGTGGCCTTCGTGATCACCGCGGTTCTGGCAGTATTGGCGGGAGTGCTTGTATGGTAACCAATTCTGCAACCTTCGGGCGCAGCGGCGTACACGATTACATCCTGATCCGCGCCACCGCCCTCATCATGACCTGTTATGTCCTCTATCTGGTCGGTTTTGTCGCGTTTAACGACATCACCTACGAGGTGTGGACCGGCTTTTTCGCCAACACCTTCACCAAGGTCTTCACCCTGTTGGCTCTGCTGTGCGTATTGATCCATGCATGGATCGGTTTGTGGCAGGTGCTGACCGACTATATCAAGCCAGTGGGATTGCGCGGTGCGCTGCAGTTCGCGCTGGTCGTGGTGCTGTTTGTCTATCTGATGACGGGTTTCGTCGTGCTGTGGGGTGTGTAAGGTGACTATTCCAACTCGTGAATTTGATGCGGTCGTGATTGGTGCCGGTGGTGCCGGCATGCGCGCCGCGCTGCAGATTGCCCAGTCCGGCAAGAGCTGCGCTCTGTTGTCCAAGGTCTTCCCGACCCGTTCTCACACTGTCTCCGCCCAGGGTGGCATCACGGTTGCGCTGGGCAATGCCCACGACGACAACTGGCAGTGGCACATGTATGACACCGTAAAAGGCTCCGATTACATCGGTGATCAGGAAGCCATCGAGTACATGTGCAAGACCGGCCCTGAAGCCATCTATGAGCTGGAGAACATGGGCTTGCCCTTCTCCCGTTTCGACAACGGCACTGTCTACCAGCGTCCGTTTGGCGGTCAGTCCAAGAATTTCGGTGGCGAGCAGGCTGCCCGTACTGCGGCTGCGGCCGACCGTACCGGCCACGCCCTGCTGCACACCCTCTATCAACAGAACGTCAAGAACAAGACCACCGTCTTCTCCGAGTGGTACGCGCTGGATCTGGTGAAAAACCAGGACGGTCACATCGTTGGCTGTACCGCCATCGATATGGAGAGCGGCGAAGTGGTCTACTTCAAGGCCAAGGCCACCGTGCTGGCCACCGGCGGTGCCGGTCGTATCTACCAGTCCACCACCAATGCCCACATCAACACAGGTGACGGCGTCGGCATGGCGCTGCGCGCCGGGGTAGGGGTGCAGGACATGGAGTTCTGGCAGTTCCACCCGACCGGCATCGCCGGGGCAGGCGTGCTGGTGACCGAAGGGTGCCGTGGTGAAGGCGGTTATCTGCTCAATAAAGATGGCGAGCGCTTCATGGAGCGTTATGCCCCCAACGCCAAGGATCTGGCCGGTCGCGACGTGGTGGCCCGCTCCATCATGATCGAGATCCGCGAAGGGCGTGGCTGTGATGGTCCTTGGGGCCCGCACATCAAGCTCAAGCTGGATCACCTCGGCAAAGAGGTACTGGAATCCCGTCTGCCGGGCATCTGCGAGCTCTCTCGCACCTTCGCCCACGTGGATCCGGTCAAAGAGCCTATTCCAATCATCCCGACCTGCCACTACATGATGGGCGGCGTGCCGACCAACGTGAATGGCCAGTGTCTGGCGCAAGACAAAGATGGCAATGACGTGCCGGTGGTCGGCCTGTTTGCGGTCGGCGAAATTGCCTGCGTCTCGGTACACGGCGCCAACCGTCTGGGTGGCAACTCCCTGCTGGATCTGGTGGTGTTTGGTCGCGCCGCTGGCATGCATCTGGTCAACACCCTGGGCGAGATGGAGCACGGCCGCGAAGCGTCCGAATCCGACATCGATGCCGCACTGGCCCGCTTCAACCGCTGGGAAAATTGCCGTGACGGCGAAGACCCGGTGCAGATCCGCAAAGACTTGCAGCGCTGCATGCAGAACAACTTCTCGGTGTTCCGCGAAGGGGATGCCATGGCTGAAGGGTTGGCGGAGCTGAAGCTGATCCGCGAGCGCCTGAAAAATGCCCGTCTGGATGACACCGCCAAAGAGTTCAACACCCAGCGCATCGAGTGTCTGGAGCTGGACAACCTGATGGAGACGGCGTTTGCCACTGCGGTGGCGGCCAACTTCCGTACCGAGAGTCGCGGAGCTCACAGCCGCTTTGACTTCCCGGATCGCGACGACGAGAGCTGGCTGTGTCACAGCCTCTATCACCCGGACACCGAGTCCATGACCCGTCGCGCTGTCAACATGTCACCCAAGACCCGTGAGGCGTTCCCGCCCAAGGTCCGGACTTACTGATTGCGGAGCCAAGCCCTATGAACGTCACTTTCTCTGTCTACAGATACAATCCGGATGTTGATAACGTCCCTTATATGAAGGAATATCGTCTTGATATTCCTGAAGGTTCCGACATGATGGTGCTCGACGCACTGATCCAGTTGAAAGAGCTGGACCCCACACTCGCCTTTCGCCGCTCTTGCCGCGAAGGGGTCTGTGGATCAGACGGTCTCAACATGAATGGCAAGAACGGTCTTGCCTGCATCACCCCGCTCTCCGATCTGCTGAAAAAGGGCAATAACGTCGTTATCCGCCCCTTGCCAGGCCTGCCGGTGATCCGCGATCTGGTGATCGACATGACCCAGTTCTACACCCAGTGGGAGAAGGTCAAACCCTTCCTCATCAATGAAGAGAAGTTGCCGCCGGTGCGTGAGCACCTGCAATCCCCCGAAGAGCGCGCCAAGCTGGATGGCCTGTACGAGTGCATTCTCTGTGCCTGCTGCTCCACTTCGTGCCCCTCCTTCTGGTGGAACCCCGACAAGTTCATCGGTCCGGCCGGGCTGCTTGCCGCCTACCGCTGGCTGGCTGACAGCCGCGACACCGCGACCACCGAGCGACTGGGTAATCTGGATGACGCCTTCAGCGTGTTCCGTTGCCACGGCATCATGAACTGCGTGAACGTCTGTCCGAAAGGCTTGAACCCGACCAAGGCGATTGGCCAGATCAAGTCGATGTTGCTCAATCGGGCTGTTTAGTATTCGGGCCGGCCAAGGTCGGCCCTGCTTCCGGACAGCCATCCCACCCGTGGCAGGATGGCTGTTTGAACCCTACAAGCTGCGTAGCAGTAACAAGAAGTACAAGGGATAGAAATGCATAACGGCGTGATGAAGGCCTGGTTGGAGTCATCTCACCTGGCTGGTGCGAATGCAAGCTACATTGAGGATTTGTACGAATCCTTCCTGGAAAATCCTGACTCCGTATCCGATGAGTGGCGCAGCCTGTTTAGCGAGCTGCCCCAGGTCAATGGCCATGCGGTCGAACAACCCCACTCCCAGGTCCGCGATTATTTCCGTCGTCTGGCCAAGGATCCCTCCCGTTACAGCGCGCCTGTCTCCGATCCGCAAGTGGATGCCAAGCAGGTGCGGGTACTGCAACTGATCAACGCGTTCCGTTTCCGTGGTCACCAGAATGCCAATCTGGACCCGCTCGGTCTGTGGCAGCGCGATACCGTCGCCGAACTGGATCCGGCATTCCACAACCTGCAGGGCGCAGACATGGAGGCCACCTTCAATGTGGGCTCCTACGCCATCGGTCGCGAGACCATGGTGCTCTCCGATCTCTACGCCTCGCTGAAGAAGACCTATTGCGGCTCCATCGGCGCCGACTACATGCACCTCACCTCGACCGAGGAGAAGCGCTGGCTGCAACAGCGTCTTGAATCCATTGAAGGGAAGGGGAGCTACACCCTCGAAGAGAAGACCCGCTTCCTCGACAACCTGACCGCCGCCGAAGGGCTGGAAAAATATCTGGGTGCCAAGTTCCCGGGAGCCAAGCGCTTCTCGCTGGAAGGTGGCGACGCCATGATCCCCATGCTGAAAGAGCTGATCCGTCGCGCCGGTGAGCAGGGCTGCAAAGAGGCCGTTATCGGTATGGCCCACCGCGGTCGCCTCAACGTGCTGATCAACGTGCTGGGCAAACGCGCTCAGGACCTGTTCGACGAGTTTGCCGGCAAACACGGCGAATCCTGGGGCACGGGCGACGTGAAGTACCACATGGGCTTCTCCTCCGACTTCGCCACCCCGGGCGGCAACGTCCATCTGGCGCTTGCCTTCAACCCGTCTCACCTCGAGATCGTCAACCCGGTGGTCATCGGCTCGGTGCGTGCCCGCATGGATCGTCGCGGTGACAAGGATGGTTCCAGCGTGCTGCCCATCACCATCCACGGTGACTCGGCCATGGCCGGTCAGGGCGTGGTGGCCGAGACCTTCAACATGTCTCTGACCCGCGCTTATGGCGTAGGCGGGACGGTGCGCATCGTCATCAACAACCAGGTCGGTTTCACCACCTCCTATCACCGTGACCTGCGCTCCACCGAATATTGCACCGACATCGCCAAGGCGGTGCAGGCGCCGGTGCTGCACGTCAACGGTGACGACCCGGAAGCCGTGGTGCTGGTGACCCAGATTGCGCTCGATTATCGCAACACCTTCAAGCGCGACGTGGTGATCGAACTGGTTTGCTACCGTCGTCATGGCCACAACGAGGCCGACGAGCCGAACGCGACCCAGCCCTTGATGTACCAGAAGATCAAGCAGCACCCGACCCCGCGCAAGATCTACGCCGATCAGCTGGTGGCCGAGGGGAGCATTGCCCAGGAGCAGGCGACGACGCTGGTCAACGAGTATCGCGAAGCACTGGATCGCGGCGAGCGGGTGAGCAAGGAGTGGCGGCCGATGGAGTTGCATTCCGTCGACTGGACCCCTTATCTCGGCCACGACTGGAACATGGCCTATGACAGCACAGTACCGATGGATCACCTCAAAGCCCTCGGCGAGCGGGTGAGCCAGTATCCGGCTACCCACGTGCTGCAGCGTCAGGTCGAGAAGATTTACGAAGACCGTCGTCTGATGGCTGCCGGCGAGAAGCTGGTGGACTGGGGCTTTGCCGAGACCCTGGCCTACGCCACCCTGGTGGACAAGGGTTCCCGCATCCGCTTTACCGGTGAAGACTCCGGCCGTGGCACCTTCTTCCACCGCCACGCCGTGCTGCACAACCAGACCGATGCCAGCACCTACACCCCGCTGTGCAACCTGCACGACGAGCAGGGGCCGTTCGAGATTTATGACTCGGTACTGACCGAGAACGCGGTACTGGCCTTTGAATATGGCTACGCCAGCGCCGAGCCGGCCGGCCTCACCATCTGGGAAGCCCAGTTCGGTGACTTCGCCAACTGTGCCCAGGTGGTAGTCGACCAGTTCCTCTCCTCCGGCGAGCAGAAGTGGGGCCGGATGTGCGGCCTGACCATGTTGCTGCCGCACGGTTACGAGGGGCAGGGGCCGGAGCACTCCTCCGCCCGTCTGGAGCGTTATCTGCAGATGTGCGCCCAGCACAACATGCAGGTGTGCGTCCCCTCAACCCCGGCTCAGGTATTCCACATGCTGCGCCGTCAGGTAGTGCGCCCGATGCGCCGTCCGCTCATCGTGATGACCCCCAAATCCCTGCTGCGCCATCCGCTGGCGGTGAGCAAGCTCGAAGATCTGGCGGAAGGCACCTTCCAGAACGCCATCGGCGAGATCGACGCGCTGGATCCGAAAGCGGTCAAGCGGGTGGTATTCTGCTCCGGCAAGGTCTATTACGACCTGCTCGAAGCCCGTCGCAAGGCGGAGCAGAAGGATGTGGCGATCGTGCGTATCGAACAGCTTTACCCCTTCCCGGAAGAGGAAGTGCGCGCCATTCTGGCCGATTACAGCCACGTCACCGATTTTGTCTGGTGTCAGGAAGAGCCGCAAAACCAGGGCGCCTGGTACTGCACCCGTCACAACTACGATGACGTGCTGCCGACCGGAGCCACCCTGCGTTATGCCGGTCGCCCGGCGTCCGCCTCGCCGGCGGTTGGTTACATGTCCGTCCACGCCAAGCAGCAGAAAGCCTTGGTGGAAGATGCCCTTACTCTGGCCTAAGCCCTGAACAAGAAGTAACAAGGAACTGATTAGATGACTATCGAGATCAAGGTACCGGACCTGCCGGAATCAGTGGCGGATGCCACCATTGCCACCTGGCACAAGAAGCCGGGTGATCTGGTTGCCCGTGATGAAGTGCTGGTCGACATCGAAACCGACAAGGTGGTGCTGGAAGTGCCGGCACCGCAAGCTGGCGTGCTGGGCGACATCCTGCAGGCAGAGGGGGCAACCGTCCTCTCCCGCCAGCTGATCGCCACCATCAAGGCGGCTGCCGTGGCCGGTGAAGAGACCAAAGAGAAGCCGGCTGAAGCGGTTGCCGATGATGGTGCCGATGGCCTGAGCCCCTCCGTGCGTCGTCTGATTGGCGAGCACGACATCGACGTGGCCAAGCTGACCGGCACCGGCAAGGGCGGTCGCATCACCAAGGATGATGTGGAAGCCTACATCAAGGCGCTGAGCAAGCCTGCCGCAGCCGCTCCGGTTGCTGCTGCTCCGGTCGCACCGGTTGCCGCACTGGCCGGTCGCAGCGAGAAGCGGGTGCCGATGACCCGTCTGCGCAAGCGCATCGCCGAGCGTCTGCTGGAAGCGAAAAACACCACCGCCATGCTGACCACCTTCAACGAGGTCAACATGAAGCCCATCATGGATCTGCGCAAGCAGTACGGCGAGATCTTCGAGAAGAAGCACGGCATCAAGCTCGGCTTCATGTCCTTCTACGTGAAGGCGGTGGTGGAGTCCCTCAAGCGCTATCCGGAAGTGAACGCCGGGCTGGATGGTGACGACATCGTCTACCACAACTACTTCGACGTCAGCATCGCCGTCTCCACCCCCCGTGGTCTGGTGACGCCGGTACTGCGCGACTGCGACAACATGAGCCTGGCCGACATCGAGAAGGCCATCAAGGATCTGGCCGGCAAGGGCCGCGACGGCAAATTGACCGTGGATGAGCTGACTGGCGGCAACTTCACCATCACCAACGGTGGAGTGTTCGGCTCCCTGATGTCCACCCCGATCATCAACCCGCCCCAGAGCGCCATTCTGGGCATGCACAAGATCCAGGATCGCCCGATGGCCGTTGACGGCAAGGTCGAGATCCTGCCGATGATGTACCTGGCCCTCTCCTACGATCACCGTCTCATCGACGGGCGCGAATCGGTAGGCTTCCTGGTCTCCGTCAAGGAGCTCCTGGAAGATCCGACCCGCCTGCTGCTGGACGTCTGAGCAACCAACTGAAAGATAACGAGGGGCCCCCGAGGCCCCCACTCACAGGGGATTGAGAAACACGAGCCCCGGACGGAAATACCTACAACACGGATAGAGCATCTATGAATCTGCATGAATATCAGGCAAAACAGCTGTTTGCCGAGTATGGCCTGCCGGTCTCCGAAGGTTATGCCTGTGCTACCCCGCAGGAAGCGGCCGAAGCGGCCGACAAGATTGGCGGCAATACCTGGGTGGTGAAATGCCAGGTACACGCCGGTGGTCGCGGCAAGGCGGGCGGTGTGAAAGTGGCCAAGAGCAAGGATGAGATCCGTGCCTTCGCCCAGAACTGGCTGGGCAAGAATCTGGTGACCTACCAGACCGACGCCAACGGCCAGCCGGTCACCAAGATCCTGGTTGAATCCTGCACCGACATCGCCAAAGAGCTCTACCTGGGCGCCGTGGTTGACCGTGGCTCCCGTCGCGTGGTCTTCATGGCCTCGACCGAAGGTGGCGTGGATATCGAGAAGATCGCCCACGAAACCCCCCATCTGATCCACAAGGCGGCCATCGATCCGCTGGTGGGTCCGCAGGCCTATCAGGCCCGCGAACTGGCCTTCAAACTGGGTCTGGTCGGCGATCAGATCAAACAGTTCACCAAGATCTTCATGGGTCTGGGTCAGATGTTCCTCGACTGCGATTTCGCGCTGCTGGAGATCAACCCGCTGGTGATCACCGCGCAGGGCAACCTGCACTGCCTGGATGGCAAGATCAACATCGACGCCAACGCCCTCTATCGTCAGCCGAAGCTGCGCGAGATGCACGACCCGTCACAGGATGACCCCCGCGAAGCGCACGCCGCCCAGTGGGAGCTCAACTATGTGGCCCTCGATGGCAACATCGGCTGCATGGTCAACGGCGCGGGTCTGGCCATGGGTACCATGGATATCGTCAACCTGCACGGCGGCAAGCCGGCCAACTTCCTTGACGTCGGCGGCGGCGCCACCAAGGAGCGCGTGACCGAGGCGTTCAAGATCATCCTCTCCGACAGCAACGTCAAAGCGGTGCTGGTCAACATCTTTGGCGGCATCGTGCGCTGCGACATGATCGCGGAAGGCATCATAGGTGCTGTCAAGGAAGTGGGGGTCAAGGTGCCCGTGGTCGTGCGTCTGGAAGGCAACAATGCCGAGCTGGGTGGTATCAAGCTGGCCGAGAGTGGCCTCAACATCATTGCGGCCAAGAGTCTGACCGATGCCGCGCAGCAAGTCGTCAAAGCAGCGGAGGCCAACTGATGAGCGTACTGATTAACAAGGAAACCCGAGTCATCTGCCAGGGCTTTACCGGCGGTCAGGGTACTTTCCACTCCGAGCAGGCGCTCTCTTACGGCACCCAGCTGGTGGGCGGCGTCTCCCCGGGCAAGGGTGGCACCACCCATCTGGGGCTGCCGGTGTTCAACACCGTCCGTGACGCGGTTGAAGCGACCGGCGCCACTGCCTCCGTCATCTATGTCCCGGCGCCGTTCTGCAAGGACGCGATCCTGGAAGCGATCGACGCGGGCATCAAGCTGATCGTCACCATCACCGAAGGCATCCCGACTCTGGATATGCTGGATGTGAAAGTGAAGCTGCAAGAGACCGGCGTGCGGATGATCGGCCCCAACTGCCCGGGTGTGATCACTCCGGGTGAGTGCAAGATCGGCATCATGCCGGGCCACATTCACAAGCCGGGCAAGGTGGGTATCGTCTCCCGCTCCGGCACCCTGACCTACGAAGCGGTCAAGCAGACCACTGACGAGGGCTTTGGCCAGTCCACCTGCGTCGGTATCGGTGGCGACCCCATCCCGGGCTCCAACTTTATCGACATTCTGGAGATGTTCCAGAACGACCCGCAGACCGAAGCGATCGTGATGATCGGCGAGATCGGTGGCAACGCCGAGGAAGACGCGGCCGCCTATATCAAGGCCCACGTCACCAAGCCGGTGGTCTCCTATATCGCCGGTGTTACCGCGCCTCCCGGCAAGCGGATGGGCCACGCTGGCGCCATCATCTCCGGTGGCAAGGGTACCGCCGCCGACAAGTTTGCCGCGCTGGAAGATGCTGGCGTGAAAACCGTCCGCTCCCTGGCCGATATCGGCAAGGCTCTGCGCGAAGTGACCGGCTGGTAATTCCTGTTAGCCCGTTATCGCTAATAAAAATGCCGCCCGATGGGCGGCATTTTTATTCACTAATGATTTGAAGCAGTCATCTTTATTTCCGGACGTTAGAATATGCTTTGCTGTTTGACCTTACGGGTTAGGTAATAAGTGCTCTGTAAATAGGCGTTAACTCACAGTATAATCAACAATTAGGCCCATAAAAACTGAACCGGTACTCTGTGAATGAGCATAAATTTCCTAAAAAGTGATTTTGAGAAAGTTAACTATCTGTTAAATTTGTTGATCGCTCATGCCACAGGAAAAACAGCAGATTCCAGTGAATACGAACAACTTCGCTACGAGTTACTTAGTAATCACGATATTGCTACCCAATTACCAGCATGGCTAAAACTACATAGAAATCTTGACTCTTTCTGGGGGTTCATACAGCCGAAATTCGCTACGTATGCTGAGCGAAGAACCTACCTTTCTGAGCAATTCACACCACTGCTGGACGCGCTTGAGTTCGGTGTGTCAGTGCCATTACAAAATCAAGGCAAGGTCTTAGGCGGAATAAATGAACCTATAGCTAGAAACAAAAGAAATGTTTTTATTGTTCATGGAAGGGATAATGAAGCTAAATATGAAGTTAGCCGTTTCATAGAAAGTTTAGGTCTTAAAGCAATCATACTTCATGAGCAAGCTAGTTCAGGAATGACAATCATTGAGAAGATTGAGCATTATTCAAACGATGCCGACTTTGCTCTAATTTTATATACGCCCTGTGATCTTGGTCGGGGTGTGCATGAATCAAAAATTCCTCCTAAAAACCGAGCTCGACAGAACGTTGTTTTTGAACATGGCTACCTGATGGCAAAATTCGGTAGGGAAAATGTTTGTGCCTTGGTTAAGGGAGAAATTGAAACTCCAAATGACATCAGTGGCGTAGTATACGTGGGCTTAGATGCCGCTGGTGGCTGGAAACTTGCAGTATCTAAAGAGCTCAAGGCATGTGGTTATGCAATTACCAGTTGGTGATCATCTCGTATGTTGGGCTTCGCTACGCTCTGCACCAACCTACAAATCACGCTATCGCTCTGAGTGACAACTCGTGGGGTTGAATAGCGAAGCGTATTCGGACGGGCGGTTCGTATTGCCACAGGGATTACCAGCCGCCAGAATCGAACTGGTCAAGATTGTTCCGCTGCTGAAATCGAATTGACTGATGCTGTTTCGCAAGTGAATCAGTCCTGCCGCCGCTGAGGTCAATCAGCTGACCACGCTTGGTGATAATGCCCCTCTGATTTCATCTGTAAAAATGCCGACCCAAAGGTCGGCATTTTGCTTTTAAGAAGCGCCTTGCTTGCGGCATATGCTCAGAGCGCAGTTGATGAGATCCTCACACTCGCCATTTCGCCTGAGCCTATTGGCTAAAGACCGTCTGCCCGCGAAAGACGGTGCGGGTGACTTTGGTATCGGCGATCTGCTCCGGCTTGCCAGCGGCGACCAGCTGGTAGAGATCCCGATCCAGCACGATAAAGTCGGCCGATTTGCCTGCTTCGATGGAGCCGCTGATAGCCTGCTGGCGCACTGCGCGGGCGCCGTTGATGGTGTAGGCATCCAGCATTTGGTCTAGGGTGATGCGCTGGCTCGCCCGAAAGTCATCGCCGCTTTTGGGTGCATGGTTAACCCCGGCGGCCATATTGGCGAAGGGGCGCGGATCGCGGCTGTCGACCGGCGCATCGCTGCCGGCCACCAGAATGGCTCCCGCCTTGCGCGAGCTGGCCACCGGATAGAGCGCCTGCTTGAGATACCCCTTGGGATCGTACATCGCCTCGTGCAGGGATTGCCCCTTGCGGGTCGGCTGAATAAAGGGGGTAACCAGCATGTCATATTCGGGCTGGGGGTTGGTCCAGGCGTAGGTGAAGGTGAGGTAGAGGCCAAGCTGGCCGAGCCGCTGTTGATCGTCAGGATGCACCACCTGCAGATGGGCGAGGGTATGAGGAATGCCGTGATCGCCGTTGTTGGCGCGGGCCGCTTCTAGTGCATCGAGGGCCATGCGGGTAGTGCGATCGCCGATGCTGTGCATATGGATGCTAAAGCCCGCCTTGTCGAGCGCCCCCACGTAGCGGTTCAGATCGGCGGCGCGGTAGTTGACCAGCCCCTTGCTGCCTGCATCCTCGCTGTTGGCGGTGATAGTGACCTGCTCGCCACCCTGATCCGCGGCGAGGTGGGGGGTCTGGTAGTTGGCCAGCATACCGGCGTTGGGCAGGAAGGGGGGCGTGCTGAAGGGATCCCCCTCCAGTACTCCGTCGAGGAAGATCTTGATCGCATCGGCCTTGATCAGCGGATCACCGGCGAACTGGTCGCGCACCCGGTTGGCCTTGGCCAGATGGCCGCCGATATCGAGCTTGCCGCTGTAGTCATCCTCGTGAAAACAGGTGGCGGCGGTGACCCGCATATTGAGCAGCCCCTGATCTTCCATCTCCCGCAGGCGATCGCGGATAAAGTCGGTGGCGCAGGCGTCCTGAATGCTGGTGATGCCGCGCGAGGCCATCAGGGTCGAGACGGCGGGCAGGATCTGGCGATACTGGTTCGCCGCCTGCTCGTCACGGGCGCTGAGCAGGCCGCTATCGGGGGAGGGGATGGCGCTACGGGCCCCCTCGCGAATAACGCCGCTATCGAGATCCACATAGGGTTTGAAGGGGGCAAAGAGGCCGCCCGGCGCCAGGGTGGCGGTGGAGAAGCCCACCTGTTTGCCGCTTTTATCGGTCGCCAGCGCCAGTGCCCGCGAGTTGTAGGCGCTGGCGTGGCCATCGACCCCGGCCAGCACCACCGGGTTGTCGGGGGCGGCGGCATCGAGGGCCGCCAGTACGGTTTTATAGGCGGTGGTGGGGGCGTTGCCCTCGTAGGGAGACCACTGGTTGATCACCAGCCAGTCGCCAGCTTTGGGGGCGTAGCGGGGCAGGCTGCGCTTCACCTTGGCCGCCAGCTCGCCGAGATCGACCGGCTTGCCGTCGAGATCGCACATATCGAGGGCCACCGTGCCCAGCAGATGGATATGGTTGTCGTGCAGCCCCGGCAGCACCATCTTGCCCTGCAAGTCGACCACCTGAGTGTCGGGGGTGGTGAGCGCCTCGGCCCCCTGCCGGTTGCCCACATAGAGGAACTGGCCGCCGCTCACCACCATGGCCTCTGCCACCTGCCGCTGACCATCCTGAGTGTGGATCTTGCCGTTGAGATAAAGAGTGCGTGCGGCGATGGGCGGTTGCCCCTGCTGACAGCCCGCCAGCGTGGCGGCCAGCAGCGGGGCGAGCAGCAAAAAGGTGCGGGAACGGGCGTGGTGTGGTGCCTTGCAATCCATGCAGTGATCTCCTTGAGGGTCGGGTTGAGTGCAGTTTTTACTGCACATTACGCGATCTCTTTATGGCTGCCCGGTCAAAAAATGCCAGCAATTGCTGTAAATATTTAACGTTTTGTTTACCATGTCACATCAATCGGTGGCGAGCGGGGCGCAGTGCCCGCTTTGCTGAGGTACCAAGATCTACCGCCAGAGCGCCTGCCGATGGGCCAACAACAGGGAGGGGTGATGTCAGAGGAGTCAGTGACCGAGGGGCCGTTACCCCGGGGGGTTGCCATGCGCCGCCAACCCAAGCAGCAGCGCAGTCAGGCGGTGGCCAGCCGCATCGAGGAGGCGACCCTGAGCCTGTTGCAGGAACAGGGCTTTACTGCTCTCAATACCAACGCCATCGCCGATCGGGCAGGGGTGGGGATCAAGTCGCTCTACCACCTCTATCCCAACAAGGAGGCGATCATCGGCCGCCTCGCCATGGGGTGGCTGGCGGCGGTCTGTGAGGCGCAGCAGGCGATCCGGCTACAGGCGACCAGCTGGCCACAGGCGCTGGTGCTGCTCGACGAGGCACTGGAGGAGCTGGAGCGCCGCTTTGTCGGCTATGGCGCCCTCTGGCATGCGATGGATTTGATCCCCGAGCTGCATGCGCTGGAGCAGCAGCACGAGCGGGGTCAGATTGATTTCTGGTCATCCCTGTTGCGCGATTTTGGCTGCCGCTGGCCGGAGCCCGAACTCACGACGCTGGTGCGCTACTTCTATCGCACCGCCGATGTCACCAAGCAGTGCACCCGGGCCGACGGGGATCTCGGTCAGCAGATGTGGCTGCTGCACCGCCACTGGAGCGAGCAGCTGATCGCCGCCGCCATTGCCGAGCCCGACCCCGAGCGGGTGTGGCAGGCAAGGCCTGCGTTGCTGCTGGGGACGGAAGTATCGGCGGCCGACAAGTGGCGGCGATAAACCGCGTGCAAGCGTAGCGGGCTGGCGATGTTTGCCCTGATCGGCGGGACTCTCTCTCTGGCGCGATATCACAGCAAGGCGGCGCTTTGTCAGCCTGATTGTTGCGACAGTAAAATGATTTCTCTTGATGGTGTTTCGCTGGTGAAACAGTGCTGTTGGCAGCAGGTTGGGCACCGTGTGTGCCGCGTCTTGTCTATGCCGTCCGATGCCCTCCGATCCGGGCAATGCAGCGCGGAGCTGATCGCAGGTTTTCGCCGCTCGGGATCATCCTGCACGCTGATGGTCTATGGTGCCATTAGCAAAGCGCCAAACCTTAGGTCGGCGCTCTGCTTGTTGCAGTCAGACGGGGCAGAACCGTGCGGGATTGGTATTACCGCGCTTACTTGTCTGCCTTGCCAGCGGCATCGGCAAGTTTGGCCAGCTGTTTGTCATACCAGGCCACCGGGCGGTTTTCATCTTCCGCCCGCTCTTTGCGCCGGATGGCGTTGCGCACCGCCATGGCGCCCAGCCAGCGAAAGGGTTCGGGTGGAAAGTAGCCGCGCGGGCCGCTGACCAGCGCGCAGTCGCGCCACGGCTTGTCCTCCTCCCGCCCCTCATCGCGCACCAAGGCCGCCAGGATCTGGCCGCCCATCCAGCTCTGCGCCACCCCGTTGCCGGAATAGCCGAGGCCATAGACGATATTGGGCTGCCCTCGCCAGTGGCCGAAGAAGGGGAGGCCATCCACCGAGCGATCGGAGGCGCCGCACCAGCTGGCGGCGATGGGCACCTCTTTAAGTGCCGGAAAGAAGCGGCGCAGGGTGCGGGTGAGAGGGGCAAGATAACGGCTCGGCGCATCAAACTCG
The DNA here is from genome assembly GCF_000764665.1 of Aeromonas lacus. GTDB lineage: Bacteria > Pseudomonadota > Gammaproteobacteria > Enterobacterales > Aeromonadaceae > Aeromonas > Aeromonas lacus. The sequence continues at coordinate 40,029 of NZ_JRGM01000180.1, read as the reverse complement.
GCCAGATGGCGGTTGGCAAAGGCGAAGGTGTTGCCCCCTTTGCCCAGCATCAGCCGCCCTTGCGGGGTCGAGCGGTAGTAATGGACAAAGGTGCGGCCATCCACCACGGAGCGGCCGTGTTCAAGCTGCTGGGCGGCCAGTGCATCCGGTGCGGGGTCGGTTATCACCATATCGGAGGAGACCAGCACGATAGTGCGGCGAAACTCGCGAAAGTGCTGCACCATGGCGCTGTTGAGGGCCAGCACTACCTTGCGGGCACGCACCTCACCTTGCGGCGTCTGCACTCGCGCCGGCTGGCCCGCCTCAAGGCGCTGCATGGGGGAGTGCTCATAGACCTCGACCCCCAGCTCCCGAGCCACCCGCAGCAGACCGCGCACCAGCAGTGCCGGTTGCACCGAGCCCGCGTGGGGGCTGTAGAGCCCCTCCAGATGAACGTGGGAGCCGCTCTGGCTCGCCAGTTCATCCTCTGCAATCGCCTGCCACTGGTTAAGGTCGGCGCGCTGTAGCTCCTGCAATACCGGCTCCATCAGGCCGCGCTGGGCCTCGCTGGTGGCGGTGTAGCAGGTGCCCTCGACTCTCAGCTCTGCCTCTATGTTGTGCTTTTCGCAGAAGCGGGCGATCTCGTGTACCGCCTGCTCGGATCTTTGCACCAGCCAGGCGGCCTGCTGCTCGCCAAACAGGCGCTTTAACGTCAGGTATTTGGCCGACCAGGTGAGCAAACAGCCGCCGTTGCGCCCGGAGGCGCCGCTGCCACAGCGATCTTTCTCCAGCACCATGACGTGCAGGTGGGGCTCGGCCTGTTTAAGGGCGATGGCGCTCCACAGCCCGGTAAAGCCGCCACCGACGATGCAGATATCGGCCTCGTGGTGGCCGTGAAGGGGCGTGGGCGGCACGGGCTGTTCGGCGGCGAGCGCCTCGGCTAGCCAGAAGGGGAGAGTGGACATGGTGACTCCTCGATAAGGTTATGGGTGGCGCCAGCGCTGGGTGCGATCCAGCAGGGCGCGGCTCAAAAAGAGCTGGAGCAGCTTGACGGCGGCGGCGGCCAGCAGGATCAGGGTGGCCATGGCGGCGGCCGCGGCGGTATCGCCGGAATCCTCCATATTGAGCACGGCGATGGAGGCGAGCACGCTGTCGCTCGAATAGAGGAAGATCACCGCCGAGGTGGTGGTCATGGCGTTGACGAACAGATAGATGAAGATCTCCAGCAGCGCTGGCAGGAAGGCGGGCAGGGTGACCCGCAAGAACGCCTTCCAGAGCAGAATGCGCAATGAGATGGCCACCAGCTCCAGCTCCTTGGGCAGTTGCTTGAGGCTGGTCAGCGCCGTCATATGGCCCACGGTGTAGTAGTGGATGACGCAAGAGAGCACCATTAGTGGCAGGGTGCCGTAGAGGCCGCCAAAGAGCGGATTGCCGTTGAAAAAGAAGATATAGCCGAGACCCAGCACCATGCCGGGTACCGCCAGCGACAGCATGGCGAGCAGATGCAACAGCTGGCGCAGCGGCGCAAAGTGGCGCCCCTTCTCCTGCGCCCAGGCCAGCACCATCACCAGCACGGTACCGATAAGCGCGGTATAGAGGCCCAGCTGCAAGGTGTTGGTAAAGGGCTGCCAGCCGTAGACACTGTTGCTGTCAAAGGCGTAGTGATCCAGCGTCAGAGCGAGGTTATAGGGCCAGAACTGCACCAGGGAGCCGTAAACTGCCATCCCCACCAGCGCCAGAAACAGCAGGGCCCAGAGGGTACACCAGCCGAGCGCCAGCAGATCCCGCAGCCGATGGGGTTTGGGCTGATAGGGAACCGCCTTGGTGCTGCTCTGCTCCTGCATCTTGCTGCGTACCCTGTGCTCCAGGGCAAAGCTCAAGAGCGCCGGCAGCAGCAGGGTGACGCTGGCAACGGCGCCCAGCGAGAAGTTCTGCATCCCGATCACCTGCCGGTAGATATCGGTGGCCAGCACGCTGTACTGGCCGCCAATCACCTTGGCCACCCCGAAGTCGCAGATGGTGAGGGTGAAGACGGCGATGGCAGCGCTGAGCAGGCCATAACGGGCGGTAGGCAGGGTGACGGTGACAAAGGTGCGCCAGCCGCTGCTGCCCAGCACCCGGGAGGCTTCATAGAGGCGGGCATCGCTCTGGCCCAGAGCCGTGATAAGGATCATCAGGGCGTGGGGGAAACACCAGAAGCCAAGGCCAATGACGATGCCGATGGGGCCGTAGATGCTCTCGCCGCCGAGCAACCCCTTGGCGATCCCCTGATTGCCAAACCAGTAGACCAGACTGATGGCGGGCAACAGGGAGGGCATCAACAGTGGAATAAGGCCGATGAGGCGAAACAGGGGCTTGCCCGGCATGCAGGTGCGGGTGAGGGCATAGGCGTAGCCAAAGGCGATGGTCACCACCAGCGTGGTGATCAACACCCCGAGCCAGAGGGTGTTGCCGATGGTGCGCCCCAGATGAGGGGAGTCGAAGTAGGCGCTGAAGTTGGCAAGGCCTATCCAGAGGCCGTTCTCATCTTGCAGGCTCTTTTGCAGCATGGTGAGCAGCGGCAGCAGCAGACCGCCGGTGAGCAGGGCGATGCCGAGCACCAGCAGGATCAGTTGCAGCAGCTGATCCCGGCTCCAGCCAGGGCAAAGCCGCTGCCAACGAGAGTCTTGCCGGGCTGTCGCTGGCGACAGCAGGGAGGAGGTCGCAAAGGGGGCAGTCATGGGTGCTCTCCTTCAAACAGTTGCATCGCCCCGGCGGGCCAGTGCAGCGAGCAGCGCATGCCGCTGCGCCAGCCACCCTGTTCGTGGCGGGGCAGTTCGTGGGTCGGGCGCTCCACCAGAATTTGCTGTGGGCCCAGATAGGTGTCGGCGGTGCAGATAAGTCGCTGGGCGGCGCCGAGAAACTCCACCTGATCGATGGTTGCTTCAACGCCATGTTGCCCAAGATACGGCTCGCTCGGCGCACTCAGGGTGATCGCCTCGGGGCGGATCGCCACCTGCAATTTGCTACCGGCCGCGGCCTGGTTGGCAAGTGTCAGCGGTTGTTCGTTGAGGCGCACCTGATTGGGGCTCAGCACCAGGGTCTCGAGGAAGTTCATGGTGCCTACAAAGCTTGCCACGAAACGGCTGGCAGGCTGGTGGTAGATCTCCTGCGGGGTGCCCACCTGTACGATGCGGCCGCCCTCCATCACCACGATGCGATCGGCCATGGTCAGCGCCTCTTCCTGATCGTGGGTCACCATGATGGTGGTGATGCCAAGGCGCTGCTGCAGGGCGCGGATCTCGCTGCGAAGGTGGGTGCGCACCAGCGCATCCAGCGCGCTGAGCGGTTCGTCCAGCAGCAGCAGGCCGGGGGAGAGAGCCAAGGCCCGGGCTAGCGCCACCCGCTGCTGTTGGCCGCCGGAGATCTGGCTCGGGTATTTGTGGGACTGGGCAGTGAGATCCACCAGCCCCAGCCAGTGGTCCACCCGCTCCTTGATGAGATCTCGCGCCAACCCCTGATTCTCAAGGCCGAAGGCGATGTTCTGGGCCACCGTCAGGTTGGGGAAGAGGGCATAGGACTGAAACACGATGCCAAAGTCGCGCTGCTGGGGCGGCAGGCGGGAGATATTGCGCCCTCCTTGCCAGATCTCGCCACTGTCCGGCAGATCCAGCCCGGCGATGGCTCTGAGCAAGGTGGTCTTGCCGCAGCCAGAGGGGCCGAGAAAGCAGATAAACTCCCCCGGCTCAATGGTCAGAGAGATCCCTTTAAGGGCCTGAAAAGCACCGAACTGCTTGTTGAGATGTTGAATGTCCAGATAGGGCTGGGTCATGGTTCGACTCGCTACTGATTTGGTATATACCAGTTTGCAGGTGAAGTGTGACGGTCAGGTGATCGGGGGATGACAGCTTGATGACAGTCAAATGAGATCGGGTCGCCAGCAAGTGGCTTGGCCCTGTGTGGATGGGCGAAGCGTCGCTAATTGAAGGCAATACAAACTCGGGAAGTTAAAACCAAAAAGCGAAGGCCAACACCTGTTGGCCTTCGACTGGCAGTTTATTGGCTGCGGTGTGTCTGGCGTGAACAAACCGCCGCCCTCCACGCTTACTGCTTGGCTTCGGTCTTGCCATCGAAGCTGGCGCTCCACTGGGCCAGGATGGCGTTACGCTCGCGGGCTGCCCAGCCAAAGTTGTTGTCGATCATCTGGCCCTTGATATCCGCCGGATAGCCCGCTCTCGGTTGGGCCACATCGGGGATGGCGACCACGGCGAACGACTTGTTGTAGAGGGCGTTGGCCTGTTCGGTGGCGGCAAAGTCGAGCAGCTGTTTGGCGGCTTCCAGCTTGGGGGTGCCCTTGATGATGGCGGCGGCTTCCATATCCCAGCCCGAACCCTCTTTCGGGAACACCACCTCGATGGGGGCACCCTTGGCTTTGAGGCTGGTAGCCGGGAAGTCGAAGGAGATACCGATCACCGTTTCACCGCTGGCGGCCAGCTTGCAGGGGGCGGAGCCCGAGTGGGTGTAACGGTCGATGTTCTGGTGCAGGCCGTTCATGAATTGCCAGCCCTGCTGCTCGCCCATGGTCTGCAGCCAGCCCGCAACGCTCAGGTAACCGGTGCCGGAGGAGCTGGGGTTGGGCATGATCACCTTGCCCTTGTAGATGGGCTTGGTGAGGTCGGCCCAGCTGGTCGGCGCCGGTATCCCCTGCTTTTCCGCCTCTACCTTGTTGAAGCAGATGGCGCTGAAGAAGGCGTCCAGACCGATCCAGTGCGGCTCGGCCTTGCTGTCGTGAAAGCGGCTGTCGAGCTTATCCAGCCCTTTCGGTGCATAGGCATTGAGCATCTGCTGCTGATCGAGCTGCATCAGGCTGGTGGCGGCCAGTCCCCACACCACATCCGCCTTGGGCTGCGCTTTTTCTGCCAGCAAGCGGGCGGTGACCACGCCGGTGGAGTCACGCACCCACTTGATGTTGATGTCCGGATGCTGGCGCTCGAACGCGGTTTTCAGCTCGTTGAGCTGCTCCGGTTCGAAGGCGGTGTAGACGGTGAGATCGGTCGCGGCCAGTGCCGGGGCTGTCGTGGCAGCCAGCACGGCGGCGGCCAGCAGATGGGTTCCCTGTTTCATCCTCTTCTCCATATAAGTTGGCTTGGTATAAACCAGATTGGTCGAGAGAGAGGCTAGGGGATCTTTATGACGTGACCGTGACAGCCCCGTGACGTTTTGCCGTTCCTGATGTGCCCTAATCCTGGGTATCCACTTCGATCTCCAGACTGTCGTGGCGCCAGTACTCCAGATCGAAGTCGAGCACCCGGCCGTGCTGATCGAAGTTGAGCCGCTCGAGGCGCAGGGCGGGCAGACCGGCGGTTGCTCCCAGCGCCTTGGCCACCTCGTCCGGCAGGGCGGTCGGGAAGAAGCGCACCTGCATGCGGGCGTAGTGGAGATCGTAATGGGCCTGATAGATCTCGGTCAGGCTGCCGTTGAGATCCAGCTCCAGCAGGCCGGGTACCCGCGCTGGCAGGCAGTGGTTCTCGCAGTAGCAGATGGCACGCCCGTTGGCGTAGCGCAGCCGCTTGAGCAGAAACAGGCTGTCGAACGGCTTGAGCTGCAGCTGCGCCATCAGCTCGGGCGGCACCGCCTGGCGGCTTTTCTCCAGCAACTCGGTGCGCGGCTCACCCCCTTGCTCCCGCACTATCTGGTGAAAGTTGGAGGTGCGTCTGGGGTTCAAGCGAAAGCGCGGCGGTGTGACGAACCAGCCGCGGCGATCCTCCCGATAGATAAGGCCGTTCGCCTCCAGCTGCACCAGTGCCTCGCGAATGGTAACCCGGGTGGTGCCATAGAGTTCCCCCAGCAGGCGCTCGGAGGGGAGCTTGTCGTTGGGGGCCAGACCCCCCGCCAGGATCTGGTTGGCGAGGGCATCCTTGATCTGCAGATATTGCGGTTTGCTCATGAAAATCCCTGATTGTGCAATGAGTTGGCAATGAGTTGGGCAATGGGCTGGGCACAGGGCAGGTCATCTGCTCGGTCGTTAAACGGCGACATCAACATACGTTGGTAGATACCAGTGCTGCCCCCGTTGTTCAGGCTTCCTAGATTATCGCGATCCCGGCGCTGAAAATGAATTTTTTGTTGCACGTAGCCCCACCCCTTTGACCTTGGCGGGGCAGTTACCCACAATGCGCTCATTCTGGTATATACCAAAAGGAGCGAAGTCATGACCCATATTCCTGCGGCCCCCGCCGCCGTCGATTACCTGCTGCTGACCCCGGGCCCCCTCTCGACCACCGCGACTGTGCGTGCCGCCATGCTGCAAGACAGCTGCACCTGGGATGCGGACTACAACCAGGGCGTGGTGGAGCCCATTCGCCGCGAGCTGGTGCGGCTGGCCACTGGCCCGGAATATCAAAGCGACTACAGCGCCGTGCTGCTGCAGGGGAGCGGCAGCTATGTGGTGGAGAGTGTGCTGGGCTCGGCGATAGGCGTCGATGAGTGCCTGCTGATCATCAACAACGGTGCCTACGGTGCCCGCATGGGGGAGATGGCCCGCTGCCTTGGCCTGCGTCACCATGAGCTCGACTGCGGCGAGACAACCCGCCCCGAACCTGTTGCCATCGAGGCGATGCTGGCGCGCCACCCCGAGATCACCTATCTGGCCATGGTGCACTGCGAGACCACCACCGGCATGCTCAACCCCCTTGAGGAAGTGGCTGAGCTCTGCCAGCGCCGCGGCATCCGCCTGATCGTCGATGCCATGAGCAGCTTTGGCGGCATCCCCATCGACATGGGCCGCCTTGGCATCGAGTTTCTCATCAGCTCTGCCAACAAGTGCATTCAGGGGGTGCCGGGCTTTGGTTTCGTCATCGCTCGCCGCGTGGCGCTCACGGCCTGCGCCGGTCGTGCCCGCTCGGTCTCCCTCGACCTGCACGCCCAGTGGCAGACCATGGAGCAGCAGGGGGGAAAGTGGCGCTTTACCTCGCCTACCCACACAGTGCTCGCCTTTGCCCAGGCCCTGCGCGAGCTGGATGAAGAGGGGGGCATTGCCGCCCGATATCAGCGCTACAACGAGAATCAGCGCACCCTGGTGGCGGGGATGGCTGAGCTCGGCTTTGCGCCGCTGCTGCCAGAACAATGGCAATCTCCCATCATCACCGCCTTCTACTCTCCGGCCCACCCTGACTACCGCTTCGCCGATTTTTACCAGCGGCTCAAGGCGCAGGGCTTTGTTATCTATCCGGGCAAGGTCTCCCAAGCCGACTGCTTCCGTATCGGCAATATCGGTGACGTGACCCCAGGGCGAGTGCGCGATCTGCTCGCCGCCATGGCCTGCGCCTGCTACTGGCAAGGGGACGCGCGATGACCAGCATGGCGGTTCAGGGGCGCGAACTTCACGGTCGCGAGCTGCGTGACGATAAGCTGCACGGCAGCGGCCGCGCTGACAGCGAAGGGGATATCAACCTCGGCGAGGGGCGGGCACGCTGGTGGGCTGGTCAGAGCGAAGATGTACAGGCCGGATTGGCGGAGGATAGCCGCTACTTTCTCCATCAGGCGCTCTCCACTCCTTGTCTCGATCTGCTTGAGAGCGCCCAGGGGAGCTGGCTGACCAGCGTATCGGGCAAACAGTACCTCGATTTTCACGGCAACAGCGTCCATCAGCTGGGCCACAGCCACCCCAGGGTGGTGGCCGCGGTGCAGCAGCAGCTCGCCGATCTGCCGTTCGCGCCCCGCCGCTACACCCATCAGGTCGCCATCGACTGCGCCCGCACTCTGGCCGAACTGGCCCCCGGCGATCTCAACCGGGTGCTGTTTGCCCCTGGCGGCAGCGAGGTGGTGGGGATTGCCCTGAAGCTCGCCCGCTTTATTACCGGCAACAGCAAGGTGGTGTCCCTGTGGGATGCCTTTCACGGCGCCTCCCTTGATGCCATTTCGGTCGGTGGCGAGGCCTGTTTTCGTGCAGGCATGGGCCCCTTGATGGCCGGGGTGGAGCGCATTCCACCCCCCACCCGTTATCGCGGTGTCTGGTATCGCGGGGAGGGGGATGACCTGCACTACGCCGATTATCTCGAGTACGTCATCGAGAAGGAGGGAGGAATCGGCGCCTTTATCGCCGAGCCCATCCGCAACACCGACGTGCAGGTGCCTTCAAAAGCCTACTGGCAGCGGGTGCGGGAGATCTGCGATCGCCACAAGGTGCTGTTGATCGTCGACGAGATCCCCAATGCGCTGGGCCGCACCGGTCACTGGTTCAGCTTCGAGGCGTTTGGCATCGAGCCCGACATCATCTGCCTGGGCAAGGGGTTGGGGGGCGGGGTGGTGCCGTTTGCGGCACTGATCACCCGCGACCGTTTTAATCAGGCTGCGGCCATCTCGCTCGGTCACTACACCCACGAGAAGAGCCCCATTGGCTGCGCGGCGGCCCTCGCCACCATCAGTACCATCCGTGAAGAGGGGCTGCTGGCCAAGGTGCGGGAGGATGGCCGCTTTATGGCGCGCGAGCTCGCGGCGCTTGCCGAGCGTCACCCGCTGATCGGGCAGGTGCGCGGTATCGGTTTGCTCTGGGCGCTCGATCTGGTGGTCGATCACCAGAGTCGCACCAGCAATAGCCAGGCCGCCGAGCGGTTGCTCTATCGCTGTCTGGAGCTGGGGCTCAGCTTCAAGGTCTCCCAGGGCAATGTCATCCAGCTCTCGCCGCCGCTCAACATCGCCCGCGCCGATCTGGTGCGTGCCATCACCATTCTCGATCGCGCCCTCGGCGAGATCGCACTTTCACCGGAACAGGAACATCACCATGACTGACTTGCAGATCGCTATTCACCCGACCACCAACGTAGAGGCGCTGATCCTCGACTGGGCCGGTACAGTGGTCGACTTTGGCTCCTTCGCCCCCACCTCCATCTTCGTCGAGGCCTTCGCCCGCGCTTATGACTTTACCGTTACGCTGGATGAAGCACGCCAGCCCATGGGGCTGGGCAAGTGGGATCATATCGCCGCGCTGGGCCGTCTGCCCTCGGTGGATGCGCGTTGGCAGGCCCGCTTCGGTCACCCCATGAGCCACGCCGAGGTGGATCACCTCTATCACACCTTTATGCCGCTGCAGATTGCCGCGGTGACCCGCTTCGCCGATCCCATCCCCGGTGTGCTGCCGGTGCTGGATGCACTGCGGGGGCAGGGGCTGCGGATCGGCTCCTGCTCAGGTTACCCCCGTCCGGTGATGGAGGCGCTGGTACCTGCTGCGGCCGATCACGGCTATCGCCCGGATCACTGGGTCGCCACCGATGACCTCAAGGCAGGCGGTCGCCCCGGCCCCTGGATGGCGCTGGCCAACGTAATTGAGCTGGGAGTGAGTGCGGTGCATCGCTGCATCAAGGTGGATGACGCCGTGCCGGGTATCAGCGAAGGGTTGAACGCGGGCATGTGGACGGTGGGGTTGTTGGTTTCCGGCAACGAATTTGGTGCCACCTGGGACGAGTTTGCCGCCATGAGCGAAGCGGAGATCGCTGCCCGGCGCGCACCTGCCGAGGCCAAACTGCGGGCGGCGGGGGCGCACTACGTCATCGACACCCTGGCCGATATTGCCCCGGTCATCGCCGATATCAACCGCCGTCTGGCGGCTGGCGAGCGGCCGTAGGCCATCGGCTTGATCTAACAAAAGCGCTTGGCTGGCTTTAGATACAATACGCCCCCATTTGGGGGCGTGTTGCATTTACAGGGGGAAGTTGTGCGCGGTCAGCGGATATCGACCCGCATCAGAGGGGAAGGGGTGTTGTCGACAAAATAGTGCCAGATATGGTCATTCTGGCCGGGGAAACTCACCAGCGCCTTGGCCTCGGTCAGGGAGTTCCAGCGATAGTCGGTGTGCTCGTCGTTGAGGATCACCGCCTGATTGGGCGGGCAATAGACAACAAAGACCGGTACCTCCTCTATCGTATTCAGGCTCGCCTCGTAGAACTGCTCCAGATACTGACCATTGTAGAGCTCGGTGACCCTGATCCCCGTCTCTTCGCCAAACTCCCGAATAATGGTCTGCCCGCCGGTTTCACCCGCCTCCACCGTGCCCGCCACATGACACCAGAAGCCCCCCCTTGACCCGTGTCATCACAGTAATTTTGTTTCGCCATCGATAGTGGCAAGGGCAACGCCAGAGACGGCCTTGCAGCGAATGGGGAGCATGATGAGACTCCAGAGGTTAGCCAAAGAGAGCTGCATTGTTTGGTGGCCAAGCAAGAGTGACAAGTGATTTTCCGGTCAGTGCCGGCCTTTTTCGACTGGTGCAGGCAGCCCCGGGAACTGTCGCAAATTTTGCTTTTGGATTCTGATTTATGAAAATGGGGTTCAAAAGAGACGGTAATTTCTTCGAAGCCTTTCTTTATAAGGTATGTGGCGAATAGATGTCATTATTTGTCGTATCAGAAGACGTTAAAACATGACTTTTATTATATGAAATGGTCGGTTTGTGGCGTCTTTTATCGAAAATAGAGAAAAGACTGATTATCTTGGTTTCTGTATAATCGTTAAGCAGGGCGATGTGCTGATAAAAATATTTTTAATCAGGTAGTGCCGGAGGTTGTATGGCTGAGTTGCAAATTGAAAAGTCCACGGTGGTGACCCGCATAGAGGGCTCCGTGTTTGTCATCAGTGCAGATGGAGCTGTCGTACGAGCAACCGTGGGGATGGAGCTCCATCCCGGCGATCGGCTGCAAGCCGCGCAGGGGGGGCAGTTTGCACTGGCTGATGCCGATGCGCAGCCAACCGGACAACAACCTGAACCGGCCAATCCTGTTCCGGCCGATGGCAGTGAGGCGCAGCCTGATCAGGAGCTGGCTTCCCTGCAGGAGGCCATTCGCCAGGGGGTTGACCCGACCAAACTCTTTGCCGAGACCGCCGCAGGCAATGCGGCGCCGGCTGCCGGCAATATCGGTGGCGTTGCTGGTTCCAGCTCCGGTGGTTTTGTGGTGGTCGATCGCACCAATGACGCCACCCTGGCCGAGGCCGGGTTTGATACCGATTATGCCGTGCAACCTGTGGGTGATGAGCTGTTGTTTGCTGAAGAGCGCGACTTCTTTGCTGCCATCACCATCACAGAGCCGCAGACCCGCGACAACATCATCAACGCTGACGAAGCTGCTGGCGTCATCATCCGCGGTACCGTGCTCGATGTGGAGGTCGGTCAGCCGGTCACCGTGACCCTGATTGACCAGGCGGGCAACCGACTTACCGTCACCACGGTGGTGCTGCCTGGTCTGGTCTGGGAGGCCAATTTTGGCGACGTCACCGGAAAACTGGTGGATGGCCCCCTCACCATTCAGGCCGATACCCAGGATGCTGCTGGCAACCGAGCCAGTGATCTGGGCCAGACCCTGCTCGATACCATCACCACTATTACCCTGGATCTCGCCGATGAGAGCGACACCGGCGCCAGCCAGAGCGATGATCTGACCCGCGACAATACCCCGCTGCTGCAGGGCAAGGGGGAGCCCGGTGCCACAGTCACCCTCTCCCTTGGTGGCAGCGTGCTCGCCGTGCTGACCGTCGATGGCAATGGCAACTGGCAATATCAGCTGCCCGATACGCTGGCAGACGGAGCTTATGATTTCAGGGTCGACTCGGTGGATATTGCCGGCAACCGCGCCAGCGATACCCTCACTATTGAGGTCGATACCCAGGCCGCTATCGATATCGATGATCTCTATGCGGTGGAACTTTTTGGCAGTGACAATGCCACCCTGAGCGGTACCACCGCCAACGTCGAGCCGGGACAGAAGGTGACCATCACCCTGCTTGGCAGCGATGGACAGATCCTGCTGACCACCTCCGCAGTGGTGGGCGCAGATGGCCGCTGGCAGGTATCAGGTCTTGATCTCTCCGGCATCACGCAATCTTTCGAAGTGCGTGCCAGTGTCACCGATCTGGCGGGTAATTCGGCCTTGGACGGTGCGCCGCTGATCGGCCAGAGCGAGACGCTCACGCTATCTGAAAGCGGGCTGGTCAATGGCCCTGTTACGGCGACCGGCAGCCTCAATACCGGTGCTGGCATCGATGGCAATCTGCAGGTCACCTTCGCCGCTGACCAGAGTGCATTGGAGGGGCTGGGGCTCGTCAGCCATGGCGTGCCGCTTGGCTACGCCATTAATGGGCAGACCCTGACAGCCAGTGCCGGTGGGGCGACAGTCTTCACCCTGACCCTCAACAATGACGGCAGCTATCGCATTGTCTGGAGTCAGAGTCTGGATCACAGCCAGGATACCCTGCGTCTGCCGTTCAACCTCGAATACCGCGACAGCGACGGTGATCTGGTCAAGGCACCGCTGGTGATCAATCTGGTGGACAGCAATCCGCCCAGCTTTGACTTTGATCTCCCGCCCATTACCCTGACCGAAGATGCCTTTACCAACGGTGCCGCCGTAGTCGGGGAGAGCAGCTTTGTGGTCAAGCACACTGCCGATCCTTTGCTGGTGGATTCGCTGGTGTTCAGCAATCAGAGTGGCACCCTGGCTACCCTCAACGGCTCGGGTCTTGCCAGCGATGGCCATCCGCTTACCTTCGAATTTACCGATGATCGTACCCTGCTGGGCTACTACCTCGATGGTAATGGTCAGCGGGTAGAGGTATTGCGTGCCCAACTGCTGGCCGAACAGCAGGGGAGCGATGTGGGCGGTCGGGTGGTGATCACCCTCATCGGCCCGCTCGATCATCAGGGTAGCGACAGCCTCTCGTTGGGGTTGCAGGTGAGTGTCAAAGAGATCGATGGCGACACCACCAGTGCCGACCTGACCCTGACCATCAACGATGGCAGTGATCCTTCGCTTGGTCTCGACAAAGGCGTTTCGCTGCAGGAGGGTGGCAACCAGAGCATTGATGGTCAACTGCCGGTAACGGTGGGAAGCGATCGTCTGGTCTCTCTCACCTTTGAGGCGAGCCAACCAGCGTTGGCGGGGCTCACCAGCCAGGGGCAGCCCACCAGTTATGAGGTGCAGGGCAACCAGCTGATCGTCAAGGATTGGCAGGGCAATACGATCCTTACCGTCGCCATCGGGCTGGATGGCAAATACAGCGTCTCCCTGACCGGCGTGTTTGACGAACCGGTGGCGACCAACAGCCTCAACCTTGGCCTGAAGGTACAGGGTTCAGATTTTGACGGGGACAAGAGCAACCTCGGCACCCTCAATATCACCATTACCGATGGTGCCTTGCCGCAGGTTAATCCTGTCTCCCTCACTCTCACCGAAGATAGCAACTGGCAGCAGGGCCAGACTCTTAACGGTGATCTGACTATCACCGCAGGCAGCGATCCGCTGGCCAGCATCACCTTCGATGCCAACCAGCCGGGGCTGCAAGGGTTCACCTCGGGCAAGCAGGCCGTGACCATCACGGTGGCTGACCACCTTATCGAGGGGCGTACCCCCGATGGCAAACTGGTGTTTGAGCTGACCCTCGGCAACGATGGCAAGTACAGCTTTACCCTCCATCAGCCGCTGGATCAGGGCAGTGCCGACAGCCTGCTCAAGGCGGGCTTTACCCTGCTCGACAGCGATGGCGACAAGGTCTCCTCTACTATTACCGTGGCGGTAGGTGATGGCGCCAACCCGACTATCTCTGCCGTCAGCGGCACTGCCATCACCGAGATGGCGCAAGGGGAGGCCGCTGCGGTCAGCAACATGAGTTTCACGGTGACCCACGGCAGCGATGGGCTTGATCCCGCATCTCTCGGTTTTGATATCGCCACCATCCAGAGCACCCTGACCGGGCTCACCAGCCATGGCAGCCCGATCAGTTTTTCCCTCGATGCCAACGGCCAGCTGGTGGGCACCACGGCAGATGGTCGCGAGATCCTGCGCGCCGAGCTGAGCTTGGTCGACAACCAGGGTAACTGGAGCGTCACCGCCAAGGTCACCTTGAGCGGCGAGTTGGATCATAAGGGCAGCGAATCCCTCAATCTGCCGCTGGCGGTCACCATGGCCGACAAGGATGGCGATCGCATCGGTACCACGCTGCCGCTCACCATCGCGGATGGCAAGGCGCCGAGCTTTATCCCGGGCAAAGGCGTGTCTCTGGATGAGGGGAACCTCACCGGCAGCAACAGCCTGAGTCAAACCGGTCACTTCGATGTGCAAGCCGGGTCGGATCGGGTGGTCGAGGTGGCCTTTGCCGATGGCAGCCAGCAACCGGCACTCACCGCACTCGGTCAGCCGCTGCAGTACCAGCTGGTGGATGGTGACCCGCTGATCCCAGGCAGCCAGCTACTCAAGGGCTATGTGATGGTCGATGGCCAGCGAGTCGAGGTGTTTGAGGTGCGGCTGGTTGGCACGCTCGATCAGGCGGGCAAGAACGGTTTTGACTATCAGGTAACTCTCTATCAGGGGATCCATCAGGGCGCGCAGGCCGTGACCGAGCTGCCCATCAAGGTGATCGTCAACGACTACGACAAAGCGGGCGGCAACAACGACAGCACCAGCGGAACCCTTAATATCCAGATTGGGGAAGGGAATAAACCGACCCTCACCCTGACGGGCGTCACCTTAAGCGAAGGGCGTTTCGATGGAGCTAACTCGACCACTGATGACCAGCAGGCGAGCGGCAAGATCACCATCAAGGCTGACTCGGATCCGGTGACCGATGTGCGACTGACGCTCTTCGGTCAGGTCATTGATGCCAGCGGCAAACCCATTACCCACAATGGCGAGGCCTTGACTTGGAAAGCGGTTGGCACGGATGGTCACACCTTCCAGGCAGTGACCAGCTCTGGTCTGGTGGTGATGACGGTGTCCATCCCCACTGTGCCAGCCAGCATTGCCGCTCACACTAGCGCGGAGATAGGTTATCAGGTGACGGTGCATACCAACCTGGATCACGGGGCGGATGACAAACTCAACCTGACCTTGCCAATCAAGGTGACCGACAGCGACGGCAGTGTGACGACTGGCAGTACCACCGCCGTAATCACCGATGCTGACAATCCCGTGATCACCTCTATCGAGGGGGTCACCGTCAAGGAGTCGGATCTCAACGGGGGCAATGGCCAGCATGGCGGCTCTAGCCCGTCAGGCTCGGGAGAGGTTGCCATCGGCCAGGTGACGATCGCCGCCGGGAGTGACCGGGTGGCTTCGCTGCAACTGGATGTGGCTCGCTTCAACGCCCTCAACACCCTCAAGTCAGGGGGGAAGGTCGTCACCATTGGCGCCGATAGCCAGCCCGGTGTGTATCTTGGCAAGGACAGCGCAGGCAAGCTCATCTTCAAGCTGACTTTGGATGTCTCCGGTCGCTACACCTTCGAGCTTATCGGCAATCTGGATCACAGTGCTCAGGGCAAGGATCTGCTGGATATCCAGCTGCCGTTACAGGCACGGGACAGTGACGGAGACCTCAGTGCCGAAGTGATTGGTCATGTGAGCGTGCAGGATGATGTGCCCGTGGCCGTGGATGCGAACAAGACCCTGAATGAAGGAGCGAAAGTGACCGGCGATCTGCTGGCCACCGCCAGTGAGGGGGCGGACGATGCGGTAGTGAAATCGGTCACCATCAATGGCACCGAGCACCCCATCGCCGCAACGGGCAATACCACCATCTCGGTAACAGATGGCACAGGACAAGTCATCGGCACTCTGGTTATCAATGCCGAGGGTAACTACAGCTTCACTGCCAAGTCGGGTATCGATCACAGCAACAGCACCCTGGTACAGCAGATTGAGTTCCACCTGGTGGACGGTGACGGGGATACCGATGATGGGGTTCTGACCCTGACCATCCGGGACGAGGATGGCATGCTCAGCGTGAGCGAGGTCACCGGTCTGGAGGATGCCGGTGCAACCGATCCGGGTCAGGGGATCCCCATCACCATGAACCTGGATGTGGGGGATTTCGATCGGGGCGAACATGTGGAGCAGCTGCTTATCCAGGCACCTGCCAATGCCCAGGGGACCTTCTATTTCAACGGTGTCGCGCTGACCACCATCACCCAGGGTGGCAAGACCTGGTATGAGGTGCCGCCTGCGGCCATGGTGGCGGTGGCCAACACCAACGACAAGTTCCAGCTCACCGGCGTCACCTTCGTGCCTAACCACGACTACTCGAGCTACAACAACGGAGGCAATCCGCTGCGCTTCCCGGTGCAGTTGCAGGTGGGCGTCACCGAGGGGAGCAAGCCCCCGGTGCTCACCGGCAATCTGGACATCACTGTGCAAGGTATTGCCGACAAACCCCTGTGGGATGTGGGCAGCACGCACCAGCACTACACCACCAGTGAGGACAGCAGCGGCATCGCTCTGAATGTGAAGGCGGGCCTTACCGATACGGATGGCTCCGAGACCCTGAGCTACCAGATCAAGTGGGAGGCGGGTCAGGGGAGTCTGACCCTTAACGGCAAGGTGCTGACCCCGGGGGCAAACGGCCTCTATACGGTAGCTGGTGGCGACATCAACAAGGTAACCGTCGTCCCGGCCAAGGATTTCAGCGGTGACATCAAGCTCTCGGTGACCCCGATCAGCACGGAGCAGAACCCGATCGCTCCGGGTCAGGGTACGGCGCAGGGAGACAAGATTGAGCTGGTGATCAACGTCAATCCGCAGGCGGATGAGGCCAAACTCACCGTGCGCGATATTCAGGGCAAAGAGGATACCTTGCTCGATCTGGGCAGCAAGATTGGCCTGGCCCATCTGGGTGACACTACCGATGGCTCCGAGCAGCTCTTTGTGCGCATCAGCGGCCTGCCCGCCGGGGCGACGCTGCTGCTGGGAGGCGTTGCCGTCAGCCAGAATGCTGCCGGGTATTACGAAGTGCCCTTTGAGCGTATCAATGAGCTCAAGCTGCTGCCGCCCAAAAACAGCAACGTTGATTTCGATCTGACCATCAAAGGGGTAGTGAAGGACAGTGCCACCCTGACCGATGCCAATGGCCAGACCCATACCGTGGTGAACGAGAAGGAGACCGGCTCCCAGACCATTCATGTGGATCTGGTGGGGGTGGTGGATCAGCCTCACTTCGAGCTTGGCAATACCGGCTGGGAGGCCGAAGGGACAGGTTATGCCATCACAGTGGGTGAAGATGGGCGGGCGCCGCTCAACTTTACCCTCACCTCGGGCGAGTGGGTCGATACCCCGCACGACACCTCGGAGAGCCTCAACGTGGTGCTGCAAGGGCTACCGGAAGGGGCAAAGGTTTTTGATGCCAGCGGCAAGGAGCTGACCCTCACTTTTGCCGGACTCGATGCCAGCGGCAGACCGACCTATCAGGTCAATGTCTCCGATTTTGGCAATCTGCTTATCCAGCCACCCCACAACAGCACGGCGGATCTGCATCTTGTCGCCAAGGTGGTGGTCACCGAGAACGACGGCGACAGCAAGAGCTTCGAGGTGCCGCTGCATATCAAGGTGGAGCCGGAGATCGATGCCACCGACTACAGCAAGACCAGCCACGGCCTGGAAGATCAGTTCACCGTGCTGGACTGGCATCCGACCCTCACTGACGGTGCCGAAAAGGTCACGGCGCTGAGTCTCTCCGGGGTGGAGGCTGGCTACCAGATCTGGCTGCGAGTCGGCGGCGTGGAGAGCCAGCTGACCGTGGTGGGTGGCAAGGTCACCCTGACGGCCGCCCAGCTCGACAGCTTGCTTAACGGGGGCCAGCTGCTAGTGAAGGCGCCGGAGGATAGCGATCTGGATACAACTATCCAGAGCCACGTCACCGTGACCCAGCATGATGTGGATTCGGGGGCTGTGGCCGAGAAGGTGATCGATGGCAATCTGCATGTCGATATTCAGGCGGTAGTGGAGCCTGATGGCGTGCTGACCCAGACCGACGGCGCACTCGTGGGGCAGGGCGGTGCCGATATCGATCTGGCAGGGCGTTTCCTCTTTACCGACCTCGATCCCTCCAGCGTGGAGGAGATCGACTATCTGGTGATTAACCTGCCTGTGTTGAACGGTGGCGCAGGCGATCAGTTTGTGGTGATTGGCGGTATCAACAACGGTAACGGCAGCTGGATCGTACCGGCGGGCAACCTCGGCAGCTTCAAGCTGCATGCGCCGGACGGGTTTGTCGGCAAGGTTCAACCGATCCGCATCGATGCCATGGTGATCGACCGGGGTGACGATGGCGATGCCAGTGCCCATGTCAAGGTGAGTCTGAACACGGAGGCGACCTTCGAGGCGACGCCGACGACCAACAAGGAAGCTGCGGCGACCGTCGATATCGACGACAACGCGGTGCTGGTGGGCAAGGAGGATATCCGGGTTGACTTTGGTCAGCAGCTCAAAGGTGTGATCCATATCGGCGCCGCCGATCAGGCCAGCGACGAGGTGACCATAGTCCTCAAGGGGTTGCCGGCGGGCGTCACCATCAGCGGGGCCGAGTACAACATCTCGACCGGTGAGTATGTGATCAAGGTGCCGCCGTCACTGGCGGGGCTGGAGGGGCTGACCCTCGGCTTGCCGCAAGACTTTGCCGGCTCGCTCAATATCGAGGTGAAGGTGGTCAACACGGATACTGCCAGTGGCGACATCAAGGTCGACAGCAGCACGGTACGGGTCGATGTGGCCCCCGTGGTTGATGTGAATGGCGGTCGTGGCGAGCATCCGGAACTGACGCTGACCGTGCTGGACACCAACCATGACGGGCAGCCGGACAATCTGGAAGATAGCGAGATCCACCTCGATCTCTCGGTGAAACTGGCCGATATCAGCCCCTCCATCGCGGGCGGCGGTCTCGAAACCGTTGAGCGGGTCACCATCACGGTGGATGCGAAATATGGTTACTTCCTCGATAGCAGCGGCAAGCCGGTCAACACCTTGGTGGTCAACGATGTGGCGGCCCTCAAGGACTTGGTGTTTGTGCCCAAAGAGCACTTCAGCGGTCAGGTACCGCTCGACATCAAGGTCGATATCGTCGATACCGCGTTGGTCGGTGGTCAGCAGGTGACCGACAGCGGCAGCTGGAGCGGGCAGGTCGGTTTTGAGGTGAGACCGGTCAACGATCCGGCTGCGCTCACGCTGCACGATGTATCGGGCAACGAAGATGGTGCCATCAGTCTGGCTGGCTTTGGTGCCGCTCTCATCGATAACGACGGTTCCGAGAAGATAGTGGCGTTGCAGATCAAGGGGGTACCGGATGGTTTTACCCTCTCGGCCCCTGCCGTCAACAATGGCGGCGGTGTCTGGCAGATCCCGGTAGGCACCGATTTTGCCAAGCTGACTCTGATCCCGCCGGCCGATTTCAGCGGCAACGTGGATCTGTCACTCAGCGCCTTTACCCTCGATAAGGGACTCACGATTCCCCTTGAAACCAGCGGCAGCTTCACCGTGACCGTCAATCCGGTGGGGGATGCGCTTATCAGCGATCTGGTGCCCAACGCCAACGGGGTAGAGGGCGACAGGATCCTGCTCAATCTGGGGCTGGAGACCCGCGACACCCACGCCACCGGCGGGAGCGCGAGCAATGTACATGAAAATGGCGCCGAGCAGGTGCGGGTGACCATCCGCAACGTGCCGGAGGGGGCATCCATTGAGCTGCCGGACGGAGTGGCCGGTCAGGTAGTCAGATTGCCAAACGGTGATTGGCAGGTGACCACTGTGGGTGGCAACCTGGCGGATCTGGTGCTGGTGACCAACGACGTTAACGGTACCCTGAAACTCGAGGTGATCGCCCAGAGTCTGGACAACGGCGCGCTGGGGCCCGAGGTGAAGGGCAGCATCGATGTCACTATAGAGGCGGTCAACGACGCGCCCGAAAACATTCTGCCCACCGCGCCGCTGGTGGCCGAAGAGGATATGCCTTACCGCATTGATGGCTTGCAGGTCAAAGATGTGGATGCGGGTAACAGCCCCATCGAGGTACGCCTCTCGGTGGGTCACGGCACCTTGACCCTGGCGGCCGGCAGCGGTGTGACCGTGACTGGCAGTGGCACGGGTTCGCTGGTGCTGAGCGGCTCGCTTGCCGCCATCAATGCGCTGCTGGCGGGCGGGGTCACCTATCAGGGGGCACAGGACTTCAATGGCCAGGATCAGCTCACCATGGTGACCAATGATCTTGGCAATACCGGTAGCGGCGGAGCCCTCAGCGACACCGATGTGGTGCCCATCGAGGTGCTGCCGGTCAATGATGCGCCGGTCAATCAGCTGCCGGGCAGCATGACGGTGAAAGAGGATGGTTCGCTCTCCCTTGCCGGCATCAGCGTGAAGGATGTGGATGCTGGCAGCGCGCCTGTCTCCATGGTGCTGCGGGTCGAGCATGGTGTGCTGAGCCTGCTGGGCGCAACCGGCGCCGTGATGGTGCAGGGGGCGGGTACCAGCGAGATCACCCTGGTGGGGTCGCTGGCCGATCTCAACCAGTTGCTGGCAAGCAGCCTGCACTATGAACCAGCCAAAGATTTCTGGGGAGAGGATACCCTGACCGTCACCACCTCCGATCAGGGCAACAGCGGTGCGGGCGGTTCTCTGACCGACACCGATCAGGTGACCATCAATGTCACGCCCGAGCCGGACATACCGAACCTGACGCTGACCCAGCACGAGATTCATGCTCTGCAGGGGGCGCTGGTGCCCCTGAGTCTGCAGGCCAGCGTGGTCAATCCGGCAACCGGTGAGCTATCCATTCGCATCAGCGGATTGGGTAACGCTCTGGTGCAGGATGAACATGGCCTGACCGTTGGACAGCAGGAGAGCAACGGTGACTGGCTGATCCCGGCAGATCACTCGGTTCCGCTCTACTTCAACGGCCTGAGCGATGGCGATCATGTACTGGGGATCTCCGCCGAGTCGAGTGTCGGCGGTTCCACCATCAGCACGCCACTCGATACCTTGACTATCCACAGCCAGAGCGGTCATGAGCTGTTGGGTTCCGAGCATGACGATATCCTCTTTGGCACTTCCGGCGATGATCGTCTGGTTGGTGGTCAGGGCAACGATATCCTCACCGGCGGTGCCGGCAGCGATCTCTTTGTCTGGCAGAAGGGGGATGAGGGAAGTCAGGGGCAGCCCGCAGTCGATACCATCACCGACTTCCATCCGGAACAGGGGGACCGGATCGATCTGGCCGACCTGTTGCGGGGTGGCCCGGGAGCCAGCGTCGAAAGTCTGCTGAATAACCTCTCGGCGTCGGTGACGACCGGCAGCAATGGCCTGAGCGATGTGAATCTCTCGGTGACCTCGGCCAACGGTGGTCAGGTGACTCAGCAGATCACCCTGAAGGATGTGGATCTGAACAGCTGGAATCTTAGCGGTACTTCGTCCCACGATATCCTGCAGAGCATGCTGGATAACCACAGTCTGATCATCCAGCATCCCTGATAGCGGGAGTGAAACGTAAAAGGAAGAGCCGGCAATTGCCGGCTCTTTGTTTATCTCTGCGTGGATCGTTTTTTATGCGGCCGCAAGGGCCGGGGGATTCAGGCCAGCGCTTGGGCCAGCAGGTGGATGGGATGCTCACAGCGGAAGCTGGTGCTCATCTCGATCTGCCATTTGCAGGTCTCGCAGTCGGTGATCACCAGATCGGGGGCCAGCCGGTTGATTTGATCAAACAGTCCTTCGCCGATGGTCTGGCTGGTCTGGTAGTTCTCCGACTTGAAGCCGTAGGTGCCGGCGATGCCGCAGCACTGGGAGTCCAGCACGGTCACCTTGACCCCGGGGATGGCGCGCAGCAGCTCGAGGGTATAGATGACGCCCCCCATCTTCTCCATGTGGCAGGGGGTGTGGTAGGCGATGTGCAGATTGAGTGGTTTCATCGCCGGCTTGTTGCCCTTGTAGAACTCGTTCCACAGGAAGCGGGTTACCAGCGAGATGCGATCGCGCACCTTGTGGTTGTCCTGCTCCAGCAGGTGGGGATATTCGTCGCGCAGGGTGAAGCCGCAGGTGGAGGAGGTGGCCAGCAGCGGCATCTCGTTGCCAAGCAGGGTGTTCTCCAGCTGCTTGATGTTGAAGGCAGCCTGCTGCTTGGCCTTGTCCATGAAGCCGTTGGCAATCAGTGGCACGCCGCAGCACTTCTCCCGCTCCAGCAGCTGGACGCCGATGTTCATGGCGTTGAGCACCTGCACCAGCTCCTTGCCGAGCTGCGGGTGGTTGTAGTTGACGTAGCAGCCGTGGAAGTAGGCGATTTGCCGCTCGAAGCGGGCCTGATTCGCTTTCTGCTTCTTGTACCAGCCGCGGAAGGTGCCCTGGGAGTATTTGGGCAGGTCGCGGTGGGAGGAGACCCCCAGCGCCTTGTCCAGCACCAGCTTCATCGGCTTGAGGCCGGTGGTGAAGTTGACCACCGGGGCCATCAGGGTGGACATGCTGCCCATCAGATCGGTGTGGGAGAGCACGAATTCGCGGATCCCCGGTTTGAAGCCACTGTACTTGTCTTTGGCCTTGGCTATGATGTCGCCGATGCGCACCCCGCTCGGGCAGGCCACTTCGCAGCGCTTGCAGTTGGTACAGTGCTTGAGGGCGCTGTCAAACAGCTCCGGGCTCTTGATCCGCAGCCGCTCGCCATCCGGGCCCGCCTGCTTGGGGCCGGGGTAGGCGGGGTTGGCCTTGGCCACCGGGCAGTAGGCGGTACAGACGGTGCATTTGATGCACTGATCGAAAGTTTGATTGGCATGATCCAGTAGCATGTCAGTTCTCCTCCCGTAGGGTGTGAAGGCACGGGATATGGGACGAAGTAATCATTGGGCGGCGCCCAGAATATGGCCGGCGGCCTGCCAGCCGGTGGCAACCGCGACACCTGACCCTGACCCCTCCTTGATGGGGTCATAGTTAGCCAGCACGCTGCCGGCGCCATAGAGGTTGGCGAGCGGCTTGCCATCGCGCAGCACTCTGAGCTGGTCGTCGGTCTTGACCCCGAAACCCATGAAAGGGTGGTGATCGAACAGGCGGCGACCGGCCCAGGCGTCGCGCTCCTCAAGACTCAGCACATCGGCATCGAAGATGGGTTCGCGAATGCCGCGCAGACGGGACTCCAGCCCGCGGCTAAAGAAGCTGCCGGAGGCGAGCACGAAGTTGTCCGCTTCAAACAGCTGATCATCGCCATTCTGGGTGTGTACGCCGACCACCCGATCCCCCTCGTAACGGGCGCCCAGCACCCGCTCGCTGGTGAGGAAGGTGCCGCCAAGGGCCATGAAGCGGCGCTTGAGCGCCTCCTGCATCCGCATCCCGATCAGCGATGGCGGCATGGTCGCCACCTCCTTGATGGTGCAGCCGGTACATTGCTCCAGCTCCGCCAGACGCGGGCCAACCAGCCCCAGCGACAGGCAGGCGGGTAGCACGATATGGCGGCAGTCGGGCACGCCGCTCTCCTGCACCATTCGACTGATCTCGCTGGCCAGATCGGCCACCAGATGGTGCTTGTCACACAGGCGCGCGATGTCGGCGGAGCGAAACTCATGGGGATTGCGGCTGAATTCGGCCAGCTGGGGCAGGCGGATTTCGCCGGTCAGAATGCGGCAGTGGGCGAAGCGGGGATGGGTCGCCAGATTGGCCGCCGCCAGTGCCGGATGAAAGTCGCGAAAGCCTTCCAGTGTCGCCAGCAGCAGGCTCTGTGGAATGGGGGCGTCGGTCACACAGGCGCAGGTATCGGGGGAGAGCCAGGTGCGCTTGAGGGTGCCGATGGGGGTCAGGCGCTGGTGATTGGTCTCGTGGCGCACCAGCGGCAGCCCCTGCTCGGCGCAGTGGCGCTGCAGATCGGCCAGACTCGCCTCGATATTTTGCATTCCTACTTTGCTGTAGGGGTGATCCGGATGGGCCGCCATAAAGGCGGGCAGGGCGGCGCGGGGGTCGCCCTCGCTCTCCAGCAGGTCGACCGAGCCGGAGGAGAAGTGCAGGGCACTCTGGCCGGAGGCCATCAGCAGGGTCTTCTGGCCCGCTTCCACCAGACGCAGGGCGGCCGAGAGGCCCGCCATGCCGCCGCCGATAACGATATTGTCAAACTTCATGACGGCTCTCCTTCTCAGTGGCGTGAGTGGCATTGTGCTGCCCGGGGGCGCGTGGCGCATCGGCGACCAGCTGTGGTGTGGTCCACTCGCCAAGGCCAAACAGCCCCTCGTAGATCCAGTAGGTAAACTCGGCCTCGCGCAGGGCATCACCCCACAGTACCGGGCGGGTGCCCTTGTAGCGCTCCTCGAGGAACTGGCGCAGCATGACGCAGGCCTGACGGCCGTCGGCCTTGCCGTACTCCTGCATCAGGCCGGCTGCGCGGTAGGCACAGAGCTCGCCCTGGCAGGGGCCCATGCCAAGACGGGTGCGGCGGCGCAGATCGATGAGGTTGTCGACATCCAACTCGCGCAGGGCATATTCGATTTCGCCCGCGGTGACCATCTCGCACTCGCAGATGAGGGCGTTGGCCTTGGGATTGTCGCGGAAGAATGCGATGACCCGCTCACCGTGGCGGTACTGGGCCGACCCTTCGGCAGGTACCGAGAGCCCCGGGGCGGAGACTTTCTCCGGATCTCGCGAGCCGGGCAGATTGAGCTCGGCAGTGCGGCAGGGCTTGCTGTTTCCGAGCTTTTTGGCCAGCAGATCGGTGGCCCATTCGGCCATCAGGCGGTAGGTCATCAGCTTGCCGCCGGTGATGGTGTTGAAGCCCTTGAGGCCATCGCGCTCGGCGTGATCCAGCAGCACAATGCCGCGGCTGATGTTGCGGCCGCTCTCGTCGCCATCCACCGCCACCAGCGGGCGAACCCCGGCATAGGCGCGCAGCAGGCGGGTGCGCGCCATGATGGGGGCAAGCTTGATCCCCTCGCGCAGCAGCACCTCCACCTCTTCGGGTTCGACGGTGAGCTGGTCAATCTTGTTGTAATCGATGCGGCTGGAGGTGGTGCCGATAAGGGAGATGGTATCGCCGGGTACCAGAATGTCCGCATCCGCCGGTTTGCGAGCGCGGTTGAGCACCAGCTGGTTGATACGGTAATCCATGATGAGCAGGGATCCCTTGGCCGGGAACATGCGGATGCCGAGATCGGCGTATTCGCAAATTTGCTGGCCCCAGATGCCGGCGGCGTTGATCACCTCCTGACACTCTACCTCGAATGCTTCGCCGGTGCGGGTGTTGATCGCCTTGACCCCGTGTACCCGATCCTGAGTGCGCAAGAGTCCCAGCACCTTGCAGTGGGTAAAGATGCGCGCGCCGTGCTCTTTGGCGTCCAGCACGTTGGCGGCGGCGAGGCGGAATGGATCGACCGTGCCATCCGGCACGTGGATGGCGCCAATCATCGCCGGGTTGGCGTTGGGCTCCATGCGCAGGGCTTCGCGGGGATCGAGCTGACGGGTTTCAATTCCGGCACGGGCGCAGGCATCCATAAAGGTGGTTTGGAAATTGATGTCATCTTCTGGCAGGGTGAGGAAGAGGCCGCCGGTGTCCTCGACACAATGGCTGGCAATCCGCTTGAGGATGCGGTTTTCCTGAATGCACTCGCGGGCGGACTCTTGATCCGTCACCGCGTAGCGTGCTCCCGAGTGGAGCAGGCCATGGTTGCGCCCCGTGGTGCCGGCGGCGATGTCGTCCCGTTCGAGCAGAACGCAGTTAATGCCGCGCAGTGCGCAATCGCGCATGATGCCTGCCCCGGTGGCCCCGCCGCCTATGATGACGACTTGTGTAGTTATTCTTTGCATTGGTGCCGGTCTCGCTACTCACATTGATGAGAAGTTTGACGTTAACCGTGAGTAAAATGTTTGATTTAGACCAAATAAATGAGCGTGATCGAACATTTTTGACCGTTAATGCTCAGAAGTGTGATCGGGATCGGCCTGACAATAGCCCCTTTCAGGGGGCTGAGTGGCCCATGGCGATGTTTGCAACGGCGCCAGTTTGAGTGCGAACGACCATCTGGTGGCCATTGAATTCGAGGTGCTTCAAAAAGGTTTCGCTTTGTTGCAAGCCGGCTGCGTCGAACTGCATGCCGTAGACGGGGTAGTTGTTGATTTGGCGCTGGTTGCGCACTGTGCCGGTCAGCTGGTAGGGCATCCCGCTGTTGGTGGCGGCATCGAGACGCAGCTCAAGCGAGTGGTTGAGGGGGATGGTCGGCGCCTGATGGTGGGTGCTGAAGGCGCAACCTGCCAGCGAAAAATCCACCAGATGAATGTTGAGCGGATGCTGGGCAAAGAGTGCGACCCCCTCACAGCTGATGGGGTAGCGGATCTCCTTGCGGATCTTGAACAGGGTCATGCTCTCTGGCTGGCGCATGGTGAAGAGCTGGGGCTGCTTGTTGAACTGCTCGATAAAGCCCTCGAAGCAGAGCATGGCTCCCACGCCCCGCTCGCAGATGATGGCCGCAGTGAGCCGGTAACCCGGCTGACAGTAGAGGGCGGCATCCGCCGGGGTGGTGGCGGGCAGGCTGAAATAGATGATGCGCGCCTTGTCGGCGCCGATCAGCACGGCAGGCAGGGAGCGCAGCTGACCGGTCGGAGTGATTACCTCGATCCCCACCTTGCTGGCGGGATAGAGATAATCCATGACATCGGGTCCCTGGATGGATACTCCTTTCTCCTTATTGGCCTTGATGCGATCCTTGATCGATTTGAAGGGTGACTGCTGAGTCTGTTGTGTCATGGATCATGATCCCGATGCTCCCGCGTTACAGATTCATTTAAGTAGTCAGCCTCAATTGCCGCAACACTTCTTGAACTTCTTGCCGCTGCCACAGGAACAGGGATCATTGCGCCCTATCCGGAGCGTGACGGGATCTATCTCGCCGTCGGTGTAGACCCAGCGCCCCTCATGACGTACGAAGCGGGAACGTTCATGCAGGCATTGGCGGGTCTCGCCTTCCACGAACCAGGCTTTGAACTCCACCATGCCGAGTATGTCGTCGGGGCCGCCTTGGCTGGCGATGATCTCGAGGCCATCCCATTGGGTATCGGTCTGGGAGAGCAGTTCTGCGGTCAGCTCTCCCAGATAGTCGGGGTGCCAGCTATGCACCAGATAATCCCCCAGACCCAGCACGAAGGCGCTATAGCGCGAGCGCATCAGCTGTTCTGGGGTGAGAACTGGAGCTCCGCCGTGGAGTGATCCGCAGCACAGTTCGAGAGAAAGGTTGGAACCGCAAGGGCAAAGAGTCATGTTTTTCGCTAATTGGCCGATTTATTTTAAGGGAATTGTAACGAAAGCGAGCCGCGAACTGCCAGCACCTATACTGATGATTGGGCAAGGAATTCCAATAAAAACAGCTGCAAGGATGTGAAAAATGACGTTAAAGCAGAAAATCCTGTTACTCGGAGCGCTCCCCGTGCTGCTGATGGCACTGGCGGTCAATCTCAGCAACTACATGCTCTCCAGAAGCGATCTGGAGTCTGATCTGGTGGTGGCGCGGGAGAAGGCGATCAAGGATCGCAAGGCGCTGCTCAGCAGTTACATCATGATGGCCCAGACGGCCATCAACGCTGTCTACTCCTTGCCTGATTCACCGGAGAATCGGCAAAAGGTCAAAGAGTTGCTCAGACCGCTGCGCTACAGCAGCGACGGTTACTTCTTTGTCTATGACTTTGAGGGCAACACCATATTGCTGCCGGTTCGCACCGAACTGGAGGGCAAAAATCGCTGGAATGACAAGGATGCCAAGGGCAAGTTCCTTATTCAGGAGATCCTCAAATCGGCCCGTCAGGGAGATGGCTTTACCGAATACTGGACGGCCAAGCCCTCCATCGGCCGTGATGCGCCCAAGCTGGCCTTTACCCTGGTGCTGGACAAATACCAGTGGATCATAGGGACCGGCTTTTATATCGATGACATCGACAACGAACTGGCCACCCTGCGTGCCGAGCGGGAGAGCAAGATGAACAGCTCGCTGCAGGTCGGGGTGCTGGTGATCCTGGTGATTTTGGGCGTCACTCTGGTGGCAACCGTTATCGTCGGCAACCGGGTCAGCAAACCGCTGGCAGATGCGGTGCTGGCATTGAACGATATCGCCAACGGCGAGGGGGATCTGACCCAGCGCCTCAAGGTGCAGAGCAAGGATGAGATTGGTCAGCTGGCCAGCGCCTTCAACCGCTTCGTCGAGCGGATCCAGTCGGTGGTGAGTCAGGTCGGGGAGACCAGCAACCACCTCTTCAGCGCCGTCGACAAGCTGCATCACCTGAGCGAGCACTACGACCAGCAGATGCACGGTCATAGCCGGGAGACCGATCAGGTGGTCACCGCAGTGACCGAGATGAGCTCGACCGCGCAGGAAGTGGCGGCCAGCGCCTCCAATGCCGCCAGTGCTACCAGCGATGCGGCCCGCGAATCCGACGCGGCGCGCGGCGTGGTGAGCACCGCCATCAACAGCATCAACCGGCTGGTGGGCGAGGTACATACCGCTTCCGGTGTTATCGAGCAGCTGGCGCAGGAGACCGGCAAGATCGGTTCTGTGGTGGAGGTCATTCGCGGCATCGCCGAGCAGACCAACCTGCTGGCGCTGAACGCGGCCATCGAAGCGGCCCGTGCCGGTGAGCAGGGCCGCGGCTTTGCGGTGGTGGCAGACGAGGTGCGATCCCTTGCCGGCCGTACCCAGCAGAGCACCAAGGAGATCAACGAGATGCTCCAGCGTCTGCAGGGCGGGGTGAAGCAGGCAGTGGATGTAATGCAGGCGAGCGAGGAGCGCAGTCAGGAGACAGTGCAGGAGGCGAGCCATATCGCCAGCTCCCTCGACAGCATGGTGATGGCGGTCAGCACCATCAACGACATGAACATCCAGATCGCTACGGCCGCCGAGGAGCAGCACGCGGTCTCCGAGGAGATCAACAAGAATCTGGTGGCCATCCAGCAGATTGTCAGCGAGCTGACCAGCGCGGCGGTCGAGTCCAACAGCACCACCCGCGATCTGGCCAATACCGGTGACAAATTGCGCAAACTGGTCTCCCAGTTCCGCTATTGACCCTGCCTTGTCAGGTGACGAGTGCCACAAGATGCGGTCTGAACCCCGGTTCAGGCCGCACTTTATTTGGGGATTGACCAATAATGTGTGAAAATTGCCGCCCTCTGTGTCTGCGTTTGCCCCATAGCCTATGAATGAGATCGTGAAAGGTAGTATCGACTTGATCCGCCAGCTCAACTACGGCCTGGTTTATGCCAGCCTGGAAGAGCACAAGGAGTTGTCGCGCACCGATCTCTCCCGCTTGACTGGTCTCTCTCCCGCCAGCATTACCAAGATCACCCGCGAGCTGCTCGACAGCGGGCTGGTGGTCACCTGTGGTGAAAGCTCGGTGGGGCGTGGCCGTCGCCAGACCTTGCTGCGCATCAACGAGCGCCGCTTCCAGTTTCTCTCCATGCGTCTGGGGCGTGGTTATGTAGACATGGCGCTGTTCGACTTCACCGGTCGTTCGCTGGCGCGCCATCGCCATATTTTTACCGAGGCAGAGCGCGGCGAACTGCTGGATAGCCTGGTTCACGCCATTCGCAGCTTCTTGCCGAAAAAGGCCCTCAACCTTGCCTGCATCGCCCTTTGTTTGCCGGGACAGGTAGAGCGGCACTCCGGCATGGTCAAACACTTCCCCTTCTACGATCTGCGCAACTGGCCGCTGGGGCCAACCCTGCAGGAGGCCTTTGCGGTGCCGGTGCTGGTGAGCGGCGACGTGCGCACCTGGATCCAGGCCGAGCGCGAGTGGGGAGCCGCCAAGAATTGCGCTGATGCGGTGCTGGTGTTCGTTCACAACGACATCGGGGTCGGCATGGTGGTCAATGGCCAGCTTATCGAGAGCGAGAATGCGCTGCTCGGCGATCTCAGCCATTTGCAGCTCGAACCCTATGGCCAGCGCTGCTACTGTGGCGGCTTTGGCTGCGCCTGCACGCTAGTGACTAATCAGGCGCTGGAGGCGCAATACCGGGATCTGCGCGAGCGGATGCAGGAGCACGATCTGCCGGAGAGTGTCACCATTCGCGAGCTGTGCGAGCTGGCGCTGGCGGGCAACAGCCTCTGTCAGGACATTCTCCATCAGGCGGCGGGGCGCCTGTCGCGGGTGCTCTCCAACCTCATCTGTCTGCTCAATCCGGGCAAGCTGCTGCTGGGGGGTGAAATCACCCGTGCCGATCGGCTGCTGTTCCCCATGTTGCATCAGTCGCTGGCGAGCCAGTTGCCGGCCGAGTATCTGGTGCGGCTGCAGATCGAATCCACCCACTTCTACGAAGATCCCACCAAGCCCACCTCGGTGCAGGTGCACAAGGCGCTGCGCGACGGCAGCCTGTTGCTGGAGCTGCTGCGCACCTGTCAGGAGTCCTGAGCCCTTTTTGCGGGACGTGTGAATTGGCGAAAGGGGCAGTGAATGCTGTTCCATCGCCGCGCAACTGGGTACAATTCAGCCCCTTTGTGGCGGGCCGCTGGCACCGTCGTTGATGATCTCCCTCTGTTTGTGACGCAAGATGAAGCCTGTTCCTGATCACGCCGTCAACCGCCTGCGGGCCTGGCGCAAGAGTATCTCTACCCGACCGTTTCTCGCCCGTGGCGGCACGTTGGCTCGTTGTCCAGCCTGCCAGCTGCGCGAGGATTGGTGTGCCTGCGAGTGGCGCCCCGAGCTCAAAGCGGAGGCGGGCTTTTGCCTGCTGATGTACGACAGCGAGCCTATGAAACCCTCCAACACCGGCCGTCTCATCGCCGATGTGTTGCCGGATAGCACCTGGGCCTTTCTCTGGTCGCGCACCGAGCCCCATCCCGAGTTGCTGGCCTTGCTGGCCGATCCCACGTGGCAACCCTATGTGGTCTTTCCTGCCTGTGAAAAGGAGCCGGCCCGTTTGACCGGCGAGGTTGTGCTGGCGCCCGGCAAGAAGCCGCTCTTTATCCTGCTCGACGGCACCTGGCCCGAGGCGCGCAAGATGTTCAACAAGAGCCCCTATCTCGACGGTTTTCCGGTGCTGGCGATCAAGCCCGATGCGCTCTCCACCTACGGCATGCGGGTCGCCAACAGCGAGGAGCACCTCTGCACCGCCGAGGTGGCGGCCTGTGTGCTGGAAGTGGCCGGGGAGCTCAAGGCCGGGCAGGCGCTACAGCACTGGTTCAATCTGTTCAGCCGCCGCTACATGGCTGGTCGGGTCAGCCGTTTCCCCGGTGATGACGAGGCGCCGCTGCTGGCGGCCCTGAGCGCCATCAAGGGATCGGAAGCGGAGTCACCGGCGCCACAAAGCGCCGCCTGAGCCGAGGGGCGGGGGCGCGAGAGCCCAAATTAGTGAAAATCAGGAATCAATTGGCTGCCACTGTTTCGTTAGATTCATGGACTTTGGCCCGTTAGGATAACCGGCAGTCAGTGCAGCCCCTCTGCCCGGCGTGTTTATTCTCCCCCCGGTTGCCCTTGTGTCGGGCAACCCAATCCCGTGAGGTCTATGGATGGAATTGGAACTGGTTACCCTGTTTGCCCTGTTTGGCGTGGCGCTCATCGCCGGCTTTATCGATGCCATCGCCGGTGGCGGCGGCCTATTGACGGTACCGGCCCTGCTGGCCACCGGCATGCCCCCCGCACTGGTGCTCGGCACCAACAAGCTGCAGAGCAGTTTCGGCTCCTTCTCCGCCACCTGGTTCTATGCCCGCAGAGGATTGCTGGAGTGGGCCATGATCTGGCCTGCGGTGATCTGCACCTTTATCGGTGCGGCGGTGGGCACCCTGGCGGTACAGACAATCGACGCCGCCGTGCTGGAGCGTTTGCTCCCCTTCCTGCTGATGGCCTTTGCCTGCTACTTCTTCTTCTCGCCGCGGGTGAGCGATGCCGAGAGTTCCCGCCGCCTGACCCCCATGCTGTTTGCGCTGCTGGTGGGGGGCGGGGTCGGCTTCTATGACGGCTTCTTCGGGCCGGGGACCGGTTCATTCTTTGCCATCGGTTTTGTGGCGCTTGCTGGTTTTGGCATGGCGCGGGCCACCGCCCATACCAAGCTACTCAACTTCACCTCCAACATCGCCTCCCTGCTGTTCTTTGCTCTCGGTGGCAAGGTGGTGTGGAGCGTCGGTTTCTGCATGGCGCTGGGACAATTCGTGGGCGCCCGTTTTGGCTCCAAGATGGTGCTGCAAAAAGGGGTGAAGCTGATCAAGCCGCTGCTGGTGACCGTCTCCCTGCTGATGTCCGCCAAGCTGGTGTGGAGTCAGTATCCCGAGCTGTTTGCCTGGATCTGATGTGTGCTTTGCTTGCCGCATCGCAATTGTTAACGGGGCCCTCGGGCCCCGTTGTCATATCTGCGGCTTTGCAGCGCTAGCGCGGTGTGTCGCTGTAATGGCTGAAGTGTTTGCGCAAGGCATTGACCAGTTTGGCAATTCGCTCGCGCTTGAGACTGTTTGGCCGATAGACCAGATGCAGCGGGCGGGCGAGTGTCGGCAGCAGGCGGGCCGTTTCTCCCTGCTCCCCCACCAGCGCCAGCAGACCGGCAGGCAGCAGCACCGGGCCGATACCGGCCTTGGCCAGCTCGATCAGCGCCAGATAGGAGTCGAGCTCCATGGCGGGCTCCAGGCCGAGGGCGGCGAGGGGCTCGCGCAGATAGCGATTGGCAGGGTTCTCCAGATCCATGGTGAGGATCTTGCGCCCACCGCCCTGAGCGGCAGGGGGCAGGCTCTGCTGCGCCTCTCCCACCAGATAGAAGGGCTCCTCCAGCAGCAGCTCGGCGCCAAGGCCATGGCCGGGCGGGAGGCGACCGGCGCAGATGCCGAGCAGGGCATCGCCGCTGCGCACCCGCGCCAGAATGACCGGGGTGTGGTGGGTGGAGAGGGCGAGATGCGGGTCGCGGCCAAGGTAGCCGCGCATGAAGTGGGCGAGATAACCGGCCAGCAGGGTCTCGGAGCAGGCGATGGGGAGGGGACTGTGATCGGCCAGATCCTGGCTGTCGGCCAGCACCCCCTTCATCTCGGCCAGGCTCGGCGCTACCCGCTCCAGCAGCTCCAGCGCCTGCGGGGTGAGGCGGATCTGGCGCCCCTCCGGCTCGATTAGCTTCTTGCCAAGGCGCTGCTCCAGCTGGGCAATGCGCTTGCTCACCGCCGACTGGCTGATATAGAGGCGGCTGGCCACCTTGGCCATGGTTCCTTCACTTGCCAGCAGGCTCAGCGTCTCCAGCCCTTCCAGTAACATCTCGCCCCCTTGCCATCTGCAGATTGGATCTGCGTTACCTTAGGGGCTGGTCGCTTCAGGAGCAAGTGTCGTTTACCGCCTTGAACGGGCCAATGCGCCAGCTCTTCAAGGGCGGTGTGAAGATCACCAGATTGCCGATGAGGCTGATCACCACCCCGACCACCGACACCGGCTGCCAGACAAATCCCTCATAGAAGGTCGAAAGGGTGAGCGCTACCAGCGGAAAGAGCACGGTCGCGTAGGAGGCCTTGCTGGCCCCGATGCGCCCCACCAGGGTCAGGTAGGCGGTAAAGGCGATAACCGAGCCAAACAGGGCGAGGTAGACCATGGCCGCCAGATAGTGGCTGTCGGTCGGCACCACCAGCTGCTGACCGAGCAATGTGACCCAGCCCAGCAACAGCACGACGCCGTAAACCATGCCCCAGGGCACCATCTGCAACACATGGTAGCCGTGGCGCTGGCCGCGGGCCGAGACCAGATTGCCCAGCGAAAAACAGAGGGTGCCGCCACAGGCGAACAGCAATCCCTTCCAGCCGTTTGCACCCAGTTGCGCATCTGCCAGTACCGGCCAGAACAGCAGCAGGGTGCCAAAGAGCCCCAGTAGCGACCCTTGCAGCCAACGCAGGCCCGGTCGTTTGCCCTCGAACAGCCAGATGTTGAGGCCATTGAAGATGCTGGCACTGGCGAAGATCACCGCCGACATGCCGCTCGGGATATAGCGGGTGGCGTGGTAGAAACAGAGAAAGTTGGTGGAAAAGAGCAGGGCGCCGAGCAGCGCCGCATAGCGCTGGCCATGCCACGGCAGGCGCGGAAAGCGGCCGCTGGCGGTGAGCAGGACAAACAGCGCCACCGCCGCCAGCAGGAAGCGATAGAGCACCGACACTTCGATGGGAATGGGGCCAAGCTGCCAGGCGATGGCGATCCAGGTGCTACCCCAGATAAGGACGGTGGCGAGATAGAGCAGAAGGTTCATCGGTTGTTCCAAAAGTCAGGAGGTTTGTATTCCAGCATGGGGTGGGCAGGGGCTTGCTGGCTTGCACCATCTTGCGGTTTTTGTTTGTGGGCCGCTGTCATCCGGGGCGTCAGTCGGTAAGATGAGCGGACGGCAGGATGGGCTTGCCGGGATCGTCAGGGAGAAGCAGGGTCAGATGAAAACGGCAGGGGTATTCGACGCACTGGTCAGCACCGGCGCCCGGCTGGAGGACTCCTGCTGGCTGGAGCCGGGGCTTGGCGTCGCCAGCTGGCGCAACTGCTACGATCAGACCCGCTACCACAAGCCGGGCCACCACACCCTGAGCGTCTATCTGCAGGGGGGCGAGCAGACCGAGCGGCTCGACGGGCCGGGCGGTTGTGGTGGCACCGGCAAGGTGTGCATCATGCCGGATCACCACAGATCCGAATGGCTGGTGCGCGAGGAGTTTCGCTTCTTCCACCTCTACTTCACCCCGGCCCACCTGACCCGCATCGCCGAGGAGGTGTGCGACCGCGAGGGGCGCCACCTGCAACTGCTGGACAAGACCTTTATCGACGATCCGAAGGCGGCATTGTTGGTGCAGAGTCAGCTGATGCAGCTTGAGTGGCAGCACGGCATCGACCGACTGGCGCTCTCTCACGGCGCCTGGATGCTGATCCTCCACGCCTATCGCCACCATACCGAGGCGGCGCCTGCACTGCCGACGGTACGTGGCGGGCTGGCTCCAGTGGCGATCCGGCGGGTGCAGGAGTACCTCCATGCTCATCTGGCCGAACCGGTGACGCTGGCCCAGCTGGCGCAGCAGGCGGGTCTGAGCGAGTATCACTTCGCCCGCATGTTCAGTCAGAGCCTGGGCTGCCCGCCCCACCGCTACCTGCTGGAGCTGCGCCTCAAGCGGGCCAAGCAGCTGCTGGCGGGGAGTGAGCCGCTGGCGACGATCGCCAGCCAGTGCGGTTTCTCCTCCCAAGCTCACTTTGGCAACCGCTTTCGCGAGGCGTTTGGCCTGACGCCGGGGCAGTGGCGTGCCCGGCTGTCATCCTCCTGTCACAGTTAACCGCGAGACTCAATGCGTTCCGGTGAGTTCGCTCACCCCGTCATTTCGCAGTGCCACAAACAGGAGCCGCCATTGAATCATCGCAAGCGCCAGATCCGTACCCGCCACCTCTGGTTCAACCACTGGAATGCCCCGCAGGGGCGCCTGACAGAGCCAACCCCGCCCGAACCTGCCATTCCTCACAGTTCCCGCTGAAAAAGGGCGCTGCCAGATAGGATTTTTCCGGCAACTTTGCCACTATTGCTCCATCAGAGTGACGTGGACATGGCTGGATGTATCTGGAACGTATTGAAGTTAAAGGATTTCGCGGCATCAATCGGTTGTCGCTCGGGCTTGACCATACCACAGTGCTGATCGGTGAAAACACCTGGGGGAAATCGAGCCTGCTGCGCGCCCTCTGGTGTCTGCTGGGGCAAAATGCCGAGCCCTATCAGTTTGGCGTCGAGGATTTCCACCGGCCGGAAGATCCCGAGCTCGCCCCGGCGCGCCATTTGCAACTGGTGCTCACCTTCTGTGAACACAGGCCCCAGATGTGCCAGCACTCCCGCCGTCTGGCGCGGCTTTGCCCTGCCTGGGTACTGCACAAGGACAAGTTCAACCGTATTCACTACCGCGCCAGTGCCGAGCTGCTGGAGGATGGCACGGTCGCGACCCTGCACGACTTTCTCGACGGGGTGGGCAAGAGCCTGCCTATCGCCAATGCTCACGAGCTGGTCTGCATGCTCATCACCATGAACCCGGTCTTTCGCCTGCGCGATGCCCGCACCGCCCGCAACGGGGTGGAGACGCTGCAGTGGGGCGATCTCTCCGAGCATCGCCTGAACGAGTTGGCCGACAAGCTCATCGACGAGCCCCAGCGCATTGGCGAGCCCGAGCTCAAGGAGGCGTTGCAGGCGGTGCGCCAGCTGATGGATCACTACTTCAACGCGCTGGCACCCATCAAGAACAAGCCGCGCAGCCAGCGTGACATCATCAATCGCCCCATGACATTGCGCAATCCGGGCAACCTGCACACCCTGTTGCGTCAGGCGGATAATCGCGCCCTGCAGCTGGCGATGGCGGGGATGGCGGCGACCCTGCTGCAGGCGCGTGGCAACCGTGAGCTGGAGGAGGGGGCTCGTCCCATCATGATCCTCGAAGATCCCGAAAGCCGGCTTCATCCGACCATGCTGGCGCTGGCGTGGGGGCTGCTGGAGCAGTTGCCGGGCCAGAAGCTGCTCACCACCAACTCGGGGGACTTGCTCTCCTCCTTGCCGCTCAATCAGGTGCGCCGGCTGGTGCGGCGCCAGCAGGATATCCTCTGCCACCAGCTGGGTGGCGAGCGCTACAGCAGCGACGATCTGCGCAAGATTGCCTTCCATGTGCGGATCAACCGTCCCATGTCGCTGTTTGCCCGTTGCTGGCTGCTGGTGGAGGGGGAGACCGAGATCTGGCTGCTCTCGGAGCTGGCCCAGATCTGTGGCTACAGCCTGCGGGCCGAGGGGGTGCGGATCATCGAGTTTGCCCAGTGTGGCCAGTCGCCGCTGATCAAGGTGGCACGCGACTTTGGCATCGAGTGGCACCTGCTGGCCGATGGCGACGAGGCGGGGGTCAAGTATGCCGCTTCGGCTCGCGGTCAGCTAAAAGGCGACAGGGAGCGGGATCGGCTGACCCAGCTGCCTGCGGTCGACATCGAGCACTACCTCTACAACAACGGCTTTGAGGGGGTGTTCCGGCGCGAAGCCGGTGTCGGTGGCCGCGCCATGTGGAGTGCCAGCCATATCATCAACAAGGCGATCCATCATCGCAGCAAGCCGGGCATGGCGCTGGCGGTGGTCGAAGAGGCGGAGCGGCTCGGCGCCGAACACATACCGCCGGTGATCCGCCAGATGTTTGCCCGGGTAGTGGCGCTGGCCCGCGGTCAGCGTTAAGGCCGCCACTTGTGATGTCAGGCGTTGGGGATGGCGCCGGGTTTGGGTATACTCGGCCCCTCTCTGGCGCCACCACGGCGCATTTCGACACCCTTTGCTGGAGGCGCCATGTTCGTCCAACTCCCTTTCTGGCTTTTTCCCCTGACCGGCCTGATGGCGCTGGGAGCGCTTGTTGTCCTTGGCATCGTGCTCTGGCGCGGTGATCTCTGCCCGGGCCAGCGCTCGCGTATCAGCCAGCAACTCTTCTCCATCTGGGTCATTACCGCCCTCTCGCTGATGCTGGCGGTAGAGGCCAAGGCGGCCAGCTGGCTGATCTGGAGCGGCGGCGCGGCGCTGGTGCTGGGCGTGGGTCTTTCGCTCGCCCAGTCACGGCTGGAGGGGAAACGTTTCATCCCATCTTCCCTGCTCTGGCTACCGGCGTTGCCGCTGGCAGTTTATGGTGTGGGCCTACTGCAACTGCAGGGCTGGGTGAGTGGTCTGCTGCAGATGGCAATGCTGGGTGCGGCCTTTGCCCACCTGATGCTGCTGCGGGCACGTCACCGCTTGCAGGCATTCAATACCCTGCTGCCACTGGCCGGTCTGGTTGGTGCCATGGCCAGCCTGATCTGGCTGGGCGTGCTGGTGGGCTGGCAAGGGGGTGAGGCCAATCTCGATGCCCTGATCCCGGCGGTGGTGACTCAGGCTGTATTGCTGGTGGCCTCCCTGCTGCTCTGGTTCAGCCCGCTCTATCTGCAGCGTGACACTGCGCCGGTTGTGGTTTCAACTTCGTTGTGTGGTCTGCTCATCGCCCAGATCGCCGCCACCAGCGTGCTCCATCAGCTGGTGTGACGCAGGCAAGCAAGCCCTGAAAAAGAGAAAGCCCCCGGATATGAGCCGGGGGCTTTTTGTTTGCGGGAGGGGGCATCAGTAGAAGTCGTCGGCCCCGCAGATAAAGAGGCAACTGCTGCGCGGCTGGGCCAGATATTCGCGGGTCAGTCCCTCCAGAGGCATGCCGAAGGTGCAGATATCCTGCGGCGAGGGGAGGGCGGTATCGAGGATCCGTCGCCAGTAGCCACCGACACCCTTGGGGGGGCTAGGCAGGTTGAAGGTGAGGGGCTCCCAGTAGGCGTTGAACAGCACGTAGAGTGCCAGCCGGGTTTCGCTCGAGAGGGCTGACATGGCGATGGCGTGGGAATGGGGGCTGAAGTCAGGCTGCATGGCGTTGACGCCGTGCCAGCAGATCTCGCTGTGGCGCAGGATTTCGGTGAGCGACAGCGGCATGCTCTCCTGCTCGGGGCGCTGGAACAGGTGCTTGCGATACTGGATCAGCTCCTTCATGAAGCGGAACATCTCCTGACTGCGGGCGTTGGGTTGCCAATCCATCCAGCAGGTCGGGTTATCCTGACAGTAGCCATTGTTGTTGCCATGCTGGGTGCGCAGCAGTTCATCGCCCATCAGCAGCATGGGGGAGCCCACCGAGAGCAGGGTGGCTACCATCATGTTCTTGGCCTGACGCATGCGCAGGGCGTTGATCTGGGGATCTTCCGTTACCCCTTCGTGGCCGTGGTTCCAGCTGAAGTTGTGATCGCAGCCATCGCGGTTCTGCTCGCCGTTGGCTTCGTTGTGCTTGTGGTTGTAGCTGGCCCAGTCCCACAGGGTAAAGCCGTCGTGGCAGGTGACGAAGTTGATGCTCTTCTCGGGGTCGGCATGGTGATAGTGGTAGATATCGGGGCTGCCGCAGAGTCGCTCGACAAAGGCAGTCACGCTGTTATCGTCCCCTCTCAGAAAACGGCGCACATCGTCGCGGAACTGACCGTTCCATTCACGCCAGCGCGCGCCGGCGAGTGATCCTACCTGATAGAGTCCCCCCGCATCCCAGGCTTCGGCGATGAGCTTGATGTCGGCGATGTTGGGATCTGTATCTATGGTGCGCAGGGTGGGGGCGTTGGCCTGAGGCTGGCCCGATTCATCCCGCGACAAAATGGCGGCCAGATCAAACCGGAAGCCGTCGACGTGCATCTCCTGCCGCCAGAAGTGCAGGCTGTCCATGATCATCCGCAGCACTACCGGGTGGGCGCCGTTGAAGGTGTTGCCGCAGCCCGAGTAGTTGGTGTCCTGCTGGTTGTTGTCGAGGATGTAGTAGGCCTCGTTGTCGATGCCGCGAAACGAGAAGGTAGGGCCATCGTTACCCCCTTCTGCCGTGTGGTTGTAGACCACATCGAGGATCACCTCGATATTGGCTTTGTGCAGTGCCTTGACCATGTCGCGAAACTCGGTCAGCGGATCGTCCCCGCAGGCGTACTGGGCGTGGGGAGCAAAAAAGGACATGGGGCTGTAACCCCAGTAGTTGGAGAGCCCTTTGGGCGAATCCTGCGGATCAAACTGGAACACCGGTAGCAACTCGACGGCGGTGACACCGAGAGATTGCAGATAGGGGATCTTCTCGATGAGACCCAGGTAGGTGCCACGCAGTTCAGGTGCAACCCCGGAGCTTGGCGAGTTGGTAAAGCCCCCCAAATGGAGCTCATAGATCACTGAACGGGAGAGGGAGTGGGCCGGCAGTTTGTCACCCTCCCAGTTATAGTGGCGGGTATCAACCACCCGGTTCTTGGCACAGCAGGCAATGTTGCTGCCCGGGAGTGCCGCAGCCCAGCGATCGTAGTTGGGTCCGAGTTCTATGCTGCGGCCATAGGGATCGAGCAGCACCTTTTCCCCATCGAAGCGGGTACCGCAATAGGGGCGCCATGGGCCCTGAATGCGATAGGCATAACGCTGCCCGATGGGCAGACCTTCAATATGGATATGCCAGTAATAGGCGGTACGGTTGAAACGGGGCGAGAGCGGGATCACTTCCGGGGTGCAGTCTTCTGCACTGGAGAAGAGCAGGAGTTCTACCCGGCTGGCCAGGCGTGCCCAGATCGCGAAGTTGACGCCGTGACTGTCGGGTGTAGCCCCCAACTGACGGCAATGTCCGGCGGAGATGCGCATATCATACCTACCCAAAATGAGGAGTGTTCAGCTTATTGAGTGTAGTGCCGGATGCCTTCCCTAGATCCGTTTGCCTGAAAAAACAGCATGATGCTGATAAAGACCGCACTCTTTGTCGTATAAATCTACGAATAAACTTTTTTTGATATATTTACTTGCAATCTGTGCGCCGGCGCCTATTATTGGCCACCTCGGACGCGGGGTGGAGCA
>NZ_JRGM01000018.1 GCF_000764665.1 Aeromonas lacus | reverse complement strand
GTATGACATTATTCACAGAGCATTTTTTTGCATCATATGACAAAAGTTCAAGAAATTACCACCAACTCTTAAAAGCAAATGGTATCAAAGGCAGGGAATACTTAAAGAAATATTTTACATTCCTTTTTGAGAACCACAAATTAATAACGATGGAAAGTATTATTATCACTTTAATAATATTCCTTGGTTATGTCATGGTAGGAATATTAGCTATTCAGTCAGCTATAAATATAGCCGACAAACTGATCAAATAATCATCTGGCGTGTTTTGTTAATAGAAAGGGCGCTTTCGCGCC
Organism: Aeromonas lacus; assembly: GCF_000764665.1. GTDB lineage: Bacteria > Pseudomonadota > Gammaproteobacteria > Enterobacterales > Aeromonadaceae > Aeromonas > Aeromonas lacus. Next base: position 28,249 of record NZ_JRGM01000018.1, on the reverse strand, counting down.
CTTCTATATTAATTACCCTTCCTGATTTTCCCCGGCTACCGGTTCGGCACCGGCAGCGGGTTCAATCTCGATGCGATCGACGCGCTGCAAACCGCGGGGCAGCTTGGCGCCGCGGCGGCCGCGCTCGCCGCGGTAGTAGTCGAGATCGGACGGTTTCAGGGTCAGCTTGCGCTTGCCGGCAAACAGGGTGACCGACTGGCCCTGCGGGATCACGGCGGCCATCACCACAAACTCCTCCCGCGCCTTGACCCGCGCGGACGGGATGCTGATGAGCTTGTTGCCCTTGCCCTTGCCGAGCACCGGCAGGGTGTTCATCGGGAACAGCAGCATGCGCCCCTCGTTGGAGATGGCCATGCAGAGATCGGTCTCCGGCGAGCCAATCTTCTGGGGAGCCATCACCTGCCCCCCTTCCGGCACGGTGAGCAGCGCCTTGCCGTTCTTGTTCTTGCCGATGAGGTCGTCATAGGTGCAGACAAAGCCGTAACCGGCGTCGCTGGCGATCAGATACGGCTCGCCTTCGCTCCCCATCACCAGATGACGCACCTCTTCACCGGCCCCCAGCGCAAAGCGGCCGGTGAGCGGCTCGCCCTGACTGCGGGCGGAGGGCAGGGTGTGCGCCTCCAGCGAGTAGGTGCGGCCAAAGCTCGACAGGAACACCGCCTGCTGGTTGCTGCGGCCAAAGGCGTGGGTCAGGTAGTTGTCCCCCGCCTTGTAGGAGAGCCCCTCGACATCCACATCGTGACCCTTGGCGGCACGCACCCACCCCTTGTCGGAGAGGATGACGGTGACCGGTTCGCTCGGCACCAGCTCTTTCTCGGTCAGCGCCACCGCGGTGGCACGCTCCACCAGCGGGGTGCGGCGATCGTCGCCGTACTTCTCGGCATCGGCCAGCAGCTCTTTCTTGAGCAGGGTGTTGAGGCGACGCTCGGAGCCCAGGATCAGCTCCAGCTTGTCGCGCTCTTCGGCCAGTTCGTTCTGTTCGGCGCGCAGCTTGAACTCTTCGAGCTTGGCCAGATGGCGCAGTTTCAGCTCCAAAATCGCTTCGGCCTGGGTCTCGGTAATGTTGAAGCGCTCCACCATCACCTTGCCCGGCTCATCCTCGGTACGGATGATCTCGATCACCTCGTCGATGTTGAGGTAGGCGATCAGCAAGCCTTCAAGGATGTGCAGGCGAGCCAGCACCTTGTCGAGGCGGAACTGCAGACGGCGACGCACCGTCTCGCGGCGGAACTGGATCCACTCGCTGAGGATGGTCTTGAGACACTTCACCTGCGGCCGGTTGTCGAGGCCGAGGATGTTGAGGTTGACCCGGTAGTTCTTCTCCAGATCCGTGGTGGCGAACAGGTGGGCCATCAGCCCCTCTACATCCACCCGGTTGGAGCGCGGCACGATCACCAAACGGGTCGGGTTCTCGTGGTCAGATTCATCGCGCAGATCGGTCACCATCGGCAGCTTTTTCGCCACCATCTGGGCGGCGATCTGCTCCATGATCTTGGCGCCGGAGGCCTGATGAGGCAGCGCTGTGATGACGATGTCGCCATCCTCCTCGCTCCAGACCGCCCGCTGCTTGATGGAGCCCTTGCCGGTCTCGTAGATTTTGCGGATATCTTCGCGCGGGGTGATGATCTCGGCGTTGGTCGGGTAGTCCGGCCCCTGAATGTGCTGCATCAACACATCGAGCCCCGCATTGGGGTTGTCGAGCAGTTCGGCACAGGCGTAGGCCACTTCCCGCGCGTTGTGGGGCGGGATGTCGGTCGCCATGCCCACCGCGATACCGGTCACCCCGTTAAGCAGAATGTGCGGCAGGCGGGCGGGCAGCACCACCGGCTCCTTCATGGTGCCGTCAAAGTTCGGCGTCCACTCCACCGTGCCCTGGCCCAGCTCGGAGAGCAGCAGCTCGGAGAAGCGCGATAGCCGCGCTTCGGTATAACGCATGGCGGCGAAGGATTTGGGATCGTCCGGCGCACCCCAGTTACCCTGACCGTCCACCAGCGGGTAGCGGTAGGAGAAGGGCTGGGCCATCAGCACCATGGCTTCGTAACAGGCGCTGTCGCCGTGGGGGTGGTACTTACCCAGCACATCACCCACGGTACGGGCGGACTTCTTGTGCTTGGACAGCGCCGACAGACCCAGCTCGCTCATGGCGTAGATGATGCGCCGCTGCACCGGTTTGAGGCCATCGCCGATATGCGGCAAGGCCCGATCCATGATGACGTACATGGAGTAGTTCAAGTAAGCCTGTTCGGTAAAGGTGCGCATTGGCTGGCGCTCTACCCCGTCCAGACTGAGCTCGATAGCATCACTCATGTGATTTTCTCTTTCGGTTCGGGAGCCGCCACAGGGCGACTCCGGCTAAATGCTTGCCGGCCCCGACAGGGCCGGCCGACGGCTTAGATGATGGCGAGGTTGCCCTTCTCTTCCAGCCACTCGCGGCGATCGCTCGCCCGCTTCTTGGCCAGCAGCATGTCCATCAGCTGCAGGGTCTCGTCAGCCGCATCCCCTTCGGCCTCCCCTGCCGGCTCCATGGTGAGCTGCACCAGACGGCGGGTGTTGGGATCCATGGTGGTTTCCCGCAGCTGTTTCGGGTTCATCTCACCCAAACCCTTGAATCGGGTCACCATCACCTTGCCCTTCTTCTTCTCGGCTTCGACCCGCTGCAGCACGCCGTTCTTCTCGTCCTCATCGAGGGCGTAGTAGACCTCTTTACCGATATCGATCCGGTAGAGGGGCGGCATGGCCACATAGACATGGCCCTTCTCCACCAGCGTGCGGAAGTGCTTCACAAAGAGGGCGCAGAGCAGGGTGGCGATGTGCAGACCGTCCGAGTCCGCATCCGCGAGGATGCACACCTTGCCGTAGCGCAGGCCACTGAGATCCTCGGAGTCGGGGTCGAGACCGATGGCCACCGAGATATCGTGCACCTCCTGCGAGGCGAGCACCTGACCGGCCTCCACCTCCCAGGTGTTCAGGATCTTGCCGCGCAGCGGCATGATGGCCTGAAACTCGCGATCACGCGCCTGCTTGGCACTGCCGCCTGCGGAGTCACCCTCCACCAGGAACAGCTCGCCCTGCATGGGGTCGGCGCAGTTACAGTCGGTCAGTTTGCCAGGCAGCGCCGGGCCTTGCGTTATCTTCTTGCGCACCACCGTCTTGGCGGCGCGCATCCGGCGCTGGGCGCTGCTGATACAGAGCTCAGCGATCTGCTCCGCCAGCTCAGTGTTGCTGTTCAGATACAGGCTGAAGGCATCCTTCACCACGCCGGAGACGAACGCCGAGCTCTGGCGGGAGGAGAGGCGCTCCTTGGTCTGACCGGCAAACTGCGGATCCTGCATCTTGATGGAGAGGATGTAGGCGCAGCGATCCCAGATATCTTCCGGAGTCAGCTTGACCCCGCGCGGCAGCAGGTTACGGAACTCGCAGAACTCGCGCATGGCGTCGAGCAGGCCCTGACGCAGACCGTTGACGTGAGTACCGCCCTGCGCGGTGGGGATCAGGTTTACATAGGATTCAGCGAGGCATTCGCCCCCTTCCGGCAGCCAGCAGAGCGCCCAGTCCACCGCCGACTGCTCGGAGCTGAACGAGCCGATAAAGGGCTGCTCCGGCAGGCAGGTGAACTGCTTGACCGCGTCGATCAGATAATCCTTGAGGCCATCTTCGTAGCACCACTCCAGCTTGATGCCGGTGTTCTTGTCGAGGAACTTGATGGTGAGGCCAGGGCAGAGTACGGCCTTGGCTTTCAGCAGGTGCTCCAGCTTGGTGACCGAGAAGCGGGGCGAGTCAAAGTAGCTCGCCTGTGGCCAGAAGCGCACCCGGGTGCCGGTGTTGCGACGGCCGCAGGTGCCGGTGATGGTCAGCTCCTGCACCTTCTCGCCACGCTCGAAGGCGATGTCGTAGACCTGACCGTCGCGGCGCACCGTTACCTCGACCCGATCGGAGAGAGCGTTGACTACCGAAATACCCACCCCGTGCAGACCGCCGGAGAACTGGTAGTTCTTATTGGAGAATTTGCCGCCCGCGTGCAGCTTGCAGAGGATCAGCTCCACCCCGCTGACACCCTCTTCCGGGTGGATATCGACCGGCATGCCGCGGCCGTCGTCGATCACTTCGAGGGACTGGTCTTCATGCAGGATCACCTCCAGATTGCGGGCGTGACCTGCCAGCGCTTCATCGACGCTGTTGTCGATGACCTCCTGGCCGAGGTGATTGGGCCGGGTGGTGTCGGTATACATGCCGGGGCGGCGACGCACCGGTTCAAGGCCATTGAGGACCTCAATGGCATCCGCATTGTATTGAGTAGACATGGAGGGCCTTGCGAATTGACGTTTGGGGAGAATCTTACTCGTTGGGAGGGTATTGGACAAACTTGGCTGCGGGAAAGGGTGATCCGGAGGGGATTGTCCCCCTCCGGAGCCTATTTCAGCTCCCCTCGGCGGGGCCCGGCAGCGCCTGTTGCAGCTGGGAGAGCGAGCTTTGCAGCCGCCACACCATGCCCGCCAGTTCTCGCGCCGCGCCATCACCATGGTTGGCCAGCCCCTGACTGATCCGCTGCAGCTCGGCCAGCGTGCGGTCGAGAGAGGCGTGCTGCACCCCCTGCTCGGTGAGGATCCCCTTCAGGCAGCGGATGCAATTGTCGCGCACCAGATAGAGAGGATGTTCGTCACCGCGCCACTGGCGCAGCTGCCAGACAATATGGCTGCAGTTGAGCAGCACCACGCCCCAGCGCAGCACCCATAGGCGGGCGGTCTGATCCTGACTCTGACCCAGCTGGCTGATGCAGTGGTAGATCAGCGACTCGAACTGGCTCTCGCTCTGGCGCGGAGCCGGCTCCAGCTGATCCATGAAATGGCGGCGCAGGGAGCGGATTATGCGGCGGCTCTTGCGCCGATCCGAGCTCGGTCGCAGCAGCTGAAACGCCAGCGCGGCGCTCATCACCCCCAGCATCTGGGCGAGGCTGCTGTTGATGAACTGCTGATAGTCGTAGCTGGGCGGATTGGTGATGGCAAGAAAGGAGCCGAGCAGTACGATCATCTGGCCCCAGAGGCCCGCCTGACGCACCTGCTGCTGTTTGCAGAGCTGCATGGTAAGCAGCGCCGGAAAGAGCAAGATACAGAAGATCCAGAAGTCGTCGATGCGGATCATCAGACCAAACTTGACCGCAAAGCAGATGAGGCTGAGCAGCAGGATCGCCCTGAGCATGGTGTTGGCCCCCTGGGCCGGGGTCGCCGAGTAGAGCACGCAACAGATGGAGAGCATGGTGAGCGCCGAACTGCCCGCATCCCACTGACTGTTGATCCAGAAGGTGCAACCGAGCAGCACGCAGAGGAAGGTGCGCCCGCCGTTATAGGCCGCCTCCAGCGTGTCGGTATGGCTGGTAAGGGAGGTGTGACTGGGCGGCGCCGGCCACTCCTGATCGTCGTAGCGGGTCAACCGGTCGAGCCAGCGCTGACACTCCAGATAGCTCCAGCAGAAGTGGCGCAGCCGCAGCAAAAAGGTGCGCAGCCGATAATCATGCTCGCTGGTCGGCATCAGGGGAGCCAGCAACCTCGCAATCCGATACTTGTCGCACTCCGGCTTGCCAAGCTCGGTCAGCAGGGTGGCGAGCAGCGCCTGAATGCACTCCGGTTGTTCCGGCCAGTTGTGCAGCATGCGGCGCTGGCTGGAGATAAGGCTGATCAGGCGCAACTGGCGATGGAGCAGGAAGTTTAGCAGCCGGTTCTGGCGCCGCAGCCGGTGATGGCTCCAGACCGCCTGAATACGCAGCACGTTCATGGTGAGGATCTGGCCGATCAACCCTTCGTGGGAGCTGCGCACCTCGGGCGTCATCTCCCCCAGCCAGAGCAGCTGGGCATGTTCCAGCAGGCGGGCTTGGCTCTTGCGCAGGGATTCCAGCAGGGTTTCGCTGTCGGAGGTGCTGGGCAGGATCATCATCATCAGACCGCCGCAAAGGATACCGATGATCACCTCGCTCACCCGCGCCTGGGCAATATCGAAGATATGGTGGGGATCCGCCACGTTGACGCAGGAGAAGGCGATGATGGCGGCCGTATAGCCACCGAGAGCAAAGGCGTAGGAGACGTTGTTCTGATAGTGGTTGGAGATGTAGGTACACAAGCCCAGCCAGAGGGCGATGAGGAAGCTGAACAGCCAGGGATCGCTGATGCCAAGACCGGTGATCACTACCGCTGCCATCGCTCCCATCAGGCTGCCAACCACCCGCCCCAGACTCTTGCTGATAACCCCGCCCACGGTGGGAAAACTCACCACGGCGGCCGAGCTCATCGCCCAGTAGGGGGAGTCGAGCTGCAGCACAAAGGCCAGCCAGAGCGACAGGCACATGGCCAGCGCATTGCGCAGGGCATAGCGCCACTGCCCCCCTGTCGCCCTCCCCCAGGGAGTGCGCAGCCAGAATGACTCGCTCACCCTACTCGCCAATGGTGATGGTGCAGGTGGTACCGGCGATCAGCGTCACGTCCGCCGGTACATCCAGCAGTTTGATCCGTACCGGCACCCGCTGGGCCAGCCGCACCCAGGGCACGTTGGGTTTGACGTCGATCAGCAAGCCGTTGCCGCCATCAACGCTCTGATCGTGGATGGCGCGCCCTATGCTCTCCACCTCGCCGCGCAACCGCTGCTCACCGCTGTAGAGGACCACCTCGGCCGGTTTGCCCGGCGCTATGTGGCCAAGCTTGGTCTCTTCAAAGTACCCCTGCACATAGAAGGAGTGAGTATCCACCAGCGCCACCAGCGGCACGCCGGCGCTGGCATAGTTGCCGACCCGGGTCTGCAGGTTGGTGATGTAGCCATCGCTCGCCGCATGCACCCGGGTCTTGGCCAGCGACCACTCCGCCTTCTCCAGATTGGCCTGTGCCACCTGATAGGCCGCCTGCATCGCCTGGGCATTGAGACGCGCCTCATCCATCGTCTCGGCGGAGATGACGCTGCGCGACAGGCCGCTGCGGCGGTTCGCCTCATGCTCCGCCTTGTCGAGATCCGATTTCGCCTTGGCCAGCGCCGCCCGGGCATTATCTAGGGCGATCCGGTAGGGCTCGGGGTCGAGCGTAAAGATCTCCTCCCCCGCCTTCACCAGCTGGTTGTCCTTCACCGCTATCTTGATGATCTTGCCCGACACCTCGGGGGTAATGCTGACCAGTTCGGCGCGCACCTTGCCATCCCGCGTCCAGGGCCCCTGCATGTAGTAGTTCCACAGCCACCAGCCCGCCGCCAGCGCCAGCGCGCAGACCAGCAGGGTGGAGAAGTATTTGAGGGTCGCGAGAGGTGATTTAGCCATGTAACAGCATCCATAGAGCGCCGCTGACGGCGAGGATAAAGAGGGAGAGATCCATCAACAAAGGGTGCCAGACATCCCCGCCATAGAGCCAGTCACGCAGCAGATGGTGCACCGGCAGCCAGCAGAGCAGGCCGAGCAGCACAGCCTTGAACAGCGGCGGAAAGTAGAGAGAGGCGCCCAGTACCAGATCCGGCAGCGCAGAAGGAGTTGTCACAAACGTGCTCCCTGTTGGCAGTGAAGTTCAGAAGAGTCAGGCCATCCCCTGCCCCGGGCGAGGCAAAGTGAACAGGCCGCTAAAGATTAACACTGCCCCGCAGGGCGCAACAGGAACATATGAGCCCCTTTTGTTCAAGCCTGTCGATCCGCTGGGTGATGCACACCATCGCGCGTCGGCACCTCCCCCAGCTCGAACGGGTTGACCCCTTCGAGACAGGCGAGGTTGTAGCCATACTCGGCCGGGTTGGAGCGGCGCTGATGGTGGGTATAGATGCCGCAGATACTGCAGAAGTAGTGTTTGGCGGTGCGGGTATTGAACTGGTAGCAGCGCAGCACCGCCTCCCCTTGCAGAATGCGAATGCCGGACAGCGGCACCGAGGCGACGATGGCCCCCCGGCGTCGGCAAAGCGAGCAGTCACAGCGGCGCGGATCCACCACGCCATCCGGCAGGGTCAGCTCCAGCACCACGGCGCCGCAGTGACAGCTGGCCTTGTGCCGCTCTTGAATCGGGGTATTGCCGATACGCTTGATCATCCTGCCTCCTTGCAGACGGGTTCACGCTCCGAGCGAATCAATCAAATAGGGTATCGCGCCGCCCCAGCTGCAAGTGCTCATGGAGGGTGCGCAACTGGGAGGCCACGACCCGATGGCGGGAGAGCGGGGGCAAATTGTCGATGGAGAAATAACCCGCCCCTTTGGTTTCATCGGTTTCGCCCAGCAGCTGACCGCCGGTCACCTCGCACAGGAAGAAGGCCTTGTGGGCGTGAGGCAGCTGGGGCGGATGAGGGTGTTTTAGCTTGTCGAACAGGGCCAGCAGCTGCACCGGCCGACACGCAAGGCCGGTTTCCTCCACTACTTCACGCACCACGGCATCCGCCGGCGAGTCGCCGATATCGCACCAGCCACCGGGCAGAGTCCAGCAACCATCGCTGCGCTCCTGAACCAGCAGGATATGACCCGCATCGTTTTGAATGAAGGCCCGCACATCGAGCTTGGGGGTGGGATAACCGTTATCGAGGGCAATCCAGTCGCTGATGGCTTCCGGCGCCAGCTCGCTCTGGCTGGCGATAAGGGCCACTGTGGCCGCTCGCAGCGCCTCGAAACGGCCGATATCGAAGGGATCGTTGGAGTAGGTGAGGCCCGCTTGCGCCGTGGCCAGTGCCTGTTCCAGAAAGGCGGCCAACGGCGGTTGCATGATTAAAGCCCGAGGAAACGGATAATCTGGGCGGGGTAGCGCTCGAACGCCACGAAGGCGTGGTTGCCGCCGCACTCCAGCGAGAGACGGGCGAAGCGGTACTCGTCCAACGCCTTGCGGTAGTCGAGCACCTCGTCCTCCTGCTGCTGCAGCACCCAGAGCCGATCGGGGGCTGTCACAGGTACCGCCAGCGCCCGCAGCTCGTCCATATGTTCAGGCAGCAGCTGATACTGCTCGTCTGTGTAGGGGTTGGTCTGAGGGCCGAGGTAGTCGCAGAGCAGCTCGTGGGGGCGCACCGCCGGATTGATCAGTGCAGCGCGGCAGCCGTAGCGTTCGCTGACCCGGGTCGCCATAAAGCCGCCGAGGGAGCTACCCACGGCGCCGAGCTTGAATTCACTGCCATAGCGGCTCTGCAGATTGGCGATGGTCTGCTCGATGGCCGCCCAAGCCGCCGCTGGCGTATTGGGCTGGGCCGGGATCACCACCTCGATATCGGGTCTGTGTTCTGCCACCCAGGCAGCCATCTGCTGCGCCTTGGCGGAGCCTGGTGAGGAGTTGAAACCGTGCAGGTAGAGGAGAACGGGCTTCATAGCGACTCCTCAATAACCGGTGGCATTGGGGTCGGGCACAAACTGCCCCACCGGCAGACGCCACACCTGGCTGGCGATACGACCATCAGGGTAGAGGGTGAGATAGCGCCAGCCCGGGCCGGACTCGTCCAGCGCGAAGCCATCAGAGAGCGGTTTGAACTGGATGCAGGTGGATGGGCTGGCGATCAGCCGCACGCCGCGGTGCACCTCGTCAAACTCCTGATGGACGTGGCCAAACAAAATGGTCTTCTGCTGCGGATGACGGGCCAGCACGGCAAACAGATCGTCGGCATTCTTGAGATTGTGCTGATCCAGCCAGGCACAGCCCACCGGCACCGCCTGATGGTGCAGGGCGATGAGGGCGTGGCGATCCGGATACTGACGCAGGGCGCGGTCGAGCGCCTCCAGCTGGTGATCGCCAATCATGCCGTGGGGTTTGCCACGCACCTGGGTGTCGAGCAGGATCACCTGCCAGTGGTCACCGACCAGCTGCTTGGATTCGCTGATCCCGGCGGCATGGAGCTGCTCGGTCATCAGGGGACTGTCATCGTGGTTGCCGGGCAGCCAGTAAATGGGGCGACCAAGAGGCGCCATCATGGAGGCGAAGCGCTGATAGGACTCCGGGCTGTGATCCTGCGACAGGTCGCCGGTCGCCAGAATCACCTCGTAGGGATGGTCGTTGGCCTGCACCCGCTCCAGCACCGCAGCCAGACTCTCGGCGGTGCGCACAGCCAGCAGCCGACCCTCGGCACTGGCAAAAAGATGGGTATCAGTAATTTGCAACAGGCGCACACTGCCGTCCTGCGCCTGGGGGAGCTCTGTTTCCAAAATCACGCTTCTTTATATTTGTTCAACTGGAGATATTGATCGGGCTGGTACCATGTCTGAGACAAAATTTTAGCCACTCGGCCAGAAACAGATTTACCTGCTCCTTTTCATCCCGCTGGTGCATCTTTTTATTGGGATAATCATAACGTGGTTGCAAACGGGAAATCTGTTGCGCTGCACACACTTCCGCCATCCGCACATCATGATACAAACGAATCTCTATTTGAACCTGTAAATATTCGGGCAATTCGGGGTTGTGCTGACTCAAAAGAACCTGAGTTGTGAAGCGGCTCTCACCACAAATGGTGAGCTGGAACTGCAGGTCATTGCCGACCCGATAGCGGCGCTCGGCTCCCACCTCCCCCTCCGGAGGCAGCAGCTTCATCAGCGCCATATAGTTGACCTCGCAAGTTCTCTGCAAAGACATCAAATCCGGCACATAACGTTTGGTCCGGGATTGAACTAACGGCATCGCAAAGCTCCATCAATCAACACCCGTGAGTAGTTCACCTCGCAGGTACGCTGCAAGGACATCAGGTCAGGCACATAGCGCCTACTCTGTTGCAGGGTCAGCGCCACCTCAGCGATCCGCCAGCCAGCGGGCTCGCAGCTCGCCATGGTTGAGGGCCAGCCACTGCAGGGCGATGACCGAGGCGGCGTTGTCGATGCGCCCCTCTTTGAGCCAGGCATAGGCCTGCTCGCGGCTCACCACGTGCACCCGGATATCCTCGCCTTCATCAGCCAGACCGTGCAGACCACTCGCCTTGCAGGCATCCACCTCACCCACATAAACCTCGATCCGCTCGGTGCTGCCGCCCGGGCTCACCAGATAGCTGATGGCATGTTCGCAGCGGGCAACCTCGATCCCGGCCTCTTCCACCGCTTCGCGGCGCACCACCTCTTCAGCAATCTCGCCTGGGTCTATGATGCCGGCCACCAGCTCCAGCAGCCAGGGGGTGGAACAGGTCTCCATGGCACCGATACGAAACTGCTCCACCAGCACTATCTGGTCGCGCACCGGATCGTAGGGAAGCAACGCGGCGGCATGGCCCCGCTCGAACAGCTCGCGGACGATGGGCTGATTCCAGCCACCTGCAAATAACCTGTGCTGCAGGCGATAGACGTTCACCTTGAAAAAGCCGTTATATCCAGCTGATTTTTCAATGATTTTCACATCATCAGCGGCATAGTGCCGATCTTGCGGCAAGGGTTGCTGCGACATCCGGGACTCCCGTCGGCTTGACTTGAACCAGTTTGACCATAAAATCCGAGGAACATGAATGAACATTCATTCACTCGGCGTGCCATGGTAATGAGGGGTGGATTTTAGCAGCCACAGACCATTTGGCTAGGCACGCGGGGAGAAAACTGCCGCTGGTTCTTGACGTTCCCGTTACCGGACCGAAGACTCTTAGCATTAAATTTTGCTTATAGTAGAGTGATTAAGCTGCAATCAAGCTTGGTTGATGACAATATTTGCCCTCTCCAGCAACCGTTTTGGGTTACTACATAAGGTTAAAACGATCTATGAAAAGAACACTTTTGTCCGTCATGGTGTTGCTGGGCGTCAGTGCCGGTGCCCACGCCGAAAACCTGCTCGATATCTACCAGCAAGCCCAGATCAAAGATCCACAGTTGCTGCAATCCAAAGCGGTTCGCGACCAGGCCTTCGAGAAGATCAACGAATCTCGCGCTGCGCTCTTGCCACAGCTCAACCTGGGTGCCGGTCTGAACTACCTGCAGAACAAGAATGATACCCAGAGCAATACCAACGCCAAGGGTGAGGTGACGTTGTCTCAATCCCTCTATCGTCGCAGCAACTGGGTCAATCTGGATCTGACCGAGAAGGGCGCTACCCAGTCCGATGTTGCCTACAACCTCGAAGTGCAGAACCTGATGGTGCGCAGCGCCACCGCCTATTTCAACGTGCTCAAGGCGATGGATACTCTGGAGTTCGTCCGTGCCAACAAGGTTGCCGTGGAGCGTCAGCTGGAACAAACCCAGCAGCGTTTTGAGGTGGGTCTGACCGCCATCACCGACGTCCATGAAGCCGAGGCCTCCCGCGACCAGGCGCTGGCTGACGAAATCAATGCCGAGAACACACTGGACAACAGCTACGAAGCCCTGCGCGAGCTGACCGGCGTTGATCACCGCAATCTGGACATCCTCAATACCGAGCGCTTCAGCCCGCAGAAGACCGCTTTCGGTTCTGACAAGTGGCTGGAGCTGGCGCTGGACAAGAACCTGCAACTGCACAATGCCCGCATCGCCAAGGACATCGCCAAAGAGCAGATCGATCTGGCCAAGACCGGCCACGAACCGACTCTGGATCTGGGTGCCGGCCTGCAAACCAGCAATACCGATTACAAGCTGGATAGCATTCAGAGCGGTGGCAATGACAATCAGGCCAATATCGGTCTGACCTTCAAGTTGCCTCTCTACAGCGGCGGCGCCACCACTTCCCAAGTGAAGCAGGCCCAGTTCAACTACGTGGCAGCCAGCGAGCTGCTGGAGAAGAACTTCCGCTCGGTACAGAGCACTGTGCGCTCCTCCTATAACAACGTGAACGCCAGCATCGGCTCGGTACGCGCCTACAGCCAGTCCGTAGTCTCCGCCGACAGCGCCCTTAAGGCGACCGAGGCCGGTTACGAGGTGGGAACCCGCACCATCGTCGACGTACTTGACTCCACCCGCAAGCTCTACGAAGCGAAGCAGAAGCTCTCCGAGGCCCGTTACAACTACATCCTCAACATCCTGAGCCTGAAACAGGCTGCCGGTGTGCTGGAAGCGCAGGATCTGGTGGAAGTAAACCAGGGTCTGATGCCTGCCACCGCAAAAGCCAAGACCAAAGCCTGATAGCCGATATCGGGAATGAAAAAGGCGACCTTGTGGTCGCCTTTTTGTTATCCGTATTTCTGTCGGCTTGATCCTGCCGATAGTCAGCCCCGCCAGATTACGGGACCAGCAGAGCGTTAGCCGCGCTCGCGGATAGTCTTGATGATGTCGGTGGTGGAGCAGCCATCCTCGAAGTTGAGGACGCGCACCTCGCCACCGTTGGCGGTCACTTCGGTGTAACCGGCGATATCTTCCGGCTTGTAGTCGCCGCCTTTGACCAGCAGATCCGGCAGGATCTCGGCAATCAGGCGCTGCGGGGTATCCTCGGAGAAGGGCACAACCCAGTCCACGGCACCCAGCGCGGCCAGTACGGCCATGCGACGCTCGGTCGGGTTGACTGGACGACCCGGCCCTTTCAGACGGCGCACCGACTCGTCGGTATTGACCGCCACGATCAGACGATCCCCCAACTTTCCGGCGTTGGCCAGATAGGAAACATGACCGGCGTGCAGGATGTCGAAGCAGCCGTTGGTCATCACCACTTTCTCGCCGCGCAGACGGGCGGCGCTGACAGCCACTTTCAGCTGAGCTTCGGACATCACGCCAAAGCCGGTCTCCTGCTCGGAGTAGAGTGCGTTGGCCAGCTCGACCGGGCTCACGGTAGAGGTACCCAGTTTGCCGACCACGATACCGGCGGCGGTGTTGGCCAGCGCACAGGCTTCATCCAGGCTCTTGCCAGCGGCCAGCGAGGTAGCCAGAGTGGAAATCACGGTATCACCGGCACCGGTCACATCATAAACCTCGTGGGCCTGAGCCGGCAGGTGCAGCTCCGGCTGGCCTTCGCGGATCAGGGTCATGCCGTTCTCGGAACGGGTGACCAGCAGGGCATCCAGCTCGAAGCGCTTGACCAGATCCAGCCCCTTGGCAACCAGCTCTTCTTCACTCTTCACCTTGCCCACCACGGCCTCGAACTCGGACATGTTGGGGGTCAGCAGGGTGGCGCCGCGGTACTTCTCGAAGTCGGTTCCCTTGGGATCGACCAGCACCGGGATGCCGGCAGCGCGAGCGCGCTGGATCATGCCGGGTACGTCGTTGAGGGCGCCCTTGCCGTAGTCGGAGAGGATCATCACGTCGCTGTGCGGCAGCGCCTGCTCGACCTTGCCCATCAGCAGGGTGGAGTCCACATCGTGGAAGGCCTCTTCAAAGTCCAGACGCAGCAGCTGCTGGTTGCGCGACAGCACGCGCAGCTTGGTGATGGTCGGGTAGTCGGCCAGACGAACGAAGTCACAGGCGACCTTGACGCCAGCCATCTGGCCAGCCAGGGCATCGGCGGCCTCATCCTGACCGGTCAGCCCCAGCAGCACAGCGTGGGCGCCCAGCGCGGCGGAGTTGAGCGCCACGTTGGCGGCACCGCCCGGACGCTCCTCAATGTGTTCAACCTTGACCACGGGCACCGGTGCCTCGGGCGAGATCCGGCCGGTGGGGCCATGCCAGTAACGGTCCAACATGACATCGCCTACGACCAGAACGCGGGCTTTTTCAAACTCGGGCAGGGTGATCTTCATCTGTATCGACTCTCAAAACCTGAAAAATCAGTCGCCGATTTTATCACACTCTTTTATTTGAGGGAGAAAAAGCAAACCTGTGGTTTCCATTAAGAACGCGGAAGGAAACCCATAGTTACCCTTCGTGCCACACGGACAAGACACAAGCAGCCCCTCTGACCAGCAGATAGCCATTCGCCCCCGCCCCCCCTTTTCGGCTAGAATCCCCCGATTGTTTTCGCAAGCAAAGAGATTCTCCATGGCCCATGACAACGCTCCCCGCCTCGAGCCCCGCCTGTTTCATCCCCGTTACTGGGCCAGCTGGTTTGGCCTCGGCCTGCTCTGGCTGCTGACTCTGCTGCCGTGGCGCAGCCAGATGTGGCTGGGTCGCCAGCTCGGTCATCTCGCCGCCAAAGTGCTCAAATCACGAGTGAAGATTGCCCGCCGCAATCTGGAGCTGGCGATGCCGGAGCTGACACTGGCCGAGCGCGAGAAGTTGCTCAGGCAAAACTTCGAGAGCGTGGGCTGCGCCGTGTTCGAGGTGGGTATCGCATGGTTCTGGCCGGACTGGCGGATGCGCAACCTGATGAAGGTGGAAGGGGAAGAGCATGTCATCGCTGCGATGGAAAAGGGACAGGGCATGCTGCTGCTCTCCTGCCACTTCCTGACGCTTGAACTCAACGCCCGCTGTTTCGGTCTGGTACGGCCAGGGGTCGGCGTCTATCGCCCCAACACCAACCCGGTGCTGGAGTATGCCCAGTATCACGGTCGCTGCGCCTCCAACAAATATCTGGTGGACCGGATGGACGTGAAGGGGATGATCAAGGCGCTGCGCAACGGTGACGCCCTCTGGTACGCGCCGGATCACGACTACGGCTCCCACGCCAGTGTGTTCGTGCCCTACTTCGCCGTAGAGCAGGCGGCGACCATCACCGGCACCGCCACTCTGGCGCGGGTGAAGAACACCGTCACCCTGCCCTGCTACAACATCCGCACCAGCGAGGGTTACACCCTGCATATCGGGGCGCCGCTCGCCGACTACCCCAGCGGGGATGACATGGTCGATGCCGCCCGCGCCAACCGCGAGATTGAAGCCGCCGTGCGCAAGGCGCCGGAGCAGTACATGTGGCTCCATCGCCGCTTCAAGACCCGCCCCTCCCCCGAGGATGCCAGCTTCTACTAAGCGGCAGCGCCCGACAGGGGCCTGATCGCCAAAACCGACAAACCGCCTGCTGGCGGTTTGTTTTTATCTGCTGCCTGCCCTGTGCGGCAAGCAAGATCCCTCAGCGTCAACCGCACCATAACCTCCTGCACTACCTCCTGCAATCTGCCGACCATCTCCATCAACCAGCCACAAAAGAGCCCTCATCACTGCCTGCAAAAACTGAAAGCGGGTTACAAATCTATTGATTCATTGGTGAGTAGAGAGAGATTTCGATAGATCCATCGTCACTACCTGCTGATGAGTTATTGAGTGATTTGCCCCATTCGAATACAAAAACAAGATTTGTGACGCAAATCACCATTACCAAGAAGCAGCACAAAACAACTTGAGTGATATGCGTCACATAAAATGGTCATTAAAAACAGAGAAGATCGAAATGTAGCCGAATTACAGCATGTGAATGTGATCGGGGTCACTGGTTGTGGCGGGTGTATGGCGGGGTATCTGAGAGGTAGATCACAAGACACCCCGTTTTCAGCCTAATTTGATCGCAAGCTGGTAGATTGAAGTTGCTTAGACGACAGGGATGGAGGTTCGGCAAAACCGGCCATCCCGAACTACCACTTTTAATCAAACAGGCTTAAAACGGGGTCCCGACATGTTATCACCGGATACCAAAGTCAAGATACAGAATTTTGGACGCTTCCTGTCCAATATGGTCATGCCCAACATAGGCGCCTTTATCGCCTGGGGCTTTATTACCGCCCTCTTTATCCCCACCGGCTGGCTGCCCAATGAAACCTTGGCCAAGCTGGTCGGCCCCATGATCACCTACTTGCTGCCGCTGCTGATTGGCTACACCGGCGGCAAGCTGATGGGCGGTGATCGTGGCGGCGTGGTCGGTGCCATCACCACCATGGGCGTCATCGTGGGGACCGACATCCCGATGTTCATGGGTGCCATGATGGTCGGCCCGCTCGGTGGCTGGGCCATCAAGCGTTTCGACAAAGCGATGGAAGGTCGCGTCAAGAGCGGCTTCGAGATGCTGGTCAACAACTTCTCCGCCGGTCTTATCGGCATGCTGCTGGCGATCCTCGCCTTCTTCGTGATCGGCCCCTTCGTCAAGGTCCTCTCCGGCGTACTGGCTGGTGGCGTCGGATTCCTGGTGGATAACCACATGCTGCCGCTCACCTCCATCTTTGTCGAACCGGCCAAGATCCTGTTCCTCAACAACGCTATCAACCACGGCATCTTCTCGCCGCTGGGGATCCAGCAGGCGACCGAGCACGGCAGCTCTATCTTCTTCCTGATTGAAGCAAACCCGGGCCCGGGCATGGGCGTACTGCTGGCCTACATGGTGTTCGGTCGTGGCGCCGCCAAGCAGTCCGCTGCAGGTGCCTCCATCATTCACTTCTTCGGCGGCATCCACGAGATCTACTTCCCGTACGTGCTGATGAACCCGCGCCTCATTCTGGCGGTGATCGCCGGCGGCATGACCGGGGTCTTTACCCTGACCCTGTTCAATGCCGGTCTGGTCTCCCCTGCCTCACCGGGTTCCATTTTCGCCGTGCTGCTGATGACACCGAAAGCCTCCCTGATCGGGGTCGCCCTCTCCATCATCAGCGCGACTCTGGTCTCCTTCCTGGTCGCCGCCGTGTTCGTCCGCGCCCAGCAGCCGGAAGCTGACGAGGCCGATGCCCTCGGTGAAGCCACCCGCAAGATGAAAGCCATGAAGGGCGGCAAGCCCGAAACCGCAGCGGCCAAGAAGCCGGGCGGTGAACTGATGGCAGTGCGCAATATCGTGGTCGCCTGCGATGCGGGCATGGGTTCCAGCGCCATGGGCGCCGGCATGCTGCGCAAGCGGGTACAGGCCGCTGGCCTCGATATCAGCGTCACCAACCGCGCCATCGATCAGCTCGACGATCAGGTGGACTGGGTTATCACCCACAAGGATTTGACCGAGCGGGCCCGTCGCCATGCGCCGCATGCCCACCATATTTCACTAACCAACTTCCTCGACAACGGCCTCTATCAGGAGCTGGTACAGAGTCTGACTCAAGCCGCCAACGACGATGTCGCCAACCCGCAGCTGCTGGTGGCCGCCAACGACGACAGCTACGAACCGCAAGCGGCCGAAGTGTTCACCCTGAGCCGTCATGACGTGCATCTGGGACTGAAAGCGGACAACAAGGAGGCCGCCATCCTGACCGCAGGCCGACTGCTGGCGGAACGCGGCTACGTAGCTCCCGACTACGTCAACGCCATGCTGGAGCGTGAACAGCTGGTCTCCACCTACCTCGGCGAATCCATCGCCGTGCCCCACGGCACCATCGCCGCCAAAGAGTTTGTGAAACGTACCGGCATCGTCATCTGCCAGTACCCGGCCGGGGTCGCCTTTGGCGAAGCCGCCGATGAGGTGGCGCGGCTGGTGATCGGTATCGCCGCTCGCAACGACGAACACATGCAGGTAATAACCCGCCTGACCAATGCACTGGATGAACCCGGTCTCATCGACCGGCTGGCCAGCACCACGGATCCCCAGGCCTTCCTGGATCTGCTGGGTGCCGAACAGGCTGCGTAATCATCTTTCATCGTCTTTGGTTCAAGAGGTTAATATCATGAAAACATTGCATTTTGGTGCTGGTAACATCGGTCGCGGCTTTATCGGTAAAGTACTGGCGGATGCCAGCCATCAGGTCACCTTCGCCGACGTCAACGACACCCTGATCGACCAACTCAACCACCGTCAGGAGTACAAGGTCCATGTGGTGGGAGCGGATCAGAAACTGGACGTGGTACGCAACGTGGCGGCGGTGAGCTCCGCCGGTCACGAGGTGATCGCCCGTATCATCACCGCCGATCTGGTCACCACCGCTGTCGGCCCCAACATTCTGGACAAGATTGCCAGCACCCTGGCCAAGGGGCTGCAGGCCCGCTTCGATGCCGGCAACCTGACACCGCTCAACGTCATCGCCTGCGAAAACATGGTGCGCGGCACCAGCCACCTCAAGCAGGAGGTACTCAAGTACCTGCCGGTCGCGTATCATGCCACGCTCGAATCCTGCATCGGCTTCGTCGACTCGGCGGTGGATCGCATCGTGCCGCCCGCCGCGGCTGCCAACGATGACCCGCTGGAAGTGACGGTCGAGAGCTTCAGCGAGTGGATCGTCGACCAGACCCAGTTCAAGGGGGAGCTGCCACAGGTGGCGGGCATGGAGCCCACCGACAACCTGATGGCCTTCGTCGAACGCAAGCTGTTCACCCTCAACACCGGCCATATCGTCACCGCCTATCTCGGCAAGCTGAGGGGCTATCGCACCGTGCGCGAGGCAATCGAGGATCCGGTGATCCGCAGCAAGGTACGCCGCGCCATGGAGGAGAGCGGTGCCGTGCTGGTAAAACGCTATGGCTTCGACCCGCGCCTGCACGCCGCCTATATCGAGAAGATCCTGGCCCGCTTCGCCAACCCCTATCTGGTGGACGAGATTGACCGGGTCGGCCGTCAGCCACTGCGCAAGCTGGCGGCGGGGGATCGACTGGTGAAGCCGCTGCTCGGCACCCTGGAGTACGGCCTGCCCAACGAGCAGTTGCAGGAGGGGATCGCCGCGGCGCTCCACTATCGCAATGCCGATGATCCGCAGGCAGTGGAGCTGCAACAGCTGCTGGCGGAGCTTGGCCCGGCCAAAGCGTTGGCCCGCGTCACCGGACTGGATGCAGAGAGCGAAATCGTCCGCACCATAGTGGCTCGTTACGAGACCTTGTAATACCCTGCTGGCGGCGCATGACCGGATGCTCCAATTGATTGAATCGCAAGGAAATGCGCCCCATATGATAAAAACCGGGAGAGAGGCTGACTCTCTCCCTGTCAGCTGGACCCAATGCACCTATGACCACACACCAGGAAGATGAAGTACTGGAACGACTGAACGAGCAGGATGGCCCCCGCGGCTTCTTTCTCGAAGCCGTGACCATCCTGGAAGAAGCGGTCGACTCCCTGATGCGACGCGCGTTCCGTCAGGAGGAGTATGCCGTCAAATACGCCATCGAACCCCTGCTCAACCAGAGCGGCCCCCTCGGCCAGCTGGAGGTGCGCCTCAAGCTCATCTTCGCCCTCGGCCTCATCTCCCTCGAGCGCTATCAGGATCTGGAAGCCTATCTGAAGATCCGCGACTTTCTGGTACGCGACCCCAAGGATTACCGCTTCAGCGACAAGCCGATCCGCGATCTGCTCGACCGCCTGCACGGGGTCAATCAGGGCGGCATGATGAAGCTGGAGCCCCCCGCCAGCGAAGAGGATTGGGCCTTCTACCAGATGCAGCTCAACCGGCTCGATCAGATGGTGCGCTCCGCACTGGTACTGGCGCTGGCCGACTGTGTCGGCGAGCTCCACAAGGAGAGCCCCATCTAATCAGGCCCCGAGGCCACACCATCACCACGGTTGGCGTCTGGCTGGCGTCCTTCACACCACCGCCAGCCACCATGACGCCGACTGTCGCACATCTCCCCATCCTGGCCCCGATGGACGTTCCTTCGGGTGTCAATCTGACCAACTTAGCCACTACACTAGCTCCATACTCACTGCCTGAATCGAGGTCTGCATGATTGCCCTCTCTCTGGCCGGGATCGCCCTGGTCTCCGTGCTGGCCCAATGGCTTGCCTGGTCGCTGCGGGTGCCCGCCATCCTGTTTCTGCTGCTCACCGGCCTGACTCTGGGGCCGATCAGCGGCCTGCTCGACCCCGATGTCCTGCTCGGGGATCTGCTGTTTCCACTGGTCTCCCTGTCGGTAGCCATCATCCTGTTCGAGGGGGCGCTGACCCTCCATCTGGCCGAGCTCAAGGGGATCGGCAAGGTGGTACGCAATCTCTGCTCCACCGGCATGCTGGTCAGTTTCGCCGTCATCGGCAGCG
The DNA here is from genome assembly GCF_000764665.1 of Aeromonas lacus. Lineage (GTDB taxonomy): Bacteria > Pseudomonadota > Gammaproteobacteria > Enterobacterales > Aeromonadaceae > Aeromonas > Aeromonas lacus. The sequence goes on along the minus strand of NZ_JRGM01000018.1, from coordinate 7,680 downwards.
CCGGTTACTTCCTGCTGGGGCTGGACTGGCGGGTCGCCACCATGCTCGGCGCGGTACTGGTGGTAACGGGTCCAACGGTGATCGCCCCCATGCTCAACGTGATCCGCCCCACCCGGGAGGTGGACCGCATCCTGCGCTGGGAGGGAATCGTCATCGACCCCATCGGCGCCCTGTTTGCGGTGCTGGTGTTCGAGGCGGTGCGCCTCGGCAGTCAAGGGGATCTCATCAGCCATACCCTGCTGGCGCTGGGCAAGACAGTGCTGGTCGGTTCCCTGATCGGGGTGGTGGCAGGCTGGCTAACCACCCTGCTCATTCGCAAGGACTGGCTACCGGTCAGCCTGCACAAATTCGGGGTGCTGGCGCTGGTGCTGGTCACCTTCAGCCTCTCCAACTGGCTGAGCCACGAATCGGGCCTGCTGGCGGTGACCGTGTTCGGCATCTGGCTCGCCAATCAGGAGGGGCTGGATCTGGAGGAGGTGCTGGCGTTCAAGGAAGATCTCGCGGTCATCCTTATCTCCAGTCTGTTTATCCTGCTGGCGGCCCGCCTCGATCTGGCCCAGCTCTGGCAACTCGGCCCCATGGTGCTGGCACTGCTCTGCGTGGTGCAGTTCGTGGCGCGCCCGCTCTGCATTCTGGTCTCGACCTGGGGCTCGGATCTCTCCTGGCGAGCTCGCGCCCTGCTGAGCTGGATCGCCCCGCGGGGCATAGTCGCGGCGGCAGTCAGCGCCTCGTTTGCCATCAGCCTGCATCAGGCAGAGATCCCCGATGCCGACAAGCTGGTGCCGCTGGTATTTGCGGTGATCATCTCCACCGTGGTGTTGCAGAGCCTTACCTCGGCTCCGCTGGCCAGCCTGCTCAAGATGCGCCAGAGCGCCCCCAACACCTGGCTCATCATCGGTGCCAACTCGGTGGCACGGGCCATCGGCAAGGCGCTGGCGGATCAGGGGGTGCCGGTGCAACTCTGCGATCCCGCCTGGGAGTTCTGCAAACAGGCTCGGATGAGCAACCTGCCCTGCTACTTCGGCAACCCCCAGTCGGAACATGCCGAGCTGCACCTGCCGCTCACCAGCATCAGTACCGTGCTGGCGCTCTCCCCCAATCGCCACAACAACGCCCTCGGGGTATTGCACTTTGCCCACCTCTACGGCGAGGAGCAGGTCTACTCCCTGCGATCCAGCGAGCAGCACGGCAAGGCCAACCGGGAGAGCGCCACCTTCCGCGCCCGCCAGAACCTGTTTGGCCCCGACATCAACTATGCCAGGCTGAGCGGCCTGCTGAGCCGGGGGGGCCAGATCAAGGCGACCCGCCTGAGCGAGGCGTTCGACTGGGCCCAGTATCAGACTGCCAATCCCGGCGCCATCCCGCTGTTCATCATGGATGGCAAGAGCAAACCCCAGATCGTCACCGGCCCCGTCACCCCGCAGGCGGGTGAGCTGCTGATCGCCCTGCAACCACCCAGAGAGCAGGGCGCCGAATGAACGAAGCCAACCACAACCCGCTGATCGCCCCGCTGCTCGCGCTGCTGCAACGGGCCGATGGCAGCTACAAGGTGCACGAGCTGATGGCGGCACTGCGCCAGCAGGGGGCAATTCCGGTACTGGCCGACGATGAGCAGATCCAGCTGTTTCGACTCAACTTCCTGATCATGAACGCCCTCTACCAGCTGCAGGCCGAGCTTTATGAAGAGGGTTGGTGGCTGGTGATAAGCACGCTGGATATCCGGCTCGAACCGCTGGCCGAGACCCCGGATGCCAGCCACGCCTTTGCCCTCAGCGAAAATCTGCGTAGTTACTACCTCGACTGGCAGGTGTTCTGGCAGACCGGCCGGGAGGAGGTGGAGGCGCTGCTTGCAAGCTTCTGGCACGCCTGCGATGGAGCAGGTCAACGAGAGGAGGCGCTGGCCCTGTTCGGGCTGGCGATGGATGCCACGCCGGAGGCCATCCGCCGCCGCTGGCGAGAGCTTGCCCTTGCGCATCACCCGGATCGGGGTGGCGATGCCGAGACCTTTATTCGTATCCGCTGGGGCTGGGAGTGCCTGCGCGGATGATCCGGTTGCCGCCCGCAGGGTGACAGGCATAGACTGGAAACGGATATCCCCTCACAGGAGAGCATCATGACTGTCAGTGAACTCCGTAAGCTCTATCAGCAACATATCCTGCAAGAAGCCGAAATCCTCCACGACGTTGCCATTCCCGGCTGGCTCATCGAATTTCGCGACAAAAAGGGCACCCTGTATGAACTGACCGATACCCTCGGCTGCCCGGTCAGCTTCGGCACGGTCGATCAGGCGCGGGAACATGTGCATCTGGTTGCGGACTGCCCGGTGCAGGTGGAGCACCTCTATCGCTTCTTCGAACGCTAACCCCTTCCATCGTGAAAAAGGCTCCCGAGGGAGCCTTTTTCAGTTCAGGTTGCTTCTATTCCGGTTGCAGCGGTTCCGCTACCTTGCCCTCCAGCTTTCTGACCGGCTTTTGCAGGATCAGGTTGGCCGGATAGGTGACCAGATCACCGTTATCATCGCGCACCCGCACATAGAAGAGGCCAATCTCGGTGATGACGCCGGTGACCGAATCATCCTTGTCGAGGATGCGGATCCGGTCGCCAATCTTGTAGGGAAAGGCGAAGAAGATGGTGATGCTGGCGGTGATGTTGGAGAGGATCGACCACTGCGCCACCATGGCCACGCCCAATACCGCGAAGAAGGAGGAGGCGAGCACCACCAGCCGCGAGAAGTCGAGCCCCCACACCCCGGCCAGTATCAGCAGGGTGGCGCAGCCGAGCAGGAAGTGGAAAACGTGGGCCACGTAAATGACCCGGTTCTCGCTTACCTGCCGGCTCTGGCCAAGGGCCATCAGGCTCTTGTGGATGAGTCGTCGGATCAGGGTGTGACCCAGCAACAGCAGCAGGGTCAAACCGATGGATTGCCACATGATTCGCTCCTCCCTACCACCAGCGTCGATGTTTGAGCCAGAACGCCAGCCCTACCGCCATCACCACCAGGGATCCGCAGAACACCCAGAAGGCGGTCGGGCTCTCGGCCCCCGGCATTCCCCCCAGGTTGATGCCAAACAGGCCGGTCAGGAAGCTGGCGGGCAGAAACAGCAGCGCCATCACCGACATCTGATAGGCACGGCGGTTGGTCGCCTCTGCCATCAGGTTGTTGATCTCGTCCGCCAGCACGGCGGTACGCGCCACCCCGGCATCGAGGTCGTCGAGCCAGCGCCGCAAGCGGTCAGCGATGTCGAGCAGACGACGGCGGTCATCCTCGTCCAGCCAGCTGATCTTCTCGTTGGCCAAGCGCGCCACCAGATCCCGCTGGGGCGAGAGGTAGCGGCGGATCATGATGAGCTGCTTGCGGATCAGCGCCAGTCGGCCATTGGCCGGCATGTCGCGCATCAGCACCATCTCTTCCAGTTCGAGGATCTGGTCGTGCAGCTCCTCGACAAATTCGCCGGCGCGATCGGTCAGGGCATCGCAGATCTCCACCAGCCAGTCGGCCGGACTATCTGCGCCGCCACCCAGCTTGAGCTGGTTGAAGACATCCTGTTCGGAGAGCAGCGGCCGGCGCCGGCTGCTGATGATGAGATCCGGGGTGATGTAGATGCGCAGTGCCACCATCTCTTCGGGTCTGTGGTCCTTGTTGCGGTTGATGCCGCGCAGGATCAGCAGCACTGTCTCCCCCATCCGGACCAGCTTGGGTCGATTACTCTGGCCGAGCAGCGACTCTTTTGCAGCCTCGTTGAGTAGCGGCGTCTGCAGCAGCCAGCGTGCCGCCTCAGGATTGCCGTAGTCCAGATGCAGCCAGCCAGGCTGCTGATCCGGAATCTCGCTTCCCGCCGCCAGCGGCGTCATGCCGCCCTTGCCATCCAGGGTCAGGGCATAAATTACATCACTGGGCACCCGATCCATCTCGTCTCCTTCTCGTGTCACATGCAGCCCCCAGCTTACACGAAAGGCGGGGCCGACTCAGCCCCGAGCCAGCCTCAGGGGGATTGTGCTACCATGCGCGCTGCCATTTTGTCGCCCGTTTGACTACAGGAAACCATGCCATGCCTATCTGGGTTGATGCCGATGCCTGCCCCATTCCGGTCAAGGAGATCCTCTACCGCGCCGCCCACCGCTCTCAGGTGGTCACCACCCTGGTGGCCAATCAGGGACTGCGGGTGCCCCCCTCGCCTTTCATCAAAACCCAGCAGGTGGAGAAGGGATTCGATGTGGCAGATCATGTCATCGCCCAGCAGGTCAAACCCGGCGATCTGGTGATCACCGGCGACATTCCCCTCGCCTCCTGGGTGATCGATGCCGGTGGCGAGGCGCTTAATCCCCGCGGCGAGATATACACCCGCGAAACCATCAAGGCGCGCCTTGGCATGCGCAACTTTATGGAAGAGCTGCGTTCGGCCGGGGTGCAGACCGGTGGCCCAGCCCCCTTCAACGCCGCCGACAAGCAGCGTTTTGCCAATGCCCTCGACAAGTGGCTGGTCAAGGGCAAGCTGGAATAAACAGCGCCCCGGTGCAAGCCGGGGAAAATATCGTCCCCCTCTTAACGTTGTCTTAAGTCTTGCCGCCTAACCTTGTCGCTGTTGCAACATCAACCGCAAGGAGCAAGCAATGAAACTGACCCCCCTGTTGTTACTGATCCCCCTGTTGAGCGGCGCAGCCCTGGCCGATCCCCAATGTACCCAGACCGACAAGAGCAAATGGCTGAGCGAGGCCGATGCCCAGCAGCAGATCAAGGCGATGGGCTACGACATCAAGAAGTTCAAGGTCACCAAGACCAACTGCTACGAGATCTACGGCTGGGACAAGGAGAAGCGCAAAGTCGAAATCTACTTTGATCCGACCGACTTGAAGAAAGTGAAGGAAGAGATCGACGAATAGCGTAGTGACGGGCCGCGCTGGCGGCCCCTCCATGGAGTCTTGCCATGACAACCTCATCTGAAGTGAAAGTGTGGGATCCCCTCATCCGGCTGTTTCACTGGGCCACCGTCACCCTCTGCCTGCTCAACTTCTTCGTGCTGGAAGAGGGGAGCAAGCCCCACCGCTACGTCGGTTATACCCTGGCCCTCCTGCTGCTAGTGAGAGTGGTATGGGGCTTTGCCGGCTCCTACTACGCCCGCTTCGGCCAGTGGTGGCCGACCCCGGGCAAGGTGCGAAGCTACCTCCAGCAACTGCAAAAAGGCCGTCATCCCTACTATCTGGGCCACAACCCGATGGGAGCCCTGATGATCTGGCTGCTGATCCTGCTACTGGTAAGTACCATAACCACCGGCTGGCTCACCACCTGGGATGCCTTCTGGGGTGAAGATTGGCTGGAAGAGCTGCACGGCACCATCGCCAACACCTTGCTGGCAGCCGTCGGCGTCCACGCCGCCGTAGTGATCCTGACCGACCGACTCACTCGCAGCGACCTGCTGCGCGCCATGATAGTGGGCAAAAAACGGGTGCCTGCCGACGCCAGAGTGGAAGACCCGCGCAACGATTGAGCGGGTCGACCCGCCAGCCCCGCTTTTTTGCTGCAACGGGCTACAACACTGGTAAGATGCGCCGCCATTTTCCCATGTTGTAGCCACCATGACCGCCCAAGGGCACCTGCTCTTCTCCGTTACCTGTACCCTGATTGCCCACAAACTGCAGCTGACACCGGCCCTAGCCGATGCCAGCCTGTGGCAGAGCATCCCGATCGCGCTGGCCAGCGCCCTGCTGCCGGATCTCGACCACCCCAAATCGCTGCTGGGGCAGCAACTGCCGTGGATCTCCAAGCCCCTGTCGCGCCTCTTTGGCCATCGCGGCTTCACCCACAGTCTGTTAGCGGTCGCAGCCGCCATCTGGGGGCTCAACCAGCAGCTGCCGCCCGATACCCTGCCGCTCGGGGTCAAGGATGCCCTGATCGTCGGCTATCTCAGTCATCTGCTGGGGGACTGGCTCACCCCGGCGGGCATTCCGCTCTTCTGGCCCATCAAGCGCCGCTACCGCCTGCCGGGCTGGCCGCTCAAAAGCGGTGGCACCATCGAGACCGGCTTTTGCACCCTCACCCTGCTGGTCGCGGGCTGGTGGTGTGGCTGGCACCTGTAAGCCAGAAACAAAAAAGGCCCCTGACCGAAGTCAGGGGCCTAAACAGTGGCAAGTGCCACTAGAGGATCAGAGCATGATGCCTGCGATAACTGCGGAGAGCAGGCTGACCAGCGTAGAACCGTATACCAGCTTCAGACCGAAGCGGGAGACCATGTTGCCCTTCTCTTCGTTCAGCGCTTTTACCGCACCGGCGATGATGCCGATGGAGCTGAAGTTGGCGAAGGAGACCATGAAGATGGAGAGGATGCCGACGGTACGCGGAGAGAGCTCGGCAGCAACCTTGCCCAGATCCATCATGGCCACGAACTCGTTGGTTACCAGCTTGGTCGCCATGATGGAGCCGGCTTGCAGCGCTTCACCACTCGGGATACCCAGGATCCAGGCGATCGGGTAGAAGAGGTAGCCCATGACGAACTGGAAGTTGACGCCAAACGCCATCTCGAACAGGTAGTTGACCAGCGCGATCAGGGCGATGAAACCGACCAGCATGGCAGCCACGATAACGGCGACAGAGAAACCGGCCATGATGTACTCACCCAGCATCTCGAAGAAGTTCTCTTTCTTCGGAGTGTGGTGCTCGTCACCCTCGGCAATGGCCTTGATGTCGGTCACGGAGTTATCCGGCTCGTAGGGGTTGATCAGAGAGAGCACAACGAAGGTGCTGAACATGTTGAGCACCAGCGCGGCGACCACGTAGCGCGGCTCGATCAGCTGCATGTAGGCGCCGACGATGGACATGGAAACGGTAGACATCGCCGTCGCAGCCAGGGTGTACATCTGCTTCTCGTTCAGATGCGGCAGGATGTTCTTGAGTGCGATGAAGTTCTCGGACTGACCGACGATCATCGAGCTGACGGCGTTGAAGGACTCCAGCTTGCCCATGCCGTTGATCTTGGCCAGCACGGTACCGATGCCACGGATCACCAGCGGCAGCAGACGGATGTACTGCAGAATACCGATCAGCACGGAGATGAAGACGATAGGCATCAGCACCATCAGGAAGAAGGAGAAGGCCCCTTCATTGAGCAAGCCGCCGAACACGAAATCGGTACCCTGTTTGGCAAACTCCATCAACTTGGTGAAGCCGGCCGCGAAGCCCCCCACCACCGCCAGACCCACTTCGGAGTTCAGCATGAACCAAGCCAAAGCTATTTCAGCCACCAGCAGTTGGCCGATATAACGCAGCTTGATCTGTTTCCAGTTGTGGCGGTTAGCCAGCAGAGAGAGAGCAAGGACCATCACCAGCCCGAGCACAAAGTGAACGTATTCCATACCAGTAGCACCTGAGTAAATTGTATTTTTTGACGGCGCCATCATAGACATTTGCATATTTAAAAATCAGATAGCCATCACAATCCTGCTCAATAATATGCATGCTAGATAATACAAACGTTTTTAAATTAATTAAGCAATAAAACCATATTAATCACGCAACATCACCACCAACAAACTTCATATAAAACATAATGATAGAAAATAAGTTGGTGTAAGAGGCAATAGCGACCGATATTTTCATATCATTTTCATAACAGCCGGTTAATTGCTCTACCCCCATTTGTGTCGTTTTTTCACCCGATAATTTAATCAACCCAAGCGAAAAACGTT
>NZ_JRGM01000179.1 GCF_000764665.1 Aeromonas lacus | reverse complement strand
GTTGCAACAAGAGCCGCAGCCCCCGCCCCCGCCAAACCGGTTCCGGCCATGCTGAGTGAAACCGAAGCCTTCTATCAATCCCAGATCGAGAAGGCGGTGAAAGCGGGCGATATCGACAAGGCGATGCAGCTGGTCAATGAAGCCGAACGTGCAGGGTCGACCAAAGCGAAACAGGTATTTGTCGATGCGGTGAAGCGCTCGCAAAAATAAGCTCAAGCAAATTTGAGTGAGCACTATATTTATTAAGGCCTCCCTTGTTGGAGGCCTTTTTAATCGGTAAACTGTAATAATAGAGAATGAGCTTGTTACATTGAGTTACATGCTGTTTCTGTGTGTATTGTTTGGAATAATAAAAATACAAAGCGAAACTGTATTTTATATTTAAGTGTAATAGAGTAATTGTGCCGAACTGCGTTCACCAAATATATGTAATTCCGCCTCCAGAACAAGTTGTGATCTCCCCTCCAAAATCAATATTCCTCTCGCATCGAAAGCAGAAATTTACGACCCGCTGGGTTATATTCTGATGGTCAAAATAAGCAAACCCCATTCGATAATATTTCGATGAAGAGTCGTTAGTTCATCCTAATAAATCGTTCAGGGACGACAATCCATTCAGGAGCGCACACAATGTTGAAAAATGCTTTCGCTAATCTGCAAAAGGTTGGTAAGGCGCTGATGCTGCCAGTATCAGTCCTGCCAGTTGCAGGTATTCTGTTGGGGGTGGGTGCTGCCCACTTCAGCTGGATGCCGGAAATTGTTTCCCAGTTGATGGAACAGGCCGGTGGTTCCGTATTTGGCCAGATGGCCCTGCTGTTCGCAGTGGGTGTAGCCCTTGGCTTTACCAATAACGACGGTGTATCCGGTCTGTCTGCCATCGTTGGCTACGGCATCATGGTCGCGACTCTGAAGGTAATGGCACCTGTGATGGGTGTTGAAACCATCGAGACCGGTGTGCTGGGTGGTATCCTGGCCGGTGGTATCGCTGCCTGGGCCTTCAACCGCTTCTACAAGATCCAGCTGCCCGAGTATCTGGGTTTCTTCGCCGGCAAGCGTGCCGTACCCATCATCACCGGTTTCCTCTCTATCGGTCTGGGTGTCATCCTCTCCGTAATTTGGCCGCCTGTAGGTGGCGCTATCGGTGCCTTCTCTGACTGGGCTGCCAACCAGAACCCGGTACTGGCCTTCGGTATCTACGGTGTGGTTGAGCGCTCTCTGATCCCGTTCGGTCTGCACCACATTTGGAACGTACCGTTCTTCTATCAGGCTGGTACCTGCGTCAACGGTGCCGGTGAAACTGTTCACGGTATCATGACCTGCTTCCTGACCGCTGATGACGCGTCCCGCGCTGCCGGTAACGGCTTCGGTCAGCTGGCTGGTGGCTACCTGTTCAAAATGTTCGGTCTGCCTGCTGCTGCGTTTGCCATCGCTCACGCTGCCAAGCCGGAAAACCGCGCCAAGGTAGTGGGTATCATGGCCTCTGCAGCCCTGACCTCTTTCCTGACCGGTATTACCGAGCCGATCGAGTTCTCCTTCCTGTTCGTTGCTCCGGTTCTGTACGCCATCCACGCTGTACTGGCTGGTCTGGCTTACGTGCTGACCAACACTCTGGGTATCGTACACGGTCACACCTTCTCCAACGGTTTCATCGACTTCGTTGTTCAGTCCCCGCGTGCCAGCCACATGATGCTGTTGGTTGGTCTGGGTCTGGTATACGCTGCCATCTACTACGTGGTATTCAGCTTCGTTATCCGTGCCATGAACCTGAAAACTCCGGGTCGTGAAGACGAGAGCACCGAGTCCACTGTTGGTCAAGGCAAGGACGAAATGTCTGCCGCTCTGGTTGCTGCCTTCGGTGGTAAAGAGAACATCGCTTCTCTGGATGCCTGCATCACCCGTCTGCGTGTTGGCGTGAAAGATGTAGCCAAGGTTGACCAGGCTGGTCTGAAGAAACTGGGTGCTGCCGGTGTGGTAGTGGCTGGTTCCGGCGTACAAGCCATCTTCGGTACCAAGTCCGACAACCTGAAAACCGATATGGACATCTGGATGAAGAGCAACTAATTCAGTTGCCTGACATCAGGTTCCGGAAGAGGGAGGCGCAAGCCTCCCTCTTCTTTTTGTATTCAGTTTGGGCGCAGGTCAATGAGTCCATCGTGAAGCTGTGGACAGGTATTGCTGGTACGCGGCAATAAAAAGAGCGCCACATCGGGCGCTCTTTAAGCAATGGGGGAGGGTTAGAGTTTCTCCAGATCCCGCTCAATCTCGCTGATCTTGTTCTGCACTACCTTCTCCAGATGGCGCAAGTCGCGCAGGATCTTCTGCTTGATGTCCGGGTCGGCATGAACATGAACGCCCTGGGTCAGGCTGTCGAGCTCGTCCACCACGTATTTCAGGTTGGCGTTGATCTCGGTGACATCCTTGTACTCGTGGGTGCCCGAGTCGACCAGCATGGTTTTGCGCTGGCGCGGGTATTTGAATTTGACACTCTTGGCGAAGAACTCGCCCTTCTGCTTCTTGAAGTAGATCTTGAGGATGTCGTGGTTGGCCTCCTGGCGCAGGGTGTAGCTGTCGACGGAGGCGGGATCCTGGATCCCCAGGCTCTTGAGATTCTCGTACATCAGGCTTCCTCGGTTTGAAACGATCCTGTCCCATCTATCTTAACCGAGCTTGTGGTGCTTGCCTGTGACAGCGGCGCCAAAATCAAAAGGGCGCCATCAGGCGCCCTTTAACTCACAGCAAAACGGCTTACTCGTCGATGGAGCGCAGCAGGGCGTTGATGCCGACCTTGGCGCGGGTCTTGGCATCCACCTTCTTGACGATCACGGCGGCGTAGAGGCTGTACTTGCCGCACTTGGAGGGCAGGGAGCCGGAGACGACCACGGAGCCAGCCGGTACGCGGCCGTAGTGGATTTCGCCGGTTTCGCGGTCATAGATGCGGGTGGACTGGCCGATGAAGACGCCCATGGAGATGACGGAACCTTCCTCGACGATAACCCCTTCAACCACTTCGGAGCGGGCACCGATAAAGCAGTTGTCTTCGATGATGGTCGGGTTGGCCTGCAGCGGCTCCAGTACACCACCGATGCCGACACCGCCGGAGAGGTGCACGTTTTTGCCGATCTGGGCGCAGGAACCGACGGTGGCCCAGGTGTCGACCATGGTGCCTTCGTCAACGTAGGCGCCGATATTGACGTAGGAGGGCATCAGCACGGTATTGGGGGCGATAAAGGAGCCTTTGCGGGCGGTCGCCGGCGGCACCACGCGTACACCGGCAGCCTTGAACTGCTCTTCGGTGTAGTTGGAGAACTTGAGGGGAACCTTGTCGTAGTACTGGGCGTCGTCGCCCTTGATGATGCCGTTGTCGTTGATACGGAACGAGAGCAGTACCGCCTTCTTCAGCCACTGATGAACAACCCACTCACCGGCGATCTTCTCGGCAACCCGGGCCTTGCCGGAGTCCAGCAGCTCGATGACTTGCAGGATGGCGGATTTGGTAGCGCTGTCCACAGTGCTCGGGGTAATGGTGTCGCGGCGCTCGAAGGCCGCTTCAATGATCTGTTGCAACTCGGTCATGACAGGTTTCCTTTAAAAAATTCTGTTTGTTGTATCACACTTTTCCGACTGTTTTTAAGTGGCTGACCGGAATTCTTCCGGCCAGCGACCATTTCTTTCATATTTCCCAGCCAACCATTTGTTTGGTATGGGAAAACGGAGGTGAAAACAGCCTCTTTCGAATCAGATTGCACTCACTCCATGACAAATTGCTGCGGATTGAGCTGATGTACCAGCCGCTCTTCCAGCTGCAGTTGCTGCTCCGCCGTCAATGGCTCGCCATCAAGGCTGGTCAGACTGAAAAAGTCCTCGACCCGTTCGCCGAAGGTGGCGATCTTGGCGGCGTGCAGCGACAGGCCACACTGCTGGAATACTGCACCGATCCGCGCCAGCAGGCCGGGAGTATCGAGGGCGGTCAGCTCCATCAAAGTGTGGCGGCTCTCCCCTTTATGGGGCAGGAAGACCACCCGGGTCGGCACGCTGAACTGGCGGTGGCGCCGCGACAGCGGCTTGTTGCGCAGCACCAGTTTGCCTGGCTCCTGCAGCGCCTTCTCCAGCGCCTTCTTGATGGTGGCGGTGCGGTTGGGGCTGATGGGTTCGCCGTTGGGCTCAAGCACCACAAAGGTATCGAGCACGAAGTTGCTGCGCGAGTTCATGATCTGGGCGTCGTGGATGTTGAGGTTCTTCTGATCCAGCGCCGAGGCGACGGTGGCAAACAGGTTCGGCGTATCGCGGCAGTAGATGAACACCTCGCTGCCACCGCGGGTCGGGTGTTTGCCGATCAGCACCAGCGGTGCCGGGTTATCGCCATGCTCGACAATGTGGCGGCAGTGCCAGGCGATCTGTTCCGGGCTGTGGCGCAGGAAGTAATCGGCCTTGAAGTCGCCCCAGAGCTGGTTGATGGCTTCTTCCGGCACGTCGCGCTGCGCCAGCAGCTGTTTGGCTTGGCGCTGGTTCTCGCGAATGCGCAGTCGCATGTCGGGCGGATTCTCCAGCCCCTGGCGCAGCGCCTTCTGGGTAGCGAAGTAGAGCTCGCGCAGCAGGGTGCCCTTCCAGTCGTTCCAGAGGGTGTCGTTGGTGGCGCAGATATCGGCTACGGTGAGGCAGTAGAGCAGGTCGAGATGCTGCTCGTCGCGCACCTTCTGGGCAAAGTCGGTAACCACATCGGGGTCATAGATATCGCGGCGCTGGGCGGTGACCGACATCAGCAGATGGTGGCGCACCAGCCAGGCGACCAGCCGGCTCTCGTAGCGATCGAGGCCGTGCAGCTGGCAGAATTCCAGCGCATCGACGGCGCCAAGTTCCGAATGATCGCCACGTCGCCCCTTGGCGATATCGTGGAACAGGGCGGCGATACTGAGCAGTTCCGGTTTGCGTAGCCGGGTGAACACCTCGTGGCAGAGCGGGTGACTCTGGCGGTTGGCCGGGTTGGGAAAGCCGTGAATGTTCTTGAGCAGCCGATGGGTGTGCTCATCGACCGTGTAGGCGTGGAACATGTCGAACTGCATCTGGCCGACGATCAGGTTCCACTGCGGCAGATAGGCCGCCAGAATACCGTACTTGTGCATCAGGCTCATCGGCAGGCCGATGCCGTTGGGGTGGCGCAGCAGCGCCATGAACAGGCGGCGGCACTCCGGCAGATCCTGCAGCCAGCAGTTGAGCTTGCGCCGCGCTTCGCGCAGCTGGCGCAGGGTGGCGGAGTGGATACCGGCAATCTCGGGATGCTGGGCCATCTGGTAGAAGAGGCGCAGGATGGCGGCGGGCTCGCGGGCGAACAGCTCAGCATCTACTGCATCGATGAGGCGGCCACGGAGCTGGAACTCGTCGGAGAGGCGGCGCACATCCATGGCGCTGTTGCCAAGAATCGCCTCGTCAAACAGTTGCAGCAGCATCTCGTTGAGCTCGGCAACCCGCCGCACCGTCTGGTAGAAGCGCTTCATCATCTGCTCGATCGGCGCGTTACCTTCCCCCTCGAAGCCCAGCATCTGGGCCACGGTGCGCTGGCGGTCGAACAGCAGGCGGTTGTCGCCCTTGTTGATGGCCATGTGCAGGGCAAAGCGCACCTTCCAGAGGAAATTCTGGCAGTCGAGCAGCTCGCGGTACTCGGCGCGGTTGAGGAAGCCGTGACTGGTCATCTCGAACAGGGTGGTGGCGCCGAAGTGGCGACGGGCGACCCAGGCGAGGGTCTGGATGTCGCGCAGGCCGCCCGGATTGCACTTGAGATCCGGCTCCAGCTTGTAGGCGGTACCGAGAAACTGCTGGTGTCGCTCCGCCTGCTCCTGGCGCTTGGCGCGAAAGAAGGCTTCGCTCGGCCAGAAGTGCTGGGGGCCGGTAGCCTCCTTGAGTTGCCGGAAACCCTCCTTGCGACCGGTGATGTAGCGCGCCTCGATCAGGTTGGTGGCCACCGTGATGTCGGCCTTGCCCTGCTCGATGCACTCCGCCACGTTGCGCACCGCCTGACCCACCTCCAGCTTGAGATCCCACAAAAGGGTGATGAACTCGCCGATGCGCAGCCCCAGCACTTCGTCCAGCTCGTCGCCGTCATAGAGGATCAGCAGGTCGATATCGGAGTGGGGGTGCAGTTCGCCACGGCCATAACCCCCCACCGCGATCAGGGTGAGATCGCTCTTGTCGAAGCCAAACTTCTGCCAGAGGCGGCAGAGCAGTTGATCCATGTATTCGGAGCGGGTGGCAACCAGCTCGATGATGTTGTCACCAGCATCGAAGCGGGCGTGCAGCCAGCCGAGAAAGCGGCTCAGGTACTCTTTGCAGTTGTCGCGGGTGAGCTGGTCGTCGGGTAACAGATGGGGGGAAAGCAGGCTGGCGTCCATGGCATCTCACACACAAGTGGCAGGCATATGGCTGAAACGGGCAGTAAAAACCCCGGCGCTTTTCGCTAAGGGCCGGGGTTCGATGTTAGCTGTGTTTGATGAAGCGGTCGATAGTGTCGTCGGGACGCAGGGTCAGCACTTCGCAGCCATCCTCGGTCACCAGCAGGGTGTGTTCCCACTGGGCTGAGTCGCCGCCATCCTTGGTGGTGACGGTCCAGCCATCCTTCGGATTGACCTTGCAGTGGTACTTCTTGCTGTTGACCATCGGCTCGATGGTGAAGCACATGCCCGCTTTCAGCTCCAGCTTGCCGCCGTTGCGGTAGTGGAGGATCTGCGGCTCTTCGTGGAATTCGGCACCGATACCGTGGCCACAGTAGTCGCGCACCACGGAGAAGCTTGCCTTCTCGACGATGGGCTGGATAACAGCGCCAATTTCGGTGATGCAGGCACCCGGGCGCACCTTCTTGATGGCGGCGTAGAGGCTCTCTTGCGCAACCTTGCAGAGCTGACGACGCAGCGGGGTGGTCTCGCCCACGATGAACATGGCGGAGGTATCGCCGTGGTAGCCATCCTTGATGACGGTGATATCGAGGTTGATGATGTCGCCATCACGCAGCTTCTTGTGGTTCGGGATGCCGTGGCAGATCACATCGTTCACCGAGGTGCAGATGGATTTGGGAAAGCCATGGTAGTTGAGCGGGGCAGGGATGGCCTGCTGCACATCAACGATGTAGTTGTGGCAAAGGGTGTTCAGTTCGTCAGTGGTGACGCCTGCTTTGACATGGGGCGCAATCATGACCAGCACATCGGCGGCCAATTGGCCGGCAACGCGCATCTTTTCAATCTCTTCCGGTGTCTTGATTTTAATGGACATGGGATCTCTCTTGCGGCCTGCCACCGGGCCTGCGAGGGCAGGCTGGACAGGTAATGAAAAATAGATGCGTTTGCAATCAGGCCAAAATTTTATCCGCAACCCCTTCGTACTTCCAGTGTGATTGTCATCACAACGTCAAATGGCAGTCGCAACCTCCGTTGACGGGATCCATATTTAGCAGTCGTTTAGCCTCGCTCCGGTGGTGTCGTGGCCAAAGTTATGATATAAAGCGCGCCGGAATGGGGAACTTGCGTCCCGATTTCATCACCCTTACTTAAACAACACACACACATCGACACATATGCCGGGGTGCCTTAACGGGTCGGTTATATGGGATGTGTGGAGGCCTAACCCCAATAGAGGTATAAAATGGCTAAAGTTTCTATGCGCGACATGCTGCAAGCCGGCGTTCACTTCGGTCACCAGACTCGTTACTGGAACCCGAAAATGAAATCCTACATCTTCGGTGCCCGCAGCAAAGTTCACATCATCAACTTGGAAAAAACCGTTCCGATGTTTGACGATGCCATGAACTTCATCAGCTCCGTAGCTGCCAAGAAAGGCAAGGTACTGTTCGTAGGTACCAAGCGTGCCGCGTCTGAAGCCGTAAAAGAAGCCGCTGAACGTTGCGACCAGTTCTATGTTAACCACCGCTGGCTGGGCGGCATGCTGACCAACTGGAAAACCGTTCGTCAGTCCATCAAGCGCCTGAAAGATCTGGAAACCCAGAGCCAAGACGGTACCTTCGACAAGCTGACCAAGAAAGAGGCGCTGATGCGTACTCGCGAAATGGAAAAGCTGGAGAAGAGCCTGGGTGGTATCAAGAACATGGGCGGCCTGCCTGACGTTCTGTTCGTTGTCGATGCCGACCACGAGCACATCGCTATCAAAGAAGCCAACAACCTGGGTATCCCGGTAGTTTCCATCGTTGATACCAACTCCAACCCGGACGGCGTTGATTACGTCATCCCGGGTAACGACGACGCTATCCGTGCTGTTCAGCTGTACCTGAATGCTGCTGCTGACACCGTACTGGAAGCTCGCGCTCAGGACATCGTTGTTCAAGCTGAACAAGATGGCTTCGTTGAAGCTGAGTAATTGATAAGGACTGCAAAGCCCTTATTAACCAAGCTGATGTAATTGGTTAGCAGGGGCCCTTGTGGCCCCTGTTTCTTGTCAATTCAAGACCGAGGATACTGGACATGGCAAACATTTCTGCCGCCCTGGTAAAAGAACTGCGCGAGCGCACCGCCGCTGGCATGATGGATTGCAAAAAAGCACTGGAAGAGGCCAACGGCGATATCGAGCTGGCCATCGAAAACATGCGTAAATCCGGTCAGGCCAAAGCCGCCAAGAAAGCTGGCCGTATCGCCGCTGAAGGTGTGATCTTCGCCCGTACCGAAGGCAACGTTGCCGTCATGATCGAGCTGAACTGCGAGACTGACTTCGTTTCCAAGGATGCTGGTTTCCTGGCCATGGGTCAGAAGATCGTCGAGATCGCTGCTACCCAGAAAATTGCTGACGTTGACGCGCTGAAAGCCGCTGACTTCGGCAACGGTGAGTCTGTAGAGCTGACCATCACCAACCTGATCGCCAAGATCGGTGAGAACATGAACCTGCGTCGCGTGATGCTGGTTGAAGGTGACAACCTGGGTACCTACGTTCACGGTTCCCGCATCGGTGTTATCACCAAGCTGACTGGCGGTACCGACGAGCTGGCCAAAGATCTGGCCATGCACGTAGCTGCCAACAGCCCGCAGTTCGTCAAGCCGGAAGATGTTTCCGCTGACGTCGTTGCCAAAGAGCGCGAAATCCAGATCGACATCGCCATCAACTCCGGCAAGCCGAAAGAGATCGCCGAGAAGATGGTTGAAGGCCGCATGAAGAAGTTCACCGGTGAGGTTTCCCTGACTGGTCAGCCGTTCGTGAAAGATCCTTCCATGACTGTTGCCGAGCTGCTGAAGAAAGAAGGCGCTGACGTTGTCTCCTTCACCCGTTTCGAAGTGGGCGAAGGCATCGAGAAGCAAGAGACCGATTTCGCTGCTGAAGTTGCAGCTCAAATCGCGGCCGCTCAGAAGGCCTAATCGAACCGGTTTTTCCGTTTCCCCAGACCGCGACTTATGTCGCGGTCTTTATATGACCAGGAATCAGTGACATGAGTACCAATCCCAAACCTGCATACAGACGTGTTCTTCTGAAGTTGAGTGGTGAAGCCCTGCAAGGCGCCGAGGGTTTCGGCATTGATCCGGCGGTGCTGGATCGGATGGCCCAAGAGATCAAGGAGCTGGTTGAGTTGGGTGTTCAGGTCGGTCTGGTCATCGGTGGCGGCAACCTGTTCCGTGGTGCCGGTCTTGCCAAAGCGGGCATGAACCGCGTGGTGGGCGACCACATGGGTATGCTGGCAACCGTGATGAACGGTCTGGCCATGCGTGATGCCCTGCATCGTGCTTATGTGAATGCCCGTCTGATGTCTGCCATCTCCCTGCAGGGGATCTGTGACTCCTACGTCTGGGCTGAAGCCATCAGCCAGCTGCGTGCAGGCAAAGTGGTGATCTTCTCTGCCGGTACTGGCAACCCCTTCTTTACTACCGATTCTGCGGCCTGTCTGCGCGGGATCGAGATCGAAGCCGACGTGGTGCTGAAAGCCACCAAGGTCGATGGTGTATACAACGAGGATCCGGTCAAGAATCCGGATGCCGTGCTGCATCATGAATTGAGTTATGATGAAGTTCTTGAAAAAGAGCTCAAGGTGATGGATCTTGCTGCCTTTACTCTGGCACGTGACCATGATCTGCCGATCCGCGTGTTCAACATGAACAAACCGGGTGCCCTGCGCCGGGTTATCATGGGTGAGCCGGAAGGTACCCTGATCCATCACGTCAGCAAATAAGATAGATGCGAGCCGCGTGGCGGCTCGTTCGCCAAAAGGAAAACCGCTGTGATCAACGAGATTAAAAACGACGCCAAGGAGCGCATGGGCAAGAGTGTCGAGTCACTCAAGACCCAGATGTCCAAGATCCGTACCGGCCGTGCTCACCCGAGCCTGCTCGACGGTATCCAGGTTGAGTACTACGGTGCGGCCACTCCGCTGAAGCAGCTGGCCAACGTGGTAGCCGAAGACTCTCGCACCCTCTCCATCTCCGTGTTTGACCGCTCCATGATCCAGGCGGTAGAGAAAGCGATCCTGACTTCCGATCTGGGCCTGAACCCCTCCAGCAACGGCCAGAGCCTGCGTGTGCCGCTGCCGCCGCTGACCGAAGAGCGTCGCCGCGACCTGACCAAGGTTGTTCGTGGTGAAGCGGAAAACGCCCGTGTCGCCGTGCGCAACATCCGTCGCGATGCCAACGCCGATCTGAAAGCGCTGCTGAAGGACAAAGAGATCTCCGAAGACGACGACCGTCGCGCCCAGGAAGAGATCCAGAAACTGACCGACTCCTTCATCAAGCTGGTCGATGAGGCCCTTGCTGCAAAGGAGAAGGAGCTAATGGAAATCTAAGCGCCTGAAAGGTATATTACGAGCGCCGTGTAGTGCCCCTGCACGGCGCTTTTGTCTTTGTGGGAGAAAACCATGTCGCTTTTGGCTGCGTTGGGTGATTGCGCCAACACCTCTTTGCCCCGTCACGTCGCCATCATCATGGATGGCAACGGCCGCTGGGCCCAGAACCGTGGCAAGATGCGGGTCTATGGGCACAAGGCTGGCGTCAAGTCGGTGCGTGAGGCGGTGACCTTTGCCGCCCGGGCCAAGATCGAAGCATTGACCCTGTTCGCCTTCTCCAGCGAGAACTGGCGTCGCCCGGAAGGGGAGGTCAGTGCCTTGATGGAGCTCTTCATTACCGTGCTGGGCCGTGAAGTGAGCAAGCTTCACAGCAACGGCATCCGGCTCAAGGTGATCGGCGATACCGCCCGCTTCAGCGAGCGGCTGCAGGCCAAGATTGCCAAGGCGGAAGCGCTGACCGCCAACAACAAGGGTTTGACCCTGAACATTGCGGCCAACTATGGCGGCCAGTGGGATATAGCCCAGGCGGCCCGCAAGCTGGCCACTGCCGTGGCGGCCGGTGAATTGTCGGCCGACCAGATTGATGAGTCCATGCTTGGCCGCGAGGTATGCATGGCCGATCTGCCCCCGGTGGATCTTCTGATCCGTACCGGTGGTGACCATCGCATCAGCAATTTTGTTTTATGGCAGCTCGCCTATGCCGAGCTCTACTTTACCCCGGTGTTGTGGCCCGATTTCAACGAGGCCGAGTTCAGTGAGGCCGTTGCCTCCTTTGTTGCCCGCGAACGCCGCTTCGGCTGTACGGGTGAACAGATCCGGGAATTGATCGCCGAGCAGCAGACCGGCTAAACCCCGCTCCCAAGAGAGAGGTTTCTTTTGCTAAAACAACGAATTATTACTGCTTTGATGTTGATCCCCCTGGTATTGGGGGCGCTTTTCTTTCTGCCATTGAAGTTTTTTGCCCTGTTGGCTGCGCTGGTCTTTTTGCTGGCCAGCCGTGAATGGAGCGGTTTTGTCTCTGCCGCCCCGCAACAATGGTTACCCATCGTATTCTGCCTGCTGCTCGGTGCCAGCCTGTTTTGGCTGCCGGTGGAGCAGCTCTGGACTCCCCATTTGCATCCGCTGGTGATGGGCGTACTCTGGACTGCCGTCAGCTGGTGGCTGCTCGGTTTGCTGCTGGTGCTGCGCTATCCCCAAAGCGCCAAGCTGTGGAAAGAGTCGGTCTGGCTCAAGTCCCTGTTTGGTCTGGTGACTCTGGTTCCCTTCTTCTGGTCACTGGTGGCCATCCGTGGTTACAACTTCTATCACGACCCCATGATGGGGGCTTGGATCCTGCTGTTCGTCATGGGACTGGTCTGGGCGGCAGATTCTGGCGCGTATTTTTTCGGCAAGGCGTTCGGTAAACACAAGCTGGCACCATCCGTGAGCCCGGGTAAAACCATCGAAGGGATGTGTGGCGGTCTCTTTACTGCCAGCCTGCTGGCGGTGGGAGTGACCTGGTTCATGGGCTTCGTACCCGCCAAGATGGGGATCGTGCTGTTCTGCTCGCTGCTGGCGGTCCTGGCCTCGGTGTTAGGCGATCTGACCGAGAGCATGTTCAAGCGTGAAGCTGGCATCAAGGATTCAGGTTCCCTGCTGCCGGGTCATGGCGGCATCCTCGACCGGATCGACAGCCTGACGGCCGCCCTGCCGGTGTTCCTGCTCAGCTATCTGCTACTCAGCCAGGAGTTCTGATGCATAAGTCTCTGGTTATTCTGGGAGCGTCCGGCTCCATTGGTCAGAGTACCCTGAAGGTGCTGCGCCACAACTCGGGCAGTTGGCAAGTACTGGCGTTGACCGCCGCCCGCAACGTGGATGCCATGTTGCGGGATTGTCTCGAATTCTCCCCCCGTTTTGCCGTGATGGTCGATGAAAAGGCTGCCCGTGAGCTGGCCGATCGTCTGCAAGCGCACGGCAGTGCGACTCGGGTCATGTCTGGTGCCGCCGCCCTCTGCGACGTAGCCGCTCACCCCGATGCTCACAGTGTGATGGCGGCCATCGTCGGTGCTGCCGGACTCGCCCCCACCATGGCCGCGGTGCGTGCCGGCAAGCGTATTCTGCTGGCCAACAAGGAGGCGTTGGTGATGTCCGGTGCCTTCTTCATGGAGGCCGTGCGTGAGCATGGTGCCGAGTTGCTGCCCATCGACAGCGAACATAACGCCATCTTCCAGTGCCTGCCGACCCACGTGCAGCGCCAGCCCGGTTTCTGCGATCTGGCTGCAGCGGGGATCAGCAAGATCCTGCTGACCGGTTCCGGTGGCCCGTTCCGTTATACCGAGGTCGACGAGCTGGCCCATGTCACGCCGGCGCAAGCCATCGCTCACCCCAACTGGTCGATGGGGGCCAAGATCTCGGTCGACTCCGCCACCATGATGAACAAGGGGCTGGAGTATATCGAGGCGCGCTGGCTGTTCAACGCGGCGCCCGAGCAGATCCAGGTGGTGATCCACCCGCAGTCGGTGATCCACTCCATGGTGCAGTACAAGGATGGCTCCGTGCTGGCGCAGCTCGGCAACCCCGATATGTGCACTCCTATCGCCCATGCGCTGGCTTATCCCAATCGCATCCCTTCCAGCGTGGAACCTTTGGATTTCTTCAGTGTCGGAGAGTTCAGCTTTATCCGGCCTGATTACGATCGCTATCCCTGCCTGGCGCTGGCCATCAATGCCTGCCACAAGGGACAGGCTGCGACCACTGCGCTCAATGCGGCCAATGAAGAGGCGGTTGCCGCCTTCCTGGCCGAGCGGATTGGCTTTATGGATATTGCCCGGATCAACGAGGCGGTTATGCTGGCGCTGGAGAGCAGTGCCGTGAGCTCCCTCGACGATCTGTTTGCCCTGGATGGAGTTGCGCGTGCTCGCGCTCGCCACCTGATTGAGGAGCTTGGCTGATGGGCGGTGTGTTGTGGAATATCGGGGCCTTTGTCGTTGCCCTTGGCCTGCTGGTCGCGGTGCACGAGTTTGGCCACTTCTGGGTTGCCCGCCGTTGCGGGGTAAAGGTTGAGCGTTTTTCTATCGGTTTTGGCAAGGCGATCTGGCGTCGCCTTGGCAAGGACGGCACCGAATACGTGCTGGCCCTGATCCCGTTGGGTGGCTACGTCAAGATGCTGGATGGCCGGGTGGATGAGCTCAAACCCGGTGACGAGCAGTATGCCTTCAACCACAAATCGGTATGGGCCCGGATGGCCATCGTTGCGGCTGGCCCCATAGCCAACTTCGTCTTTGCCCTGTTTGCCCTCTGGCTGATGTTCATGATCGGCGTGCCGGCAGTGAAACCGGTGATTGGTGAGGTACGTCCTGCTTCCATCGTGGCCGAGGCTGGCATCCTGCCGGGCATGGAGATTGTCGGGGTCGGTGATGAGCAGACCGGCGACTGGGAGAGCGTCACTTATGCCCTGCTGAGCCATCTGGGCGATCAGTCGGTCACCCTCAAGGTGAAAGCCCCTCAGACCAGCTATGCCACCGACAAGAATCTGTCGCTGGATAGCTGGAAGTTTGATCCGGACCGGGAATCCCCGATCGGCAGCTTGGGGATCGTGCCCCTTGGTGGCAAGGTATTGCCAGTGGTGTCGGCCGTGGTAGCCAAGAGTGCCAGTGAAAAGGCGGGTTTGCAGGTTGGCGATCGCATCAAGCGGGTCGGCGAACAGGAGATCACCGAGTGGGCCCAGTTCGTCGAACTGGTACAGCACGCACCGGGTGCGCCGCTGCAGGTAGTGGTCGAGCGCAACAACCGCGACCTTGATGTGACCCTGACCCCGGATACCAGAAAGGTGCAGGGCAAACTGGTTGGTTTTGTCGGCCTCTCGCCGCAACTGGTTCCATTACCGGATGAATACCGAATTCTGTTACAGTATGGCCCTTTGCAGGCCCTGTGGCAGGGAGCCCAGAAGACTTGGAGCCTGATCACGCTCACCTTTGACATGATCGGCAAGCTGGTTGCTGGCATAGTGTCGCTGGACAATCTGAGCGGCCCCATCTCCATTGCCAAGGGGGCGGGCAGCAGTGCCGACTACGGTTTGGTCTATTTCTTGAGTTTTCTGGCGCTGATCAGCGTCAACCTGGGGATCATCAACTTGTTCCCCCTGCCGGTGCTCGATGGTGGCCATCTGGTCTATTTCCTTATCGAAGCGGTCACTGGCAAACCGGTGTCGGAGAGAATTCAGGAAGTGGGTTTCAGGATCGGTGCCGCCATTCTGATGTTATTGATGGGCATTGCGCTGTTTAACGATTTCGCTCGCCTCTGAGGCCAGAGCATCAACAAGGACACATAAGAACAAAATGGCTGTTAAAAAAGCATTGGTGTTGAGTTGCCTGCTGGGCGCCAGTTTCCTGGCCCAGGCGGCCCCTGCCTCTTTTGTGGTGCAAGATATCCAGGTCGAAGGTTTGCAACGGGTGACCCTGGGTGCGGCACTGTTGAACCTGCCGATCCGGGTTGGCGACTCTGTCGACTCCGTCGCATTGGCGAATGCCATCAAGAAGCTCTACTCCTCGGGCAACTTCGAGGATGTGAAGGTCTATCGCGATGGTCAGGTGCTGCAGGTGATGGTCAAGGAGCGTCCGACCATCTCCAGTATCGAGTTCTCCGGCAACAAGGATATCAAAGAGGAGCAGCTGACTCAGAGTCTGGAGTCCTCCGGCATCCGTGTCGGCGACCCGCTGGATCGCACCGTGCTTACCTCCCTCGAAAAAGGGCTGGAAGATTTCTACTATGGCGTGGGCAAGTACTCCGCCAAGGTCAAGGCCATTGTCACTCCGCTGCCGCGCAACCGGGTCGACCTGAAGTTCACCTTCGTCGAAGGTCAGGCCGCCAAGATCCAGCAGATCAACATCGTCGGCAACAGCGTCTTCCCGGAAGACAAGCTGATCGCCCAGCTCTCCCTGCGTGACGAGGTGCCCTGGTGGAACTTCACCGCGGATCAGCGCTATCAGAAGCAGAAGCTGGCCGGTGATATCGAAACCCTGCGCTCCTACTACATGGACCGCGGTTATATCCGCTTCCAGCAGGAGTCCACTCAGGTCTCCATGACCCCGGACAAGAAGGGCGTCTACGTCACCCTCAACATCAAGGAAGGGGATCAGTACAAGGTCTCCGGCGTCCAGCTCAAGGGCGATCTGATCGACCGCGGCGGCGAGATGAAGGGGCTCATCCCCATCGAAGCGGGCAGCACCTACTCTGCGAGCCAGGTTACCCACACTGAAGAGGTGCTCTCCAAGTTCCTCGGTCGTTATGGTTACGCCTATCCGAAAGTGGTCACTTTCCCGCAGATCAACGACAAGACCAAGGAAGTCGAGCTCATCGTCAACGTTGAGCCGGGTCCGCGCGTCTACGTGCGCAACATCAACTTCACCGGCAACGCCACCACCGAAGATCAGGTGCTGCGCCGCGAGATGCGCCAGATGGAGGGTACCTGGCTCTCCTCCGACAACATCGAGCAGTCCAAGAGCCGCCTCAACCGCCTGGGTTACTTCGAGAGCGTGGAAGTGGATACCAAGCGGGTACCGGGCAACGAGGATCTGGTCGATCTCGACTTCAAGGTCAAAGAGCAGCCAGCCGGCTCCATCAACGCGGGTGTGGGTTACGGTACCGAATCGGGCCTGAGTCTGCAGGCCGGTATCTCCCAGGACAACTTCATGGGAACCGGCAAGCGGGTTGCCATCAACGCCAGTACCAACGACTACTCCAAGAACGTTGATCTGAGCTATAACGACCCCTACTTCACCGTCGATGGCGTCAGCCTGGGTGGCCGGGTCTACTACAACCAGTTCCGCGCCGATGATGCGGATATCGTTGATTACGAAAACGAAACCATCGGTTTCCGTCTCTCAAGCGGCTTCCCGGTCAACGAGTTCAACCGTCTCGACTTCAGTACCGGTGTTGAAAGCACCAAGCTGAGCCGTCCGTCATTTAATGCCCAGAACTATCAGGAGTGTCTGAAAGACAACCCGGATACCAATGGCAACACCTACTGCTGGGATCAATGGAACGACAATCGCCAGTCGGTGCAGATGGATCAGTTCTGGAACCTCTATTCGCAGGATGGCTCCAACCTCGACTTCGTGACTGTCGACCTGACTGCAGGCTGGACCCGCTCCACCCTCAACAAGGGGATGTTCCCGACTGCCGGTGATCGCCAGCGGGTCAACGCCAAGGTGACTGTGCCGGGCATGGAGCTGCAGTACTACAAGCTCTCCGCCGAAGATGCCCACTACTTCCCGCTCGATGCGGATCACAACTGGGTAATGATCGGTAAGGGGCGCGTCTCCTACGGCAATGGCTATGGCAATGACTCCATGCTCCCCTTCTTCGAAAACTACTACGCTGGTGGTTTCGATACGGTGCGTGGCTTCAAGAGCAATACCATTGGTCCCAAGGCGATCTACAAGGTCTATAACAAGCCAACTGTTGCTGGACAAAGTCCGACCTGTCAGACAAATGCTGACGGTTCTTGCTTGTACGAAGGTTCCGACACCTCGGTCGGTGGCAACGCGCTGGCTGTGGCCTCGTTCGAACTGGTCTTCCCGACTCCGTTCGTCTCCGAGACCTACCGTCCGCAGATCCGCTCTACCGCCTTTATCGATGCCGGTACTGTCTGGAGCACCGATTTTGCCAATGGTGCCTACCCCTGTGCCGCCGGGGCAGATTGCAACTACTTGAGCCAGGACTACTCCAGCCCGGGCAACATCCGGGTCTCTGCCGGTGTCTCCCTGCAGTGGCTCTCGCCCATGGGCCCGCTGGTATTCGCACTGGCCAAGCCGATCAAGAAATATGAGGGTGACCGTACCGAGTTCTTCTCGTTCAACATCGGCCGTACCTTCTGATGAGTGTTTCACCCCCACCCATGCGGTGGGGGTATTCAATGATGGGACGCGCAGCTTGCGTGCCTCACCAGGTAACAAGACGGTGTCAATGCCGCTTGCATAATCGGGTAAATCAGGTAGCCCTCGCCATGAGGGAACAAGGAGTAAGTGTGAATAAAGCGTTGAAAGTAGCTGGTTTGAGCTTTGCACTGATGGCTGCCGGCATGGGTTCTGCCTTCGCTGAGACCAAGATTGCAGTGGTCGACATGGGCGAAGTTTTCCAAAAGCTGCCCCAGCGTGAAGCCGTTGCCGCCAAGCTGAAAGGCGAATTCGAGCCGCGCATGCGCGAGCTGCAGAAGCTGGAACAGGAAGGCCAGAAGCTGGTCGAGAAGTTCCGCAAGGATGAAGCCTTCATGAGCGCCGAGCAGAAGAAGCAGAGCCAGGAGAAGCTGGCCAAGCTGCAGATGGAGTTTAACCAGAAGCGCCAGGCATTCGAGCAGGACAACGGCCGTCGTCAGTCTGAAGAGCGCAACAAGATCCTGACCAAGGTGCAAGCTGCCATCGACTCCATCGCCAAGAGCAATGGTTACGATCTGGTGCTGGAGCGTAACGCCGCCCCGTATGCCGCCAGCAAGCTGGACATTTCCGGCCAGGTTATTTCTCAGGTAAGCAAGAGCAACTAATTGATGGCATTTACTCTCGCACAGCTGGCCCAGCAACTGGGGGCCCAGGTCCATGGCGACGGAACCCTGGAAATCCGCAAGGTAGCGACACTGGAAAAGGCCGGGGAGGGTGAGATTACCTTCCTGTCCAACAAGAAGTACCGCTCTTATCTGGAGCAGAGCAAGGCGACTGCTGTGCTCATCACAGAGGCGGATCTCCCTTTCTGTCCCACCAATGCGCTGGTGCTCAAGGATCCCTACGTGGGTTTTGCCCGGGTAGCCCAACTGCTGGACACCACCCCGCAGCCGGCCACGGATATCCATCCTAGCGCCGTTATCGCGGCTGACGTGCAACTGGGCGAGAGAGTGGCCATCGGCGCCAATGCAGTGATCGAATCCGGCGTAGTGCTGGGTGACGATGTACGCATTGGCCCGGGCTGTTTTGTTGGCAAGCATACCCGGCTGGGAGCCCGCTCCCGGCTGTGGGCCAACGTCACCCTCTATCACAATGTGACCATGGGCACCGACTGTCTGGTTCAATCCGGCACAGTGATCGGGGCCGATGGTTTCGGTTATGCCAACGAGCGTGGCGAGTGGATCAAGATCCCCCAGCTCGGCGGTGTGACCATTGGCAACCGGGTCGAGATCGGTGCCTGTACCACCATTGACCGCGGTGCGCTGGAAGATACCCGCATCGCTGACAACGTCATCATCGACAACCAGTGCCAGATCGCCCACAACGTCGAGATCGGCTACGGCACTGCCGTGGCGGGCTCCACCGTGATGGCAGGTAGTCTCAAGGTCGGCAAATACTGTATCATTGGCGGCGCTTCCGTCTTTAACGGGCATATGGAGATCTGCGACCAGGCCACCGTCACCGGTATGGCCATGGTGATGCGACCCATTACCGAGCCCGGTGTCTACTCTTCCGGCATCCCTCTGCAAACCAATAAAGAGTGGCGCAAGACCGCCGCCCGGGTGATGCGTATCGAAGAGATGCACAAGCGGTTAAGCAAGCTTGAGAAGAAGCTGGATCAAGAATAATCACGATTGGTATAGGGTACTGTTTTGACTACTGAAAAGAAGAGCCTGGGCATCCAGGAAATCATGGATCTGCTGCCCCACCGTTATCCGTTTTTGATGGTGGATCGTGTAGACGACTACGAGATCAGCGATGAGCGCAAAACCCTGCGCGCCATCAAGAACGTCTCCTTCAACGAGCCGATCTTCCAGGGGCACTTTCCGGCCAAGCCGGTGTTTCCGGGCGTACTGATCCTGGAAGCGATGGCACAGGCCACCGGTATCCTGGCCTTTACCATGGTGGGCAAGCCGTCCCCCAATGAACTCTATTACTTTGCCTCAATCGACAACGCTCGCTTCAAGCGTCCAGTCGGCCCCGGTGACCAGCTGGTGCTCGACGTGGAGTTCCTGAAAGAGCGTCGCGGTATTGCCAAGTTCACCGGTGTCGCCACCGTCGATGGTGAAGTGGTCTGTACCGCCGAGCTGATGTGCGCCAAACGCGAGGTTTAACACACGTGATCGACCAGACTGCCACCATTCACGATACTGCTATCGTCCATGAGTCTGCCGTGATCGGTAAAGGGGTTGAAATCGGCCCCTTTTCTGTCATCGGCGCCGAGGTAGAAATCGGCGACAACACCTGGGTGGGCTCCCACGTGGTGATCAAGGGGCCGGCCAAGATTGGTCGTGGCAACAAGATCTTCCAGCACACTTCCATCGGTGAGGATTGCCAGGACAAGAAGTACGCCGGCGAGCGCACTTTCCTCGAGATTGGCGACAACAACGTCTTTCGCGAGAACTGCACCGTACACCGTGGCACCATTCAGGATCAGAGCCTGACCAAGGTGGGCAGCGGTAACCTGTTCATGGTCAACGTTCACGTTGCCCACGACTGCATCATCGGTGACAACTGCATTTTCGCCAACAACGCGACCCTGGCGGGCCACGTGGTGATCGGCGATTTCGTGATCTTCGGTGGTCTCTCTGCCATTCACCAGTTCGGCCGCGTTGGCTCCCACGCCTTCGTCGGTGGCTGCGCCGCCCTGAACAAGGATGTGCCGCCCTACGTGATGGCTGCCGGCAACTACGCCAAGCCGTTCGGGGTCAACTCCGAAGGTCTGCGTCGCCGCGGTTTCAGCGCGGAGGCCATCTCTGCCGTCAAGCGTGCCTACAAAGAGATCTTCCGCTCTGGCAAGACCATCGAAGAGGTGCTGCCGGTGCTGATCGAGATGGCGCAAACCGAACCGGCCGTCCAGCTCTATGTGGACTTCCTCAAAGACAACGAGCGCGGGATCATCCGTGCCTGATCCGGTTCGTATCGGTATCGTCGCCGGAGAAGTCTCCGGCGATATTCTGGCTGCCGGTCTGGTGCGCGAGCTGCAAGTCCGCTACCCGGATGCACAGTTCGAAGGGATCGCCGGGCCGCGCATGCAGGCTCTGGGCGTCAAGGCCCTGTTCGAGATGGAAGAGCTCTCCGTCATGGGGATCACCGAGGTGCTGGGGCGTCTGCCGCGTATCCTCAAGGTTCGTCGCGAACTGCTGCGCCACTTTATTGCCAATCCGCCCGATATCTTCATCGGCGTGGATGCACCGGATTTCAATATCGGGGTGGAGCTGAAACTGCGCCGCGCCGGTATCAAGACGGTTCACTATGTCAGCCCCTCGGTGTGGGCATGGCGTCAGAACCGCATTCACAAGATCAAGGCCGCCACCGACATGGTGCTCGCCTTCCTGCCGTTCGAGAAAGCTTTTTACGACCGTTTCGAGGCCCCTTGCCGTTTTGTCGGCCACACCATGGCGGATGACATTCCGCTGGTGCCGGATCAGGCCGCCGTGCGTCGCCAGCTGGGCATCGATGCCAACCGCCGCTGGCTGGCGGTACTGCCGGGCAGCCGCACGGCGGAAGTGGGCTTTATGTCCCCCCTGTTTCTCGAGGCGTGCAAACACCTGACGGTACGCTATCCGGATCTCGGTTTTATCGTGCCGCTGGTCAACCAGAAACGGCGTGAGCAGTTCATGGCCATCAAGGCTGAAGTGGCACCGGATCTCGAGATGGTGCTGCTGGAAGGGCAGGGGCGCGAGGCGATGATCGCCGCCGATGTGGTGATGCTCGCCTCCGGTACCGCGGCGCTCGAAGCCATGCTGGTGAAAAAGCCTATGGTGGTGGGCTACAAGCTCAAGCCCTTCAGCTACTGGCTGGCCCAGCGGTTGGTGAAGACCGAATTTGTCTCCCTGCCCAACCTGCTCGCCGGTCGCATGCTGGTGCCGGAGTTGATCCAGCACGAATGCACCCCGGAGAATCTGGTGGAAGAGGTGAGCAAGTATTTCGAGCACGACAACAGTGCGCTGGTCAACACCTTCACCGAGCTCCATCAACTCATTCGCTGCAACGCCGATCTGCAGGCTGCCGAGGCGGTAGCAGAGCTGCTCGGCAGATAGTGCCCGGGCGGCCGCAGGGGCTGTGCCAACGCGACGTCAGGCCCTGCGGGGCCTGTTTTGATTCAAGGCTACAAGATGATGATCGATATTCCTGACGACAAGCTGGTTGCCGGTGTGGACGAAGTGGGCCGTGGCCCCCTGGTGGGCGATGTGGTCACTGCCGCGGTCATTCTCGACCCGGCCAATCCGATCGCGGGGTTGGCGGACTCCAAAAAACTCTCCGAGAAGAAGCGCCTCGCCCTGTTTGACGAGATCAGGGAGAAGGCGCTGGCCTTCGCCATCGGCCGAGCCACTCCGGAGGAGATCGACGAGCTCAACATCCTGCATGCCACCATGCTGGCGATGCAGCGTGCCGTGGCGGGGCTGAAGGTGACGCCCGAGCTGGTCTTTATCGATGGCAACCGCTGCCCGGCTCTGCCGATGGAGGCGCGCGCCGTGGTCAAGGGCGATAGTCTGGTGGCCGCCATCAGCGCCGCCTCGATCCTCGCCAAGGTGACCCGTGATGCGGAGATGACCGAGCTGGACAGCCGTCATCCCGAGTACGGTTTTGCCCGCCACAAGGGTTATCCGACTGCAGAGCACCTCGCCATTCTGGCCGAGCGCGGCCCGCTGCCGGAGTATCGCAAAAGCTTCAAGCCGGTGCGCCGCGCACTGGGGCTCGAATAATCCATGCGGATCTGTCTGAACGATTTCTGCCTTGGCTGGTTCTGCTTGCGTAATGAGAGGGCATGACGATGGCTGACCCCCGTTTTATCCATTTGCGAGTCCACACCGACTTCTCCATGGTGGATGGACTGCAGAAGATCAACCCGATCGTCGGGGCTGCCGCGGCCGACAACATGCCGGCGATTGCCCTGACCGACCAGATGAACATGTGCGGTCTGGTGCGCTTCTATGGTGCCGCCCACGGCAAGGGGATCAAACCCATCGTCGGGGCCGACTTCTGGGTGCAGAGCGAGGAACTCGGTGATGAGCAGTTCCGCCTCACCCTGCTTGCCATGGACAACGAGGGCTACCAGAACATCACTCTGCTCATCTCCCGCGGTTATCAGCGCGGCCATGTGCAGGGGCGTCCGGTCATCGACAAGGCCTGGCTTGCCGAACACGCCAAGGGGGTGATCGTGCTCTCCGGCGGGCGCGAGGGGGATGTTGGCAAGTTCCTGCTCAAGGGCAACCGCCAGATGACCGAGCAGTGCGTCGCCTTCTATCAGACCCACTTCCCCGATGCCTATTACCTCGAGCTGCTGCGCACCGGCCGCTCCGACGAGGAAGTCTATCTGCACATGGCGGTGGCGATTGCCACCGAGTTCGCGCTGCCGGTAGTGGCGACCAACGAGGTGGTGTTCCTCAACGCCGATGACTTCGACGCCCACGAGATCCGGGTCGCCATCCACGATGGCTATACCCTGATGGACAAGCGCCGTCCCCGTCGCTATAGCCCGCAGCAGTATCTGCGCAGCCAGGAGGAGATGTGCGAGCTGTTTGCCGACATCCCGGAAGCGCTGGAGAACACGGTGGAGATCGCCAAGCGCTGCAACGTGACGGTGCGTCTCGGCGAATACTTCCTGCCCAACTTCCCGACCGGCGATATGACCACCGAAGATTTTCTGGTGGCCAAATCGAAAGAGGGTCTGGAAGAGCGTCTCGAGTTCCTGTTCCCGGATCCGGCGGTGCGGGCCGAGCGCCGTCCCGAGTATGACGAGCGTCTCGACATCGAGTTGAAAGTGATCAACCAGATGGGCTTCCCGGGTTACTTCCTCATCGTGATGGAGTTTATCCAGTGGTCCAAGGACAACGGCATCCCCGTTGGCCCGGGCCGTGGCTCCGGTGCAGGCTCTCTGGTGGCCTACGCCCTCAAGATCACCGACCTCGACCCGCTGGAATTTGACCTGCTGTTCGAACGTTTCCTCAACCCCGAGCGGGTATCCATGCCCGACTTCGACGTCGACTTCTGTATGGATCGGCGCGACGAGGTGATCGAGCACGTTTCCGACATGTATGGCCGGGAGGCGGTGTCGCAGATCATCACCTTCGGCAGCATGGCTGCCAAGGCGGTGGTGCGGGATGTGGGCCGGGTGCTGGGTCACGCCTACGGTTTTGTCGATCGCATCTCCAAGCTCATTCCGCCGGATCCCGGCATGACTCTGGCCAAGGCGTTCGAGGCCGAGCCCAAGCTGCCCGAGCTCTACGAGCAGGATGAGGAGGTCAAAGACCTCATCGACATGGCCCGCCGGCTCGAAGGGGTAGTTCGCAATGCCGGTAAACACGCCGGTGGCGTGGTGATCGCGCCCACCAAGATCACCGACTTTGCGCCGCTCTACTGCGATGACGAGGGTCATCACCCGGTCACCCAGTTCGACAAGAACGACGTGGAATACGCCGGTCTGGTGAAGTTCGACTTCCTGGGTCTGCGAACGCTCACAATCATCGACTGGGCGCTCGGCATGATTAACCCGCGTCTTGCCAAAGAGGGCAAGCCGCCGGTCGACATCGCCGCCATCCCAATCGATGACAAGCGCTCGTTCGACCTGCTGCAGCGCTACGAGACCACAGCGGTATTCCAGCTTGAATCCCGCGGCATGAAGGATCTCATCAAGCGGCTGCAGCCCGACTGCTTCGAAGACATGATTGCACTGGTGGCCCTGTTCCGACCGGGCCCGCTCCAGTCAGGCATGGTGGATAACTTCATCGACCGTAAACACGGTAATGAAGCCATCTCCTATCCGGACGAAAAGTGGCAGCACGAGAGCCTCAAGCCCATCCTTGAGCCCACCTACGGCATCATCCTCTATCAGGAGCAGGTGATGCAGATTGCCCAGACGCTGGCGGGCTACACGCTCGGTGGCGCGGACATGCTGCGCCGGGCGATGGGTAAGAAAAAGCCCGAGGAGATGGCCAAGCAGCGGGCCGGTTTCGAAGAGGGCGCCATCAAGAATGGCGTCGACGGCGAACTGGCGATGAAGATCTTCGATCTGGTGGAGAAGTTTGCGGGCTACGGCTTCAACAAGTCGCACTCCGCTGCCTATGCGCTGGTCTCCTACCAGACCCTCTGGCTCAAGACTCACTTCCCGGCCGAGTTCATGGCGGCGGTCATGACCGCCGATATGGACAACACCGACAAGATCGTGACCCTGGTGGACGAGTGCCAGCGGATGGGGCTGACCGTGATCCCGCCGGACGTGAACACCGGCCGCTATCGTTTCAGCGTCAATGAAGACGGTCACATCGTCTACGGTATCGGCGCGGTGAAAGGGGTCGGTGAAGGCCCCATCGACGCGATTCTGGACGCTCGGGATCGGGACGGCCCGTTCCGCGATCTGTTCGACTTCTGCAACCGGGTCGACATCAAGAAGCTCAACAAGCGGGTGATGGAGAAGCTTATTCTCTCCGGCGCCATGGATCGGCTCGGCCCCCACCGCGCCGCCCTGATGGCGACCCTGGAGGAGGCGATGCGCGCCGCCGAGCAGCACGCCAAGGCGCAGGCGGTGGGGCAGGTCGACATGTTCGGCGTGCTCACCGAGGAGATTGACGACGTCAAGAAGGCGTTCGCCAATGTGCCGCACTGGCCTGACAAGGTGTGGCTGGAAGGGGAGCGCGAGACCCTAGGGCTCTATCTCACCGGTCACCCTATCAACCAGTACAGCGGCGAACTGCGTCGTTATACCTCGGGTCGCCTGTGCGACCTGCATCCTACTTCCCGCGATACGGTAACCACGGCGGCAGGGCTGGTGATTGCCGCCCGCAGCATGGTGACCAAGCGCGGCAACAAGATGGGGATCTTCACTTTGGACGACCGCTCCGGCCGTCTGGATGTGACACTTTTCAGCGAAGCGCTGGAAAAGTACGAAGAGTTGATGCAAAAAGACCGTATTTTGGTGGTTTCTGGACAGGTCAGCTTTGATGACTTCTCCGGTGGCCTTAAAATGTCGGCCCGTGAATTACTGGATATCAACGATGCGAGGGAGCGTTTTGCCAGAGCAATTCGCATCTCCCTTGATGAACAGCGTATCGATGATCGTTTTTTTCCGCGTTTGTGCGAGATTTTGGAGCCCGCCCGTGCCGGAGTCTGTCCGGTTCAGGTAAACTATCGTCGCCCCGGTTCCCGGGTGCGATTGACGCTCGGTACCGAGTGGCGGGTGACGCCCACCGATCAACTGTTAGATGACTTGCGCGTCCTGCTTGGGCGAGAGCGGGTCGAGTTGGTTTTTGATTAGAGGTTCTAAGGCCCTATGAGTCTTTTTCTGGATTTTGAACAGCCGATTGCCGAGTTGCAGGCGCAGATTGATGAACTCAAGCATGTGAGTGAAGGCAATCGTGCCGTGGATCTTAAAGACGAGATCCATCGGCTGGAGAAGAAAAACGAAGAGCTGACCAAGAAGATCTTCGGTGATCTGGGTGCCTGGCAGGTATCCCAGATGGCGCGTCATCCCCAGCGCCCCTACACCCTCGACTACCTCGAGCATATCTTCACCGATTTTGACGAGCTGGCTGGCGATCGCGCCTATGCCGACGACAAGGCCATCGTCGGCGGTATCGCCCGTCTCGACGGCGAGCCGGTGATGGTGATTGGTCACCAGAAGGGTCGCGAGACCAAGGAGAAGATCAAGCGCAACTTCGGCATGCCGCGCCCGGAAGGGTACCGCAAGGCCCTGCGCCTGATGGAGATGGCCGAGCGCTTCAAGATGCCGATCATCACCTTTATCGACACTCCGGGCGCCTACCCGGGCGTGGGTGCCGAGGAGCGTGGCCAGTCCGAAGCGATTGCCCGCAACCTGAAAGTGATGGCCGGTCTGACCGTGCCGGTAGTCTGCACCGTGATCGGTGAAGGCGGCTCCGGCGGCGCACTGGCTATCGGCGTGGGTGACCGCGTCAACATGCTGCAGTACTCCACCTACTCCGTCATCTCGCCGGAAGGGTGTGCTTCCATCCTGTGGAAGAGTGCCGACAAGGCCTCCGTGGCGGCCGATGCCATGGGCATCACTGCCCAGCGCCTGAAAGAGCTCAAGCTCATCGACTCCATCGTCGAGGAGCCGCTTGGTGGCGCTCACCGCGATGTCGCCAAGATGGCCAAAAACCTCAAGGCGCGCATCAAGCAGGATCTGGATGCCCTGCGCCCGCTCGATAGCGAGCAGCTGCTGGAGCAGCGTTACCAGCGTCTGCTGGGCTACGGCTACTGCTAAGTCCACTTGCTCTGCTCTGCACCAAGCCCCCGTCGATACGGGGGCTTTTGTTTTATGGCCCTTTAACAAGCAGTCAGGCGTGTTTCTGAGCACTGGTTGGAGGCAACAAAAAAGCGCCCCGGGTGAGCGGGGCGCTTTTGCCAAGATTGACTCGATTACAGCTCAATCTCGTCGGTCAGACCTTCATAGGCGATATCGATTGATTGCAGCTCCTTCTGCAGGCGGTGCTTGTCTTTCAACGCCTCAATCTCGCGCCATTTGCGTTTTTTTCCCGTTGTCCCGCGGCTACGTGAACCGAGCTCAACTACCTCGTCATAATCGAAGTTGAACATTTCCATGGCTCCCTCCTTGGTTTTTATCGTTTTCACCATCCGTATAACATAACGAGGTTAAAAATAAAACGTTTTCGTTACAGCTCTATGACCGTGCTAAAAGTCGGGTACAAAAAAACCGGGCTCCCCTGGGGGAGCCCGGTTTTTCGTAGAAAAATTAACCGATTACAGGCGGCCAGCCAGCATGGTTTCCAGCTTGCCCTGGTCGATGGCAAACATGCGGATACCTTCGCCCAGCTTCTCGTGAGCCATGGCGTCCTGGTTCAGCTCCCAGCGGAATTCTGCCTCGGTCATCGGGGTCGGTTTGGCCTTGCGCTCACCGGTGTAGTCCAGCTTGCGTACCACCGCGCCTTCAGCCTTGCTCAACTCTTCCAGCAGGGCCGGGCCAATGGTCAGGCGGTCGCAGCCTGCCAGCTCCAGGATCTCACCGGTGTTGCGGAAGCTGGCGCCCATGACCACGGTCGGGTAGTCGTGCTGCTTGTAGTAGTTGTAGATGGAGGTAACGGAGACCACGCCCGGATCTTCACTGGCGGTGTAATCACGGCCATTTTTGGCCTTGTACCAGTCGAGGATGCGACCCACGAACGGGGAGATCAGGAAGGCGCCGGCTTCGGCACAGGCGCGGGCCTGGGCGAAGGAGAACAGCAGGGTCAGGTTGCACTGGATACCCTCTTTCTCCAGCACTTCGGCGGCACGGATCCCTTCCCAGGTTGAGGCCAGTTTTATCAGGATGCGGTCGTTGCTGATACCGGCTTCGTTGTAGAGACGGATCAGTTTGCGGGCCTTGGCGATGCTGGCGTCGGTATCGAAGGAGAGACGGGCATCCACTTCGGTGGAGATACGGCCCGGAACGATCTTCAGCACTTCCAGACCGATGTTGACTGCCAGCTTGTCGCCCGCGTCGATGATTTGCTGTGCCTTGTCCTGGCTCTGGGATTTGGCCCACTTGATGGCGTCTTCGATCAGCGGTGCGTACTCGGGGATCTCGGAGGCTTTCAGAACCAGAGAGGGGTTGGTGGTGGCGTCGATGGGCTGATAGCGTTTGATCGCTTCGATATCGCCGGTGTCGGCAACAACAGTGGTCAGGGCTTTCAGCTGGGTTAATTTATCGGCCATAGCGAATGTCATCTCTTAATGAGGGAGTAATCCCTGGGTTGCGGGCTTGAGACGGTGGTTCTGAAATAAAATTACAGGATCTTGATGCCTCAGGCTCAAAAAAGCGCGATGGGTATGACCCATCGTCATTGCCTGCCTAATTAATACTTATGTGGTGCTTCCTGCAATAGGGGCACTTGGCTGTTAAATATTCAGGCTGTTGAGATATTCCGTTTTAATGTGAAAAACATACTGATTTATAAGGTTTTTTTATGTTTTCGGCAGAGTGTTTCCGGTTTGCGGCCAAGCTATTTTTTTTAGCCAATATTCATATTTGCGTGGCCGATCACATAAATTATTGAGTTGCATACTTGAAATTTTCTTACAGCGAAAACGTTTTGCGAAATATCCCCTCTTGAAAGCCGTTTCATGCAAGCGTTTGCCTGTTTCTGACGGAGAGAAATAGGCCGACAGAAAAATACTCCTATGGAGCTATATTCGCGTTTGTCTGATTAAATTATTGGATTTGTTGAAAGTTTGCGATTTAAATGGAGCTTTAGTGGCGTTTTCCGTTCGTTTTTTGTGTCCAGAGTGATCGGGATCACTATTCCGGGTTCTTCCGCTGTGCTAGATTCCGCCCCTTTAGCGACACGATAATTAAACAACAGACAGAAAGCGGCCTGTGTACGCAGATTTGCACTGGCCATGGATGTGAATAACAACGAGAGAATTATGGACACCTTGATTGCGATGCTAAACGACCTGATGTGGGGAGCCGTGCTCATCTACCTGCTCATCGGGGTCGGTATCTTCTTCACCTTCCGCCTGGGTTTTATCCAGATCCGCCACTTCGGCCACATGTTCTCCGTGCTGAAAAACAGCCGTAAATCGGACAACGCCGGCATCTCCTCCTTCCAGGCACTCTGCACCAGCCTTGCAGCCCGGGTCGGCACCGGCAATCTGGCCGGTGTGGCCGTTGCCATCTATCTGGGTGGCCCCGGCGCCATCTTCTGGATGTGGCTGATCGCCTTTATCGGCATGTCGACCGCCTTCGTTGAAAGCACTCTGGCCCAGCTCTACAAGGTCAAGGATGAGGATGGCAACTACCGTGGCGGCCCTGCCTACTACATGGAGAAGGGGCTTGGCATGCGCTGGATGGGGGTGCTCTTTTCGCTCTGCCTCATTCTGGCGTTTGGTCTGGTGTTCAACGCGGTGCAGGCCAACTCCATCAGTCTGGCGATGAAGGTTGCCTTCGGTATTCCTGACTGGGTCAGTGGACTGGCGCTGGTGCTGCTCTCCGGCCTCATCATCTTCGGCGGCATTCGCGGCATCGCCCGTTTTGCCGAGCTGGTGGTGCCCTTCATGGCGCTGGCCTACATCCTGCTGGCGCTGGTCATCGTGGCCATGAATATCAGCGAGCTGCCCCACGTGATGATGCTGATCTTCAAATCCGCCTTCGGCATTGAACAGGCGGGTTCGGGAGCGCTCGGCTATGCCATCTCCCAGGCGATGATCAACGGCATCAAGCGCGGTCTCTTCTCTAACGAGGCGGGCATGGGCTCGGCTCCCAACGCAGCGGCCACCGCTACTCCCTATCCGCCGCACCCGGCCTCCCAAGGCTATGTGCAGATGCTGGGGGTCTTTATGGACACAATCATCATCTGCACCTGTACCGCGGCCATCATCCTGATGTCAGGCCAGTTTGAGCCGGGCTCCGGTGTGACCGGTGTGGAGCTGACCCAGCGGGCGCTCTCCTCCCAGATTGGTCATGGCGGCAATATCTTCATCGCGGCGGCCATCTTCTTCTTCGCCTTCACCTCCATTGTGGCGAACTACTCCTATGCCGAGACCAACCTGGTGTTCCTCGAGCACAACCACAAGGGCGGCCTGATGCTGTTCCGGATGTTTGTGCTGGGGATGGTGATGTTCGGCTCGGTAGGAGAGCTGCCGACCGTCTGGGCGATGGCGGATGTCTCCATGGGGCTGATGGCCATCGTCAACCTGGTGGCGATCCTGCTGCTCTCCGGCGTCGCCATCAAGCTGGCGAAGGATTACAACGACCAGCTCAGGCTGGGCAAAGTGCCCACCTTTGATGCCAACAAGTACCCCGAGATCCGCTCCCAGCTGGAAGAGGGTATTTGGGATAATCCCGTCAAAAAGTAATCCGTGTTGCATGATGTGAAAGAGAGGGGAGCCGGTGGCTCCCCTCTCTTTTTATGCCTTGTGTGATGCGCTTATGGCTGGCGATCCCAGCTCTGGCAAATCTGGCGCACTCGCCGTTTCAGCTGTCGCTGGCAGCGTTTCTGCTGATGGGCGGTGAGCGGCCCGTAACGCCAGCGCCGGTAGATCCAGGCCGCCTGCAGCAAGGGGCGGGATAGATCAGGGCGCAGCGTTGCCAGTCGTTCACACCACTGGCCCAGCGTCTCGCCCGCTTGCACTGTGCAGCCGACCGCTTTTCCCCGGTGCAGCAGTGGTTGCCAGATCCGCAGGGTTGCGGGTTCGCGGGTAGGCCAGAGGAGCGGCAGGCTGACCATCAGAGCGACCAGTAGCAAACTGAGCAGGATAAGCCAGGGGGTCTGCCCGGCCAGCGATGGCCAGCGCAGTGCAACCTGTTGCCAGAGCTGGCTGGCATCGTGCCCCAATACCCAGCGACTCCACTGGTAGTCGAGATTGTTGCCCCACCAACGCAACTGGTTGAGCAGGGCCCAGCTGCGATAGCGCTGCAAAGAGAGGGGATCGGCGGTGGCAAACTGCTCGCCGAGCGCCTGCGCCATATTACCTTCTATCCGCTCCGGCGCGACGGCAGCGGTCGGGTCGAGGCGCTGCCAATGATGCTGCCGGTCGAGATACTCCACCCAGGCATGGGCATCGAACTGGCGGACCGCCAGATAGCTGCCCTGCGGATTCCACTCGCCGCCGAGATAGCCGGTCACCAGTCGTGCCGGAATACCGGCTGCGCGCAGCACAAAGGCAGTCGCCATGGCGTAGTGGCCGCAAAATCCCCGCCGGGTATCGAACAGAAAATCGTCCACCCCATCCGGGCCAAGCCGCGGCGGTGTCAGGGTATAGGTGTAAGGTTGGCTGCGAAATAGGGTCATCAGGGCGCCGACCAGCGCGCTCGGTTCGGGATAACGGGTGGCAAGCTCCCGGGCATAGGCCCGCGCCTGTGGATTGCCCTCGACAGGTAGCTGGAGGTTGCGCTGCCGTTCACGCTCTGTTGCGTCGGGGAGAGTTGCTGTGCTGACCCGATAGCGGATGGCCAGCTCGTTGCTCCCCTGTCGGTAGAGGGTAGCGATCGGAGTGGCTTGTACCGGCCCCTCCACCACGCGTGGAGCCGTCATGGCGAAGGCCCAGCGATGGCGCTGCGGCTCGGCGAGCACTTCATAGCTCCCTGCGGGCAGCGGGCTATCTGATAGCGTGGATGCCACGCCAAGCAGTGGGATGGTTTGCTGCCATCTTTTCACCTCAGCGCTCAATTGCCAGCGCCGTCCGTCAAAATACTCCTGCCGCATGACCGGAAAGTAACGCTCGTGCGCCGGCGGCGGGCCATCGGCAAAGGTGACGCGAAACACCAGCTCGGAGGAGCTGACCAGCTCGCTGATGTCGCCGGGGGCCACCTCTTCCGAGAGGCCCGTCAGGGCGCGGTTGGCAGTCGGCATCTGCCAGAGCGGTGGCAACTTTGGCAGCACGATAAAGAGGGCCAGCAGCAGGGGAAGGGCGAGCAGCAGTGCGCCGCCTGCGCTGCGCCATGGGTGCTTTTGTTGTGGGACCGCGGCATTGACCAGTGCAGTGACCGCCAGCCAGAGCGAGAGCGCCAGCAACAGCGCCCAGCCGATGCTCTGACGCTGCACCAGTGCCAGCGCAATCAGAAAGAAGGCGAGCAGCAGCACCTGTTCGACATCCCGATCGCGCCTAACCTCGATGACCTTGAGGCTGTAGCCGAGCCAGAGCAGGTTGACCAGCGCAGGCAGGGTGCCCAATCCTCGCCACTGCAGCAGGAGCATCAGCACACAACCGATGGCCAGTATCGCCAGCACTCGTGCTGGTGGAGGACGCCAGCCCCGCCACAGCATCATGGCGCGGGTAAACAGGGTGATGGCGCCCACTGCCATGACCCAGAGCTGTAGCTGGGGCCAGAGTGCGGCAATGAGCAGCAGCTGTTGCAGGGCGATAAGGGGCAGCAGACGCCGGTTATCGAGCAACATCCGTTCTGCCCTCGTCTGCCGGGTTATCCAGTTGTGCCAGTGCCAGCAGGCAGCGCTGCACAAATGCGGGGCAGCTATCAGGCCCCAGCGTCTCCCGGGCTAGCGTCAGGGAGAAGGGGATCCCCTGTTTGCCATAGTCGCAGCACCACCAGGCTAGTACCGCCAGCCGCTGTTCCAGATCGCCACCTGCTACCCGCGACAGACTGAGATGGCGGCCAGCCTGATGCGGTTCACAGAACTGCTTGCTCAGCAGGCCGCGCCCCTGTGCCAGTTGCTTCCAGGCGATCCGGCTCATGGCTTCGCCCTGTTGGTGGGCCCGCAGAGTATCAAAATCGCCGATGGCGGCGGGCAACATATCCCTCTGCTGCTCGTCGGCTGTGGTGCTCTCACCCTCCCGCAGCGGGCCATAGACAGCCTTGGGGTAGACCCATCCCTCCAGTTGCAGATCCGGCAGCGACCAGCAGCGAAAGAGGCCGAGGGGATAGCGGCTCTCGACTTTAAGCCGGCCAAGGGGGAGGCGACCGCGGCGCCGACCCGTTACCGGCAACAGCAGGTCGAGGGGCGTGGAGCCTATCTCGGCATGCCAGAGCGGGCTATCGCCCAGGGTGAACTGAACGCCGTAGATCGGGCGCGGGCTTTGTACCCGTATTCTGATGGGGAGCTGGCTGCCCGCCTCGCCGGTGGCGGTGGGCCCTCCCATCAAGGCCAGACCCAGCAGGTTGCGATGGGTGAGCCACATGGCCGTCATAAACAGGCTGCCGAGGCAGTAGGCAACCAGCAGCACCAGATTGTTCTGGTAGTTGGTGCCGAGCAGGTAGATGGCGAGCAGTACCAGCAGATAGAGCAACCCCATGCGGGTGGGCAGGATGAACAGGCTGCGCGGCCCCAGCGTGATCTGGCGCGCCGGAGGGATGCGGCGATCAAGCCAGCGCAACTGCCAGCGATCCCTTAGCTGGCGCCAGCCAGTCATGGCCGATCCGGATCGACGCTGGCCAGCAGCCGCTGGCTCAGGGGGCAGGCTTCGCCGTGCTGCACGCCAAAACTGCCCCGCAACCGGTGCTCCGCCACATAGGGAAAGACCGCCTGCACATCTTCCACCGTGACGAAGCGTCGTCCCGCCGCCAGCGCCCAGGCCCGGCTCACCGCCAGCAGGGTTTGGGCCGCTCTGGGGGAGAGGGGCTGCGGCAGCTCGCCATCAAAACGGCTCTGCTGTACCAGTGCCAGCAGGTAGTCGAGGGTGGCAT
Organism: Aeromonas lacus; assembly: GCF_000764665.1. Taxonomy (GTDB): domain Bacteria; phylum Pseudomonadota; class Gammaproteobacteria; order Enterobacterales; family Aeromonadaceae; genus Aeromonas; species Aeromonas lacus. The sequence goes on along the minus strand of NZ_JRGM01000179.1, from coordinate 16,315 downwards.
CCGAGAGGTGAATGGCCTCGGCTTCGGCTTGCAACAGGGCCAGGATATTTGCGTCCAGCAGGCAGGGGAGGGGCTGGCTCTGCTGCTGGCCGCGCAGCAGTCGGCGCTCCGCCTCGTGAGGAGGGAAACCGAGTGAAAGCCGTACGGCAAACCGGTCGAGCTGGGATTCGGGCAGGGGATAGGTGCCCGCCTGATCGGCCGGGTTCTGGGTGGCGATGACGAAGAAGGGGGTTGGCAGCGGGTGAGTGTGGCCCTCGATGCTCACCTTCTGTTCGGCCATCGCCTCCAGCAGCGCACTCTGCACCTTGGGGCTGGCGCGGTTGATCTCGTCGGCCAGCAGTACCTGGGTGAAGATGGGGCCGGGGTGAAAGGTGAAGTGCTGCTGGCGGGGATCAAAGATCTGCAGGCCCAGCAAATCGGCGGGTAGCAGATCGGCGGTAAACTGCATCCGGCGGCAGCTCAGTCCCAATACCTGCGCCAGCGCCTGAGCCAGAGTGGTCTTGCCCATGCCGGGCAGATCCTCGATCAGCAGGTGGCCACGGGCCAGCAGGGTTACCAGTGCAACCTTGAGCTGCAGTGGTTTACCCAGAATCACCTGTTCCAGCGCTGTCAGCACCGCCGTGATCTGTTCCTGTGATTTCACTATTCCTCCCGCTTTCGGCTTGTCCGTATCTTGCTTCTCTCTTTTGGCACCTACAGCTTATACGCCAGTCACTCAGGGCGGGCTCAGTACGCCGTAAAACCATTGAAATGGCCCGTTTTTTCAATGACTTCACACCGACTTCACGGTTGTTCACGCTCAGCTCACCAAGCTTCCTTATGATGCACTTCTCAACTCATCAAAAGACAGATGTCATGAAACAACCAACAACTCTTTCGCGGTTGGCGCTGGGTTCCCTGCTGATCTCTTCATTCGCTTCTGCCGAGCAGGATGCTCCTCTTACCGCCATCGTGGATGGCGCCATTCAACCCGTGCTCAAGGAGTACCGGATCCCGGGGATGGCGGTCGCCGTACTGAAAGATGGCAAGGCCCACTACTTCAACTACGGCGTTGCCAACCGCGAGAGCGGTCAGCGCGTCAGCGAGCAGACCCTGTTTGAAATCGGCTCGGTCAGCAAGACTTTGACCGCGACCCTCGGTGCCTACGCCGTGGTCAAGGGGGGCTTCAAGCTGGATGACAAGGTGAGCCAGCACGCAGCCTGGCTGAAAGGGTCTGCCTTTGATGGTGTGACAATGGCCGATCTTGCCACCTACAGTGCAGGGGGCTTGCCACTGCAGTTCCCCGATGCGGTAGACTCGGCAGAGAAGATGCAAGTCTACTACCGCCAGTGGACGCCGCTCTTTGCCGCCGGTACCCAACGGGAGTACTCCAACCCCAGCATAGGTCTGTTCGGCTATCTGGCTGCGAGCTCTCTGGGCCAACCCTTCGAGCAACTGATGAGCCAGACTCTGTTGCCGGGGCTCGGCCTTGCCCACACCTACCTCAAGGTGCCTGCGGCAGCCATGGGCGATTACGCCTACGGCTATGCCAAAGAGGAGAAACCGATCCGGGTCAATCCGGGAGTGCTGGCGGACGAGGCCTATGGCATCAAGACCAGCTCGGCGGATTTCATCAAGTTTGTCGAGGCCAACATGACCAAGCGGGGTGATGCCGCCATGCAGCAGGCCATTGCCATGACTCATACCGGTTTCTTCTCGGTAGGAGAGATGACTCAGGGGCTGGGCTGGGAGAGTTATGCCTATCCGGTGACCGAACAGGTGCTGCTGGCGGGGAACTCGCCGGCGGTGAGCTACAAGGCCAATCCGGTGGAACGCTTTGCCGCGCCCAAAGATATGGGGGAACAGCGACTCTACAACAAGACGGGATCGACCAACGGCTTTGGCGCCTATGTCGCCTTTGTCCCGGCCAAGGGTATTGGCATCGTCATGCTGGCCAACCGCAACTATCCCAACGATGTCCGGGTCAAGGCGGCCTACGCCATTCTGAGCAAGCTGGCCGACTAATCACGGGCGTAGCGTTTTACTGAAAGCAAGTGCACCGGGATTGCCCGGCGCACTTTTATTGCGTTTATTTTTACTCAGCTCACGGTGTTCTTCTGCCTGGCGGCTTGTCCATCCAGTTGCCTTAATCGCACACCGGTAGAAACAATATTTCCATTTTGGAATGTATCGATCGCCATCTCTTCACTAGGTGTGGTGGTAGCCCCCCCCTATAGTGCTCCGCATAGTCACCCGCTTGCCTGCTGTTTGCCGCACTTTTGGCAGAACAGGGGCCAGATTTTTGTTACGGAGCCTCCATGAGAACTTTTCTGCTGTGCGCCTTTCTGATGATCATCCTCTATCCGGTCGGCATCGATCTCTATCTGGTCGCCGTCCCCCGGATTGCCGAGAGCCTGCAGGCGAACGAGGCTCAGATCCACACCGCTTTCTCCATCTATCTCTTCGGCATGGCAGCGACAGTCCTGTTGGGAGGCATGATTGCCGATCGTTATGGCCGTCGCCCCGTGGTATTGGGTGGCGCCATCATCTTTCTTGCCGCCTCGCTGGTGGCGGCCCATTCAGCCGATGTCACCCAGTTTTATCTGGGGCGATTCTGGCAGGGGGTCGGGGCGGGGGCGCTCTATATCATGACTTTTACCGTGTTGCGGGATGTGCTGAGCGAAGAGCGGCTGGCGATGGCCCTCTCCATGATCAACGGGGTTATCTGCGTCATTCCGGTGCTGGCGCCGGTGTTGGGCTACCTCATCCTCTCCCGTTTTCAATGGCAGGGGATCTTCGTCACGATGGCACTGGTGGCGGCATTGACCGGTCTGATCAACTTCCTGCGGCTCAAGGAGACCCGGCCGGAAAACAGGCTGGGCGGTGCTAGTGGCTTGCCTGTTGCCTTGTTGCGCTCCCCGCGCTTTATGCTGATTTCTCTGCTGACCAGCACCAGCGTGACCGCCATTCTGGTCTACGTCAGTGTCTCTCCCCTGATCCTGATGCAGGAGTATGGTTTTTCACCCGAGCAGTACTCCGTCGTCATGATGGTGATGGCGGGGGTGAGCATGTCGACCTCCTTTCTGACGCCACTGCTGCTGCGCTGGCTGGGCAAGCAGAGAGTGCTGGCGCTCTCCCATCTTGCCTACCTGCTGGCGGCATGCCTTCTGCTGGGCTGCTGGTTGCGGGGCAATGATGTCGCGCTGCTGCTGGCCGGTTTTGCACTGGTCTGTGTCGGCTTCTCCTGCGGGTTCGGGGTGGCCATGGGAAAAGCGCTGGATGGCTGTCAGCATAATGTGGCCTTCGCCAGCGCGGTGCTCTGCGTCATGCAGATCAGCCTGTCCGGTCTCTATATTTGGCTGATGGGGCAGTTGGGCTTTTCCCCGCTGGCTATGCTCTTCTGCTCCCTGCTGCTGACGTTGCTCAGTTACCTAGGGGTGAAAGGGCTGGTACCATGGTTTGCTGTTCGCGAAGCGCAATCGCGGGGATAAACGGGAATGAGGAGGGATATGCGTACGCTGGTTGAGCTCGATCTGAACCTGCTGATTGTCTTCAAGTATCTGATGCAGGCGCGCAGTGTGGCTGGGGCGGCGAAAAAGCTCTGTGTCACCCCGTCGGCGGTGAGCAAGTCCCTCGCCAAGCTGCGGGAGTGGTTTGACGATCCCCTCTTTGTCCGGGTACGGCAGGGGCTGCAGCCGACCAATCTTTCCCTGACGCTGGAAGAGGAGCTGAAGGTTTGGTATCAGCTGACCGACAGCATCACCTCGCTCAATAGCGAGGCGATCCCTGATGGCGCCCGCTTCAGTCTGGTGATGGAATCCCCCTTCTACATCAGCTTCCTGAGCGATCTGCCGATGACCATCTACGAAAAGTACCCCAACTCTGTGGTCAGAATGCTGGGTTGGGATCATCACTCCCTCAACGACATCGTCAACGGCGATGCCGATCTCGGTTTCTGTGCCCGGGAGACCTATTCCCGCTCCCGGGCCAAGGTCAACCGGCTGCCCTATTACATCGATCACGAAGTGCTGTTCAGCGATCGGCCAGTCGCTTTCTTGCGCAAGGATCACCCCCTGCTCCAGCAGAAGTGGTCGTTGGAGAACTTTTTGGCATGTCCCCAGGTCAGCATGGTGTGGGAGGCTAACGATACTTGGGCACTCGACAACTTGCTGGATGAGGAGGGGTTGCAGCGGCAGGTGCCCATCATGGTCTCCAGCTTTGAACAGGCGTTGCACATTGCCGCCCAGTCAAGTCACGAGCTGATCGCGGTAGCCCCCTCCTATTGCGGTGGCTATGCGGCCAGACACCATGACAACTTGATCGCCATGCCGTTGCCGCTACCGGAGAAGCTCTATCAGCAGTTGGAGATCGCTTTTATCCTGCTCTGGCACAAGCGGCACAATCAGGATGCCAAGGTAATGTGGCTGCGCAACGAGATAAGGCGGCTCTATCAGCGAGCGCCAGCCCAAGGGGCTACCTGAATTCAGCCGGCGGATCTGCGCCGGCTTTTTTGTACCTGCCAGTTGTCCTGAGTCTGCGAGAGCAGCGAAGAGAGCCATTTGCTGTCGTTTAATACACAGAATTGAAGATAAATCACGTCTCGAGTGACACTCTTCGCAAGAGAAATTGTAATCCTGTTTCATTAGAAAACATCATGAAAGTTGGATTTTAAAGTGTGATCAACCATTAAGTCAGTTGATTACCAGTGACATAACATGCCTAACCTTGAAATAACGGGGCATACCCCCCTTATTTCTGCTAGCCCCTTTGCGGTGCATCAGTGTCGCTTCTTGCCCCACTCATCACCTTGAAGATGACGAATGAAACATCTGTTGCCAGATATCGAGCGGCGGCTTGCCGGCACAGGGCAAGGTCGCAGTTCGGGTGGCTTGGCAGGTATTTCATCCCATGGGCTCACCGCCATCAGATTAATAACAATAAGCAGCTATCAAGGCAGGTTACTATGCGTCCAGCAACAGCACCGACCGGGTTGTTACAACAGCCCAAACCCTTCTTCATGATATTTTTTGTCGAACTCTGGGAGCGCTTCGGTTATTACGGCGTGCAGGGGATCCTGGCAGTTTTCTTTGTACAGCAACTGGGTTTTTCCCAGGAGCAGTCGTTTATCACCTTCGGCGCCTTCTCGGCGCTGGTGTATGGCCTTATCTCGATCGGTGGTTATGTCGGCGACCATATTCTCGGTACCAAGCGCACCATGGTGCTGGGGGCGGTTGTACTGGTTATCGGCTATTTCATGACCGGCATGTCGATCTACAATCCTGACCTGATTTTCTATGCGCTCGGTACCATCGCGGTCGGCAACTGCCTGTTCAAGGCCAACCCGGCCAGTCTGCTCTCCAAATGTTATGCCCCGAAGGATCCGCGGCTGGATGGTGCCTTTACCCTGTTCTATATGTCGATCAATATCGGTTCCCTTATTTCCCTCTCGCTGGCACCGGTGATTGCCGATCACTATGGCTATACAGTGACTTATAACCTGTGCGGGGTGGGACTGATTATTGCGCTGCTCACCTTCTTTGCCTGCCGCAATATGGTGAAAGATATCGGCTCAGAGCCTGATCATCTGCCCCTCAACTACGGTAAGTTGCTGATGGTATTGGCTGGCTCGGTGGTCATGGTCTTCTTCTGTGCCTGGTTGATGCACCACGTGGTGATCGCCAACATGGTGCTGATGACGGTGACGATTGCCGTGGTGATCTTTTTCTTTCGCGAGGCGTTCAAGCTCGACACCGTGGGTCGCAACAAGATGTATGTGGCCTTCGTGCTGATGCTGGAGGCGGTGCTCTTCTATGTGCTGTACGCCCAGATGCCGACTTCACTGAACTTCTTTGCCATCAACAACATGCATCACGAGATGCTGGGCATGAGCGTCAACCCGGTCAGCTTCCAGGCGCTCAACCCCTTCTGGGTGGTGGTGGGTAGCCCGGTGCTGGCGGTGATCTATACCCGGATGGGCTGCAAGGGGCGGGATCTCACCATGCCGCTCAAATTTACCCTCGGGATGTTCTTCTGCTCGCTCGGTTTCCTGACCGCCGCTGCTTCCGGCTGGTGGTTTGCCGATGAGCAGGGGCTCACCTCCCCCTGGTTTATGGTGCTTATTTACCTGTTCCAGAGCATCGGCGAGCTGATGATCAGTGCGCTGGGGCTGGCCATGGTGGCCGCGCTGGTGCCGCAACGCCTGATGGGCTTTATCCTCGGGATGTGGTTCCTGACCCAGGCGATGGCATCGCTGCTTGGGGGTTATGTCGCCACCTTCACCGCCGTACCGCAAGGGGTAACGGATCCGCTGCTGACCTTGCCCATCTATACTGGCGTGTTTGGCAAGATCGGGATAGCGACCCTGATTATCGCCGTGGTGATGGGCCTGATGGTGCCCTGGCTGAACCGGATGATGAATGCCACACCACAGGAGGAAGAGGGGTTGCTGGCGCCGCAGTCACAGGCGTGACGGGGAGATAGATGCAAACAAGGCAGGGGCACAGCCCCTGCCTTGTTGTTTATGGCTTAGTTGTACTGCTCTTCCATCCAGGCTTCGACGATCAGCTGCGCCGATACGCCGTCCACGCTGCCCTTCTCCAGAGCTCGATATCCACCCTGTTCGAAGAGGCGGGCGCGGGCGTCCGTGGTGGTGAGTCGCTCATCCTTGAACTCGACCGGTTTGCCGAAGCGGCCGTGCAGGCGGTTGCCGAACTTGCGGGCACGAACTGTGATCTCCTGATCGGTGCCATCCATGTTCAGGGGCAGGCCGACAATGAGCAAGTCCGGTTGCCACTCCTTGAGCAGCTTCTCGATTTCGTCCCAATTGGGGATGCCGTCATTGGCTTTGAGGGCGCGCAAGGGGCGGGCAGTGCCGGTCAGCTCCTGGCCGATGGCAACGCCAATGCTCTTGGTGCCGTAGTCAAAGCCCATGATGCTGCGTGATGACATGAAAAAATCCTCGAAATAAAACGGGGTTCGCCAGCGGCTCAGCTGTGGCCGACGTCGCTGGATAAGTGGATCGGGTTAACCCCTATGCTGGCGGCCGCTTGCTGCCAACGCTTGTGGATGGGGGTTTTGAAGATAAGGTCAGGATTGGGCGGGATCACCAGCCAGGCGCCATCAACCAGCTCCTGTTCCAGCTGTCCGGCACTCCAGCCAGCGTAGCCAAGCGCCACCAGCCAGTGATCGGGAGCCTCACTCGTACCCAGGGTTTCCAGTATATCCTTTGAAGTAGTCACCATCATTTCGTCCCCAACCTGCAGGGTAGAGCCGAAACCGGGGCGGAAGCTGTGCAGTACAAAGCCACGATCGGCGTGCACCGGCCCCCCTTGAACCACCGGCTGCTTGAGTTCCGCAACGGTCGGGGGCGTGAGCTTGAGCTGGGTCAGCATGGCCTCAACGGACATGTCGACCGGGATGTTGACGACCAGCCCCATGGCGCCCTCTTCGTTGTGTTCGCACAAGTAGACCAGCGAACGCTCGAAGTAGGGGTCCGAGAGGCTTGGCATGGCAAGAAGAAAGTGATTTTGCAGTGTTTGCATATGGGCCAGATATTGCAAAGGTATTTGCGGCAATTATGGCAGCTCGACTCTGTAGGCAAAACCGCTTTTTATCGAAGGCGCGCAGGCCCGCCATTTATCCGGGTAGGGAGAAAACCATGGAAGGGATTTCAATCAGACAGAAGTTGATCCTGGGGTGCGTGGTGCCTCTGCTGGCACTGTTGGCCTTGCTGGTGGGGGCAACTCAGGCGATGTCCCAGCTGATGGCGGGCATGAACGCCATGTATCAGGGGGAGGTGGTGCAACTGAAGGAGCTCAAGCACATTGCCGATCTCTACGCCGTCAACGTCATTGATGCGACCAACAAGGCCAATGTGGGGGGCTTTACCCCGGACAAGGCAAAGGCGGCCATCACTCAGGCCCAGCGTGATGTGGCAGATAGTTGGCAGCACTACCGCAACATGGCGATGGATCAGGGGGAGACGCAGGAGGCGGATCGGGTTCAGATGCTCTTCGCTGCGGCCGATCAGCAGATTGCCGCCGTGTTGCAGGTGCTTGATGGCGGGCCGGATGAGGTACGTGCTCACCTTGGCGCCCGGATCATGCCCCTCTATGGCGCGATCGATCCCCTCAGTGATACGGTCAGCGGTCTGGTGCAGTATCAGCTGACCGCTGCCGAACAGAGCATGACCGAGCTGACCCAGCTCAAGGATCGCCTCTTCCAGCTCTTTCTCCTGCTGTTTCTGATCGGGGGCGGTTGCGTGCTCTTCTTCGGCATGTGGACCGGTCGCAGCGTGAGCCAGCCGCTGGCGGCCATGAGTCAGGTGCTGCGTGGTATGCAGACCGATCTTGATTTGAGCCAGCAGGCACCTGTGCTGCGCAAGGACGAGATGGGGTCGCTGGCCAATTCCCTTAACGACGTGATCCGCCATTTTCGCAACCTGCTGAACCAGATCAACGAGATGGCCGAGCATCTGGCCAGAGAGTCGGCCCGTCTTGCCCATATTGGGGTCGAGAGCCGCCAGCGCTTTGCCCAGCAGCAAGCCGAGACCGATCAGAGCGCGACGGCCATGAACCAGATGAGCGCGACCGTGGCCGAGGTGGCCAACAGCTCGTCCGGGGCGGCCGATGCGGCCAGGGTGGCCGACCAGAGTGCCCGTCACGGTCATCAGGTGGTTGAAGATGCCATCCAGCACATGTCCTCCCTCTCTTCCCATATCCAGACCACGGCGGCGATGATCACCCAGCTGGCCGATGACAGCCGCGATATCAGCAGCGTGATGGATGCCATTCGCGGCATTGCCGAGCAGACCAACCTGCTGGCGCTCAACGCCGCCATCGAAGCGGCGCGGGCAGGGGATCAGGGGCGCGGTTTTGCGGTGGTGGCGGATGAGGTGCGCACGCTTTCCCAACGTACCCAGCGCTCGACCGAAGAGATTGGCAAGACCATTATCAAGCTGCAGCAGGGGGCGAGCGAGGCTGCCAACAGCATGATGCACGGGCTGGAGCAGGTCGAGGAGTCCAACCGTACCGTGCTTGCCTGTGGCAAGGCGCTCGGCGAGATTGTCACCTCGGTGGAGATGATCAACGAACTCAATACCCATATCGCCACCGCCGCCGAGGAGCAGAGCAAGGTGGCTGAGGATATCACCCGCAACGTGGTCAATATCGCCCAGATAGCGACCGAGTCGACGGCGGCCGCCTCCGAGATGAACCAGAGTTGTCACGAGCTGGAGCAGCTATCGAGCGATCTCAAGCTGAAGGTGGGGCAGTTCCGCTGTTAAGCCTTCATACCAATGAGCAAGGCATGAAATAGAAGAGGCGGCCCCGGGGCCGCCTCTTTGCATTAACACTCGCTCGCTACAGCGAGCAGCAATTTAACTGTGGCTGGCTCAGGCCTTGGCCAGCCGGCGCTCGATGGCATCCATCAGCATGCCGGTAATGTGCACGTCGAAGGCCGCTTCAATCTCGCGAATGCAGGTCGGGCTGGTGACGTTAATCTCGGTCAGGCGGTCGCCGATGATGTCGAGGCCGACGAAGATAAGCCCCTTCTCTTTCAACGTCGGGCCCACTGCACGGGCGATAGCCCAGTCGGCTTCGCTCAGGGGACGCGCTTCGCCGCGGCCACCGGCCGCCAGATTGCCACGGGTCTCGCCCTGCGCCGGAATGCGGGCGAGGCAGTAGGGAACCGGTTCACCGTCCACCACCAGCACCCGCTTGTCGCCATCCTTGATGGCGGGCAGATAGGTCTGCGCCATGCAGTACTGGCTGCCATGGGCGGTCAGGGTTTCGATGATAACGCCGACGTTGGCGTCATCTTCCTTCATGCGGAAGATGGAAGCGCCGCCCATGCCGTCCAGCGGCTTGAGGATCACGTCTTTGTGCTGGGCGTGGAAGGCGCGCAGCTTGTCGGCGCGGCGGGTCACCAGCGTGGTCGGGGTATGCTCGGCAAACCAGGCGGTGTAGAGCTTCTCGTTGGCATCGCGCAGGCTCTGCGGCTTGTTGACGATAAGGCAACCCTCATCCTCGGCCCGCTCCAGCATGTAGGTGGCGTAGATAAATTCGGTGTCGAACGGCGGATCCTTGCGCATCAGGATCACATCGAGGTTGGAGAGGGGCTGATCGACCACCTCGCCCAGCGTGTACCAGTCGGCATAGTCATATTTGACGGTGAGCGGGCGCATGGTGCCAAAGGCGCGACCAGCTTCCATGTAGAGATCCTTCATCTCCAGATAGAACAGCTCATAGCCGCGCTTTTGCGCCTCTTCGAGCATGGCAAAGCTGGAATCTTTCTTGATATTGATGGCCGAGATGGGGTCCATCACGATGCCGAGTTTAATGGTCATCCGCTGTTCCTTCTTAATGGCTCGATAGGGTTGTAGGGTCGATTAGCGCAGCGTAATCGGCCGCTTGAGGCTGCATCGATGCAGCCGATAGTATCAAGCGAGATCGCCAAAGCGGCACTGCAGCGCAGTTATCGCAGTCAGGGCGGCGGTTTCGGTGCGCAGCACCCGCGGCCCCAGCAGCATCTCTTTGAAATCTTCCTGCACGGTACGGGCGATCTCGTCGCTCGACAATCCCCCTTCCGGGCCAATCAGCAGGCGCACGCCGTGCTCGGGAACGGGTAGGGTGTTGATGCTGTACTCGGCGCGCGGGTGCAGGTTGAGTTTGAGCTCCTTGGTCTCTTCCGCCAGCCAGGCATCCAGCTCCATCGGCATGCGAACGATGGGCACCACGTTGCGGCCGCACTGTTCGCAGGCGCTGATCACCACCTTCTGCCACTGCTCGCGCTTCTTCTCCAGCCGATCGGCCGGCAGCTTGACGCCGCAGCGCTCGGAGAAGAGCGGGGTGATGCAGGTGACGCCCAGCTCTACCGATTTCTGGATGGTGAAGTCCATCTTGTCGCCACGGCTGATCACCTGACCGAGGTGGATGGCCAGCGGTGACTCCACCGATTGGGTATCGCAGCTGTCGATGGTCACTTCCACCGACTTTTTGCCGACGCTGGCGATGGTGGCGGGATATTGATTGCCATCGCCGTTGAACAGCTCGAGCTGCTGGCCCGGCTGCATGCGCAGTACCCGGCCGATATGGTTGGCGCCGTCTTCCGACAGGGCGATGGTCTGGCCAACTTGCAGGGTGGCCGGTTCATAGATACGTGGAATGCGCATGGCTGCTTGTCAATCTCTTGCTTGGAAACCCTTCATATCCTGCTGCGAGGCGGTGAGCAAGGCTCACGCGGCAGTAGGGAAGGGCTTCATGATAAGAGGGGGCGATCCCCTCTCTGGTCAAATGGGGTTATTGGCACTGCTTTTCAATAAAGGGATTGGTATTGCCCTGCAGCGTGCCGATGCGGCGGTTGCGCTCGCACTCCCAGCCCTCTGCCGGGTATTGGCGATCCCAAGCTTCGAACAGTTTACGCTGTTGCGCAGCCAGACGCAGCCCATACTGCTCGCTCATGTAGAGGTAGGCGCGGGCGATCTGGCCGCGCACCGGCCCCTTGGGCGGCTGCACCCGACGATCCTTGAAATCCACCAGCATCTGGCACTGGCCGTACTGATCCGGCTTGCCGTTCCAGTCAGAGAAGCGGTAGTTGGCGCGATCGCCGTTCACTTCTCCGATGGCGGGGAAGAGGTTGTGCATGTCCCCCTCCATCTTGTTGAACTCCGGACTCACCTTCTCGCAATTCTTGCGACCGCCATCCTGCCAGCACTGCAGCTGATGGCCGAACTCCCAGGCGGGTACCACGTGCTCCCACTCGATGCGGGCGGCGCGTTTGGGCTGCTTGCGCGGCTCGTAACCGCAGCTGGCGAGATCCGGGCTCATTTTCTTGCCCTGATAGTTGATGTCGCAGCCGCAGTAGAAGGTGGTGGCATTGGGCTGGCTGCGGTAGAGCTTCACAAGATCCTGCTTGGCTTCGCGAAAGGTCTGGGCGTGCAGGGGGGCGCTGAGCAGCGGCAAACCGGCCAGCAGGGTCAGGGCGAGGGAGGAGATGAAACGCATGGGATTCCTTGCAAACGGGATGATTGACGAACGATGGCGGGCACCCTACCACAAGAGCGCGACACCGGCTGGCTTACTGTTCGGGCTCCGGCCGTTCCCGTTCCAGCGGCTGCTTGCAGCGGCGGCAGTGATAGCGGGCTTCGCCGCGCACCACCTTGTTGTGGCGGCGTACCGACAGCTGATGCTGCTGGCAGAGGCAGCGATAGGGCACGGTGCGCTGGGCCAGAACTGCCAGATCGAAGCTGTGGGTGGTTCTGGGCTCGAGGCCGAACACCTCCCGCATCACCGATTGCCACTGGCGGCCGTGGGGCAGCACCCGCGATCTGCCGCGTCCTTCCCCGCTATGTTCACCCCAAAGGGCATAGACCAGCAGATGGGCCACTTCGTGGGGCACCACCTCGGCCAGAAATGCCTGCTGGTTGGCCTGACAGAGGGCGGGATTGAAGCGCAGCTCCCAGGTTTGCAGCCGCGCCGAGCCTGCCGCCCGACCGCGCATGTTGCAATGGACTTGCGGGCGGGGGAAGGTGCGGCCAAGGCGCGCTTCGGCCTGTGCAAAGCAGGCGTCGACGCGCGCGAGCAGCTGTTGATGCAGGGCGGGATCGAGGCGGGTAGCGGTGGCAGACATCGAGTTCTCGTCAAATGGCGGATAAGCAAAAGGGGAGCCAGGCTCCCCTTTTATCACAACCGTGAACCTTACAGGCCAGCGGCAGAGCGCAGCAGCTCGGCCTTGTCGGTCTGCTCCCACGGGAACTCGTTGCGACCGAAGTGACCGTAGGCAGCAGTGGCCTGGTAGATCGGGCGCTTCAGATCCAGCATCTGGATCAGGCCATACGGGCGCAGTTCGAAGTGCTCCCGTACCAGTTTGACCAGCAGATCTTCGGCGACTTTGGCGGTACCGAAGGTTTCAACGCTGATGGAGGTCGGCTCGGCCACGCCGATGGCGTAGGAGATCTGGATTTCACAGCGATCGGCCAGACCGGCGGCAACGATGTTTTTGGCAACGTAGCGGGCGGCGTAGGCAGCAGAACGGTCAACCTTGGAAGGATCCTTGCCGGAGAAGGCGCCACCACCGTGACGGGCCATGCCGCCGTAGGTGTCGACGATGATCTTGCGACCGGTCAGACCGCAGTCACCCATCGGGCCGCCGATAACGAAACGACCGGTCGGGTTGATGAAGTATTTGGTGTCCTTGTTGACCCACTCGGCCGGCAGCACCGGCTTGATGATCTCTTCGCGTACCGCTTCAACCAGATCTTTGTGGCTGATGGATTCAGCGTGCTGGGTAGACAGCACCACGGCATCCACACCGATGATCTTGCCTGCGTCGTCGTAGGCGAAGGTCAGCTGGCTCTTGGCATCCGGACGCAGCCACGGCAGGGTGCCGTTCTTGCGCACTTCAGCCTGACGCTTCACCAGCAGGTGAGAGTAGGTGATGGGGGCCGGCATCAGCACGTCGGTTTCGTTGGTGGCGTAGCCGAACATCAGGCCCTGGTCGCCAGCGCCCTGCTCCAGCGGATCGCTGCGGTCAACGCCCTGGTTGATGTCCGGGGACTGCTTGCCGATGGCGTTCAGCACGGCGCAGGAGTCGGCATCGAAGCCCATGTCGGAGTGGGTGTAGCCGATTTCACGTACGGTATCACGCACGATCTCTTCGATATCAACCCAAGCAGAGGTGGTTACTTCACCGGCCACCATGACCATACCGGTCTTGACCAGGGTCTCGCAGGCAACGCGTGCCTTGGTATCTTGCTTGAGGATGGCGTCCAGCACCGCATCGGAGATCTGGTCCGCAATCTTGTCGGGATGGCCTTCGGAGACCGACTCGGAAGTAAACAGCTTTGCCATGATAAGAGTCTCAGCTTGTCTGGGTTATCGCCACGGCAATAACCGGATGAATAGGATGGTGTAGAGGTATCTACATCTGGACGTCTATTTTAGTTAGCGCCCCCCCCGATTGCCAGCACTATTTTGTCGCGGTGTCGCAAGAAGGCCACTATTGGCTCCTTACTATCCCCAAGGGGATGAAAATCAAACGTTTGCTGTTGTTCTGTTTGGTCAAACGTCGCCAAGAAAAGCGATTGTCCTCCCAAAGCCACTTTATTCGTCCAGATAATATTTGCACGCCGCGCGCCCTGCTGGGACAATAACGCGCCTTAATCTTGGCCATCAAATGAAGCAATCGCAGGAGATACAGATGCCTTCTCGTAAAGAGCTTGCCAATGCCGTTCGTGCATTGAGTATGGATGCCGTTCAAAAAGCCAACTCCGGTCACCCGGGCGCCCCCATGGGAATGGCGGATATCGCCGAAGTATTGTGGCGCAGCCACCTCAGACATAACCCGAACAACCCCAAGTGGGCCGACCGCGACCGTTTCATCCTCTCCAACGGCCACGGCTCCATGCTGCTGTACTCCCTGCTGCACCTCTCCGGTTATGACCTCTCCATCGACGATCTGAAAAACTTCCGCCAGCTGCACTCTCGCACCCCGGGTCACCCGGAGTACGGTTACGCGCCGGGCGTTGAAACCACCACTGGCCCGCTGGGTCAGGGCATCACCAACGCCGTGGGTATGGCGATCGCCGAGAAGGCCATGGCTGACCAGTTCAACCAGCCGGGTCACGACATCGTTGACCACTACACCTACGCCTTCATGGGCGACGGCTGCCTGATGGAAGGTATCTCCCACGAGGCTTGCTCTCTGGCCGGTACCCTGCAACTGGGCAAACTGATCGCGTTCTGGGATGACAACGGCATCTCCATCGACGGTCACGTAGAAGGCTGGTTCACCGACGACACCGTCAAGCGTTTCGAAGCCTACGGCTGGCACGTTATCCCGGCTGTTGACGGCCATAACCCGGAAGCGATCAACGCTGCCATCGAAGCCGCCAAGGCCGAGACCGGCAAGCCGACCCTGATCTGCTGCCGCACCATCATCGGTTACGGTTCTCCGAACAAATCCGGTTCTCACGACTGCCACGGCTCACCGCTGGGCAACGACGAGATCGCCGCGGCTCGCGCGTTCCTGAAGTGGGATCACGCACCGTTTGTTATCCCGGCCGACATCGCTGCCGAGTGGAACGGTCAGGAGAAGGGCGCCAAACTGGAAGCCGACTGGGCTGCCAAATTCGCTGCCTATGAAGCCGCTCACCCGACTCTGGCTGCCGAATTCAAGCGCCGCACCGCTGGCGAACTGCCGGCCAACTGGGCTGCTGAATCCGCCAAGATCATCGAAACCCTGCAAGCCAACCCGGCCAAGATCGCAACCCGTAAAGCGTCCCAAAACGCACTGGAAGCGTTCGGCAAGTTGCTGCCGGAATTCATGGGCGGCTCCGCTGACCTGGCTCCGTCCAACCTGACCATGTGGTCCGGTTCCAAGTCCCTGACCAACGACGATGCCTCCGGCAACTACATCCACTACGGTGTACGCGAGTTCGGCATGTCCGCCATCATGAACGGTATCGCCCTGCACGGTGGTTTCATCCCCTACGGCGCTACCTTCCTGATGTTCATGGAGTATGCCCGTAACGCCCTGCGTATGGCCGCCCTGATGAAGCAGCGTTCCATCTTCGTTTACACCCACGACTCCATCGGTCTGGGTGAAGATGGCCCGACTCACCAGCCGGTTGAGCAGATCGCCTCCCTGCGTCTGACTCCGAACATGAGCACCTGGCGTCCGTGTGACCAGGTTGAATCTGCCATCGCCTGGAAACACGCCATCGAGCGTACCGACGGCCCGACCTCTCTGATCTTCTCTCGTCAGAACCTGGCCCAGATGGACCGTACTGCCCAGCAGCTGGCCGACACCGCCAAGGGTGGCTACGTGCTGAAGAATTGTGCCGGTACTCCGGAGCTGATCCTGATCGCCACCGGTTCCGAAGTGGAACTGGCCGTTGCCGCCTATGAGCAGCTGACTGCCAAGGGCCGTGCCGTGCGCGTGGTCTCTCTGCCGTCTACCGACGTGTTCGACGCCCAGTCTGCCGAGTACAAGGAGTCCGTCCTGCCGTCCTCCGTCACCAAGCGTGTGGCCATCGAAGCCGGCATCGCCGACTACTGGTACAAGTACGTTGGTTTCGGCGGCAAGATCATCGGTATGACCACCTTCGGTGAGTCTGCACCGGCCGAGCTGCTGTTCAAGGAATTCGGCTTTACCGTGGAAAACGTGGTTGCGACCGCAGAGTCCCTGTAATAGCTGACAATTGGGTCGCTCTGACCCAATAGCCGGAAAATAAAACGCCCTCCATCGTAAGATGGGGGGCGTTTTTATTTCTTACTACATTTTATTGGCTTGAAGAAAGTCATGCTTATTTTGTTTAAAAATCTGTATAGTATATCCA
>NZ_JRGM01000178.1 GCF_000764665.1 Aeromonas lacus | reverse complement strand
GTGGATGCCGTCGATGCCAATGGCAACAAGCTCAGAGGCGATGGCACGGTCGATGATAACGGCGTGGATGCCGTCAATGCCAATGGCAACAAACTCAGAGGCGATGGCACGGTCGATGATCGCCAGCAAGTGCTTACCGATGAGCAAGAGCGTGCTCTGCTTAACAACGGCTTTCGCCAACAGGGGCAACCATAATGCGTTATCTGCTAACACTCCTCCTGCTCGGCCTCGCTGGCTGCGCCACGGTCGCCACCCCGCCGCTTTACCATCAAATGGATAAGGCAGATGTTCAACTGGCCAATCAGGCACTCACCAAGGCACTGGAAACCCGCACCAAAGGGCAGAGCCTCACCTGGTTCAATCCGGCTAACCGCCACTCGGGTAGT
The DNA here is from genome assembly GCF_000764665.1 of Aeromonas lacus. Lineage (GTDB taxonomy): Bacteria > Pseudomonadota > Gammaproteobacteria > Enterobacterales > Aeromonadaceae > Aeromonas > Aeromonas lacus. The sequence continues at coordinate 12,477 of NZ_JRGM01000178.1, read as the reverse complement.
GTCACCCCACTGCGCACCTTCCGCCATACCAGCGGAGAGTGGTGTCGCGACTATCGCGAGCAACTCTATATCGGCAAGGCCAGCCAGCAGTGGCAGGATACCGCCTGCCGCAATCAGCAAGGGCGCTGGCGGCCACTACGCACTTAGTGCGTGACGGGATAAACGAAGGGGGGTAGCAGCGCTACCCCCCTTATCATCTTGGCCGACCCGTTATCCGGACGGTAGATACGCGGTTATACCCGACGATAAGGCAGGTACGCCGGCTCCCACATGTGGTTGAGGATATGCTGCTGCAGGTCCTGGCCAATCAGCGGATGGGAGGGGTCCTTGCGCACGATATCCTTGAGCACAGCGGTCGCCACATGCACCGAGATGCTGCGCAGCTCGCGAATGCGCGGATAGACAGCCCCCTTCGCCAGATCGACCTCGCTCACGCACTCGGCCAGCGCAAAGGCGGCGGTAGTGAAGATATCGGGTGTGATCTCGCGGATCTGGCTGACAATCGCCGCCAGCCCCACTCCGGGGAAGATAAAGACGTTGTTGCCCTGCCCGACCCGGAAGTCCTGCCCGTCATAATTCACATCCTTGAACGGACTGCCGGTCGCGACGATGGCCTTACCTTTGCTCCAGTTGTAGATATCTTCCGGCAAGGCTTCGCAGTTGGCGGTCGGGTTGGAGAGCGGGAACACCATGGGACGTTCGCAATGCTTTTGCATCAACTGGATATGCTCTTCCTTGAAGGCGCCGCCTGAACCACTGGTTCCCAACAAAACGGTGATGGGCACATGACGCAACACATCTGTCAGGTTGGCCTTACCGGGCACTTCGGTGTCCCAGCCGGCCAGCAGCAGGCCCGGTTTGGCATAACGGCGCTTGTACTCGTCTAGCCCCTCGCGGTTGTCGCACACCAGTCCCTGGGTATCCAGGATGTAGATGCGATCCCGCGCCGCCTGCGGATCCATTCCCTCGCGGATCATCCCCGCGCAGATTTGATCCGCCACGCCGACCCCGCCGGCACCGGCGCCATAGACCAGATAGTTCTGTTGGCCCAGGGTTTCCCCCTTGACCTTGACCGCCCCGATGATACCGGCCAGCACCACGGCCCCCGTGCCCTGAATATCATCGTTGAACGATGGCAGTGATTGCTGATAGCGAGCCAGATTGTTGAAGGCGTTGGATTTGCTGAAGTCTTCCCACTGCAGCACCGCATTGGGGAAGTGACGCTTGACCCCTTGCACGAACTTGTCGATGAACTCCTCATACTCCTTGCCGCGGATCCGCTTGTGCGGGCGACCGAGGTACATGGGGTCATCCAGCAGTTTCTGGTTATCAGTACCCACATCCAGCGCAATCGGCATGCAGCAGGCCGGATGGATGCCCGCCCCCAGGGTATAGAGAGCCAGCTTGCCGATGGGAATGCCCATGCCGCCAACCCCCTGGTCGCCGATCCCCAGAATCCCCTGGCTGTCGGTCACAACGATGATGCGAATTGACTTGGCATCGAAGTGACGAGCCTGGCTGCCCATGTCACCCACGTTGTCCGGGGTAATGTAGAGGCCACGCGGCTTCTGGAAGCGGTGGCTGAACTCCTGACACGCCTTGCCGACGGTCGGGGTATAGATATACGGGGTCATCTCCTCCACATGGCGAGACAACAGGGCATAGAAGAGGGTCTCGTTGCGATCCTGCAGCGCACGCAGATTCTGGTACTTCTCGATATCGCTGCAGGCGCTCTTGAAGCCTTCATAAACCCGCTCGAGCTGGGCTTCAAAGGTTTGCACCTGAGGAGGCAGCAAGCCATCGAGATCGAAGTCGGCACGCTCCTGTTCGGTAAAGGCGGTGCCCTTGTTGAGATAACGATTGTTGAGCAGATCAGTGCCAGTCAGTGCAACGGGGCGAAAATCCTGTCCCTGTGCATCTTTCCACAGCAGATATTGTCCGGTAGCCATAGTCATTCTCTTTGATTTACGTGAAGTTGCCGTTCGGCAGGAGAGCAAGAGTGATAATGAAATCAATCATATGACGTTTGGTTGTTTCGTTTTGTGAGCTTGGCCATACCCTGCGGCCAAAAAGATGTCCAAACGTGGCTCAAACACATCCATTTTCCGCACCGATGGCGGCGCGATGAGGCTACGCTGCAGTTGATGAAGAACTATGCTGAACATCAGACCCATTGCACGGAAACACCAACCGGTATGCCAGGCACCAACACCATACACAACATTCTTGTCGTCGATGATATGGCCTCCAACCGCTATATCCTGCGCAGCCTGCTCGAAGAGGAGGGGTATCAGGTGCGAGAAGTGGAAGATGGCCAGCAGGCGGTTGCTGCGGTTGCACAAGCCACTCCCGACCTGATCCTGATGGATATCAATATGCCGGTGATGGATGGCTACGAGGCATGCCGCCGTATCAAACAACAACAGGGGCACTGGGGCTTGCCCGTCATCTTCATCAGCGCCAACAGCGAGATCAGTGCTCTCGAACAGGCCTTTCAGGCGGGCGGCTGCGACTATGTCTCCAAGCCGTTCCACCAGCTCGAGGTACTGGCCCGGGTGCAAAACCAGCTGCGCCTGCGGGAGCTCGGTCGCCAGCAGGCCAAGGTGCAGCTCTATCAGAGTCTGTTTCAGCTCACCGCCGGTATCGCCCACGAGATCAACACCCCGGTCGGGGTTGGCATCACCGCCTCCAGCATGATACAGGGCGCCGGCGATCTGCTGGCCAATGCGGTGAAAAACGGGGTTCTGGGCCAGCGCCTGCTCAACCAGCAGCTGACCGATATCAAGGAGGGCACCGAACTGGTGGAGTCCAGTCTGCGCAGGGTCGCCCTGCTCATTACCCGCTTCAAGGAGCTGACCCGCGATCAGAATGAGCAGGAGGCGCGCCCCTTCGCAGTGAAAAAGTGTGCCGAGCATATGCTGCAGGCATTCGCCGCCGAGCTGCAGATTGCCAGAGTCACCCCCCGCCTTGAGGGGAACGAAGTCACCCTGACCGCCCCCGAGACGCTCTTCGTCGACCTGCTGCAGGAACTGGTGAAAAACAGCATGGATCACGCCTTTCACGGCAACGGGGAGCACAGCTTCACCATCCATGTCGCTCAGGATGAGGAGTCGCTGCTGCTCACCTATCAGGACTCGGGCCCCGGCATGCCGCCAGAGAAACTTCCCCGCCTGTTTGAGCCCTTCTTCACCACCCTGCGCGGCAACACCAGTCACTGCGGGCTCAGCGCCTGCCGCATCCACAACCTGGTAGAGAACAACTTGCGCGGTTCAGTCAACGTCACCAGCCCGCCGGGCGAGGGATTGCACTACGAGATCCACCTGCCACTCAAGCCGGTGACCTGAGCCGGCATGCAGAGAGGATTGAACATAACAGGGGGCGCCTCAGCGCCCCTTCTCTTTACGTTTTCCGTGCCCGACGGTCAGCTTGATTTACCCGCCTTCGGCTCATCGAGGGTGTGTTTCACCTCTTCATACCAGAGGTCGTGGTGCTCCTTGGCCCAGGTCTCGTCCACCTCGCCGGTCACCATCCCCTCCAGCGCCCCTTCCAGCTGGAACAGGCCCATGTAGATATGGAAGATAAAACCGCAGATGAGGATCAACGCCCCGACGATATGGATAAAGCTGGCCCACTCCATCTGGCGGCGCAGCTGGCCGAAGATGGGGAAGTCCAGAAACAGCCCGGTCGCTACCACAATGCCGCCAAACCAGATCAGCAGCCAGAAGATCGCCTTCTCGCCGCCGTTGGAGAAGCCCGCCGAGGGGTGACTGCCCTTGTGGGGCCCCAACATGCCGCCCGCCTTCATAAACCACTGCACATCCACCATGTTGACGATGTTGTGGCGAAACCACTTGATGAGCACACCAAGCAGGCAGAGGAAGAAGAGCGGCCCCACGTAGTTGTGGAACACCTTGGCGAACCAGATCCAGTTCTCCCACACCCCGATGCTCACCACCGGCTTGATGAAGTGCTTGCCGTAGATGATGGCCAGCCCCGAGCCGGACAGGGTCAGGAACATGGCCGCAGTGGTCCAGTGCAGCGCCCGATCGAGGCGGCTCCAGCGTTTGAGCTTGCGCCCGGTGCGCGGTTTGGAGAGCTTGGTCGGCCCCACCACCCAGTACATCAGGCCGCACATGGCCAAGGAGCCGAAGATAGCGATGGCACCGAGCGGCGACACCCACTTGGTCTTCACCTCGAACCAGAGCTGGCCCGGCACCGAGATAAGTACCCCATGCTCAGGCGAGCGGGAGGTAGTGTACCCCTCCTGCCCATCCTTCACCGCCCGCCAGTAGTCGGCACCGGCAAAGCCGACCGCCTCTTTCTCGGCGTCGGCGAAACTGGCGGTACTCACCAGCAGCAGGGCAGCAAACAGGGCCATTAGCCAGGTTTTCATGCCGCCCCTCCCTGTTTGTTCACCTTGCTGGCATCGCGATAGAGCGCCTTATCATCCTCACCCCAACCCGCATGAGGAGCACCGCGATAGGCCACCCGCTCGCGGAAGATGTCGGAGATAACCTGCGCATCCCCCGCCAGCAGCGCCTTGGTGGAGCAGAGCTCGGCACACATCGGCAGCTTGCCCTCGGCGATGCGGTTAGCCCCATACTTCTGGCGCTCCGCCTCGCTGTGATCTTCTTCCGGGCCACCGGCGCAGAAGGTGCACTTGTCCATCTTGCCCCGATCGCCGAACGCTGCGGTTTTCGGGAACTGGGGGGCACCGAACGGACAGGCAAACAGGCAGTAGCCGCAACCGATGCAGAGATCCTTGTTGTGCAGCACTATGCCGTCGTCGGTGTGATAGAAGCAGTCGGCCGGACAGACCGCCATGCAGGGGGCGTCGGTGCAGTGCATGCAGGCGACCGAGATGGAGGTCTCCCCCGGCAGGCCATCGTTGAGGGTCACCACCCGGCGGCGCTGGATGCCCCACTCGAGGGCATCGTCGTTCTCGTTCTTGCACGCCGTCACACAGCCGTTGCACTCGATGCAGCGCTTGGTGTCACACATGAATTTCATTCTGGCCATGGGGTCAGGCTCCTACTTTGCGAAAACGGCACAGGGTGACTTTGGTCTCCTGCATCTGGGTGACAGGGTCATAGCCATAGGTGGTGACTATGTTGACCGATTCCCCCAGTACATAAGGGTCAGACCCTTCCGGATATTTGGATCGCAGATCCTTGCCCTCGAAGTGACCGCCGAAGTGGAACGGCATAAAGGCGAGCCCCGGCTTGACCCGCGGGGTCACCAGCGCTTTCACTTTCACTCTGCCACCTTCCGGCCCCTCCACCCACACATCCTGACCGTCGCGCACGCCGACGTCGTTGGCATCCGCCGGGTTCATCTCGACGAACATCTCCTGCTGCAGTTCGGCCAGCCAGGGGTTGGAGCGGGTCTCGTCGCCGCCCCCCTCGTACTCCACCAGACGACCGGAGGTGAGGATGATCGGGAACTCCTTGCTGACATCCTTCTCCTGCACCGAGGCGTACTGGGTCGGCAGGCGCCACAGGCTCTTGGCATCGGGCCAGGTGGCGTAGTCAGCCAGCAGATCCCGGCGCGGAGTGTAGAGCGGCTCGCGGTGCTTGGGCACCTGATCCGGGAAGGTCCACACCACGCAGCGCGCCTTGGCGTTACCGTAGGGAACGAAGCCGTGCTTGATGGCGACCCGCTGGATGCCGCCAGAGAGGTCGGTCTTCCAGTTCTTGCCCTCGGCCTCCTTCTTCTCGGCTTCGGTCAGCTCATCCCACCAGCCGAGCTGTTTCATCAGGTCGGCAGTGATCTCGGGATATCCATCTTCCACCTCGCTCCCCTTCGGCCAGGAGTCTTCGGCCAGCAGCGACACGCCCTGATACTCGATGCCGAAACGGGCACGGAAACCGCCGCCCCCTTCCGAGACCGGAATGCTGGTGTCGTAGAGGATATGGCTGCCGGGGTGTTTCATCTCCGGGGTGCCCCAGCAGGGCCAGGGCAGACCGTACACTTCGCCACTGACCGGGCCACCTTCGGCCTTGAGGTTGGTCTTGTGGAAGGTGTGCCAGTTCTGCTGGTGCGCCTTGAGCCGCTCCGGACTCTGGCCGGTGTAGCCCACACTCCACATGCCGCGGTTGTATTCGCGGGTGATGTCTTCCAGCAGTGGCTGGTTGTTCTCCACCTTGATGTGCTTGAACAGCTGGTCGGCAAAGCCGAGCTTCTTGCTCAGCAGATACATGATCTCGTGATCGACCTTGGATTCGAACAGGGGCTCGATCACCTTGTCGCGCCACTGCATGGAGCGGTTGGTGGCGGTGACGGAGCCATAGGTCTCGAACTGGGTGGTGGCTGGCAGCAGGTAGACGCCGTCGGTGCGATCGTTCATCACCGAGGCAACGGTGGGGTACGGGTCGACAATCACCATCATGTCGAGCTTTTGCATCGCCTTCTTCATCTCCGGACCGCGGGTCTGGGAGTTGACCGCATGGCCCCAGTAGAACATGGCGCGGATGTTGGAGCCCTGCTCGATAAGATCGGCGTTCTCCAGCACCCCGTCCACCCAGCGGGAAACCGGAATGCCGTTGTTGTTCATCGGCAGTTTGCCGTTGTAGGCCTTGTTGTCGAAACGGGCCTTGATCCACTCGTAATCGACATCCCACACCCCGGCCCAGTGCTTCCAGGAGCCCTCTTCCAGACCGTAGTAGCCGGGCAATGAGTCGGAGGTGACGCCAAAGTCGGTGGCACCCTGCACGTTGTCGTGACCGCGGAAGATGTTGGTGCCCGCCCCGCTCTTGCCCACGTTGCCGAGGGCCAGTTCGAGGATGCAGTAAGCGCGGGTGTTGTTGTTACCGGTGGTGTGCTGGGTACCGCCCATACACCAGACCACGCAGCCGGGACGGTTGTCGGCCAGCAGCTTGGCGGCATCGTGCACTTGCTGTTCATTGAGACCGGTTACCCGCTCCACTTCGGCAGGTGTCCAGCGCGCCACCTCTTTTTGCACCTCGTCCATGCCGTAGACACGGGTGCGGATGAACTCCTTGTCTTCCCAGCCGTTCTTGAAGATGTGCCAGAGCATGCCCCAGATAAAGGCGACGTCGGTGCCCGGACGCAGGGAGAGGTACATGTCCGCCTTGGCGGCGGTGCGGGTGCGACGCGGGTCGACCACCAGGATCTTGCAGCCGTTGCGCTCTTTCGCCAGCAGGATGTGCTGCATGGCGACCGGGTGGGCCTCCGCCGGGTTGGAGCCGATAAACATGATCGACTTGCTGTTGTGCATGTCGTTCAGGCTGTTGGTCATGGCGCCGTAGCCCCAGGTGTTGGCAACCCCAGCGACCGTGGTGGAGTGGCAGATCCGCGCCTGATGATCCACGTTGTTGGTGCCCCACAGGGACGCCATCTTGCGAAACAGGTAGGCCTGCTCGTTGGAGTGCTTGGCGGAGCCGAGCCAGTAGACGCTGTCGGGGCCGGACTCCTTGCGCAGGCGCAGCACCTCGTTACCCACCTCTTCGATGGCCTGATCCCAGCTGATGCGCTGCCACTTGCCACCCACCAGCTTCATCGGGTACTTGAGGCGACGCTCGCCGTGGCCATGCTCGCGCAGGGCAGCCCCCTTGGCGCAGTGACCGCCAAGGTTGAAGGGGTGATCGAAGGCCGGCTCCTGACCGGTCCAGACACCGTTCTGCACCTCGGCATAGACGCCGCAGCCCACCGAGCAGTGGGAGCAAATAGTGCGCTTCACCTCGACCGGCACCTCGGCCGCCACGGTTTTGGCCTCGGCCCGCTGCATCATGGCCGGAGCCAGCCAACCGGCGGCCACGGCGCCACCGGCCACCAGACCCGAGTTGACCATAAAGGCGCGACGGGTCAGCCCCTGACCGCGAGCGGCCGCATTATTCTGCAAGTGGCCCTGCTCGCCCGCTTGGGGCTGCTCGGCACGTTTCGTCAGTTTCATGAATTCTCCTTCACTGATCAGGCTCAGTCGGTGCCGCGCAGGGTGCGATAAAAGTCGTGAACGTGGGGGGTCTCCCGATAGCCCTTGTCAGGCTCGGTGTCGTGGGTCAGCACCTCTTTGCCCACCACCCGACCGGTGGCACCGGCCAGTACGCCTATGGTGGCGACCACGCCAACTCCCTTGATCAGATTGCGGCGGGACGGGTCTTTCAGCTTTTCATCGCTCATTCTTGTGACCTCTGTTGTTGTTCTTGCTGGCGCCTGAGCGCCAGCTTCGCGTCCAATGGGATATCTCGTCTGCTCGTTTTGTTATGCGCAGCTTTTGTTATGCACAGCCTGTTATGCACAGATGGAGGCATTCAGCCCGTCACCACGCAGGCGCCAAACGGCAGGCGCAATTCGTTTTCCAGCTTGAAGAAATCTTCGGCAAGGGCGCCGACCGCCCGGTAGAAGCTGCCCCCTTTCGCCTGTTGCTGATCGCGGCAGCAGGCGAGTACCCAGGGGGCAAGGTGGCGCTCATAGAAGCGGTTGCGATCCGGGTGCTGCTCACCAATCAATGCCGCCATCACCTCGCACAGGGCGGCCAGATGATCTTCCGGCTCGCATACCCCGCTCTGGCGCTCGAAGCCGAGCGACTGCAGATCGGCGCGCAATACCGCCAGCGGCAGCTCCATCAATGAGCCGGTGAGATACCAGGAGGCAAACGGCACGATCTCCCCGCGCCCCAGCCCGATAAAGAGATCCTGATACTCCTCGGCAAGCTCGTTTTCGTGGTGGCTGCTGGCCGCCAGCTGCACCAGCCCCAGCCCTCTGGCAAAGGGGCCCGGCATCGGCTGCAACCCTTGCAGCCAGGCGAGCTGTTCGCCACGGGGGGCGGCGCGCCAGAGGCTCGCCAGCAGGGCGTAGAGATCGGCGCTGCTCTGTTCCAGTTCTGTCATGGTCAGTTCGCCAGCCTTTTCGTTATGTTGTTCACTCATCACTGGCCCCTCACACCTTGAGCTGGGAGACGGGATCCGCCGCCAGCGCTGCAAACACATCCTTGACCCGGCAGTCTTCACACATCAGCAGCCGCTGGGCGGCCTCGTTCTGGAAGTGGGAGTGACCGGCCAGTTTTTGCTGGATGCGGCGGATCATCGAGGCGGGCGCGAACGGCTTGCCGCAGCGAATGCAGCAGGCCGCCTCTTCGGCTTTCAGGCTCTGCACGGCGCGACGCGCCTCGGGCTCGGGTTGCAGGCGGGACACCAGCACGATGGCCTGTTCGGGGCACGCCTTTTCGCACATGCCGCACTGGATGCAGTCCTGCTCGATAAAGTTGAGGCCGGGCGTGTGCCCCACCGCATGCAGGGCGCGGCTCGGGCAGACCGCAACGCAGCCCATGCAGAGGGTGCAGTCTGCGTCTTTCAGCTCCACGCTGCCGTATGGGGCGCCATGGGGCACCGCCAGCGGCTCGCAGCTCCCTTCGTTGGCCTGCCAGAGGGCATCGAAGGCGGCAAACAGGTTTTCCCGTTTGTCCCCTTTGAGCGGCTTCTCCAGCAGGGTAACGGTGGGCTGGCCGGAAACAGGCTCACCAGCATCTGCGTCAAACAGAGCGATGCAATCGGCAGCGAGACCCGCGCCCGCCAAGAGCACGGCGGCGCTCGCCAGTTCCCGCTCAACCAGTGCACGGACGCTGGCGGGGGCGTCATCGACCAGCGCAATGCGCACCGCGCTGGCGCCATAGGCAAGGGCGGCGAACCAGCTCTCGATGCCTAAACTCGCGCTCTCCTCCACCCAGACTGGCAGCCAGTTGGCGGGCAGTCGTATGAGTTCCGTTTCCACCCATTCACGCTCGTTTTCACCGGCGATCAGCAGTCGAGGCACTTCGCCGCCCGCCTCCCGGTAGTGCTTGAGCAATCGGAACAGGTAGTCACCGCTGGTGTTGGCATCGGGCTGGTGATAGGCAATCGCCCCGGTCGGACAGGCAGAGGCGCAGCTGCCAAAGCCCTGACAGAGATGGGGATCGATCTGGATGCGACCATTGATGGGCTTGAGGGCATCGGTCGGACAGACATCGAGGCAGCGGCTGCAACCGGGCACGCCGCGGGCGGTAAAGGCGCAGGCCTCGGGGTCGAGGCGAAAATAGCGCGGCTTGTCGAAAATTCCGGTCAGCGCACAGAGCTCGGCAAGCCGTGCGGCCAGCACATCGTCATCAGCCAGATGCAGATAACCGACCGGCGGGCGCTCCAGCGCAAAGAGCGGGGCGCGGCCCAGATCGGCCACCAGATCAAAGCGCGGTTCGCGTGGCGGTTCACTAACAGCAGCCGCTTGTTGTGGAAAGCCTTGCTGTGGGAAGCAAAGCGCCGCCAGAGAAATACGCTCACCCTGCCCATTGAGGCCGGAGAGCTGGAACTGCCCCAGATACCCTGTCAGGCTCGGTTCGCGCAGGGTCAAAGCCGCGAGGGATGCGGTGGCATCAAAAATGGCTTCAAGATCTGCCGCCTCAGCATCGTGAACCGATTCGGTCACCAGCAGGGTGGGCTTCACCCCGGCAGGCAGCAGGCTGGCGGCGCGGCGAATGCGATCTTCCGGGCCGACCAGCAGCAGGCGCCCCTGACTCTGGTAAGAGACAGTGGCCGGGATCAGGTTGTCGGTCTTGACCGTATGCTGCAGCGCATAGGCGCGCGCGTTATGCTCGGCCGCCCCCGCCTCGCGGGCTAGATTTGGGGTCAGATTTGGCAATGTTTGTTCAGTGCTCACATACGCTCCTGTGCGCGCCACCTCATGGGATGGGCGCTTGTTGGTAAGCCGAGAGAGCAAGAGGCGAGCCAACTCCCCCGGAAAAAAAGTAACTGACAGGGAGTCAGGATCCTGAGGGTTCCATTCCCTCACCTTTGGTTGGGACATTTTGTCCACCACGCCCAACCAAAATGTCCCGATCGTCGGTGGGGGTTTGAGAATGGTTATCAGCCAGCTCGTCGGCGGCAGGCTCGCTGACAACCGCAACCGGTTCAGCGGATCCGCTGGCCGGATTGGCCGATTCGCTGTCTGGCGCAGTCACCTGATCCACCAGCCAGTTGCGCAGCCCGGCGGTCAGGGCCGCAGGCAGCAATTCGGGCTGGCTGAAATCCTGGGTGTAGTCGTCGAGCCCATCCGGCTTATGGCTGCGAAACATGGCCCGCAGCGCCTCCTTGTCGGGGAGTTTGGCCTTGCCCGGCTGAGCCGTTGTTAGCGGTGGTTCGCCACTCTCAGCCCCCTCAACGGCAAGGGGTTCACAGCTCCCCTTGTCAGTGCTAACTACGGGGCTATCCATTGTAATATCTGGAGTTTCACCTTCGCTACTGCCTTCAGTTGGCGCGGCAACAGCCTCGGGAATGGCCTCTTCCCGTAGCTGCAATACCTGATGCTTGCGCGCCTCACTCTTGCGAGACGACCAGCGCTTGAGAAACTCACTCATGGGCATTGTTTCCGGCGCTGTTTCCGCTATCGCTGCCACGCTCGCGGCCATCGGGGCCGGTGGCTTTGACGGCACCGCAATTGGCAGGCTCTGCGGCATCGACACCCAGCTGATCCTGCGCCCGTCCCTTGCCCTGCTTGCCCTTGCGACGGGCCTCCAGCAGCTCGCCGTGACGGCCGATAAAGGCCTCCACCCAGGCTTGCAGCGCCTCGGGCAGCGGGCAGGAGAGCACCTGCCGCTCGCCATCCATATAGGCAGCGGCCACGGTCTGGCTCAGGGTGAGGCCATCGGCCACAAAGCCATTGTCCACGCGGCTTCCGGTGACAAACAGGCGGGGCGAGCCGGAGCTCAAATTGAAGCGATAATCCCCCCGCTCATCGCGAAACAGGGTAAGGGGCAAGGCACCTGCGGCCTCGGGCTCGGCGGGATGGAGCGCCGCAATCTCGAAACGGCGGCTCTGCCAGCGGCCAACCTGGCTGTCGATGGCCTTTAACTCCAGTTGCAGCCAGCGCTGCGGGGGCAAGGTATTGGTTGTCTCTTGCACTGTCACGGCTCCCATCAGAAGGTCTCTGCCGGGCCGCCCTCCCCCTTGATCCACCCCGGTCGGGGCGGGTCACGGCAGGAGATTCATGGCGGCCACGGCCATCAATGGGATAAGACTTAGCAAGAGTGGGGCCAAGGCGGGATGGTGTGTTCCATCAAGAGGGGCAGGATACAAAGAACTTCCAACGCGACCGTTCTAATACGCTTCGCTATTAGAACCTACGGCCCTTTCTTTATCATGGTTCTCCGCACAGCCCTGTCGTAACTAAAGGCGAAATTTATAGTGGTATTTTTTTATGACCTAACTGCTTCAACGCAAACATACCTCTTTCTGAAACAGAAATGCTATTATCGGATGCAAATTTTTCAGCAAAATGAACCGCGCATTCGCCAATCACATCAATATTTTTAATTAAGAATTCAGCAGAAACACGCCTAACAATTGAAGATTTATCATGTGCCGAAAGCTCTAATAAATCCAACGTTGATTTTTTTACACTTATATCAGTAGCAGAAATAATAGGAACATATTTACCGATGCAAGAACTTTTGTCTTCCCACTTCCACTCCCTCCTCTCAACCCATGATAC
>NZ_JRGM01000177.1 GCF_000764665.1 Aeromonas lacus | reverse complement strand
TTGTTAAAGAGCGACGCAGCTTTTGCTGCTGCGGGAGTGGCATTCTACTCAACCGCCTTCTCGAGTCAAGCCTTATTTTCAAAGGCTTTTCGAGGTTACCGACCCGGTTGTTTGCGTTGCCGCTTGCCGTGTCGATGGAGGCGCATTATAGGGAGTGAATTCGTTCTGGCAAGCGGATAATTGCAAAAAGATGGTTTTCGCTGTTCGCTCGCTCACAAAGCCACCAATCAGCATATTAAACCGGCGAAATCAGCTTACTGCAGGCACCTCAACAGCCAAATCAAGCTATCTGCCACGGTTTATCACAGCCCTCTCACTTCTTGCCCTTATCAACACATCGGTTTTAATTGAACATTTGAAAAGCCAACTTATAATTGGCTTTTCAAATGTTCAATTAAGGTTTCGTCATGCATCAGATCCTGGATAGCCGTAAAGAGGAAAAAATTTTTCCTCTGTTCCGCCTCGGGTTTCGGCCTTTCTTCCTGCTCGGCGCCTTGTTCTCAACATTGGTAATGCTGGGCTGGCTTGGGCAGCTCAATGGCTGGTTCGTCTTGCCGGGGATTGACAATCCCATCTGGTGGCATGCTCACGAGATGTTGTTTGGCTTCGGAGCAGCAATTGTTGCAGGATTTCTACTGACCGCAGTGCAAAACTGGACCGCTCACCCCGGGGTTAGAAGCTGGCCGCTAGTGCTGATCGTGGTGCTGTGGGCATTGCCGAGAGCTTTGCTGCCCTGGCTGGGCGAACACAATACCTTCTTGATGGCGGCAGACCTGCTCTGGCTGCCGCTTTGCGCCTGGTATCTGGCCAAACCTATCGTGCAGACTAAACAATGGCGCAACCTCTTCTTTGTGCCTCTGCTGGTTGTTCTGACCCTGCTCAACGCTGCCAGCTGGCTGTGGCAGACGCAGTGGGCAAGCATGGAACATCTGTTCATTACCACTGTGCTCTTGTTTACGACCCTGATCGCCGTGATGGGAGGACGAGTCATCCCCTTCTTTACCGCCAGAGCCACGGGGATGGAAAAAGTAGTATCTCTTCTATGGCTGGAGCGAGCGGCTCTCGCCACACTGTGGATCACGTTGGTGAGCTGGTTGCTGCTACCCATCCCGTGGACTACCAGCATCTATATGTTCCCTCTATATATAGTGGCGGCCATTTTGCACTTGTGGCGCCAGCTGCGTTGGCGGCTGTCGTCCACTCTTGGCCAACCTCTCTTGTGGTCGCTGCACCTCGCCTACCTGTTTATCCCACTTGGGTTGTTCGCCCTTGGTGCTCTGGCTGCCGGCATGCCCATCACCTTATCGCTTGCCAGCCATCTGCTCAGTGCCGGCTGCATGGGAACCATGATTCTGGGGATGATAGCCCGGGTTTCCCTTGGTCACAGTGGCCGGGCCTTGCAGGTGGGGCGCAGGATCCAGTGCGCTTTCGCGCTGGTGATCATGGCCGCCATGCTCAGGGTCGTGATCCCGCTATTCTGGCCTGCCTATACCCTGCATGGCTGGAACCTCAGCGGCCTGGCCTGGAGCCTGGCGTATGGGCTGTTTGTCTGGGTCTATGCCCCCATACTGACCAGCCCTCGTGCAGATGGGCGACCTGGCTGAGCCACCAGCTCAAGACCTGCTGGCCGGATAGTGGATCAGATTGTGGAAGATAGCCGGGGCCACCCCCTGATTGCGATAGCCATGAGGGCGATCAGCCGCAAAACGCACCGCCTCTCCCTGTGTCAAGGAACGCCACTCTCCCTCCACCAGCACTTCCATCTGGCCGCTGATGACGATGACATGCTCGGTCACTCCGGGCTCATGGGGTTCTGATTCTCGCTGATAACCGGGCAACAGAGTCAGCTCAAACAGTTCGAATCCAAAGCGCCCCTCATAAGGGAAGAGAGGGGCGACCTGCATGCCCTCTCCCGCCGGCTGCTGGCGAATCGCATCTGCGGTGCGATAGAGCACACCATTCTGCGCCGCGGGAGCTGATTCGATGAAACTGGAGAAAGAAACCCGGAACCCGGTCGCAATCTTCCACAGAGTGGCCACCGTCGGGCTCGATTCCCCTCGCTCAATCTGGCCCAGCATCGCCTTGCTGACACCCGTTTCGCGCGCCGCTACATCCAGGCTCCAGCCCAGTTCACTGCGTAAACCCTTCAGACGTTGTGCCAGATGCTGATTCACCTCTTGCATGACTGCCTCTTTAATTGTGCCTGCATTAATCGCCTTGTGCGCTATGACGCACATCGATATAGTCTGGTGCAATATTGTACGTAATAACGCACAAACCGCCACAACCCCACAAGGACGTTATATGCCCTTTGCCCTTCCCCATCTGGTCGCCGGCTTCATCGCCGTGATGGTCGGTTATACCAGCTCGGTCATCTTGATCATTCAGGCCGCCACAGCAGCCGGAGCAGATGCCACCCAGCTCGCATCCTGGCTATGGACGCTGGGTATCGGCATGGGCAGCAGCTGCATCGCCCTCTCCCTCTATTACCGCATCCCCGTCTTGACCGCTTGGTCGACTCCAGGGGCCGCCCTGCTCATCACCAGCCTGGGTAACTTCACCCTGGCCGAGGCCATCGGCGCCTTCGTTATCTCTTCCCTGCTGATCACCTTGTGCGGCATCAGCGGCTGGTTCGATCGGCTAATGCGTCATATCCCCGCCCAGCTGGCAGCGGCCATGCTGGCCGGGGTACTGCTCAAATTCGGGTTGGATCTGTTCAAGGTCGCGCCGGCAGATCCTTTGCTGCTCGGCAGCCTGCTGCTGGCGTTTTTACTCGGCCGCCATCTCTGGCCACGCTATACCATGGTGCTGGTACTGGCGGTCGGCATCCTCATCTGCCTGTTGAGAGGAGAGCTGCAGCTTGACACCATTCACTGGCAACTGGCCGGCCCGGTCATGACCTGGCCAGAGTTTTCCCTTGGTGCCCTGTTCGGCATCGCTCTGCCGCTGTTCATCGTCACCATGACCTCCCAGAACATGCCGGGCATTACCATTTTACGGGCCCACGGCTATCAACCCGCCACCTCATCTCTCATCACCTGGACCGGCCTGACCGGTCTGCTGCTGGCTCCCTTCGGCGGTTACGCCTTCAACCTGGCGGCCATCACCGCTGCCATCTGCATGGGGAAAGAGGTTGATCCGGACGCCGACCGGCGTTGGCCCGCGGCTGTGTGGGCTGGCGGCTTCTATCTGCTGACCGGCTGTTTCGGGGCCACGGTCGCAACGTTGTTCACGGCTTTCCCGACCACACTGGTAACCTGCGTTGCCGGTCTGGCGCTGCTCGGCACCATCGGCAGCAGCCTGCATACCGCATTGCAGCACGACGATGCCCGTGAGGCTGCTCTGCTGACCTTCATCATCACGGCTTCCGGTATCAACCTGCTCGACATCGCTGCCGCCTGCTGGGGACTGCTAATCGGCATGGGGCTCTATGGCATCCAAATTTATCGACAAAGGAATCAATTGGATCACAAACCGTGAACCATTCCACACTCTCCGTACAAAATAGTTCACAACTGAAACTAATTTTAATCTAGTGGCATCAGGCGGCATCTTCTTCCCAATTTGCCGCCTGTCAGGTTCATATAACGGAGAATAAAAATGAAAAATCAGGCTGTCTTGTTATTGCTGGCCATACTGGGCGCCACGAGCGTCCAGGCTGCCGATACGGATCGGGAGCTGGCGCGCCAGCTCGCGCTACAACAGAAGAGTTTGCTGCCACTGGTGAGCAATCCTCAGTACCAAAGCCCGCTGCCAGAGTTGTTGAAGAAAGCGCCCACCCGCCTTAAACGGCAAGCAACAGATGCCAACCAGGCTGCTATCACCAGACAAGGGCTAGACGGGGAAGTGAAGCAGCTGATGCAGCTGCGACTGGCCAACCCGGAACAGGCCGCCGCCTTGCAACAGGGGGTTGAACCGCTGGTCGCTTATGTCCCGAGCGGCGATGAGAAGAGCTGGAGTGCCATCGAAGCGTTCGACAGCGCCGGCAATCCGGTCTATCTGGATGTCGATAAGGCACCGGCCCGACCAGTGCTCGTGGTCGAAGCCGATCCGGTGAAAGCCAAAAATGCCGGTCTGCAGGTGATGCGCAAGGCATTTGCCGCGGCCGATATGCAGGCAGCCCCCCAACCCAAAGCCGCTACCAACACTGCACCGCTCAAAACCAGCATTCTGAAAAAGATCAGACTGAAAGATGATCAGGAGCCCTGGCTGCTTGGTGCTGCCGAGGTTTATGCCGTCGTCGCCGGGGTCAACCCCAGTCGGGATGAGCCCGTGGTCGATATCGTCGATATGCCCTACCTCGACTATGACAATACCGACTACACCCCCAACCAGATCCTGGTTCACTGGGATCGCTACCGCTGGGGTGCGGTTGATATCGTGATGATGGAGCAGGATGACAACGTCAACTACAAGGAGCTGGCCGACCTGCTGATTGAGGCGCTCAAGCTCGGCTTTACCGCTGGCGGAGTGCCGGAGGGCCTCCCCTTCCTCGATCTGGGTGGTCGTATCGTCAAGGCGCTGCCCGACTCCTGGATGACCAACGACGATGACTATCTGGATACCTTCTACACCCTGGAGCAGGACCAGAGTTATCACCAGTATCCGGGAGCGGCAGGCAATGCGGTGATCGATCTCGAGCCGAAAGAGATCGCCCCGACCAGACCCTGACGGGTCGCCATAACAAAAAAGCCAATGATCAACTCATTGGCTTTTTTATCCCTCTGGCGGTTACGGCTGGCCTTTCGGTCTAACCCCCAGGGTGTGGCAGATGGCATAGGTCAATTCGGATCGGTTCAGGGTATAGAAGTGGAAATCCTTGACCCCTTCCTGACTCAGCACCCGCACCTGATCGATAGCGATACTCGCCCCCACCAGATTACGAGTCATCTGATCGTTCTCCAGCCCTTCAAAACGCTGATGCATCCAGCGCGGGATCTTCACGTTGGTGAAGCCGGCAAACTTGGCCAGAGTCTGGTAGTTGGAGACCGGCAGGATCCCCGGCACGATTTCGGCATCAATACCGATAGCGGCACAGCGATCCCGAAAACGCAGATAGGTCTCCACATCGAAGAAGAACTGGGTAATCGCGCGGTTGGCACCGGCATCGATCTTGCGCTTGAGGTTGAGCAGGTCCGACTGGGCGCTCTTCGCCTCCGGGTGACCTTCCGGATAGGCCGCCACCGAGATATCAAAGTCAGCTTCAGCCTTGAGCAGGGCAACCAGATCGGTCGCATACATCTCGGGCTTCTCCAACCCCTGAGGCAGATCACCACGCAGCGCCACAATATGGCGGATACCGCTGTTCCAGTAATCGCGGGCAATGGTACGCAACTCGTCGCGGCTGGCATCGATACAGGTCAGGTGGGGCGCGGCAATCAGACCGGTACGCTCCTTGATATCCTTGATCACCTTGTGAGTGCGATCCCGAGTGCCGGAATTGGCGCCATAGGTCACGGAGACAAACTTGGGTTCCAGCACTTTCAGTCGCTCAATGGACTGCCAGAGCGTGTTTTCCATCCCTTCACTGTTGGGCGGGAAAAACTCGAAACTGACCGATATATCGCCATTCAAATCTGCCAGACTCTGGTTGAGCGCTTCAACCTGACGTGCACTGTGAAATCCCATCTGCTCTTCTCCCTGTCCCGCAATCCATCTACGCACGCCAAAACGGATGTTTGGACGTCTAAACGTCTCTATATTTATGAGCAAAGCAATATAAAGTCAACTGTCATTTCACAAACACCGTCAGATGAAACTCATCGTTACAAATTAATCAACGACTAAGCGGAACTCCTCATCCCAAAATTATCCCGGGCGAGTTATGATAGACGACGGATCGTCTTGGACGTTCTGAATCTGCGTGTGATTGTTTGGCCGGAGAATCAATTCTCCGGCCCCTTTTTATCTACTTCTTCCTGCACCTGCCGATAAAAGATTGAATCTTCGCAGGAGCACCATCATGGATACCCACCCCGGCTTTGCCACCGACTTGCTGTTTGATCGCTATCAGGGCGAGGTCACCCGGCACGAGCAGTTCTGGGCCGTGCACACTCCGGATGCTCCCGACTACTACTTTGGCAACTATCTGCTGCTCGCCTCTCCCCCCAGTGACAGGGATAAAGGATGGCTGGAAGCCGCATTCGATCAACTGATTGGCCAAGATCCCAGGATCCAGCACCGAACTTTCCAGTGGCCACTGGCCGAAGGGCAGAACAGTCGTGTCGCCGGCTTCGTCACTACCGGATATCAATATCTGGAGTGCGTAGTTCTGGCACTCGACAAGGATGGCTGGCAAATGTCCGATAGCGCCCTTTCCCATGCCGAAGTGCGTGCATTCAAGCCTGCTGACTGGCAAGAGTGGATAGACTTCGAGCTCAATGAGCGAGATGAAGCCCATTCAAAGGAGAGTTATCTCTCCTATCTTCACTCCCGCCGAGAGCTCTATCAGGCGATGATCGCCGACGGACTGGGAAACTGGTGGGGGGTCTGGCTGGATGATCAGCTGGTTGCCAGCTGCGGTCTCTTCTTTACCGATAAGTTGGGGCGCTTTCAGCTGGTAAGAACCCACCGGAGATGGCGTAATCAGGGGCTCTGCCGCCAGCTGCTGAGCAAGGTTGCCCAACACGGGCTGACTCGCGTCGAACAGCTGATCATAGTGGCCGACGAGCACTATCACGCACAGCGGATCTACCGCTCGCTTGGTTTCACTCCGGTCGCCCGCATCGGCAGCCTTTGCCGCTGGCCCCATGAGCCTCGGTAGAGCAGCAACAAAAACGGGAGGCTGATGCCTCCCGTTCCTTTTACAAACCCCGCTATTGCTGAGGAGCTTCCAGCTCTTTGGATAGCGCCTGCTCCACCTCATGGAGAGATGCAGGTTGTGGGGCTGCAGCAGACGACGCTGGCAGAACAGGAGCAACCGATGCCACTGGTGCAGGTGCAGGTGCAGGTGCAGGTGCAGCAGGAGTGTCGGTCGTTGCAGGGGCCGCGGAAACAGCCGCTGCCGGAGCGACTGCATCACACTGACAATCCTGCCCCTTGGCCTTGTTGCCCTGATGGGGGGCATACCACCCTTTGAGGCCATTCTCCAACCGCTCTGCGGCAGCTTTGGGCTCCATCTTGCCGAGCAACACCGCCTGACTCACTTCCGCCAGCTCATCCCCCAACTTGGGAGTGCCACGAGAGAGGATCTGGGTCGCCACGCGAATGGTCGAGTCACACTGATCGCGCCACCCCATCATCTCCCTTGCCGCCGGATTGGTAACATCAAAGAAGTGGTTGGAGAGGGAGAAAAATCCCGGCAACGAGTTGGTATAGAGCTCGGCAAACTGCGGGGTTGTCAGCCACTGCAGGAAAGCCATCGCCCCCTCCTTGTTCTTGCTCGCCGGATTCATCCCCATACCGATATCGGTGTGGTCGGTAAAGAAGCAGCCGTCACCCTGTTTTGCCACAGGCGGGCGCATCACACCAAAATCGACCTTGCCGGTAAAGGGTGCAATCTCCCAGGAACCCGCCACATAGAAAGCAGCCTTGCCGGAGGTAAACAGCTCGTTGCTGGCTGCGTAATCGCGACTATCGGCCCCCTCGCCAAGATAGTCGTGCCAGCGGGCCAGCTCGTCGAACACCTTCACGTATTGCGGGTTGTCGAGGCGCTCCTGTCCGCCGATCAGCGCCAGTCGCCCATCCTCACCCTTCCAGTAGTTGGGGCCAATGTTCTGGAAACCCAGTTCGGAGGCAACCCAGCTCTCGGAACCACTCATGGCAAGCGGCACGTAACGGCCATCCGCCTTCACCTTGTCGAGCACAGCAAAGAACTCATCACGAGTTTGCGGGATAGCCAGCCCCAGCTCGCTGAAAATCTTCTTGTTGTAGAAGAAACCATGGATAACCGACGCCATGGGTACGCAGAAGGTCTGGGCACCGGAGTCAGTCTGCCAGGGCGACTGGGCAAAACTCGGGAAGTTTTCCATTCCCGCCATCTCGGTCAGCTCAGCCAGATGACCCGCCTTGAACAGCGCCAGTGAATCATCGAACGGGCGACAGGTGATGAGGTCGCCGGCCTTGCCCCCCTTCAGGTTTTCCCACAGGGTCGGCATGTAATTGACGTTCTGAACCGGGTGAAAACTTACCTTGATACCGGGATGTGACGCCTCGAATGCCGGGATGATCTTCTGTTCCCACAGCGCCTTGTCATCGGTACGCCAGCTTTCTATCACCAACTCACTGGCCATCAACTGGCCACACAACAGGAGACTCAGGGCTCCAATCCACTTTTTAGACATAAGCCCTCCTAGACCTTGAAATGTGCAATCAGTTGCTGCTGCTTGGCGACCAGTTCCGCCAGCACTTCGCTGCTGCTGGCCGACTCGCGCGCTTCGCGCTCCGTCTCGTACGCCACCTCGGCAATACCTGATATATGGCGAGCCACCCCCTGACTGACCGAGATTTGCTCCTGAGCGGCATGCGCCACCTGATCCGCCATCGACTTGATGGCTCCCATCCGATCGGCGATGGATTGCAGTGCACTGTCCATCTCGCGAGTCTGCTCTACACAATTCTGGGTCTGCTCCTGACTGCGCCCCATCACTTCGACGACATGTTTGCTGGAGCTCTGCAGGTTCTCAATCATCGCCTGGATCTCCTCGGTCGACGTCTGGGTGCGATTGGCCAGAGCCCGCACTTCATCAGCGACCACCGCAAAGCCGCGACCGGCATCGCCGGCCCGGGCCGCCTCGATGGCGGCGTTCAGCGCCAGCAGGTTGGTCTGTTCGGCAATGCTGCGGATCACATCGAGAATGCTGCCGATATTGTTGCTGAACTCGCCCAGCTTGTAGGTGATGCCAACGGCCTCCTCCATGGCACCGGCCAGTTGTTCGGTAATTCGGCGGGTGGTCGCTACCTTCTGGCGGCCACTGCGGGCCTCTTCATCCGCCAGATCCACCTCGCGCTTGGTACCATCGGTGGAGCGCGCAACTTCGGTCGCACTCACTTCAAGTTCGGTGATGGCTGCTGCGACCTGATCGGTCTGGCTCTTCTGTTCCTGTACCCGCGACATGGCACGTTCGCTGATCTCGGCAGCCCGGCTCGCTTCATCCACCAGATGGCGTGAGCCCGCATTGATCTGGGAGAGCAGCTCACCAGTCTTGCCCGCCAGCGTATCGATGGAGCGGGAGAGGCTGCCAAATTCGCAACTGCTGCGATAGTTGATGCGGCGGGTCATATCACCGGCCGCCATGTAGCTCAGCTCCTTGTCGATCATCTGCAACGGCCGCTGAATGCTGAGAGTGGTGGTATAACCAATCACCAGTGCTGCACCGGCAGAGATGGCAGCTACTACCAGGATCCAGAAACTGGCGCTGGTGACCGCCGCATCGGCGTTGACCCGGCTTTCACTGGCAATTGCACTCGCGGATTTACCCATCTCATCAAGCAGGTTCAGGCTGTTGATCAAGCTGGCATCTAGCTGCTGGTTCTGGCTTGCCAGTGACAACTCCAGCTGCTGGGCCTGACGCATGGTTGCCAGCAGGCCCTGCGGGCCAAGTGCCAGCTCCTGCATTCGATCCAGATTGGCAACGAAACGGGCTTTCACATCATCAGGCACCAGCACCCGATCCAGCCGCTTGCGGGCCATCTCGATATCCTTGCTCAGCACCCTTTCCAGCTCGTTCAGATCGGTCTTGGCATCGGCACGACGGATATTCTTCAAATCACGGGCAATACCGGAGGTAATCAGCTCAGCCTTGTTGCGCATGGAGCGTTTGCTGGCCGTCTGTTGCAGCAGCAAGTCGGCAGCCCACTGGTAGGTATCTTCAAGGCGAATAAACGCCATCTCCAGCTTGCGGCGCTGATCCAGCGCACTGACCCATTGACCATGCTGGGCAAGCACCTGATCCGCCAGCGAGTAGAACTGGCGAGTGGCATTTTCGACCTGCTGAAAACGAGCTCGGGCATCCGCCACGTCGGTAAATTTGCCCATCTCCTGACTGAGCTGGGCAAAACGGTTCTGCTGCTCTTTGAACTGGCTGGCCAACTGCGGCAGCTGACCTCCCTCTTCGCTGGTACGATAGATCAGCACCCAACGGTTACTATCCTGCAACGCCCCCTTGAGACCCGCGACGGCGACGACCAGTGGTGTTGCCCGATCGGAGACAGCCGATAGGCCCTCGTTGATCCCTTTGATTTTGAAAGTACTGATCATGCCAAGCAGGATCAGCAACAGCAGCATCAACACGAATCCTGCGATGATCCGCTGCACAATAGATAAACCCATGGAGACATCCTCACTCATTGGGGGAAAGTAAAGTGAACATAGTCACTATCGGCAGGGGTGGCTAATTACTGAAACCAGGCTTGGGTATTTAATTGATTTGTATGGGACTGGATCACAATCAGCGGCAATTGCGGGGACAAAAAAGCCCGACACAAGCCGGGCTGAAAGAGACGTACATTGCTATTTTCTACGGCCCCAGAGCAAAGGGCCGTCAGAATCAGATCATCAGAAACGGTAGCCTGCGCCAATCATAAAGACCATAGGATCAATCTTGGTCTTGATGCCATCCCCACCGTTTACATGTACATCGGTATCGATATCCATGATCCAGGCAGAACCGTTCACGAACCAGCGGTCAGTGATAGCCATATCGATACCGACTTGCCCTGCAACACCCCAGGAATCATCTAGGCTCACATCGCTGTTGCTCAGAGGACCACGGCCTTTCTCATCAAAGAAGGTGGTGTAGTTGACACCGACACCAACATACGGACGAACCTTGCTCTGGGCGTCACCAAAGTAGTACTGCGCCATCAGAGTCGGCGGCAGGTGCTTGACCTTGGCCACTTCGGTATCCCCCTGCTTCACGGAGTGGGAGAACGGGGTTGCAGCCAGCAGCTCAACACCGAAGTTATCGGTAGCCATATAGGTCAGCGTCAAACCAAGCTGGGCATTGTCGTTGATTTCAAAAGCGTTGCCGCTGTCTTGCGGAGATACAACGGCCAGACCGCCACGAACCAGAATGTCGCCAGCCTGATGGGCCATGGCGAAAGGAGAGGTCACTGCAGCGGCAATCATCAGAGGAAGTAATTTTTTCATCACGTAATCCCTTTTTTGTTTTCATTTGATGCTGTAAGCCTGCTGACTATAGTTCCTTGTAAATGCAAAGTTATTGACTTGGAGCAAAGGTTGCACAGAAATAAATTGATTGCGCTGACATCTTTGCGGTTCGTTTAATCCCCCTCTCGGAAAGCCAAAAACCTCGATAGCGTCGCCTTGATGACAATACCGCTTCGATTAAGGTGCAATTCAATCACACCTTATCTGGGCAATTTCCCTCGGCGACTTGTTGTTAATCAATGTAAAAAAGCGTATTTTTGCGGCGCACAAGTTATCAGGAAGTAATGGTTTATTTATGAAGAATCAGTCTCGGTGGCAAAAGGTGGGAGCCATACTTGCTGCCATCTGGGGAATAGGTTCCTTTCTCTTTATCCTGTTCGGTTTCATGTTTGCTATAGCCTACCTGGTGCTCGTGCGTCAGGGTTAACCGCGGCTCTTTGACATCTGTTCGGTTAACAGCAAGCTTCGCGCGAGTTGTTCAGCGGATTGACCAACAGCATCATCAGACACTCTCCCCGAATAACCTCGCCACTGGTTGCGGCCACCCTGTTTGGCCTGATAGAGCGCCATATCGGCCAGCTTGAAGCTATGGCTCCAGAATGAATCCGTCATCCCGCAATGCAGCGGGTAACTGCAATATCCCGCGGAAACCGTCAACCACAGTGGCAGATCCTCACGGCCAAAACGGTGCTGAGCAATGCGCTGGCGGATGTATTCGACACGCAGGGCCACCTCTTGTTCATCTTCTATCTGCAACAGCAGCAGAAACTCCTCTCCTCCCAACCTGATAAGAGGCTCACTCTCGCCAGTTACCAGTTTGCGCAGCAACTCGGCCAGCTGACCCAGCACCAGATCACCGATATCGTGCCCCAGCTCGTCATTGATCCGTTTGAAGTGATCGAGATCGAGCAGTAACAACAGACAAGGGGTCGCCGCATGGGATCGCAACCACTCATCCAGATAACGTCGGTTAAAACAGCGGGTCAACGGATCGGTGAAGGCGGCCGCTTCCATCCGGTTCGATCTCGCCAGCAGATGATCATGCTGTTCACTCACCTTGCTGGCCATTTCACGAAACTTGCCGCTCAGCATGGCCATTTCGACACTGCTGTCGATCTCCGGGATCAAGCCTGCATCCGGTTTATCGCCAAAGCGCTGCAACGCCGCAACCAGCTGCTGCAGGGGAGTCAGCACGATAGCCTTCAAGCGGGACATGGCGATGGTGACGCAGATGAAGCTGATAACCAGCATGCCAACGAAGGTCCAGAGCGCCCCCTCCAGTACACCGCTCAAAACCGTGCGCTCCTCTTCGATTTGCAGAGTCAGCACAGGCTGGCGCTCACTGTTTAGCAGGCGAACCTCTCCCCGAAGACGCGCCAGACCCAGATCGGTCAGGCGATAGGTCATTTGTGGCCCCAGCGGCGTAAACGAAGCGGAAAGATCCGTATTGATATGGGTAATGGCCAGCGGCAGAGCGGTGCGATCCGATACCTCGCCAAGATAGCTCTTGTCGAGCCAGCGCAAGAGCAGCAAGAAGCCGTTGAACGTGGATGACCCCTTGCTATCCCGAATGGGCTGCCAGGCATACATCAGAGGCCCCCACTGGGAAGAGCGGATCCCATGCAGATTGCCTCCGCCCAGTGCCAATGACTGCTCTCTCAGCTCTCTTTTCAACTCGTCAAGAAAGTAGGGAAACTGACCCGGATTGACACCGGGGGCATCGGGCAGCAGGGTGCGGGTCCAGACCTCATAACCATTGAGATCCATAAAGCTCATCAGATTGAGGCTGAAGTCCTGCATCGTCATGTCATTGAGCAGATTGGATTCAATGTAAGCGCGCTTCTTGCTGGCCATAAAGCGGTAGCTATCATCCCAAAGCCCCCAGTCACGACTCAAGGCATTCAGCGAGGCCAGATCGGCCTGCACCACCCGGCTGACCCGAAGCAAATGTTCCCTCATCCGCTGGTCTTCGATACGATTGGCGGCTGGCACCTGAGCCCAGGCCACCACGATCAGCAGCAACAAGATGGCGCCCAGCCAGATAGGAAACATGGAGTAAGCCAACTGATGATCGATGGTGCGCGAAGCCTGAGCCATAAACCGACATATCCATTGCAGTGATGCTGCGATGCCACGCACCGCCCGAAACCTCCAAGCTCCCGATTTTCATAATAAAAAAGGGGCCCAAGGCCCCACGATTATAACGGTTTATCTCTCCAGCAGGGGCCGTAAAAAGCGTGCTGTATGAGACTCTTTATTGGCACATATCTCCTCCGGTGTCCCCGTAACCAGAATACGGCCACCACCGGCGCCTCCCTCCGGCCCCAGATCGACGATCCAGTCGGCAGTTTTCACTACATCAAGATTGTGCTCGATGATGACAATGGTGTTGCCACGATCCCGCAGCTGGTGCAGCACCTTGAGCAACTGCTGGATGTCGTGGAAATGCAGGCCAGTAGTCGGCTCATCCAGGATGTAGAGGGTCTGACCGGTATCCCGCTTGGAGAGCTCGCGCGCCAGCTTGACCCGCTGCGCCTCCCCACCCGATAAGGTAGTAGCCGACTGGCCAAGGCGGATATAGGAGAGGCCCACGTCCATCAGGGTCTGCAGCTTGCGTGCCACTGCCGGCACCGGCTCGAAGAACTCGCGGGCATCTTCCACTGTCATCTCGAGGATTTCGTGGATGTTTTTGCCCTTGTACTTCACCTCCAGGGTCTCGCGGTTATAACGCTTGCCCTTGCAGACATCGCACGGCACGTAGACATCCGGCAGGAAGTGCATCTCCACCTTGATAACCCCATCCCCCTGGCAGGCCTCGCAGCGGCCCCCCTTCACGTTGAAGGAGAAGCGGCCCGGCTGGTAGCCGCGGGAACGCGCCTCCTGGGTGCCGGAGAGCAGCTCGCGGATCGGAGTGAACAAGCCGGTATAGGTGGCCGGGTTGGAGCGCGGAGTACGGCCGATGGGGCTCTGGTCGATATCCACCACCTTGTCCAGATGCTCCAGCCCCTCGACGCTGCGATAGGGAGCCGGAGTGGACTCGGTCGCCTTGTTGAGCTCGCGATGGGCAATGCGGAACAGGGTGTCGTTGATCAGGGTCGACTTGCCGGAGCCGGAGACGCCGGTGACGCAGGTCATCACCCCGATGGGCAGATCCAGATTGACGTTACGCAGGTTGTTGCCGCTCGCCCCCTTGAGTTTCAACCACTTGCCGGTGAGCGGCGTGCGCTCGGTGGGAATGGCGATCTGCTTGCGACCAGAGAGGTAGTCACCGGTGAGCGACTCGGGATTGGCGATAATCTCCTCCGGCGTGCCTTGAGCGACGATAGCGCCGCCATGCACCCCGGCCCCCGGGCCGATGTCGAGCACATGGTCGGCGAGGCGAATGGCATCCTCGTCGTGCTCCACCACGATGACGGTGTTGCCCAGATCGCGCAGGTGAGTGAGGGTCTTGAGCAGCCGTTCGTTGTCACGCTGGTGCAGGCCGATGGAGGGCTCGTCCAGCACATACATGACCCCTACCAGACCGGCACCAATCTGGCTCGCCAGTCGAATGCGCTGCGCCTCGCCGCCGGAGAGGGTCTCGGCACTGCGCGACAGGCTCAGGTAGTTGAGACCCACGTTCACCAGGAAACCTAGCCGCTCGACGATCTCTTTCAAAATCTTCTCGGCGATCTGGGCGCGCTGACCGGTCAGGCTCAGCCCCTCGAAGAAGGCGAGCGCATCGCCGATGGACTGCTCGGCAATGGCTGGCAGGTTGCGGTTGTCGACGAAGACGTGGCGCGCCTCCTCCCGCAGTCGGCTGCCACCGCAGCTGGCACAGGATTTGTTGGCGATGTATTTGGAAAGCTCTTCGCGCACCGAGTTGGATTCGGTTTCCCGGTAGCGCCGCTCCATGTTGTGCAGGATCCCCTCGAACGGGTGCTTGCGCACTACCACGTCGCCGCGGTCGTTCATGTAGCGGAATTCGATCTCGGTACGGCCGGAACCGCGCAGGATCACCTCTTGAGTCTTGAGAGGCAGATCTTCCCATGGCGTTTCCAGATCGAACTTGTAGTGCTCGGAGAGGGATTTGAGCATCTGGAAGTAGTAGAAGCTGCGCTTGTCCCAGCCACGGATAGCACCATTGGCCAGACTGATGGAAGGATCGCCGATCACCTTGGCCGGATCGAAATATTGCTGTACCCCGAGGCCGTCGCAGGTCGGGCAGGCACCGGCCGGGTTGTTGAAGGAGAAGATCCGCGGTTCCAGCTCCGACATGGAGTAACCGCACTCCGGGCAGGCGAAGTTGGCGGAGAAGGTCATGGGGGCAACCCCCTCCTCGCCGTCCATCGGCACTACCAGTACGATGCCGCCGGAGAGGGTCAGCGCCGTCTCGAACGACTCGGCCAGACGCAGCGCCAGATCCTCGCGCACCTTGAAGCGATCCACCACCACCTCGATGGTGTGCTTCTTGTGCAGTTCCAGAGTCGGAGGATCGGAGAGATCGCACACCTCGCCGTCGATACGGGCACGGATGTAGCCCTGGGCCGCCAGATTCTCCAGCAGCTTGGTGTGTTCCCCCTTGCGATCGCGCACCACCGGGGCCAGCAGCATCAGCTTGCTCCCCTCCGGCTGGGCCAGCACCTGATCCACCATCTGACTGATGGTCTGGGCGGCGAGCGGAATGGCGTGGGTCGGGCAGCGCGGCTCACCGACCCGGGCAAACAGCAGACGCAGGTAGTCGTAGATTTCGGTGATGGTGCCGACGGTCGAGCGCGGGTTGTGGGAAGTGGACTTCTGCTCGATAGAAATAGCGGGCGAGAGCCCCTCGATATGGTCGACGTCCGGCTTCTCCATCAGGGAGAGGAACTGGCGAGCATAGGCGGAGAGCGACTCCACATAGCGGCGCTGCCCCTCGGCATAGAGGGTATCGAACGCCAGAGAGGATTTGCCCGAACCGGAGAGGCCGGTGACCACGATCAGCTTGTCGCGGGGCAGGGTCAGATTGATGTTCTTGAGGTTGTGGGTGCGAGCACCCCGGACCACGATCTTTTCCATCTTGTTGCACGCTCGATACGGAAACCTGAGCGAGTCAGTATGGCATAGAGACTACTGGATGAATAGACAGGCATTATCTATCGCCGTTATCCTTTTTTACGATGGATAGACCGTTCGTCACCGCCTGACCAAGGCGGCGAGTTTGCCCCCAATCCACACCAGCAAGCGCTCGCCCGCAGAGTGATCAACTGTTACTATTGGGGGCTAAACCTGAATCAGAACACGCGAAACGAGCACTCTGATTGCTGCAACGGTTATAGAAAAACCATGCTGTTCAATATGATAACGACATGGTCATGAAAAAAGCGCGGTAACTTATTTAGTGGGTCCAGGCCTTGCCTGACCGGAATATAAAGGTGGAAGAGAGATTATGGCCAGTCGAGGCATCAATAAAGTCATTCTGATCGGTAACCTCGGGCAAGACCCGGAAGTACGCTACATGCCGAGTGGCGGTGCTGTGACCAACATTACTCTGGCCACCTCTGAAACCTGGCGCGACAAGCAGACCGGTGAGCAGAAAGAGCGCACCGAGTGGCACCGTGTCGTCTTCATGGGCAAGCTGGCCGAAGTGGCTGGCGAGTACCTGAAGAAGGGCTCTCAGGTCTATGTCGAAGGCAAACTGCAGACTCGCAAATGGCAAGATCAGAGTGGCCAGGAGCGCTACACCACTGAAGTGCTGGTCGACAGCTTTACCGGCGTCATGCAGATGCTGGGTGGCCGTCCGCAAGGCGGTCAGGGCATGGGCCAGAACATGGGTGGCCAGCAAGGTGGCTGGGGTCAGCCGCAGCAAGCCATGCAGCAGCCGATGAACCAGCAGCGTCCGGCCGCCGCCCCGCAGCAAAACATGCAGCAGCAGGGTGGATACGGCCGTCCGGCCCAGCAGCCCCAGTCTGCCCCGCCGGTCTACAACGAGCCGCCGATGGATTTCGACGACGACATTCCGTTCTAGGGCCGGATTTTTTAAAATGTAAAGCACCATGTAAAGCAAAATGCCTAAAAACCCCGATATTTCGGGGTTTTTTCATTTCTAAACATGTAAAGATTGCTCATTCTGAAAGCTCGGAGTATACATTAGGAATAGGTGTCTAAAAGTGTAAAGGAATGATGCAGTGAAGCTCAGAACCGTCAACATGAAGCAGTACAATGAACGTAAGTATCTAATCGTTGATGAGAGAGGACTCCCCATCCCGAGGCTATGTGAGTTCACTCTGACACACCTGTATGGTGCGGAAAAAACACAGGAGAATAATGCAAACCACCTAATCCATATCGAACGATGGGCAGCAATGCTAAAAGTAGATCTAACGGAAATTGTTGCTGAGACAGGGTTTGCTGATACGGGCTTATACCAGAGTTTTCTCAAACACCTTGAGCATCACTCATACGATATCAACGGAGCAAGACCCCTCCGGCCAGATATTGTTAGTCCTGATTATTTCAATCAACGCCTTGACCTAGTATTGGTTTACTTTCAATTTTTAGCCGATAAAGCAATTTCCAAGCGCCGTAATACAGATCCTCTATTCCATCAAATACCCAAGATGATGGAAAAACTTCAAGTAAAACTAGCCAAGCTGAGAAGACCAAAGACAGATCCAGGCCGCGCCCTTGGTTTGTCATTAGTCCAACAAGCAACACTGTATGATGTCATGGAAATGCCAAGTTTGCTTGGCTGGAATAAATCTACTCAGTTACGTAACAAGCTAATTCTTAGATTACTTTTAGAAACAGGAATTAGGAAAGGTGAACTGCTATCACTTACAACATCAAACTGCCATACGAGCAAGCTGGTACATGGTGTTTACCCATTTATCCTGACACAGCAGAATGTCGAGTATGACGATCCTCGCAATAGAGCGCCTCGCGAGAAAACAGTTGGCCGGATCATCCCTATTTCATTTCCTTTAGCTTCAATGATTGATGAGTATAAGCAGGCTAGAAAATCTCTTGGCGACTCAGCTATGAAGAGCCCTTATTTACTCTTAGCGACAACCAAACCACACAATCCGCTATCAATAGCAGCATTGGATGATATTTTCTCAAGTATCAAGAATAAGATTTTAGAGCTGTCAGATATCCACCCTCATAAATTAAGACATACTCTCTTTGAAAATCTTGACAGAATGCTCACCAAAATGGGAATTGATGCAGCTCAACAGAAAAAGCTAAAAAATAATGTTGGGGGGTGGACGTATAACTCAGATAGTAGTCTAATATATGAAGCTGGTTCAATAATGGAACAATGCAACTTAGTTCTAAACCAACTTCATGCTGAAATGGAATCACATAGAAAATTATCATAATATGATTGCCGAGGTGGTGGCTATGCCGACAAAAAAAATAGATAAAAACGAAATTATGTTGGTACAAATAGACCAGCACCAAAAATTTGCTTATGACCCATATCCTGTAAGTCAGTCAGGCCAACGACTGGATTTAACAC
>NZ_JRGM01000176.1 GCF_000764665.1 Aeromonas lacus | reverse complement strand
GGTTATGTCAGCTTATATAAATATCTGGTTAGCGCATGATGCATGTTCAGAATGACGCTGCCCGTATCAGACGGTTGCGCAATTAATTTCATTCAGGTTCTTAATCAGCTGTTTTTCACTAAAGCAAAACTCAAACACTCAGAAATATCCATCGTTAGATAAAGCACTCTGTAGTTATATTCAACGCAGAATTCATGCACCGCTTCAATAACGCCATAACGATATTGAGAGCGCCAGTTGCCTTGAATGTAGTCATGACCAGCAATAATACCGGTTGACTTTACTTTTCTGGAACAGGCTCGGAGCTCATCTCGGGTTAATTCATAACTGTGTGTCGTATCGATATATACCCAATCGAAGATCTGATCCGGGAAACTATCCAGCGCCTCCAGCGAGGGTTTACGGTGAATGGTTACCTCTCCGCGCTGTTGTTGTTGCTGAAAATAGTCGTTCACACTCAGGTACAGCTCTTCGCTGTATCGATCCGAACTCCATATATCCACCAGATGTAGCTGCGCCGGAGAACAGATATCCACGATCTGGCGGCTCAAATCACCAGCTGCCACGCCCAGTTCGGCTACGACGCCCTGGGTGGGTAACTTCCTGAGCAGTGCCAATCGATTGGTCAATAGGGTTGCGCCCTCGACATGCTGTTGTAGCAAGGGGAGCTTCGGCAGCATATCCTCGTGTTTGGAGCGCACTGCTTGTAGGGCATTCTCATATTCGCGGCTGGTCTTCAGTACCTCGTCACACTCCACGACTGGGATGCCCGGCTCTATTCCATAACTGGCCAGCGTCAGGTTTATGTCGCTGACAAAACTGCTGGCGATCAGGATTTTGTCGAATTGGAGTCCCGCGAGCTGACTGGGGTGATAAACCGGCTTGTTCATCCAGAGCGAGCCCTGTTTGGCTGGGTCACTATCGACAAAGCCAAGCAGCGTATAGTTCAATGCCAAGGCCGGTAAGAAATGCAGCGCTTGGGTCGAGGTTCCGTAGATCAGAATGTGCATAAGGCGCTCCGCGGCTCGATATCAGATCGTTGACAACAAATTGGCGTGAATGAGGCCCTGCTGGGCAGAGCTCAAGCTTGGAAACAGTGGTAAGGTGATCGCTCCGGAGTAAAACTGTTCGGCCTGAGGCAGGGATGTTTGCTGCTTGCGTTGATACCAAGGCTGCTTGTAGATCGGTATATAGTGCACGTTGGCACCTATACCTTGTTCACGAAGTTGCTGGAATCGGGCTTTGCGCTGCGCTGGGGCTACATGCTGTACATACAGGTGAAAGGCGCTACAGCGCTCTGAGCTGAAGTAGCGAGGGAGCAGCTCAGGTGCCAGCTCTTCAAAGTAGTGTCGGGCCAGTTCTCCGCGCTTAAGGATCCAGGTTTCCAGATTGGCCATCTGGCTCAACCCTAGTGCCGCCTGGATATCGGTCATCCGGTAGTTGAAGCCGAGCATCTGCTGCTCATAGTACCAAGGGCCATCCGGTTCATTGATGAAGTCTTCCTGTTCGCGAGTGATGCCGTGGCTGCGGAGCATACGCATTGTCTTTGCAAGCTTGGGGTCGTTGGTCATGGCCATTCCCCCTTCACCGGTGGTGATGATCTTCACCGGGTGGAAGCTGAAGACGGTGATGTCGCTGTAGCGGCCGTTGCCGGTGGGTTCATCGTGATAGCGAGCCCCTAGGGCGTGACAGGCATCCTCGATGATCCGAAAACCATACTCTTGCCCCAACCGATGGATCTCTTTCATATCGCAGGGGAGGCCGGCAAAGTGCACCGGTATGACCACCTTGGGTAGTTTTCCTTCCGCCTTGGCGGCAATCAGTTTCCTCTCCAGCTCCACTGCGCACATGTTCCCTGTATCGGGCTCAATGTCGACGAAGTCGACTTGTGCACCGCAATAGAGAGCACAGTTGGCGGATGCAACGAAGCTGATGGGCGATGTCCAGACCCAATCCCCGTGGCCGACGCCCAGCGCCAGACAGGCGATATGGAGTGCAGCAGTACCTGAATTGACCGCCACCCCAAATTTAGCTCCACAGTAGTCGGCAACCGCTTGCTCGAAGCGTGGAACGACTGGCCCTTGGGTCAGGAAGTCGGACTTGAGAACTTCCACGACAGCATCGATATCTGCCTGGCTGATAGATTGACGGCCGTAGGGGATCATTCTGCTACCTTGCTCTGGTTCATCTTCTGTAGTTGTTCAATGGAGAAAAAGTCAGGATTGCTTCGAGAGTTGTATTCAAATCCCTGCTCGACCATCTTTCCTTTTTCGCCCGCAGCTGTCTTGGAGAAGTCGTTGTTGCGATTATTGAAGTTGATGGTTGGACCGATCACAAAAAAGTTATCGAACTCGAAGGTGTGGTAAGAGTCATCGGCAGGGCACATCACTTCATGGAGCTTCTCTCCTGGGCGAATGCCGATGATCTTGTGTGGCAGGTTTGGTGCCATGGCACTGGCCAAATCTGTGATGCGAACAGATGGCAATTTGGGAACGAATATTTCCCCCCCCTTCATCCGCCCAAAATTATCCAGAACGAAATCCACCCCTTGTTGCAAGGTGATCCAGAAACGAGTCATCTCTTCATGGGTGATGGGCAAGGCATTAATACCCTGATCAATCAGCTTTTGGAAGAAGGGAACAACAGAACCACGAGAGCCCACAACGTTGCCGTACCGAACGACTGCAAAACGGGTTGGATCTTGACCCGCAATGTTGTTGGCAGCCACGAAGAGTTTGTCTGATGCCAGCTTGGTAGCGCCATAGAGATTGATCGGGTTGGCGGCTTTGTCAGTTGAGAGGGCGATAACCTTTTTGACTTGATTGAGCAATGCTGCCTGGATGACGTTCTCAGCACCATGGATATTGGTTTTGATGCACTCCATGGGGTTGTATTCAGCGGCAGGCACCTGCTTGAGTGCGGCAGCATGAACCACGTAATCCACGCCACGCATCGCCATGGTAAGGCGGTTGGCGTCTCTGACATCCCCAATGAAATAACGCATGCAGGGGTCGTTGAGCTCTTGCTGCATCTCGAACTGTTTCAGCTCGTCGCGAGAATAGATGATAAGGCGTTTGGGTTTATAACGTTCCAGTACTGTCTTGACCAATCGCTGGCCAAACGAGCCAGTGCCACCAGTTATGAGTAGCGTTTTATCGTTGAACATTGTGGGCATCTCGTCTCAAAAACAGTAGATGAATCATATGCTAGCAAATAAAGTACCAGCTTTTTCTGTAAAGAGTGTGATCAATTCATAAAAACGGTTTTAAAGCCAAGGGCATCACTCAGGTCTTGGTCTCTTTGGCTTTTGTTATTTTCTGATCGCCCTGCATATATCTTCCACCGCATTGAGGGCTCTTGGGGTGAATCGGTGCAGCTCATCGGAGTTGACCAGCATCAGTCGGTGATGTTTCACCGCATCAAGGTTTGGCCACTGCTGCCAGTGACGCAGGGTGTCAGGATCTTGACTCCCGGCCAGGATCAGCGCTGGGTTGGCTCTGATGACCTGTTCAATATTCACCTGAGGATAGGGCGTTCTGGCGTTGCTCATGACGTTGACTCCGCCGCAGAGCTCGATGGCCTGAGCGGGCCAGGCGTTGCCGCTCACGCTGGTGAGCGGCGGGTACCAGAGTTGGTAGAACACCTTGACGCCGGTTGGTTGGCCATAGCGCTGTTGCAGGGTATGCAGGCGCGCCAGATAGCGATCGGCGGCTTCGTTGGCACTCTTCTCCACACCCAGTAATTTTCCCAGCGCCCGCATCTCGGTCGCCAGCGAGGCAAAATCGGTAGGCTCCGAGTAGAAGATCGGGATCCCGAGCTGTGCCAGAGGGGCCAGCATTCGTGACTGGGCCGAGCGCCAGCCGAGAATGAGATCCGGCTTTTGCGCCAGCACCGCCTCGATGTTGATGCTGCGATAATTCGCTACCTTTGGCTTGGTTTTGACCTCGGGGGGATAGTCGGAGGCATCGTCGATGGCGACCAGCTTGTCGCCGGCACCGATGTCATAAAGCAGTTCGGTCAGGTGAGGAACAACGCTCACCACCCGGATTGGCGTTGCGGCCTGCAGGGCACCGGGCAACCAGGCAACCAGCACGCAGGGCAGCCAGATAGGCAAGCGCAACCATCTACCCATGAAATAACCCCGCCACAGTGACAACCAGCGCCAGTATCAACCAGCCCCAGCCGCACCCTTGCAGAATGTTGAGTGCTTTGCGTGGTGTCTCGCTATCTGGTTCAGCACCCGTGCCGATGACTGGCCAGCGCTGGAGAGCCCCCTGATAGTAGCGAGGGCCACCAAGGCGGATCCGGCTCTTATCTACCAGCAGAGTGAGCAGCATTCCCATAGCGGGATAGGGCCAGAGCGCCCCACTTCGCAGCAACTGCGCAGCCTGCTTGAGGCGGCTTGCCAGCAGTGGCAGCCCCAGCAGCAAGATGACGGGGGTATTGAGCCCCTGATAGAGGGCGCTGGCGGCGCGACCAAAGTGGTCGAAGGCGGGATCTTTGCGACTCCAGCTCTGATTCATCAGCTGTACCAGCCGCCAGAGCAGGGCGCCCTGTACGCCAGCCAGCGCATATCCCAGCAGCGGGCCAGCCCATTGGCTGACCAGGCGCAGGACGCAGCTCTCCGTCACTGCTTTGGCGAGCCCCATGGCCGAGAGTTTGCCGGTCTCCCGCTTGAGCCAGGGAGCCACCTGCAATCTCGCCAGCGGCAGGGTCTCCTGTGTGGCGAGGGTAGTGATGGCGCTCGCCAGCTCGCGCAGCGGGCGCGACTCGAGCATCAGCAGCAGGAACAGCAGGTCGAAGATCGGCTCGCTCAGGGCCAGATTGCGCAGCGACCAGAGCCCGGCAGCGCAGGGGAGCCAGACTACCAGCATTGCCAGCAGTCCGGCCTGCATTTGTTGGCCGGGTGAACCATCGGGTCTGTGTACCTTGTGCCCCAGCCGGGTCAGCAGGGGCGTCACGGCCGAAAGACGCAGATGGGATGGCCACGGGATCACCGTTTCCAGCAGGGCAGCCCCCACCAGAGTGGCCGCCGTCGTCGAGAGGAGGGCGTCGGCCATCAAATCAAGCGAGTCGGTCTCGATCACAGCTTGCCGAGCATCTTGATGATCACTTCGGCGGAGTGCTTGCCGGCCACTTCGATGAAGGCATCGAAGGATTCAACCTGTTCCTTGCCGGCGATATCGGACATGGCGCGTACCACCAGATAGGGCACTTTGAACATGTGGCACACTTGACCGATGGCGGCACCTTCCATCTCGACCGCCAGCATCTGCGGGAAGTCGGTGCGAGCCTTGGAGATGGCGTCCGGTTTGCACATGAACTGATCGCCGGTACAGATAAGGCCGACCTTGGTCTGGTGCTTGCCCTGCTCGGCGATGCAATCCTGAGCGACCGCGATGAGTTTCTCGTCGCAGGGGAAGGCGGCGGGTTGCTGCGCCATCTGGCCCATCTCGTAACCAAAGGCGGTCACGTCGACATCGTGGAAACGCATCTCGCTGGCGATCACCACATCACCGATATGCAGATCCTGGGCAAAGCCGCCCGCAGAGCCGGTATTGATGACGCAGTCGGGGGCGAATTTTTCCAGCAGCAGGCTGGTGGCCACGCTGGCGGCGACCTTACCGATACCGGAGCGGGTTAGGATCACCTCTTTGCCTGCCAGCATCCCTTGATAGAACTCGCAGCCGCCCAGTTGCAGGGTGGTGGGGTTGCTCATCTGGCTGCGCAGCAGGGCTACTTCTTGCTCCATGGCGCCGATAATACCTACTTTCATTGCTGACCTCGTCTTGATAGCCGTGTGGCTGAATTTAAGTTGCTGTAGATCATAACAAAAGATGTCGTCGGCGCCGAGAGGCGCAAGCGAAAGGAGAGATGAAGCGCGGCGCTCCATATGGGAGCGCCGCAGGTGACAAAAAGCATTGATGAGGAGGGGCGAGGGCCTTTAGCCGAGCGCGGTGTCGAGCGTCATCATCAGGGCAAAGCCTGCCATCAGACCGAGGGTGGCATAGGTCTGGTGACCGTTGCGGTGGGTCTCCGGGATCACCTCGTGCGAGACCACAAACAGCATGGCGCCGGCGGCGAGCCCAAGTCCGATGGGGTAGGCGATGGCAAGGCCGCTGGAAAGCCCGACTCCGAGCAGGGCGCCAACCGGTTCGAGCAGGCCGCTGGCGATGGCAACCAGCACGGCGACAGAGGGGCGAAAACCGGCGGCGCACATGGCTAGCGCCACCGCCAGTCCTTCCGGAATATCCTGCAGTGCGATGGCAGTGGTAAGTGGCAGCCCCACCGACATATCCCCCTGCGAGAAGCTCACCCCGATGGCCATCCCCTCCGGCAGGTTGTGCAGGGCGATGGCAAAGACGAACAGCCAGACCCGGGAGCAGCTCTCGTGGCCGGGGCCGCAGGGGCCGGTTTTGTCATGCTCGTGCGGGGTGAACTGATCCAGCCCCAGCATCAACAGCACCCCGAGGGTCATGCCGACCACCACCACGGCGGCGGCGCTAAAGCCGTTGCCGGTAATCCCCTCGGCGGCCTCCAGCCCCGGCAGCAGCAGGGAGAAGGCACTGGCCGCCAGCATCATACCGGCGGCAAAGCCCAGCATGGTGTCCTCAACCTTTTGCGGTACCGAGCGCAGAAACAGGGCAGGCAGGGCGCCGATGGCGGTGGCGGCAAACCCGGCGGCACCACCGATGAGGCCGTAGCGCACGCCGCTGGTCACCTCGCCGGTAGCGAGCATGATGAGACTCTGCAACAGCAGCAACAAGACGGCAGCCAGCGCGATAAAGAGACCGAGGGCGGTAAGTGGCCGCGCCTGCAGTTGTTCACGCAGCTGGGCAGACCAGGTTGAAGCGGGCAGATACGAGCTGTTATCCATAAACAG
The DNA here is from genome assembly GCF_000764665.1 of Aeromonas lacus. Lineage (GTDB taxonomy): Bacteria > Pseudomonadota > Gammaproteobacteria > Enterobacterales > Aeromonadaceae > Aeromonas > Aeromonas lacus. The sequence continues at coordinate 112,832 of NZ_JRGM01000176.1, read as the reverse complement.
GGCCTCTTGTTACAGCAAATGGTTACAACGAAGGGGGATGGCGCTCCGCCATCGGATTATGTTGGTCATTACAACGAGTTGATGGCCCCTTGTCCATGCCACTGCCTCGATTGCATTTATCGGTTAACTATTTGAAATGATTTGGTCGCTATAAATATTTTGTGATGAATGTCGGGTTGTGAAGGAAATCAGCTTGCATTCATTTGGTGAAATCTGGTGAAGGATTAGGCGATATTGTGATAGAGTGCGCGCCTCGCGAAATCGTCCTTCCCCCGCTTTCGCAACCTTCCATCTCCCGTCAGGAATGGCCGGGATCAGCTCATACGGATGTGATCGCTACTGTTTACCTGCTTGTCAGCAGTTGAGGATCAACAGCCAATCATGTTTTACAAGAATCTCTCCATCGGCAAAAAGATTGCCGTGGTTTTTGCGGTCATTGCCGCAGTCAACGTTGTCTTCGGTGTTTTTCTCTCCAGTGAATTGCGCGGCGTGCGCGATCGGGTGCTGAATTTTACCGACTCCACATTGCCGAGCGTGCTCTCGGTCGAAACCCTGCTCTACGACGTCTCTTATGTACGTCGGGCCCAGTTTGCCCTGCTGATGGTGGATGATGCTGCCGACCTGCAGGCCCGTCGTGGCCGTATTCAGGAGAATATTCGCAAGGTTGACGAGGCATTTCGTGCCTACGAGGCGACCGTAGGGGCCGACAACGAGCGCCAGGTGTTTAACCAGGCCAAACAACAGTGGCTCACTTATCAACGTTCGGTAAACGAGTTTGATATGCTGCTGGTGCAGGGTCAGCATGATCAGGCCAAAACCCAGCTGTTTGCTTCCAACCCGCTCTTCGGGGCGCTGGAGCAGGCGGTCAACTCGCTGATCCAGGTGAACCTCGGTTTCGTCAAAGAGAACCGTGGCAGTCTGCTTGGCAGCGTCAGCATGGTGACCACCTTCGCCATGGTGAGCATCGGCGCCCTGCTGGTGTTCATGGTGGTGATGACCTGGTTCCTGACTCGCCAGATCTGCCTGCCGCTGCAAGCCGTAGTGGCTCAGGCCAATGCCATTGCCGCCGGCGATCTGACCCATCAGCTGGAGCGTCAGCACATCGGCCGCGACGAGCTGGGCATGCTGGCCAAAGCCTCTCTCAAGATGCAGGACAACCTGCGTGGTCTGATTGAAGAGGTGGTGGCTGCGGTCACCCAGCTTGGCACTGCCATCGAGGAGGTGAGCGCCGTCTCCGAGCAGTCTGCCAAGGGTATTCAGAGTCAGCAGCAGGAGATCTCGCTGGTGGCGACCGCCATGACCCAGATGAAGGCCACCGTGGCCGATGTGGCTGGCAATACCGAAACCGCCTCCAGCTCCGCCAGCTCAGCCAATGCGCTGGCTCGCAGTGGCAATCAGGATGTGCAGCGCTCGCTGGTGGCCATCACCCGGGTTGCCGAGGAGATCGAGCAGGCCGGTACGCTGGTGACCGAGCTGGAGCGTGAATCTGCCCAGATCAACGTGGTGGTGGATGTGATCCGCGGCATCGCCGAGCAGACCAATCTGCTGGCCCTCAATGCGGCTATCGAAGCAGCCCGCGCCGGCGAGCAAGGTCGTGGCTTTGCCGTGGTGGCCGACGAAGTACGCACTCTGGCGGGTCGTACCCAAGCCTCGACTGGCGAGATCGTGGCCATCATCGAAACCCTGCAGGCGCGCGCCAATCAGGCCAAAGAGGTGACTGGCCAGAGCTGCGAGATGATCCGCCAGTGTGTGGATCAGAGCGAGCAGACCAGCAACGGCATCCAGCAGATTGAAGAGGCGGTCGCCCAGATTGCCGACATGGCGATCCAGATTGCCAGCGCCTGCGGCGAGCAGGATGCGGTTTCCGATGAGCTGGGCCGCAACGTCGAGCGGATCAACGAGTCCGCCAACGAGGTGGCTCTGGGCGCCGATCATACTGCCCGTGCCTGTCTGGAGCTGAGCCAGCTGGCGGTGGGTCTGAAGCAGACTATCGGTCGCTTCCGCCTCGCCTGATAAAGGGGCTGGTGTACGCCAGCCTCTTCATTCATAAAAGTCGGGGCGCTTTGCATGCCCTCACGACACCCGGCCATGTGCCGGGTGTTTTTTTATCTGGCGATGGGTACGAGGCCTGATGGTCGGGGTTCTTCGCAACAAGAGGATGAAGGTCAGGGCAAACAGGAGGCCAGGTGCTTATCCCGGCCTGTGTACGGTGATATTCAAAAAGGTTGGTTAAGGCGTATTTGCTAACGAGAGAAGGGCGCCGCACGGTTTTGGGGATGCGAACGGGGTGAGCTGTTGGGGCGTGCGCTACGGGGAAGAAGAGCATAAGCAGTTAGTTGGAATGCTCTGACGGGGCATATCGCAGCAATAAAAAAAACCGGCTTGCGCCGGTTTTTTTATCTGTCTGCTCGAAGGCTGGCTTATTTGGCCAGAGACTCCGGCAGCTCTTCGCGGATCTTACCCAGCATCTCTTTCAGGACGCGCGGGTTGGCAACCACGATGTTGCCGGAGTTTTCGTAGTTGTGGCCACCAACGAAGTCGGTGACGATGGCGCCGGCTTCTTTTGCCAGCAGCTCACCGGCAGCGGTGTCCCAGGGTTTCAGGCCGATTTCCCAGAAACCGTCGACACGACCGGCAGCCACGTAGGCCAGATCCAGTGCGGCAGAGCCGGAGCGACGGATGTCGGCACATTCGATGAACATGCTCTGGAACATCTTCAGGTAAGGCTCGATGTGATGCTTCTGTTTGAACGGGAAACCGGTCGCCAGCACGGTACCAGCCAGTTCTTTGGCCTTGCCGACACGAATGCGGTAGCCGTTCAGCTGGGCGCCGCTACCACGGGTAGCAGTAAACAGCTCGTCACGGATCGGATCGTAAACAACGGCTTGTTCAGTCTTGCCCTTGACGCGCAGGGCGATGGAGACGGCAAAGTGCGGAATGCCTTTGACCAGGTTGGTCGTGCCATCCAGTGGGTCAATGATCCATTGGTAGTCCGGATTAGTACCGGCAATCTCACCAGACTCTTCAGCGACGATGCTGTGTTCCGGGTAAGATTTTTTGATGGTGTGAATGATGGCCGCTTCAGCTTCACGGTCAACGTTGGTCACGAAGTCATTGCTGCCTTTTTGGATAGCCTCAATGTTCTCGGGCTGGGAGAAGGCTTTTACTACAACTTGACCGGCGTTGCGCGCAGCGCGCACGGCGATATTCAGCATCGGATGCATAGGTTCACCACTGGATGTTAAAGAACGGGGGATAAAAGGACGCGGTATGATACCAGTATTTTGTGCGATGGCAACTGTTATCCCCATACGACCAATTGATTGCGACTGCCAGATCTGACGGCTCCAATATAGCCCTAATCTGCGCTAGTCTTATGGCAGCAGCCGGATACTGGCTGCCATGAGCATAGGGATATGAGCCATGAATTTGTCATTAGTGAGTCAAAACGTGTCAGGCGCCAGTGAAGGTCTGCTGGCCATTTTGCGGTCATCACCCGAGTATGGTGACCATTTTGCCCACATCAGCGTGACGCCACTGACCGAGTGGCAACCGGCCAAGGCCGAAGCGGCGATCTTGCTGATCGATGGCGATACCCCTTGGCAGGATGCTGGGTTTATCCGTGGCGAAGACGATGCCATCGGATTGCCAGTACTGCCGCTGTTGATCCGCAAGGGGGACACGGATCTCTCCATCTGCGGCCCCGATGTGCGCGACCCCCGTTTCTACTTTGTCTCCAACGGCATTGTGCTGGAGGAGTCAGAGCTGGCAGACCCCTCGTGTAGCCGGGTGCTGCTGCGCAAGCTGGAATCCTACTTCCCGCTGCTCTCTCGTCTTATCCTGCTGCGTCAGCGCAAGTCGGCCGTCGTCTTGAACTGATTTCCCCGGCAAGCTATGCAAGCGGCGCGCTATCTGTCATCACTGGCAGATAGCGCGCCGTACTCTTTATGGTAAAACCATATCTGGTGAAAGAGTGGGCATCAGGATGCTCAGTTTTGAATGTGACTACATCAGCAAGGAGTGAAGGATGATCGACTTTTATACCGCCGCAACACCCAATGGCTTCAAGGTGGCCATTGCACTGGAAGAGCTGGGATTGCCCTATCGGGTCATTTCCCTCGATTTGTCGGCACTGGATCAGAAGAAGCCCGAGTTTCTCGCCATCAACCCCAACGGCCGTATTCCGGCTATTGTCGATCGGGATAACGACGATTTCGCTGTGTTCGAGTCGGGCGCCATCCTTATCTATCTGGCGGAGAAGACGGGCAAATTGTTGCCGGCGGATCTCAAACGCCGCTCTCAGGCCATTCAGTGGCTGATGTTCCAGATGGGTGGGGTAGGGCCCATGATGGGGCAGGCCAATGTCTTCTATCGCTACTTCCCCGAGAAGATCCCCGCCGCCATCGAACGCTATCAGAAGGAGGGGCGTCGCCTGTTCGAGGTGCTCGACAGCCATCTGGCTCATCACGAATATCTGGCGCACGAGTACAGCATCGCCGATATCGCCACCTGGCCCTGGGTGCGAATTTATGACTGGAGCGGCATCTCCATCGAGGGGTTACCCCATCTGCAAGCCTGGATGGATCGGATGGCCGAGAAGCCTGCCTGCCAGAAGGGGATCACCATACCGCCGCGCAAAGAGCAGCCGGATGAGCTGATCAAGCAGGCGCAGCAGATGGTAACACGTTGATTTTGAACCGCAGACGGGGCGTAAAGCCCCGTAATATTAGAAAAACTAAGGCAAGCCGATTATAAAGATTCGTTCGTTTTCTGTGAGCTGAATCACTATGATGCCCCATACCACCAAGCGTCCTGTGCGGTGGTCTGGCGGGCTCCCCGCCTACTGTTTCCAACACTGTTTTTGATTGCATCACAGCCTCTGTGATCAGATTCCTCTGGGCCATTTTGTGCCAGAGGGCGGCAGCATTTTTTCGATTTTTTGGGACTGATATGGATCGGCACAGTTTTTATCCTTTGTTTTTACTGACCATTCTGATGGTCGCTGTGGGCCAGATGACCCAGACCCTCTATGTCCCCTCCATTCCCATGATGGCGGGGGACTTCAATGTGGCCTCGGGTCAGTTGCAGGCGGTGATGGCCTGTTACCTGATCCCCTATGGCCTCTCCCAGTTTGTCTACGGGCCGCTGTCGGATCGCATCGGTCGTCGTCCGGTGCTGATCGTCGGCATGATGGTGTTTCTGGTGGGCACCCTGATCATTCAGGTCATCCCCCATTTTGCCGCCCTGCTGGTGGGCAGCTTTATTCAAGGGCTGGGTACCGGTGCCGGTGGCGCCATGAGCCGCACCGTGATGCGCGATCGCTACAACGGCGCCGAGCTCAACCGCGCCAACAGTCTGGTGAGCATGGGGGTGATCTTCTCCCCGCTGCTGGCGCCGGTGCTGGGTGGCTGGCTGACCGAGCTGTTCAACTGGCGCGCCGGTTACTGGTTCCTGTTCGGTTTTGGTGCCGTAGCAACCTTGGCGATCATGGCCTGGTTTGGTGAAACTCTGCCTGCCGCAGCTCGTCAGCCGCTGCGCGTCGGTGCTGCCTATCGCCATGTGCTGGGCAACCCCAAGTTTCAGGGCAATCTGCTCTGCCTGATGGCGACCTTTGCCGGTCTGGCTGTGTTCGAGGCTGCGGCCGGTGTGCTGCTGGGCGATGTGCTGAAACTGAGTGCCCGTACCGTGAGTGTGTTGTTCGTGCTGCCGCTGCCCGGCTATCTGTTCGGTGCCTGGCTCTCTGCCAAGCTGAGTTTTCGTTTGACTCAGGGCAAACTGATGCGTCTTGGCATCGCCTTTCTGGCGCTTGGCTCTCTCATCATTCTGGTACCGGGGCTGTTCGGGGTGGTGAGTGCCGCCTCGCTGGTTGGTGGTGCGGCCGTCTACTTCATCGGTAGCGGCATTCTCTACCCGACCGCCACTTCCTGTGCCATCGAGCCCTTCCCGGGGCAGGCCGGCACCGCGGGTGCCATTCTCGGCGGGATGCAGAATCTGGGGGCCGGTGTGGTGACCCTGCTGGCGGCCGGTTTCCCGATGACCGGTCAGGTGACTCTGGGGGCCATCATGACCCTGATGGTGCTGATCGTGGCGCTGAGTTTTGTCTGGCTGCGCCACCACGGCTCGCCGCACGAGCAGATGGCGATTTGATGCCCGCGCTTGCTCTTTGAAAGCCCGCCTTCTGGCGGGCTTTTTCTTTGCCAGAACCGGATGCGGTTTACCGCTCGGCCTGCGTCAAGGCGCGTTTGCCGGTTCACCCTCGGCCACCAGTTCAAGAAAGGCGCGCATGGCGGGGGTGATGCTCTGCTGGCGTGTCAGAAAGGCGGTATGGCCGATATTCTCCAGCGGAGCGAGCGGTAGGCAGACAAGATCCGAGAGCTTGCTGGCAGAGCGGGCGAGGCCTGCGCTGACGATGGCCCAGCCCAGCCGGTGGCGTACGGCGCTGACCAGATGGAACAGCGAGTCGGTCTCCAGTACCACGTTGAGCGAGGTCCCCACCTGCTCGGCGGCGCGATCCAGATATTGGCGAAATTGCATAGTGCGGCTGGGCAGCACCAACGGATGTTGTTGCAGTTCAGCAAGCGCAATGTCGCCGCTGTGCGTGTATTGATCCGCTTCGTCACGGTTCATCAGCACTGCCATCTGGTTGGCGCCTTGCGGGTAGACATGAAAGGCGCGCCGGCCAGCTCCGCCGGCGGGTTCATCAAATCCCAGTCCGATATCGCACTGATGCAGCTCCAGCTGTGACAGCAGCGCTTCGTTACTGAGCACCGACAGGCGGATAACGATGTCGGGATAGCGCTGCTTGCAGCGGGCGATAAACGGCATGATGTCGAGATTGGACTGGGGCACGATGCCGATGCGCAGGGTGCCGGAGAGTTCCCCCTGAAACAGCGCCAGCTCCTGCTTGAGCGCCTCCTGTTCCAGCAACATCCGTTCGGCATACTGGCGTACCAGCTCGCCAGCCTCGGTCAGGGCGACAAACTGGCTGGTGCGTACTACCAGATCGGTGCCGACACTCTTTTCCAGCGCAGTGATACTGGCCGAGAGGGTGGGTTGGGTGATGTGGCAGGCTTTGGCCGCTTTGGCAAAATGCCGGTGTTTGGCCAGCTCGTGAAAGTAGTGAAGTTGCTTGATGTTCATCTGGTTGTAGTGGAGGCAGTGGAACCGGCTATTGAAGAATTAATCAATTGAAAAAACATCTTTGATAGAACAACTCTATCAGGATATAGATTTATTTCATTGGTTTTGCGTCAGTCGCCTCTCTAAACTTGAATGCAGTTTGCATTTTTAGGCCAACCTGCATGCCTGTCCATTCTCCTGTCGCAACCCCCGCCAACTTGCCGTCACTGGATCATCTGGTGGAAGAGGTAGCCGTCGCCATCAACATCAATGGCATCAACCATGCGGTGATGATGGCGACCCCGGACGATCTCGACGATTTTGCCGTCGGTTTCCTGTTTGGCGAGGGGATCATCCGGCATAACCACGAAGTCCACGACATCCAGGTCGCGCCAGCCGAACAGGGTATTGTGCTGGATGTGACCATCGCCAACCGCTCCCTGGCTGCTTTGGCCGAGCACAAGCGCCGGCTGACCGGGGCGACCGGTTGCGGTATCTGCGGCGTGGCGGCGGTGGAGCAGGCGCTGCCCGCACTGTCGGTGTTGCCGCTGACGCCACCGCTGGATGGGGCCTTGCTGGCGGGGCTGCGTGCGCAGATCGCCCAGTGGCAGCTCAAGGGACAGCAGCACGGCGCCCTGCATGCGGCGCTGGCGCTGGATGCCGAGGGGCGGATCCTCCACTGCCGGGAAGATATCGGGCGCCACAATGCCCTCGACAAGCTGATCGGCCTGCTGCTGCGTCAGCAAAGTGCGTGCGACACCCTGGTGGTGACCAGCCGCTGCGGCAGCGAGCTGGTGCAAAAAGCCGCCCGCTTCGGCGCCCGTCATCTTATCTGTCTGGCATCGCCCAGCCAGCTGGCGGTCAGGCTGGCCCTCAAATACAACCTCAACGTCGTTCATATTCCCAAGTTTGATGCCCCGGTCAGCTATTCGAGCTATCGCCCGGCGGATCCCATCGGAGAGTGCCATGAGTCATATTGAAAAGCCCGCCAAAGCCGGCGGTTTTTCGTCCCTGCAATCCACCATGAAACAGGTGCTGCGCAGCCAGAAGACCCGTCAGAACATCAAGAACCTGCTGCGGGTCAACCAGACCGACGGTTTCGACTGCCCGGGGTGTGCCTGGGGTGACAACGACCACGGCACCTTCCAGTTTTGTGAAAACGGCGCCAAGGCGGTGGCCTGGGAGTCTACCGGAAAGACGGTGGGGGCCGAGTTTTTCGCCGCCCACTCGGTGCGCCAGCTGGCTACCCAGAGCGACTACTGGCTCGAGTATCAGGGGCGGCTGACTGAGCCGATGCGCTACAACCCGGCGACCGATCACTATGAGCCGGTGAGCTGGGACGACGCCTTCACCCTGATCGCCGACACCCTCAAGGGGCTGAATAGCCCGGACGAGGTTGAGTTCTACACCTCGGGGCGTGCCAGCAACGAAGCTTCTTATCTTTATCAGCTGTTTGGCCGCCTGTTTGGTACCAACAACTTCCCCGACTGCTCCAACATGTGCCACGAGGCGAGCGGGGTGGCGCTGATCCAGTCGGTCGGCATCGGCAAGGGGACTGTGGTGCTGGATGACTTCGACCAGGCCGATGCGGTGTTCGTCTATGGCCAGAATCCGGGTACCAACCACCCACGCATGATGAATGCCCTGCGCCAGGCGGCGCGCGGCGGCTGCAAGATCGTCAGCTTCAACAACTTGAAAGAGGTGGCCCTCGAGCGCTTCGCCAGCCCGCAGAGCCCGCTCGAGCTGTTAACCCCGGCGGCCACCACCATCAGCCACCAGTACCTGACGCCGAAACTGGGTGGCGACATGGCCGCCATCCGCGGCATGGCCAAGTACATCCTGGAAGAGGCGCCAGAGGTGGTAGATCGCGACTTTATCGCCCGCCACACCCGCCACTTTGCCGAGTACGAGGCGCAGGTGCGTGCCACCGACTGGGCGGCGATTGAGCAGCAATCCGGCCTGACTCGGGCCGACATCGTGCAGGCAGCCCGGGTCTTTGCCGCCAGCCAGCGCATCATCAGCTGCTGGGCCATGGGGGTGACCCAGCATCTGCACTCGGTCGATACCATCCGTGAAATCGTCAACCTGCACCTGATGCGCGGCCAGATTGGCAAGCCGGGAGCGGGGCTCTGTCCGGTACGGGGCCACAGCAACGTGCAGGGCAACCGCACCATGGGGATCAACGAAAAGCCGACCGCTGCCTTTATCGAGCGGCTCGAGCGTCACTTGCAGGTAAGCCTGCCGCGGGCCCGCGGTCACAACGTGTACGAAGCGCTCAAGGCGCTGGACGAGGGCAAGAGCAAGGTGCTCATCTGTTTGGGCGGCAACCTGGCGGCAGCGGCGCCCGATACCGACTTCACCTACGGGGCGATGAAAAAGGCCGAGCTCAACGTGCAGATCAGCACCAAGCTCAACCGCAGCCATCTGCAGGTGGGCAAGGCTGCGCTGCTCCTGCCCTGCCTTGGTCGCACCGAGCTCGATATCCAGCGCACGGGCAACCAGAAGATCACGGTGGAGGACACCTTCAGCATGGTGCACGCTTCGACCGGTGCAGCCGAGCCGGTATCGCCCCTCTGCCTCTCCGAGACCGACATAGTCGCGCGGATGGCTCATGCCACCCTTGGCAGCGAGCGGGTCGACTGGCTGGCTCTGCGCGATGACTATGCTCGTATTCGCGATCTTATCGAGCAGACCATCGCCGGCTTTGCCGATTTCAATACCCGCATCCAGCAGCCGTGCGGTTTTCATCTCGATAACTCCGCGGCGCTATTGACCTGGAATACCGCCAGCGGCCAGGCCGAGTTTCGTGCCAGCACCCTGCCGCAATCAGTGTTGCCGGAGTGTACCCGCCATGCCGAGCAGATGGCGGATCAGCCGGTACTGCTGCTGCAGAGCCTGCGCTCTCACGATCAGTACAACACCACCATCTACGGTATGGATGACCGCTATCGCGGCATCAAGGGCCAGCGCAACGTGGTGTTCATGAACGAGGCGGATGCTCGCCAGCTTGGCTTTGCCGAAGGGGACAAGGTCGATATGGCGGCCATCTGCAACGATGGGCGCGAGCGCAGCGTGACTGGTTTTGTGGTGGTGATCTACGAGATCCCGCGTGGCAACATCGCGGCCTACTATCCCGAGACCAACCCGCTGGTGCCCATCGACAGTATCGGCGCCGGCTCGTTTACGCCGACCTCCAAGTCCATTCCGGTGCTGGTGACAGCCTCCCGCCAGCCGGAGGACCTGTTGCTGGTCAAATAAACGGAATAACGCGGCTGGCAGCACTAACACAGCCTGCACAGTGAATGCCGTGATGCCCCGGATGAACTGTTCATCCGGGGCATTTTTCTGGTGTGCTGGGCAGGGGGGGCCGGCTGGCATGGACAAGCAGGAAAAGAAAAAGCCCGTCACATGAGTGACGGGCTTTTTGCAGTTGGAACCCCGGAGATGCCGTTGCCGGTTTGGGCCCTTGAACCGTCGGTTCAAGGCGGGGTTCGGATCTGGCCGCAGGCTTCTCGGTCGTGCCGAGCATGCGCAATAGCCAGAAGGCAGAACCCCTGTTTGGTATGAATATCGGCTCGGGGACTTGAACCGGCTGACAAACACCCCAGGGTATTTCAAAACAGTTTGCGATTAGGGCTGCTGCCCCTCTTCGCTGGAATCGCCATATTGACCGTGTTCAATCAAGGCTGCTTCGATGGTGCGCTGCAGCATTTTGATCCGCTTGTCCATGGTCTCAGAGTATTGGTGGTTCTTCTCTTTTTCAAGACAGAGCTCATGGCAGAAATTAAGCGCCGCCATGACCGCCAATTGCTCGTTACTGGAGACTTTGGAGCGTTGACGCAGGTCGATCAATTTATCGGTCAGCTGGTCGGCGGCCTGGCGCAGGGCATCCTGCTGTCCCAGGGGACAGGATACCTTGTAGGGACGTCCCAAAATGACGATTTCTACGGCCTCTGTGCTCATGCCTTCCTCAATACGGCGGAGCTGATTTCCGCCTTTATCCACGTGGACAACTGGGCGGGACTATATAGCGCAGATACATAAGTTTCAAGGCCTTGCTGGCTCTGGAAGAGGGAGAATGCTAGGATCCTGACCATTAATTCTGCAAATTTGCCTGAACTTTGAGCGGATCCTCTATGAGCAAAACAAACCCCCTTAAATATGCGGCTGTGGCCGACATCATGGAGCAGCATGAGCTGATGGCCAGTGCAGTCGAGGCCCATGGTGTGATCTGCGGTCTGGTGTGTGGTGGTGTGGCACTGGATGAGAAGAGCTGGGTCCCCCATTTCAACGATTTGGTGAACGACGGTTTCGGTCTGCCAGCCCCGGTGCGCCAGGTGATGACCGATCTTTACCACAATGTGGTCGAGAGCCTGATGGCCCAAAAAGGGGTTGAACTGCTGTTGCCAAGCGATGACGCTCCCCTCGATGAGCGGATCGATGCGCTGGTGGACTGGTCACAGGCGTTTCTGGCCGGTTTCGGTGTGGTGCAGCAGGAGCTGTCGCGTGCGTCGGAAGAGCTGCAGGAGATGATCCAGGATATCGCCAGCATCACTCAGGTCTCTGCCGAGTTCGATCAGGAAGATGATGAGAACGAAGCCTCCTTCCTGGTGCTCTACGAACACGTCAAGCTGGGGGTCATGATGGCCTTCGAAGAGTTTGGCAAGCGCCCCGATACTCCGAGCGCGCCGCCGACCCTGCACTGATAGATTGTTGCAGGCAAGCCTGCCTCCTCTTGCAAGAGCGCCAACAGGCGCTCTTTTTGTCGGCCATATTCTGGCTAACCCTGTGAGCCATAACCGCTTTTTTGCCCTCAAGCGCACATCCGCCGGTCGCCTTTGTGGTAGCATGAGGCCACGTTTTTCACTTCTCCCTCTCTGCTTATGCCCCAATCTGATGTGCGACAGGTCGATGTGACGCTGGTCGGTGGTGGAATGAGTGGTGCCGTGTTGGCCCTCTCGCTGGCGGCCCTGCGCAAGCCGGACGGCTCGCCCCTCGACATCCTGCTGCTGGAGGCCAGTGCCCCCGAGGCGCAACCATCCGCAACCCCTGCCCACCCCGGTTTTGATGCGCGCGCCATTGCGCTCTCGGCCGGTACCTGCGAAGCCCTTGAGCGGCGTGGGCTCTGGCCGCTGTTTGCGCCCCACTGCGCCCCCATTACCCAGATCCATGTCTCGGATCGTGGCCACAGCGGTCAGACTCGCCTCTCGGCGGTTGAGTATGGGCTGCCTGCGCTCGGTCAGGTGATCGAGTTGGCGGCGGCGGGTGGCGAGTTGCAGCGGGCGATGGCGGCCATCCCGCACATCAAGGTGATCTGTCCGGCCAAATTGCGCGAGGTCGTGCCGCGGGAGGAGGGGGTGACCCTTACCCTTGAGAGCGGTGAACAGATTGATACCCGCCTGCTGGTGGCGGCTGACGGGGGCAACTCCTTCGTGCGCCAACAGTTAAAGCTGCCGGTGAGCCGTCATGACTATGAGCAGAGCGCCATCATCGCCACCGTTAAAACACAGCAGGATCCGGTGGGCCGTGCATTCGAGCGCTTTACCGAGAGCGGGCCGTTGGCGCTGCTGCCGATGCAGGACGGCCTCTCTTCGCTGGTGTGGAGTGTCAGACGGGACGAGGTGGATGAGCTGATGGCGCTCGATGATGCAGCCTTCCTTACCCTTTTGCAGCAGGCCTTTGGCTGGCGGCTCGGTCGCTTCGAGCGATGTGGCGTGCGCAACGTCTATCCGCTGATCCTGACCGCCTGTGACTACCCGCTGGCCCAGCGCACCGTGCTGGTGGGCAATGCAGCTCATGCCCTGCACCCCATCGCCGGTCAGGGGTTTAATCTCGGGATGCGGGATCTCGACTTGCTCACCGGGGCGGTGGCCAAGGCGCTGGCAGAGGGCGAGAATATCGGCAGCTTCAAGGTGCTGAGCGGTTACTGGCAGCAGCGTCAGCGCGATCAGGAGCAGACCGTGTGGCTCACCTCTTCGCTGGCTCAGCTCTTCTCCAACAGCCACGATCCGCTGGTGGCCGGACGCAATCTGGCGCTCTCCCTGATGGGGCGCCTGCCTTGTCTCAAGGCACCCCTCGCTGCCCGTACTCTGGGGTTCGTTGCTGACCTTTGTAGCAACAATCTGCAGCAATAAATAAGCGCGGCAGCGAATCGCCAGAGTTCAACAAAGAGTCCAGCGAAGAGTCCAACAGTTGCAAACGGGGAGGCCACGCGTCTCCCTCTGCTGGCCGGTAGCCAGCCATGAAAGGATGAGATGATGCAGATGCAAAGTGTCGATGTGGTGATTGTCGGTGGTGGCATGGTGGGCCTCGGGCTTGCCGCTGCCCTCAAGGAGAGCGCCCTCAAGGTGGTGGTGGTCGAGGGGCAACTACCCGATCCGCAGCTGGGGGAGGTGGCCGATAACCGGGTCAGCGCCCTGAGCCTCGCCAGCCAGCAGATCCTGCGCCATGTCGGCGCCTGGGAAGGTATTGCAGCACGTCGCCTGCAGGCCTACGACAAGATGGCGGTGTGGGAGCAGGACAGTTTCGGCCATATCGATTTTGATGCGGCCAGCCTGCGCCAGCCCTCGCTTGGTCATATCGTCGAGAACCGGGTGATCCAGCTTGCGCTGCTTGATGCTATTGCCGGTGCCAGCAATATCCAGTTGCTGACCCCCGCCAGAGCCAAGAGTCTGCAGAGTGGCCCGGCGGGCGCCCTGCTGCTCCTTGAAGATGGTCAGGCCATCTCGGCCAAGCTGGTGGTGGCTGCCGATGGTGCCCACTCCTGGGTGCGCCGTCAGGCCGACATTCCCCTTACCAGTTGGGATTACGGCCACCACGCGCTGGTGGCAACGGTGCGCTGTGCCGAGCCCCACGAGGCGGTGGCACGCCAGATCTTCACCCCGGATGGCCCGCTCGCCTTTTTGCCGCTGTGGCAGGAGAACCTATGCTCCATCGTCTGGTCGCTGCCTGCGGCCCGCGCCGAGGCGCTCTGCGCCTGTGACGACGAGCAGTTCAACCGCCAGCTCACCACCGCCTTCGATGCCCGCCTCGGTCTGTGCAAGGTGGAAGGGCCGCGCAGCGCGATTCCGCTCACCGCCCGCTATGCCCGCGACTTTGCCCGCGAGCGGCTGGTGCTGGTGGGGGATGCCGCCCACACCATTCATCCGCTGGCAGGGCAGGGGGTCAACCTCGGCCTGCTCGATGCGGCTGCGCTGGCCGAGCAGATCCTGCAAAACCATGCCACGGGCGAAGATATCGGTCTGCTCGCCAACCTGCGCAGCTACGAGCGCTGGCGCAAGAGCGAAGCGGCTCGCATGCTGGCGGCGATGGAGGGGCTAAAGCGGCTGTTCAGTGGCGCCAACCCGCTCAAGAAGCTGGTGCGGGGCGTGGGATTGCGCGCGGCCAACCTGCTGACCCCGTTCAAGGAGGGGGTGATCCGTGCGGCCATGGGGCTAGAGGGTGAATTGCCGGCACTGGCCCGTCTTGACGGGATTGTGGCGGCTGTTACACCTGCACCCGCCCGGCTAAAAGGTGAAAAAAACTAATATTACTGACCGTTTTTGGCAATAAAAGTAATCCGACAAGGCTGATGCCCCATTTTGGGCATCAGCCTTTAATTTTGGTGTGTGGCGAAACGTTTTTCTGCAAATTGTGACGAAACGGTAAAAATCAAAATTTAATCTCGGGTATGAGCGCTTGAGGCTGTTTTTATCGCGCCATTTATCTTAGTGTCTTGAGTCAGTTTACGGGGAGGGGATTAGTTTTTTTTGAGCGGCACGCTCGACGGCTTGTCATATAATCCGCTCCGTTCAAGGAATCCCTCTTGCCTGGCAAGGGCAGGAGCGAGCCACACCCTGTGATCCGATAGTGTTCCCGCTGCGGCGCAGCGCTGCCGGGGTGAAGATGCGGATCGCAAGGGCTGTCGCTGAAGCGAAAAGGCTTTTTGCTAAGGAAAGAATGCGATGATCCAGACTACAGTACTGCATCCCAAACACTTGGAAGCCGGCGCCAAGATGGTGGACTTCCACGGTTGGGAGATGCCCATCAACTACGGCTCCCAGCTGGAAGAGCACCACGCGGTGCGCAGCGATGCCGGCATGTTCGATGTCTCCCACATGACCATCGTCGATTTGACCGGCGAACGGGTCAAAGCCTTTCTGCAACACCTGCTGGCCAACGACGTGGCCAAACTCACTGTCTCCGGCAAGGCCCTCTACAGCGGCATGCTCAACCCGGAAGGCGGCGTGATCGATGACCTCATCACCTATTACCTGACCGATACCTTCTACCGGCTGGTGGTCAACTCCGCCACCCGCGAGAAGGACCTGGCCTGGATCCGCCATCACGCCATCGATTTCGATGTCACCGTGACCGAGCGTCCGGAGCTTGCAATGATCGCGGTGCAGGGGCCCAACGCCAAGCTCAAGGTAGCTACCGTGCTGAGCGCCGCCCAGCGCACTGCCGTGGTGGGGATGAAGCCCTTCTTTGGCGTGCAGGCTGGCGATCTCTTTATCGCCACCACCGGCTACACCGGCGAGGATGGTTACGAGATCGTGGTGCCGCAAGAGAAAGCCTGCGAGCTGTGGCAGGCACTGCTGGATAACGGCGTCGCCCCGTGTGGCCTCGGTGCCCGCGATACCCTGCGCCTCGAAGCGGGCATGAACCTCTACGGTCAGGATATGGACGAGTCAATCTCTCCGCTGGCCGCCAACATGGCCTGGACCATCGCCTGGGAGCCGAGCGATCGCAACTTCATCGGCCGCGACGTGCTGGAAGCGCAGAAAGCGGCGGGCAACCAGCCCAAGCTGGTGGGGCTGGTGATGGAGGAGAAAGGGGTGCTGCGTGCCGGCATGCCGGTCACCTTCACCGCGGCAAACGGTGAGAAGCGGGAAGGTGTGATCACCTCCGGCTCTTTCTCCCCGACCCTCGGCTACAGCATCGCGCTGGCGCGGGTGCCCCGTGATATCGGCGAGCAGGCCGAGGTGGAGATCCGCAAAAAGCTGGTCACCGTGAAGGTCACCAAGCCTGCTTTCGTGCGCAACGGCCAGAAGCTGGCATAACCCTCTTACATTCGCAGGCGGGCAAGCGTCCGCCTGCCCGGTTTAGCAATGAGCGTTTCAACCCGACTCAAAGATCAAAGGAAACAGAGATGAGCCATATCCCGAGCGAACTGAAATATGCCACTTCCCACGAGTGGATCCGTGTCGAAGGCAACGGTGAGGCCGTGGTCGGTATCACCGAGCACGCCCAGGAGCTGCTGGGTGACATGGTGTTTGTCGAGCTGCCGGAAGTGGGCAAGCAGGTGAGCGCCGGTGACGACTGCGCCGTGGCCGAGTCGGTCAAGGCTGCCTCCGACATCTACAGCCCGGTGAGCGGCGAGATCATTGCCGTCAACGAAGAGCTGGAAGGGAGCCCCGAGCTGGTCAACTCCGACCCCTACGGCGCGGGCTGGCTCTATCGCATCAAGCTGGATGACGCAGGCGAGCTGGCCAACCTGCTGGATGCCGAAGGCTATCAGAACGTGGTGGACGAAGAGTAATGCCCTTGGGCCCTGCGAGTGCGGGGCCCATTTGTATGGCTGCAGGCCCCGGGTCTGCAGGCGGGTGAAGTGGCCCATATTCGATCCTCAGGCTCGGCTTGAGGTCTGTTTACAGGGTGACCCCCGGGATGCCCGCGAGCATCCGGTGCCGCTTTGTCCTGACAGCGGCATAGCGAACATGAGTGAAGTTGGCACGTGCCGGCTATCAGCACTGTCTATACAGGATTTATTAGCAGGACCTATTTATCAGGAATCAGGGAAATGACCCAGTCACTGTTTGAACTCGAGCAAAAAACTGATTTTGTCCGCCGCCATATCGGCTCGGGCGAGGAAGAGCTGCGCCAGCTGCTGGCGACCGTCGGGGCCGAAAGCCTGGACGATCTGATTGCCCAGACCGTGCCCGCCGCCATTCGCCTGCCGGGCCCGCTTGGGATCGGTGCCGGCATGACCGAGGTGGAGGCGCTGGCCAAGCTCAAGGGCTACGCCGCCCAGAACAAGATTGCCAAGAGCTATATCGGCATGGGCTATCACGATACCCATGTGCCCCACGTCATTTTGCGCAATGTGTTGGAAAATCCGGGCTGGTATACCGCCTACACCCCGTACCAGCCCGAGCTGGCGCAGGGCCGTCTCGAAGCCCTGCTCAACTTCCAGCAGCTGACGCTGGATCTGACCGGCATGGATCTGGCGAGCGCCTCCCTGCTGGATGAAGCGACCGCCGCCGCCGAGGCGATGGCGCTGGCCAAGCGGATGGCCAAGTCCAAGTCCAACCTCTTCTTCGTGGCCGATGACGTGCACCCGCAGGTGATCGACGTGGTCAAGGAGCGCGCGGTTCACTTCGGTTTCGACGTGGCGGTTGGCGCCGCGAGCGACGCCGTGAGCGAAGAGGTGTTCGGTGCCCTGTTCCAGTACCCCACCACCACAGGTGAGGTGAAAGATCTGCGCGCCCTGATTGCCGCCGTACAGGCCCAGAAAGGGCTGGCCTGCGTCAGCGCCGATCTGCTCTCTTTGCTTCTACTCAAATCCCCGGGCGAGCTGGGTGCCGACGTGGTGTTGGGCTCCGCTCAGCGCTTTGGCGTGCCCATGGGCTACGGTGGCCCCCACGCCGCCTTCTTCGCCACCCGCGATGCCTACAAGCGCTCCATGCCGGGCCGTATTATCGGTGTCTCCAAGGATGCCCGTGGCAAGGCGGCGCTGCGCATGGCGATGCAGACCCGCGAGCAGCA
Source organism: Aeromonas lacus (assembly GCF_000764665.1). GTDB lineage: Bacteria > Pseudomonadota > Gammaproteobacteria > Enterobacterales > Aeromonadaceae > Aeromonas > Aeromonas lacus. Next base: position 94,967 of record NZ_JRGM01000176.1, on the reverse strand, counting down.
TATTCGCCGCGAGAAGGCCAACTCCAACATCTGTACCGCTCAGGTGCTGCTGGCCAACATGGCGAGCTTCTACGCCGTCTACCACGGCCCGGTGGGGCTGAAAACCATCGCCTCCCGCGTGCACCGTCTCACCACCATTCTGGCGCTCGGCCTCAAGGCCAAGGGCGTGGCCCTCAAGCACGCCAGCTGGTTCGATACGATCACCGTGCAAACTGCTGACAAGGCGGCGCTGATTGCCAAGGCCGAGGGGCTGGGTATCAACCTGCGCGCCGATCTCGACGATGCGGTAGGTGTCTCCCTCTCTGAAACCACCACCCGCGCTGATGTGGCCGAGCTGTTTGATCTGTTCCTCGGTCAAGGTCACGGGCTTGATATCGAGGCTCTCGACAAGGCGGCTCAGGCCCATCACGCCATCCCGCAGGATCTGCTGCGCACCGATGCCGTGCTGACCCACGAGGTGTTCAACAAGTACCACTCCGAAACCGAGATGCTGCGTTATATCCATCGTCTCGAAGCCAAAGATCTGGCGCTCAACTACGCCATGATTTCGCTGGGCTCCTGCACCATGAAGCTCAACGCTACCGCCGAGATGATCCCGGTGACCTGGCCCGAGTTTGGCAAGTTGCACCCGTTTGCCCCGCTGGCCCAGGCCAAGGGCTACCAGTTGCTGCTGGCCGACCTCGAAAACTGGCTGGTGAAAGTGACCGGTTACGATGCGGTCTGCATGCAGCCCAACTCCGGGGCTCAGGGTGAGTACGCTGGTCTCTTGGCCATCAAGAAGTACCACGAATCCCGCGGCGAGGGGCATCGCGACATCTGTCTCATTCCGGCTTCTGCCCACGGCACCAACCCGGCCTCTGCCCAGATGGCGGGGCTCAAGGTGATCGTCACCGCCTGTGACAAGTCCGGCAACGTGGATCTCGAGGACCTGCGCGCCAAGGCTGCCGAGGCGGGGGATCAGCTCTCCTGTCTGATGGTGACCTACCCCTCCACCCACGGGGTGTATGAGGAGACCATCAAGGAGGTGTGCGACATCGTTCACCAGCACGGTGGTCAGGTCTACCTCGACGGCGCCAATATGAACGCGCAAGTCGGGTTGACGGCGCCGGGCTTTATCGGGGCGGATGTGTCGCACCTCAACCTGCACAAGACCTTCGCCATTCCTCATGGTGGTGGCGGCCCGGGCATGGGCCCCATCGGTGTGAAGATGCATCTGGCGCCGTTCGTGGCCGGTCACGCCGTGGTCAAGACCGACAAGGAGAGCCGTGACAACGGCGCCGTGTCGGCTGCACCGTTCGGCTCGGCCAGCATCCTGCCCATCAGCTGGATGTATATCGCCATGCTGGGTGATGAGGGGCTGAAGAAATCCACCCAGGTGGCCATCCTCAACGCCAACTATCTGGCCAAGAAGCTGGGTGAATCCTTCCCGGTGCTCTATTCCGGGCGCAACGGTCGGGTAGCTCACGAGTGCATTCTGGATATCCGTCCGCTCAAAGAGGCCTCAGGCATCAGCGAGATGGACGTGGCCAAGCGGCTGATGGACTACGGCTTCCACGCGCCGACCATGAGCTTCCCGGTGGCGGGCACCCTGATGGTTGAACCGACCGAGTCGGAATCCAAGCGCGAGCTGGATCGCTTCGTCGAGGCGATGACTTCCATCCGCGCCGAGATTGCCAAGGTGCAGGAGGGGCAGTGGAGCCTCGCCGACAACCCGCTGGTGCATGCGCCGCACACTCAGGATGACGTGATGGATGTAGAGTGGTCCCGTGGCTACAGCCGCGCCGAGGCGGTGTTCCCGTCCGAGGCCGTGCGTGCCAGCAAGCTGTGGCCGTCGGTCAACCGTATCGATGACGTGTTTGGTGATCGCAACCTGTTCTGCGCTTGTATCCCGACCGAGGATTACGCCAAGTAAGGGCGTGCTCGGAGTAAACCAATAAACAACAGGGCCACCCAAACGGGTGGCCTTGTTGTTTATGGGGGAGGCCGGTTACTGGCCGCTAGCCGAAAGTGCGACTCAAATCTTTGAGCTGGCTTGCCTTGTTCAGCAGGCTGGCACTGGTCTCGCTCACCTTGTCGATCTTGAGGCTGTTGTCGTGGGAGAGCGAGGAGATCAGGTTGATATTGCGGCTGATCTCTTCGACGACAGCTTGTTGCTGGGTGGCTGCCGCCGAGATCTGGCTGGAGAATTCGGAGACCTTGTCTATTTCGGCCACCACCTGATGGAGGTTGTCGGTGCTGGCCCGGGTAGTAGCAAGGCAGGCGTTGGTGCGAGTCACATTGAGGTGCATCATCTCTTTCCATCCTCCCAGCGTGTGCTGGATATGGCCGATGCTGCTCTGGATCTGCTCGGTGGCTTTGTGGGTACGGGTCGACAGGTTGCGCACCTCATCGGCGACTACGGCAAAACCGCGCCCCTGTTCACCGGCTCGTGCGGCTTCAATAGTGGCATTGAGGGCCAGCAGGTTGGTCTGATCCGCAATACCGCGAATTTCGGCCATGATGCTGCCGATCCGTTCCGATTCGCTGGCCAGCTCGACGGCAGACTGGAATGCCTGCTCCGCCTGGGTTGCCAGCGTTGCGATCTCTTCTCCTGCCTCGGAGAGCTGCTTGTTGGTGGTGGTGCAGTGGTGGCGAGCCTCTTCAATCTGCTGGTTGCTGTCCTGAATATTGCGATTGATCTCCTCTGCCGCAGAGGCCATCTGGGTCACGGCCGTGGCTATCTGCTGGATCTGTGTGTCCTGCGAGGAGATATCCTTACTGGCCAGCGAGGCTGAACCTTGCAGATCGTTGGCCATGCTGTTGAGCGAGCCCGTTGCATCGTCAACCCGGCCGAGCACGGTACGGATCCTCGCTTGCCCGAGTTTGATATGAAAATCGGCGATGCTGTGGGGCGCATCACCCGAGAAGATGAGACGGCTGATGCTGTCGTAATCCTGCTCGAGCTGCTGCAGGTATCTTGGTGTCAGAAAGAGCGGATGGCGGTTTAGCCAGAGCACGGCCAGCAGAGGAGCGATGACCAGCAAGGCCTGGATGGGGGGGAGTAGCCAGAGAGCCATGGCGGCGCAAACCAGCAGCAGCGGAATACTGAACATGGTCGGCGTCAGCAGATTCTGGCCAAAGCGGATGGCAGAGCCGCTTTCACGAGCTCTGAGCACCTTGTACATTTTATCGGCCCGAGCCTTGTGCTCCGGGGCGGGACGACAGCGTACCGACTGGTAACCCGAGATCTGGCCCCCCTCATAGATAGGGGTGACATAGGCGTCAACCCAGTAGTAGCGGCCATCCTTGCAGCGATTCTTGACCAGTCCGCGCCATGGTTTCCCTGCCTGCAGATGGGCCCAGAGATCGGAAAAGGCCGCTTTGGGCATGTCCGGGTGGCGGACCAGATTGTGGTGCTGGCCGATCATCTCTTCGAGGCGGTACCCTGCCACCTGGCAAAATGCCGGGTTGGCGTAGGTGATGTCCCCTTTGAGATCCGTGGTCGATACCAGTTGGATGTTGTCGGTCAACTCTACTTCGGTATCTATGGTGTGAAGCGCGCTGCTGGCCATGATCAGGCTCCGGTGTTGAGTAACGGAATGCTTCATCTGAGTATGACAGAGAGCCTTATTATTGTGTCTTTACACATTAAAAATTGTGCTACCGCAGCAGCACTGGCCTCTCTGTTATTGGCACCATGGTTTGGCGTGAACGCTCTGGCCAAGCAACATGGCATCACGTGATGTAACGCAGTAAAAGGGCTAAGAATGAAGTTGGACGCAACTTTGTGGGACCACCATGGAACCCTGGTCAATTCGGTGCCCAAGAATATCGACATCACCAAAAATATTCTGGCCGAGGTAGCGCCCCATCTGACCGGCGACAATCTACCCCGCTATTTGCGCAGTGAAGCCGACTATCACTATGCCAATCATGCTGCCAAAAATTGGCAGGCCCTCTATGTCGACTACTACGGCCTGTCACTGGCCGAGATGCTGCAGGCCGGTTCGCTCTGGGTAAAGCATCAGGAGATGAACAAGACTGCCGTTCACTTTTTGACGGGCTTGCCCAACTCATTGCTACCTTCTCGACCGTTCCACACGGTATCTGTTCGCAAAACTCGCAGCGCAATATTCGCTCGGTGTTGGCACAGCATTGCGTCAATGAGTGGTTCCACTCGGTTGTGGGTTACGATGATGTGCCTGCCCAGATGCACAAACCGCACCCTTGTGGCGGGCTCAAGTGTCTTGAATCTATGTTCGGTCAGGCCAGCGAGCGATCGCTCATCTATATCGGCGATCATGAAGCGGATGTGCAGTTTGCCCGCAATCTGCAGGAGGTGCTTGGCAAGGATAGCCGGGTGATCTCTGTGGCTATTGCCTACAGTCACTCAGCGCCCGAGCGGTGGGCGAGCTCTCCGGCTCATGACATCGAAGAATTGCGCGCTATTTTGGGGTTGTACGTGACCCCTGCGAGTGAGCAGTGACGTGCTCAATCGCCATGGGAGTGGCAAACCGAAGATAAAAAAACGCCGATCAGATGATCGGCGTTTTTGGTATTGAGAAGCCTGTATCAACCCAGGTTGACGGCTGCCTTGGTTTGGGCTTGTCCCTTGCGCTTGATGACGAAGCCGATGCCCAGCACGACCAGCCAGGCCGGGATCAGTTCGACCGAGATGCGGAAATCGGGGGTCATGTACATGATCACCAGAATACCGGCCATGAAAGCGAGGCAGAGGTAGTTGCCGAAGGGATACCAGAACGCCTTGAACTTGGGCTGGACACCTTCTGCGACCTTGGCCTTGCGGAACTTCAGGTGCGCGAGGCTGATCATCGCCCAGTTGATCACCAGTGCGGAGACCACCAGCGCCATCAGCAGACCGAAGGCCTTGCCCGGCATCAGGTAGTTGATCAGTACGCAGAGCAGGGTGGCGATGGCAGAGACCGAGAGGGCAACCAGCGGTACACCGCTCTTGTTGGTCTTGAGCAGCGCTTTCGGGCCGTTGCCCTGTTTGGCCAGACCGAACAGCATGCGGCTGTTGCAGTAGACGCAGCTGTTATAGACGGACAGCGCCGCTGTCAGCACCACGATGTTGAGCACGGTGGCGACCAGATCGCTATCCAGTGCGTGGAAGATCATCACGAACGGGCTGCCGCCTTCTACCACTTTACCCCAAGGGTAGAGGGACATCAGGATGGCCAGGGCGCCGATGTAGAAGATCAGGATCCGGTAGATCACCTGATTGGTTGCCTTGGGGATGCTTCTCTCGGGGTTGTCCGCTTCGGCGGCGGTAATACCGACCAGCTCCAGACCACCGAAGGAGAACATGATCACCGCCATCGCCATCACCAGACCGCTGATGCCGTTGGGGAAGAAGCCGCCCTGAGCCCACAGGTTGGTCACGCTCGCCTCGGGGCCGCCGGCACCGGAGAGCAGCAGATAGCCACCAAAGCCGATCATGCCGATGATGGCGACCACCTTGATGATGGCGAACCAGAACTCCATCTCGCCAAACGCTTTGACGTTGGAGAGGTTGATGGTGTTGATCAGCACGAAGAAGAAGGCTGCCGACATCCAGGTCGGGATCTCGGGCCACCAGTATTGGACGTAGATACCCACCGCAGTCAGCTCGGCCATGCTCACCAGCACGTAGAGCACCCAGTAGTTCCAGCCGGACGCGAAACCGGCAAACTCACCCCAGTATTTGTAGGCAAAGTGGCTGAAGGAGCCGGCTACCGGCTCTTCCACCACCATTTCACCGAGCTGGCGCATGATCAGGAAGGCGATAAAGCCGCCGATGGCATAACCCAGCAGTACGGAGGGGCCTGCCATCTTGATGGTCTGGGCAATCCCCAGAAAGAGGCCGGTACCGATGGCACCGCCCAACGCAATTAACTGAATGTGGCGGTTTTTGAGGCCGCGTTTCAGCTCTTCACCGTCTTGTTTCAAATCCATGGATCTGTCCTTTACCTATCTCTGTTGTCTCTTGCCGGTGTTGGGCTCTTCCTGAGCAGCATCGCGATGCGTAGCCAAAACCTGACGAAATCTGTATTTATTTCGTTACGATGTGTCGTTTTCAATTTTTAATCTGGACTGGCAACGGAAGCAGAATAGTGATAATTCGCCATAAATGCACCTGTTTTCCGCGCCAAGTGGTGGTATTTTGGTCTAAAACCAGCTTTTTCATTAGATTTTCAGGTGATGAGATAGGTTTTGCTTGAAATTCAACCAATCGAATTGTGTTTTGTTGACATTTGTTGAGTTGTTTTGATTTCTGGGTGTTTGACCGGGAGGAGAGGGCTGATGATGGAGAGGCAACAGGATGAGCTGCGGCATACCCGTGACGAGGTAACACTGCTGCAGCGCTGGGTTGCCAGCGGATTGCTGGTGACGATCTGGCTGCTGATTGCCGCCAGTCCGCTGCTGCTGGTCGCGATGACGGCCATGATGGGGGGCTGGTTTGTACTGGGTGATGAGGGGTTGTTGCACCACTGGCCGTTGCTTCTGCTGGCTGGAGGTGTGGTGGGGGCGTTGGCGGGTTGTTTGCTGGCCGAGCGGATCCGCAGGCGCCACGGCCTGCTGCCCTTTTATGCCCGTTTGCTGAACAATCCCGAACTCAATCGCTAGGCAATCCCGGGCGGCTTTTCATCACGGCGGCCATGGGGTAATAACCAGAAAAAGAGGGGAGAAGCCTGATGGCTTCTCCTCTCTTTGCATCTGGCGTGGCTTATCTGCTGTCAAGCTGGCTTAACAGAGCTGGCGACGCAGGCCGGTTGCCTCGAGGATTTTGGCGCTGATCTCCTCTACCGAGTGGGAGCTGGTATCGAGAAAGCGGATCGCCTCCTGACGAAACAGCCGCTCCACGCTGGCCAACTCCTGCTCGCACTGCTCCAGCGAGGCGTAGCGGCTATTGGCGCGGCGCTGGTTGCGGATCTCGTGCAGCCGCTGTGGCGCTATGGTGAGGCCAAACAGTTTGTGACGGTTGGCCTTGAGGGGCGTCGGCAGCTCCAGCCCACCCATGTCCTGCTCGATAAAGGGGTAGTTGGCGGCGCGAATGCCGAACTGCAGCGCCAGATAGAGGCTGGTGGGGGTTTTGCCGCAGCGGGAGACCCCGATCAGGATGATGTCAGCCTCGTCGTACTCTTTGGTGGTGATGCCATCGTCGTTGGCCAGCGCGAAGTTGACCGCTTCGATGCGGTCGTCATAGAGCTTGCGGTTCTCCATGCCGTGGGTGCGATGGGGGCGGGGCTCGGCCTTCACCCCCAGCTCCTGCTCCAGCGGGCTGACGAAGGTGTTGAGAAAGTCGTGACTGCTCGCTTCGGCTTTCAGTACCTCCTCGCGGACCTGGGGATCGATGATGGTGTGAAACAGGATGGGGCGCACCCCGGTCTGGCGAAACTGTTCATCGATCCGCATCCGCACCTGACGTGCCTTTTCACGGCTCTCCACGAAGGGGATGGTGATCTGCTCGAAGGCCAGTGGAAACTGGCTCAGTACCGCGTGGCCGAACACTTCGGCGGTGATGGCGGTGCCATCTGAAACATAAAATACGGTGTGCACGTTGAGCTCCTGTTACATCGACCAAGGGGCTGGCCAGGAAGTATCTGTCGAAACCATCCCCCTGTTGTCAATCGGTCTGCCATGCCCAAGTTGTGAAGTGGCTAGCAAACCTGAGTCGTTATCTTTTTGTGTCGGCATTGTAGAATGTTCGGGTCATTCGACCATCCCCTATCTTGCTCGGGGATTTTTTTGACAATAAATGGAAAACGTTTTCATGGTCGTTGGCAATAGAAGAAAGAGACAATAACGCACCTTACTCACCTATAAAAATCGGGCACAAAAAAGGTGCCATGGCACCTTGCCCACCAACCTGGAGACATGCAAGTGCAACAGTACGTACTCTGGTACGAGCAACTCGGAATGCAGGATGTAGAACGAGTTGGAGGCAAGAACGCATCCCTTGGCGAGATGATCAGCAACCTCTCTGGCGCCGGTGTATCGGTGCCGGGGGGCTTTGCCACCACCGCCTTTGCGTTTAACGAGTTTCTGGAGTCAAGCGGCCTCAACGGCAAGATCCACCATCTGCTCGACAATCTGGATGTGGATGACATTGCCGCCCTCAATCGGGCCGGTCAGCAGATCCGTGACTGGGTGATCGAAGCCCCATTCCAGAGCGCGCTGGAGCAGGCGATCCGCGAGGCTTACGCCAGACTGAGTGCAGGTTTGGATGCCTCTTTTGCGGTGCGCTCCTCTGCCACCGCCGAGGATATGCCGGACGCCTCCTTTGCCGGCCAGCAGGAGACCTTCCTCAACGTGCGCGGCATCGATGCGGTCATGGTGGCCATCAAGCATGTCTTTGCCTCTCTGTTCAACGATCGTGCTATCTCCTATCGGGTGCATCAGGGCTATGACCACAAGGGCGTCGCCCTGTCGGCCGGGGTGCAGCGGATGGTGCGCTCGGATCTTGCCGCCTCCGGTGTCATGTTCACCCTGGATACCGAGTCGGGTTTCAACGACGTGGTCTTTATCACCGGCGCTCACGGTCTTGGCGAAATGGTAGTGCAGGGTGCGGTCAACCCCGACGAGTTCTACGTGCACAAACCGACCCTCAAGGCAGGACGCCCGGCGCTGGTGCGCAAGACCCTCGGCTCCAAGCTCATCAAGATGACCTATTCCGGCGATGCCAGCCATGGCCGCCAGGTGCAGATCGTCGACACCAGCGAGGCTGAGCGCAGCCGCTTCTGCATCACGGATGCCGAGGTGATGGAGCTGGCGAAACAGGCTCTTATCATCGAGCAGCACTATGGCCGCCCGATGGACATCGAGTGGGCCAAGGATGGGCAGGATGGCCAGCTCTATATCGTGCAGGCGCGCCCGGAAACCGTGCGTAGCCGACAGGAGGCCAACACCCTCGAACGTTTTGCCCTCAAGCAAGCGGGCAAGGTGCTGATCGAGGGGCGCGCCATCGGCCACAAGATCGGGGCGGGCCCGGCGCGGGTCATCTCCTCCATCAGCCAGATGGATGAAGTGCAGCCCGGCGACGTGCTGGTGACCGACATGACCGACCCGGACTGGGAGCCCATCATGAAGCGGGCCTCCGCCATCGTGACCAACCGGGGCGGTCGCACCTGTCACGCCGCCATTATCGCCCGCGAGCTGGGCATTCCGGCGGTGGTGGGCTGCGGCAATGCCACCGATAGCATCGAGGCTGGCCAGCTTATCACCGTCTCCTGCGCGGAAGGGGATACCGGTTTTATCTATGACGGTGAACTCGACTTCGACGTGGCGGTGACCGAGGTAGGCAACATGCCGCGCCTGCCCATCAAGATCATGATGAACGTCGGCAACCCGGACAGGGCGTTCGACTTCGCCCAGCTGCCTAATGCCGGTGTCGGTCTGGCCCGCCTCGAGTTCATCATCAACCGGATGATCGGTGTGCACCCCAAGGCGCTGCTGGAGTTCGACAGTCAAAGCCCCGAGCTCAAGGCCACCATAGGCAAGATGATTGCCGGCTACGAGAGTCCGCGCGAGTTCTACGTCGCCAAGCTGACTGAAGGCATCGCCACCCTGGCCGCCGCCTTCTGGCCGGAGCGGGTGATCGTGCGGATGTCGGACTTCAAGTCCAACGAGTACGCCAACCTGGTGGGTGGCCGTGGCTACGAGCCCCATGAAGAGAACCCGATGATCGGTTTTCGTGGCGCATCGCGCTACATCGCCGACAGCTTCCGCCCCTGTTTTGCCCTCGAGTGCGAGGCGATCAAGCGGGTGCGCGATGTCATGGGGCTGACCAACGTCGAGGTGATGATCCCCTTCGTGCGCACCGTGAGCGAGGCGGAGCAGGTGATCGACATCCTGGCCGAGAACGATCTGCGCCGTGGCGAGCGGGGGCTCAAGGTGATCATGATGTGCGAGATCCCGAGCAACGCCCTCTTGGCAGACAAGTTCCTCGAGCACGTGGATGGCTTCTCCATCGGCTCCAACGACATGACCCAGCTCACCCTTGGGCTTGATAGGGACTCCGGGCTGATTGCCCACCTGTTTGACGAGCGCAACGAGGCGGTCAAGGCGCTGCTGGCGATGGCCATTGCCGCCGCCCGCAAGGCGGGGAAGTACGTGGGGATCTGTGGTCAGGGCCCGTCCGATCACCCGGACTTTGCCGCCTGGCTGGTGGCGCAGGGGATCGACTCGGTGTCGCTCAACCCGGATACCGTGGTCGATACCTGGCTCTATCTGGCGGAGCAGCATGGCCGCAAGTAAGCCACTGCCTTGGCAAGCAGAATAGAAAGGGGGCCACGATGGCCCCCTTTGTTATCCCGCTGACGAGACTTATTTTGGTTGCCGCTCGGCCCCCGACAGCTCGATCTGTGCCTTTACCCCCTCGCTCTGGAGCTTGGTGGCGATGGCATTGAGATCGGTGCCCGATTTGGCCTCCAGCAGGGCGATACCGCCGCTGCTCTGCTTGAAGTTCAAGCCGTGGCGCGTCGCCAGCGCTTTGGCGGTGGCATCGTCAGCTTCCACCAGCAGGGTACCGCTGACGGTGAGCTCGGGGCTGGCCGCCCCCTGCATCAACACGTCGCCGCGGCGCAGGCTCTGCTGCGGCACTTTGTCATTCAGACTGCGGGCTACGCGCTTCTTGCTGCCGTTGTCGGGAATGAGGTAGGTCTGGCCGTTCACCTCTATGGTGCTGTACTGCTTGCCATCCATGGTGACGGACTCCTCGGCGCAGAGCTGTCCCGAGAGGGGGGCCAGCAGGGTTGCCAGAAGCAAGGTAACAGGTTTGTTCATGGTAATACTCCTAGCGTGTTAGCTGCGATTGGCATCGTGACCCAGGACCCGCAGGGACCATGAGATCAGCTTGCCCGATTGACGGTTGTTGCGCTCGGTCAGGGTGGTGCGCTCCTTGGTCTTGCGATTGAGCAGAGAGACCTGACGGGTACCGTTGGCAACGTCGGTTACCTCCAGTCGCCACTGGCCTTCGGCCGATTCACCGTAGAACTTGTGGGAGAGCAGGCGCATGTCACGCAATCCCTTGGTTCGCACAAAGCCCAGCTGCTGCTGGTCGAGAGATTGGCCGACCAGGCTGTTGAAGGGGCTCAGCAGGATGCTGCGGGTGCCGGCGGGGGAGACCAGTTCGATCAGAAGATCAGGCAGACGCTGGTGATCAAGGCTCACCATCACCTGAACCGCTTCGACCGTCAACGGTGTGGCAATGCGGGTTGTCGAGCTGGTCGGGCTGTTGCCCACATCCGGGATGGCAGCGGCACTGCCGGTGACGTTGATCTTCTGCCATGGCAGTTGCACCAGCGGGGGGAGGGGCTGGTGATTGGCTGCCAGCTCAAGCGCCTTGTTGACGTCGATCAGACCGAAACCGTAAGTCGGGCTGAACCACATGCCGGCGGCATTGCGTTCCCACCCTTCCAGCCCTTTCACGTCGCGCACCTTGCTGGTGCTGCTGGTGTAGCTGACCATCACGGGCTGATGTTTGGCATCGACCCGGGTAGCGCTGCGCGCCAGCAGATCCCGAAAATCGCGTACTGACAGATCCGGGTAGGCGGACATCAGCAGTGCCATGGCGCCCGAGGTGCTGGGGGTGGCGGAGGATGTGCCGTTCATGACGCCGTTGTAGTCACAACTGGCATCCAGTTGCGGGTTGCCATGCAGCCGGTTGGTGCGGGGATCGTCGGTGCGGTTGTAGCCCATATCGCAGCCGGGCAGATCCGTGGTCACCATGGCGGGGGAGTCGGTACCGTACTCGCCGCCGGTGGCGCTCAGGAAGACGTTGCTGCCGACGCTGGAGTAGGAGGATCTGACGCCATCTGCGTTGAGCGCGCTCACCACCAGGTTCCAGAAGTTGCTGTTTGATGGATCGAGGTTGCTGTTTTCAAACGGTAATTTGGGGCCGTTACCGGTGCGATTGAGCACATAGCCGCCCGCCGCTATCTTGTTGAAGCCGTTGCCGGCAGCCTTGATATAGGCGGCGCTCTGCGCCTTGAGGGTTTGCTGTTCGAACAGACGGTCGAGCTGGGCCTGATCCAGATCGTTGGCCGGACGGGGATCGACCAGGCTCATGCCATAGCTCTGGTTGAACACCCGGTTATCGCGGCTGGCATCGCTGTCGCCAAGGGCATAGAGCCAGTCTTTCTGCAACTGCTGGCTGTTGTCATCCAGCAGGTTGAACCCCTGCAACTGGGCCCGCGGGGCGATCCCCTTGGTGCCGATGGCGTTGTCTACCGCCGCTATGATGCCGGAGACCGAGGTGCCGTGCGCCGTATCCGCATCCGTCGGGGTCGGGTCATTGCTGCCGGTCACCACGTTTTTTGAGCCCGGACGCACGTTGTCCGCCAGATCCGGGTGAGCAATGGCCAAGCCATCATCCACCACGGCAACATTGACTCCCTGGCCCAGTACCCCGGTACGGTGAGCCCACCAGAGGTTGAGGTCGTTGCCTGCTACGCCGCCACGGGCGCTGAAGGCATCCTGGCCACTATTGAGCAGGTACCACTGCTGATCCTGCAGCGGATTGATGCCGGGCAGACAGCGTTCGCTGCTGCTGCGACCGGTATCCAGCCCGGCTTCCTTGCCGGTCAGGGGGGCACAACTTTCATTTGCCTGAACAGATGCAACTGGCAGCGCCGACAGCAGTGCTGTGATCGCCAGTGCTAACGATGTTTGCTTCATTATTTTTAAACTCCATCTTATAGAGCACCTTCCTGGGTGCGAATGGAATCTACACATGGATAATGAAGAGCCAAAAGAACCTGTTTTCATAAGTTAGATCGGCCTCAAAGAAATCTGATCTTTTTTATGTTAGATATTCCATTGGTGCTGATCGTGTGTTTTATTGAGAGCATTTATCAGTGCTCACTATTGATCTTTTTGTTGTTAACTCAGGTAATTAGCGGTCAGTGCTGACTGGCGCGCGATGTGCGCTGCCACATTGGCGCGGTTTGTTTTCACTCCGTTCTCTTCGCTTCCCCCATCTCTTCGTCGCCCGGCTTATAAGCTTCCTCAATTTTGTCGCTTGGTATTGGTGACCGACTCTGATAGGTTGTTGTTTATTGGCCGTTTGGACGTCTGGATTTCCAATTTGAAATCGGTAGTCCGCTATCACCTTGATGAGTCTTGAGACAGGGAGTCTTGTATGTTGCGTCGCACCTTCTGGTTTTGTTCTCTATTGCTCTTGCTGAGCGGCACTCTGGCTGGCACTGCCCGGGCGGGTGAGCAGGATCGCCAAGAGATTGTGATCGGCACTACGGTGGGGGATTTTGCCGACATGGTGACCGACTCCATCAAGCCGCAGCTGGAGGCCAAAGGGTACAAGGTCAAGCTGGTGGAGTTTACCGACTATGTTTCCCCCAACATTGCGCTGGCGGATGGCTCGCTCGATGTGAACTGTTTCCAGCACAAGCCTTATCTCGAGAGCTTTAGCAAAGACCGCGGTTTGTCACTGACACCCGTTGTGCAGGTGCCCACCGGGCCTATGGGGCTCTATTCCGGCAAATTGGCCACACTCGATCAGCTGAAAGAGGGGAGTACGGTGGCTATCCCCAACGATCCCACCAATCAGGCGCGAGCTCTGCTGATGCTGCAGGATCTGGGCTGGCTCACTCTCAAGGAGGGGATTAACCCGCTCAAGGCGAGCGAGTTTGATGTGGTGAACAACCCTCACAATCTCAAGCTGGTACTGCTCGAGGCGGCGCAATTGCCCCGTTCGCGGGAGGATGTGGATTTTGCGGTGATCAACGGCAATTTTGCCGCCTCCAGTGGCATCCCGTTTAGCCAGGGGCTCTTTCTTGAGCGCAGCTACGACTTTATCAACTGGGTGGTTGTGAAGCGGGTCGACAGCGAGAAGCCATTTGTCAGGGATGTGGCGGCCGCCTACAACTCGGCGGAGTTCAAGGCTTATGCAGCCAAGCGCTTTGCCGGCTACAAATTGCCGCAGGCATGGTCTACCGGGCTGGTTCAATAATCCACACCAGCGACTGCGTGGAGCCTATCCATAAAAAACGCCCCCGAATGTGGGGGCGTTTTGTTTGAGAGAGAGATGCCTGTCAGGGGTGACGGTAGAAGCGGTTGAGCTCGTTCATTACCTGGATCATGGCGCCCATGTCGGGGGTGGCCCGCTTGATGGGTTGATAGCTGTTGCGATCCAGCAGCTCGAAGTCACCCTGCTTGTTGAAGTGGGTGATGGTTCCGCTCTGGTAGATGGCAAAGTCGTTCTGATCTCCGGCCAGCAGCCAGTTGCGCGGGCTGAAGTCGAACAGCGAGCGGCCAATGCTGTAATCACGCGGCGGGTTACGCACCCCCAGCATCCCCTGCATCAGGGTCGGCGCCAGGTCGAAATGGCTGCTCGGCTGCTCGATAACCTGGCTGCTGCGACCCGGCCAGGCCACCACCATGGGCACCTGCACCTGATAGAGGGAGTAGTTGCTGCCAGCGCCCCAGCTGTTGCTTTGGGTGTCGTTGAACTCCTGACCATGGTTGGAGGTGATGACCACCACCGTATTGCTGTCCATTTCCTGCAGCTGCAGCTTGGTCAGCATCTCTTCCAGTAACTGGTCGGTATAGAAGACCGAGTTCTTGTAGCGATTCTCCAGCTTCACCAGGTTTTCCGCCCGATAGGCGGTAGCCGGATTGAAGTTGGTCAGCTCCGGCTGGAAAGGACCCTTCATGGTCGCGGGCAGCTGGTAGTCGCCAGGGCTTGAGAGATAGACCAGCGAGAACCAGGGACGCTCCGGCGTGCGCTTTTCCAGCCACTGCTGCCAGTCGGTCAGCAGCTTGCCGTCGTTGGTCTGCTCGGAGACAAACACCTGTTTGCGCAGACCTGCGAGGATGCTCTTGCGATACTTCTGACCATCTTCTATCGCCCCGAACAGGCCGAACTGGTAATCCTGGCGCAGCAGTTCGTCAAACAGCACCGGCGGGCGTTTGTCGCTGCTGATCTCTTTGTAGTAGTGACCAGGCAGGCCATAAAACAGGCTGAACATCCCCATCAGGTCATCGTTGCCGCCGCTAAGGTGATTGCGGAAGCTGAGATGCTGATCCGCATAGCGCTGCAGATTGGGCATGTTGATGTTGTTGAGCATGTCAAAGCGCAGCGAGTCGACCACCACAATCAGCAGGTTGCTGTGGGTGAGGGGCGCATTGACGTTGAGCGGCCGCAGCGGATAGCGGATCCGGCTGTCACTGTCATCGCTCTGGCTGGCCGCCTGCTTCTCGTACTGATCCAGATCCAGCCAGCCATGTTTGGCCAGGAAGGAGCGGGCCGTCATGGGGTAGGAGAGGGGGAAGTTGGCGCGTTGCATGGTGATGGGCTGATACAGGGTCGCATCCGCCCAGCTGTTGACCACGTGGGTCAGGATAAAGCAGACCAGCAGTGCCAGCCCTACCTGATTGCCATACTGCCGGCGCTTGCGCTTGTTGATCTTGCGCCAGACATAGGCCGACAGCAGCAGTTGCAGCAGGAAGATAGTCGGCACGGCGACGAAGATGATGCTCCAGATCGAGCCCTCCTCGGTCTGGGCCTGATCCAGCAACAACTGCCACACCTGGGCATTGAGGTGGAACTTGAACAGCCGGAATACCTGGGTGTCGATCAGCAAAAGCACCAGCGCCAGCGTCGCCACGACGGCGGAGATGAAGCGCAGGGGCTTCTCTTTGGGCAACACGAAGCTCAAAGGGAAGATCGTCAGCAGGTAGGTGACGAAACTTAAGAACGAGAAGTGGCCAATCCAGCTTACAACGAGGTAGACCACGCCAAGGGTGGTCGACGGCCAGCTGATGGCACCCAAGTAACGGGTGGCAATCAGCATGGCGAGAATGATGTTGAAGAAGGAGAACCAATGCCCCCAGGTGATCAGGCGAGAGACATTATCACGATAGGGGTTACCGGTTTCGACCATAGTGATCCATCTGCGTTGAGAAACGTCAAATCAACAGAGTCGGGGACTCAGTGCGTGTCGTGGCGGTTATCGACCGATGCGGTCAGGGCCTGGACAAACTTTTCGGTGATGGCCTGACGCTGGGCCGGAGCCATACCGTTGATGATATTGGTAGTCAGGTTGCCGAGCACCATCAGACTCAGATCCACTGGCGCCTTGTGCTTCTCCAGGGCGGTGATCAGGTCGTTCATCAGGGCGTCAAACTGCTCGTTATTGTACTTTGATACGATGGGCATAATCTTCAGTTCATCTCGGTTCAAAGCGCCTTATAATACTTCACCCTTTCGGCTAACACTATGGCTTTGTGACATGAGTCTCGATATCGACAAGATCATACTTCACTCCCTGCGCCAGGGCGGCGATGGTCAACCACACGCCGATACCCGCAGCCAGACCCTGCCTCCCGACGAGGCGGTACAGGGACTGATGGCGGAACTGCATCGCATCTACAACGGCAAGGGAGGCAAGGGCTTTGGCTTCTTCGCCGACCCCGAGGCCGCCGTCGCCGAGCTGGCGGAGGGGGAAGAGGCCCCCAAGCAGCCCTCTCCCGCGTTTCGCATCGCTCTGGAACAGCTGCTCGGCGAGCAGACCGAATTTGTTCCCTTCTCGGTCAATGTGACCCAGATGCTGGTCAAACAGCTGGTTGAGCATGCCCTCGATGAGCAGGGGGTATTGCTGATTGCCAAATACAACTATGTCGGTGTCGATTATCTGATGATCGCCCTGCTGGAGGGCAAGGAGAGTGTCACCGTCAGCGAAGCGCTGGAGTTGCGTCATATCCAGTATCTCGATATTGGCAAACTCAATCTGGTGGCCCGCATCGATTTGACCGAGTGGAAAACCCAACCCGAGTCACGCCGTTATATTACCTTCAGCAAGGGACGTATTGGCCGCAAGCTGGGCGATTTCTTTATGGATCTGCTGGGGGCCTGCGAAGGAATGGATGCCAAGATCCAGAATAAAGGGCTGCTACAGGCGGTTGAAGATTATTGCGAGAGTCGCCAGCTCGAACCGGCAGAGCGCAATGACTATAAAAAGCAGGTTTTCAAATATTGCACCGAGCAGGCGAGTGCCGGTGAAGAGATCGAGATCAAGGAGTTGTCGGCGGAACTCTCCGCAAAAGATGCCGGCGAGGGTGACCTCGATTTTTACAGCTTTATCGGTCAGGAGTACGAGCTGGAAGAGCGCTTCCCGGCTGATCGCTCCACCCTGCGCGGGCTGACCAAGTTTGTTGGGTCCGGCGGCGGTCTGACTCTGAGTTTTGAACAGAAGTTGTTGAACAGCCGCGTGTTTTATGACCCGCAGACCGACACCCTGACCATCAAGGGGGTACCGCCCAACCTCAAGGATCAGCTGCTGCGCCAGTCGTAATGTGATCAAGCCGTCATTTCCGGCAAAAAGAGACTCTGCCCTGGCAGAGTCTCTTTTTTATTGGGCGAAAGGGGCAGGGCGAAACCGGGCCGGTGCTTTGTTAACAGATCAAACAAAATAAACGACCTGAAAGGGTTTTCATTCAAGTGAAAACCCTTTCAGGTGGGTAATTATATTTCAGTTTGGTAATTATATTTCGGTTGTTGTTTTGAAATAAGCCGATAAACAGGGTTATTTCCCTGCTTTAAGAAAATGTTTTCAAAACTTTCTGGAAGGAAATACGTAATTGCTTTTCAAAAATGCGAGTTGCGTCATGTGAGGCGAATGACGCTTGGGATAATATTCACGTCGCACACAATGCTCTTACAGCGCGGAACTACTACAAGGAAAGGCTCATGAAAAAGAAATTGCTGTCATCCCTGATCGGTCTGGCCACTCTTGGCGTCGCTTGCACTGCTACTGCTGCCATCGATGAAGGCCAGCTGACCATCTGGATCAACGGTGACAAGGGATACAACGGTCTGGCTGAAGTGGGTAAGAAATTTGAAGCAGAAACCGGCATCAAGGTTACTGTGGCTCACCCGGATCAGGTTGAAGTGAAATTCCAGCAAGCCGCCGCCACTGGCAACGGCCCGGACATCTTCTTCTGGGCTCACGACCGTTACGGTGAGTGGGTCAAGGCCGGTCTGCTGGTTCCGGTGACGCCGAGCGCTGCGACCAAAGCCAAATTCGAACAGCTGGCATGGGATGCCATGACTGTTGACGGTAAAACCTATGGCTACCCGGTTGCCATGGAAGCAGTCAGCCTGATCTACAACAAGGATCTGCTGCCTGAGCCGCCGAAGACCTTCGAAGAGATCGCCAAGATCGACGAGACGCTGAAGAAGAACGGCAAGCGCGCCATCATGTGGGCGTATGACACCCCCTACTTCAGCTACCCGCTGGTGGCAGCCAACGGTGGCTATGCCTTCAAGAAAACCGCTACCGGTTATGACGTGAAAGACACCGGCGTGAACAACGCTGGCGCCAAGATCGGCGTAGGCTACATCTCCGAGATGATCAAATCCGGTCACCTGGAGAAGGGGATCGACTACGGCGTAATGGATGCCAAGTTCAACAAGGGCGAAGTGGCCATGATGATCAACGGTCCCTGGGCCTGGAGCAACCTGGACAAGAGCGGCATCAAGTACGGCGTAGCGCCGCTGCCGACCCTGAAGGGCAAACCGGCTAAAGCTTTCGTTGGCGTACTGGGTGCTACCATCAACGCCGCCAGCCCGAACAAGGATCTGGCCATCGAGTTCCTGGAAAACTACCTGCTGACCGATGCCGGTCTGGCTCCGGTCAACGCCGACAAGCCGCTGGGTGCCGTTGCGCTGAAATCCTTCCAGAAGACGCTGGAATCCGATCCGCACATCAAGGCCACCATGCTGAACGCTCAGGCTGGCGAGCCGATGCCGTCCGTGCCCGAGATGAGCCGTTTCTGGTCTTCCTTCGAAACAGCCCTCAAGAACGTGACCTCTGGCCGTCAAGGTGTTGACGAAGCGCTGGATACCGCTGCCAAGCGTATCGTTCAGTAAGCACGCACTACCCGGGAGGCCGCAATGGCCTCCCTCTCTCTCAAATATCTCTTGGCGTTATAAAGGTTAATTGGCATGGAAGTAGTACCTTCTGTTGAGTCCTATGCCGGTCCGAAGGATAAGCACACCTGGCTTAAGTGGACTATCGCGGCCCTGGTCGCCATCCTCAACGGCTATGCAGCCGTGATGATGTACGCCAGTGGCGAGTGGGTATTCGCGCTGCTGGATCTGGTGGTGGTATCCGTCGGTCTGTATGTCTTCATGAACAAGAAGACCTATGCCCATCGCTACATCTTTCCGGGTGTGGCTGGCATGGTTGTATTTATCATCTTCCCTCTTGCCTACACGATTGGCATCGCCTTCACCAACTATTCAGGCACCAACTTGCTCTCCGTGGAGCAGGCTCGTGATTACCATCTGAAGAAAACCTACAAGGTGGCGGGCGGTGAATTCGATTTTACGCTGCTGGGTGGCGACAACGGCCAGTTCCAGCTGCAGCTGAACCAGGATGATCACGCCTATATCAGCCAACCCGTTACCCTGATGAACAACAAGGCCCGCGAGCTGGCCGTGAGTGAAGGGCGGGCACAGGCAACTCCTCAGCTCATCGAGCTGACTCCGGTCACTGGCGAGATCGCCAGCAAACCGGCTCCCATTCGCGCCATCGTTGATCATCGCACCCACCTGAGCGCGCTGGATCTGGTGCTGCCCGATGGTTCCACCCATCTGACCCTGAGCAGCCTGCGCAAGTTTGCCGCCCAGAAGTCCCAGTACACCCGTCTGATGGATGGCGCCGTGCTCAAGTCCGGCGTGGTGATCAAAGACAACAACCTGCTGCGCGACAACCAGAGCGGCGAGCTGATGCTGCCCAACGGCGAGACCGGTTTCTACCAGTACATCGACGATCAAGGACAGTTTGTCGGCAAGGGCATTGCTCCGGGCTTTGTGGTCAGCGTGGGTTGGAAGAACTTCGCCCGCATCGTGACTGACCCGGGTATTCAGGCGCCGTTCCTGCAGATCTTCGTCTGGACCGTGATCTTCTCCGCCTGTTCCGTGGCGTTCACTCTGGCCATCGGCATGGTGCTGGCCTGTCTGGTGCAGTGGGAATCGCTCAAGGGGCGCGGCTTCTATCGGGTCATGCTGATCCTGCCCTATGCGATTCCGGCGTTTATCTCCATTCTGGTGTTCAAGGGGTTGTTCAACCAGAACTTCGGTGAGATCAACATGTTCCTGGAAGCGGCCTTTGGCATCAAGCCGGACTGGTATACCAATCCCATGCTGGCCAAGGTGATGATCCTGATCGTCAACACCTGGCTGGGCTACCCCTACATGATGATCCTCTGCATGGGCCTGCTCAAAGCCATCCCGGAAGATCTTTATGAAGCGTCTGCCATGGACGGTGCCGGCCCGGTACAGAACTTCTTCAAGATCACCGTGCCGCTGCTGATGAAGCCGCTGACCCCGCTGTTGATTGCCTCGTTTGCCTTCAACTTCAACAACTTCGTACTTATCCAGTTGTTGACCAACGGTGCACCGGACATCATCGGCGCCAGCACCCCGGCCGGTACCACCGACTTGCTGGTGAGCTACACCTACCGGATTGCATTCCAGGGATCGGGTGGTCAAGACTACGGTCTAGCCAGTGCCATCGCCACCGCCATCTTCCTCATCGTAGGTGCGCTGGCGCTGCTCAACCTGAAATTGTCCAAAGCCGACAAGCAGCTGTAAGGAGGCTTCAACATGGCAATCGTACAACCCAAATCAGTCAAATACCGGGTGTGGGCAACCCACCTGGTCATGTGGGGCTTCCTGGCGCTGATCATCTTCCCGTTGATCATGGTTATCGCCATCTCGTTCCGTAACGGTAACTTCGCGGTAGGGGAGATCATCCCCTCCAATCCGACCCTGGATCACTGGAAGCTGGCGCTGGGTATGTCCATCACCAACGCCGACGGCAGCATCACGCCACCGCCGTTCCCGGTGCTGACCTGGTTGTGGAACTCCATCAAGATCGCTGGCATCACTGCCCTGATGATCGTGACGCTCTCCACCACCTGTGCCTACGCCTTTGCCCGTCTGCGTTTTCGTGGCAAGTCCACCATCCTGCAGGGCATGCTGATTTTCCAGATGTTCCCGGCGGTGCTGGCACTGGTGGCCATCTACGCGCTCTTTAACAAGATTGGTGACTACATCCCCTGGCTGGGTCTCAACACCCACGGTGGCCTGATCCTCGCCTACATGGGCGGTATCGCCCTGCACGTCTGGACCATCAAGGGCTACTTCGAGACCATCGACTCCTCGCTGGAGGAGGCGGCGGCCATCGACGGCGCGACTCCGTGGCAGGCATTCCGCTTGATCCTGTTGCCCCTGTCGGTGCCCATTCTGGCGGTAGTGTTCATTCTGGCCTTTATCGGTTCCATTACCGAGGTGCCCATGGCCTCCATCCTGCTGCAGGATGTGAACAATCTGACCTTGGCGGTCGGAGCCCAGCAGTACCTCTATCCGCAGAACTACCTGTGGGGTGATTTCGCGGCGGCAGCAGTGCTCTCCGGTTTCCCCATCACAGTGGTCTTCCTGCTGGCACAGCGCTGGTTAGTCGGTGGCCTCACCGCCGGCGGTGTGAAAGGTTAAGGTTTATGGCCGGGGGAGCTGACTCCCCCGCTATCACGATTTGCAAAGATTCAAGAGCGGAGCTCGTCATGGCTGAAGTAGTACTCAACAACGTTCGCAAAAATTACGACCCGGCTGTTCACAAGGACACCCTGCGCAATATCAACCTCTCCATCAAGGAGGGCGAGTTCATCGTCTTCGTCGGCCCGTCCGGCTGCGGCAAATCCACCCTGCTGCGGATGATTGCAGGTCTGGAAGACATCACCAGCGGTGAGCTGACCATCGGCGGTCGCTACATGAACGACGTGCCGCCGGTAGAGCGCAACGTGGGCATGGTGTTCCAGTCCTACGCCCTCTATCCGCACATGAACATCTACGAGAACATGGCCTTCGGCCTCAAGCTCAAGAAGATGGACAAGGAGAACATCCACAAGCGGGTGATGCGTGCCGCTGAAATTCTGGGTCTCGAGCCGCTGCTGGAGCGCAAGCCCAAGGCACTCTCCGGCGGTCAGCGCCAGCGGGTTGCCATCGGTCGCTCAATCGTGCAGCAGCCGCAGGTGTTCCTGTTTGACGAGCCGCTCTCCAACCTCGACGCCGCGTTGAGGGTCAAGATGCGGATCGAGATCGCCAAGCTGCACAAGGAGCTCAACTCCACCATCATCTACGTGACCCACGATCAGGTGGAAGCGATGACCCTGGCTGACAAGATTGTGGTGCTGAGCCCGCTCAAAGCCGAGGCTGCCAGCAACCTGGAGCAGTTCGGTTCACCGCTGGATCTCTACCACAACCCGGACAACAAGTTCGTGGCCGGCTTTATCGGTTCGCCCAAGATGAACTTCCTGGCCGCCGAACTGATGGAGATTGGCGAGCAGGAGTGCGTGGTCAAGCTCTCTACCGGCGACAGCGTAAGGGTGCGGGTCGATGCCCGTCGCGGCGCGGTGGGTGACAAGGTTGAGCTGGGTATCCGCCCCGAGCATCTGGTGCCGCTGAGCCACGCCCATGCCGATAGCAAGCTGAGCGGCGTGGTGCAGGTTGCCGAGCATCTGGGGGCCGAATCGTTCGTCTATATGGATGTGGATGGTCACGACTTTACCGTCAAGACCACCTCTGATGTGGATGTGGCGACCGGCCAGAGCTACAGCGTGGGTATTCCGGCCGAAGCCTGTTACCTGTTCGATGCCAAGGAGCAGGCGTTCCCCCGTACCGCCAAGTACATCCGTACCTGATAGCGGTTCTGTGCAAGCTTTCCGTATCTTCAATGCCTTTTTGCCGGTCTTGTGACCGGCTTTTTATTGCCTGCCGTTTGGCTAAACCGGCAGGCGCAGTGGCAGGGTTCAGCCCTCGAGTTCGGCAGTAATATCGGGGACAAAGGTCTGGCTGGTCAGGGGCGGGCGCTCGTACCCTTCGGTCTTGATGGGGGGGAGCTTGATGGGTTCGTAGTGGATCGCCTCGTAGGGCACCTTGCCCAGCAGATGGGCGATGCAGTTGAGCCGGGCACGGCGCTTGTCGTCCGCCTCCACCACGAACCAGGGGCAATCCTCGGTGTCGGTGTAGGTGAACATGTCATCCTTGGCACGGGAGTATTCGACCCAACGCGAGCGGGACTGCAGGTCCATCGGGCTGAACTTCCAGCGCTTGATGGGGGTGTTGATCCGCTCCTTGAAGCGCTTCTCCTGCTCCTCATCAGAGACCGAGAACCAGTATTTGATCAGGGTGATGCCGGAGCGGATTAGCATCCGCTCGAACTCGGGGCAGGCGCGCAGAAATTCGCGATACTCGGCGTCGCTGCAAAAGCCCATCACCCGCTCGACCCCGGCGCGGTTGTACCAGGAGCGGTCAAACAGCACCATCTCGCCAGCGGCGGGCAGGTGGGCCACATAACGCTGAAAATACCACTGGGAGCGCTCTCTGTCTGAGGGGGCGGGCAGCGCCGTCACACGGCAGACCCGGGGGTTGAGGGGCTCGGTGATCGCCTTGATGACGCCCCCTTTACCGGCGGCGTCCCGTCCCTCGAACAGCACCACCACCTTGAGCCCCTCCTGCTTGACCCACTCCTGCAGCTTGACCAGCTCCTCCTGCAGGTGGGCGAGGTGGTGTTCATAACATTTCTTGTCCAGTCGTGGCCGCTTCTTGCTCTTGTCTTTCGGCATCTTCTTCTCCTTTTTGAGTCCCTTCTTGCCATCACTTCAGCTTGCACCAGGGAGAGTCGACTGCCAAGGGGGACGTGATACACTGCCCGTCCATCGCTGGCAACAGGAGATAACATGAAGCATTTTATGGAGATAGCGGGCCGCCGGATGGCCTATCTGGATGAAGGGCAAGGGCCGGTGCTGCTGTTTGGTCACAGCTATCTGTGGGACAGCGCCATGTGGGCGCCGCAAATCGAGGCGCTCAAGGGCAGCTATCGCTGCATCGTTCCCGAGCTGTGGGGCCACGGCGATTCCGATCTGCTTCCGGAAGGCGCCTGCACGCTGGCAACCCTGGCGCGCGATCATCTGGCGCTGCTTGATGCCCTCGGGGTTGACGAGTTCGTGCTGGTGGGCCTCTCCATCGGTGGCATGTGGGGTGTGGAACTGGCGCGCATGGCACCAAATCGCCTCAAGGGGCTGGTGCTGATGGACAGCTTCGTTGGCCTCGAGCCGCAGATCACCTGCGAGCGCTACCTCGGCATGCTGGCGATGATCGAGCAGCTTGGCACCGTGCCGGCGCCCATCGTCGAACAGGTGGCGCCGCTCTTTTTTGCCAATCAGCCTGATGAGGCGCTGATGAGCGGTTTCAAGGCGCGCCTTGCCGCCTGGCCAAAGGATAAGATTGCCGCCATGGTAGCGGTGGGCCGCAGCTTTGTGACCCGTGAAGATCGCATCGAGTG
This sequence comes from Aeromonas lacus, assembly GCF_000764665.1. GTDB lineage: Bacteria > Pseudomonadota > Gammaproteobacteria > Enterobacterales > Aeromonadaceae > Aeromonas > Aeromonas lacus. The sequence continues at coordinate 70,620 of NZ_JRGM01000176.1, read as the reverse complement.
GCTGGAGGAGATCAGCACTCCTGCCTTGGTGATGACCGGCTGCGAGGACAAGGCGCGCCCGGTGCTGGAGGGCTATCTGATGGCCGAGGTACTGGGTTGCCCGTTCAGGGAGATCCCGGCAGCCGGCCACATCTCGTCGCTGGAAAATCCGGCCTTCGTCAATCAGCAACTGACCGGGTTTCTGGCGGCGCTATCAGCCTGAATTGGCAGCCTGACGATGGTCGTGAAAAAGGGAGCCGAGGGCTCCCTTTTGTTTGGTCGTATCTCACGGCGCATCACCTTTACCAGATGTAGCCCAAGGCAAATCCCGCATAGAGTTCGCCGTCGTGCTGGACGATGGGGCTGTTTTTGATGTCCCGATCATACCATTCGTAGTTCATGGCAAACATGCCAATCCAGTTGGGACTGAAGCGGTAGCTGGTGATGAGCGCCGCCATGGGGGAGAGGGTTGACCCCGTATCCCAGGCTGGACGCTGGGCGGTGGCCTCGCTCTCGGAGATGCCGCCGAAGTAGTAGTTGGCCATCTTGTCGCTGCGCAGCATCACCCCCATCCCCGGCATGATGAGCAGGTTGTCGCGCTGAATGGGGAAGTCGGCCCACAGCAGCAGTTCCTGACCCTTGCTGCGGCCGGTGATATCGCTGTTGGCCCGCACGGTCAGCAGGGCGTAGGGGGTGATGATATTGCCACCAATCCCGCCTTCCAGCTGCCATTTGCGCTGTTCCATGCCGCTGAAGGCGGGAGAATCCTCGGGATCCAGATTGCCAAAACGTACCCGGCAATAGCCATACAGGGCGACGTTCTCATCCTTGTGGAAGTAGTAGCGCGCCCGATCGCCGAGAAACATGAACTGGTTGCCGAAATAGATAAAGCCCGGGATAGCGTAGGTGGCATTATCCTGCGCCTCATAGCGGGCCTGTCCTCCGATGAGCGCCGCACCGGCGACAAAGCCTTGTGGCACCGGGCTGGTGGGACTGTCGCTGGTGAGCAGATCCATGGACCCAAGATCGATATCGGCACGGGCGGGCAGGGCGGCAGCGAGGAGCAGGGCCGTCAGCCCTGCCGCTCTGATTTGACGAAAAAAGGTCATGGACACTCCGTTGTCACGATTGCATGGGAAGTGGGTTATTTCGCGGGGCTCGGCAGATCTTCGCGTTTTGGCCAGGCATTGATCACCGCCTTGACCAGGGTGGCGAGGGGAATGGCGAAGAAGACCCCCCAGAATCCCCACAGACCGCCAAAGACCAGCACGGCGATGATGATGGCCACCGGATGGAGGTTGACTGCTTCCGAGAAGAGCACCGGTACCAGCAGGTTGCCATCGAGGGCCTGAATGACCAGATAGGCCACCATCAACCAGGCGAACTCGGGGGTGAGGCCCCACTGGAACAGGGCGACCATGGCCACCGGCACCGTCACCACGGCGGCGCCTATGTAGGGGATCAGCACCGAGAAGCCGACCGCGACCGCCAGCAGCACCGAGTAGCGCAGTCCCATCAGGGCGAAGGGGACATAGGTGGCGATGCCGACGATCAGGATCTCGATCACCTTGCCGCGGATGTAGTTGATGATCTGGTTGTTCATCTCGACCCACACCCGGTTGACCAGCGTGCGGTTGCGCGGCAGGAAGCGGCGCAGGCTACCCATCAAGACCCGCTTGTCCTTGAGCATGAAAAAGACCATCAGCGGCACCAGGATCAGGTAGATCATGATGGCGACCACGTTCACCAGCGAACTGAGAGAGGCGCTCACCAGATGCTCGCCGCCACTGAGAATACGCTGGCGGATATTGTCGATGACGGTCTCCACCAGACTGACGTCGATGAGCTCGGGATAGCGGTCGGGCAGGGTGCGCACATAATCCTGAGCGTGAGTCAGCATGGCCGGCGCCTCTTTGGCCAGATTGATCCCCTGACTGACCAAGGTCGGGATAAGGCCCAGGAGGGAGGCGACCGCCACCGTAATAAAGAGGATCAGAATGACGCTAGTGGCCAGGGTGCGCGACAGCCCCGCCTTTTGCAGCCGGGCTACCGGCCACTCCAGCAGATAGGCCATCACCAGCGCCACCAGCAGGGGGGCCAGCAGATCGCCAAACAGCCAGATGATGGCAAAGCAGAAGACCAGCAACAGGAAGAGGGTAACGGCATCGGGATCGGAGAACCGGGTCTGATACCAGCGCTTCAAGACTTCTAACATGACTGCATCCTTACACGACAGGGGCTCAAGATTGCTGTGTCGCCCCGACAACCAGCTGCAAAGATAGGGTATTGTCCGGCTCCGGGGTGAGAATGACCCCGTGGCCAAGACGCTGCAGATAGGCCGGAATATCCTGCCGGGAGCCCGCATCGGCCAGCCGTATGGTGACGGTTTGACCGGTTTTGGCCTCCCGCAACCAGAGCTTGAGCCGGATCAGCGGCTCGGGACAGCGCCAGGGGGTCAGGTCGAGATATTCCATGGGGGCTCCATCACGCAGATGGCCGCTATTATGGCCGTGATAAGAGCATGAAACAACGCTTGTAGCCCTTGATGGGCAAGGGTATTCTGCCGAGGCCCTTTCTGATGGAGATAGAGATAACGTGGCACGCTTTTCCCCCCTGATGGCATCACTTCCCCTGCTGGCTTCCCTGATGGGCGCCACGTTTCATGCCGAGGCGAACAATCAGCTTCCCGACATTGGTACCGCCGGGGTATCGGCCCTGCCCATCGAGCAGGAGGTACGCTATGGCAACGCCTTCATGCGCTTTGCCCGTGCCGGTTTGCCGATCATCGATGATCCCGTGTTGAGCCAATATATCGACGATCTGGGGCAGCGCCTGCTCTCCAACGCCGATGGGGTGCGTTTCCCGTTTACCTTCTTCCTGATTAACGATCCCAGCATCAACGCGGCCGCCTTCCTTGGCGGGCGGGTCAAGGTGCACACCGGCCTGTTTCTCTACGCCGACAGCGAGAGCGAGCTCGCCTCGGTACTGGCCCACGAAATCACCCACGTGACCCAGCGCCACATCGCCCGCTATATGGAAGCGCAGGCAAGCAGCTCGGCGGTGACCCTGGCCGGTCTGGTGGGCTCCATCGCACTGGCGGTGATCAACCCGACTGCCGGTATTGCCGCGTTGCAGACCACGCTGGGTCTCTCCATGCAGTCTGCCATCAACTACACCCGCGACAACGAATACGAAGCGGACCGGATCGGTATGAAGACTCTCTACGATGCCGGTTTCGATCCCATGGGGATGGCCAACTTCTTCCAGAAACTGGCTGCCGAGTATCGCTATGCCAGCAAGCCGCCCGAAATGCTGCTGACTCACCCGCTGCCGGAGACCCGGATCAGCGAGGCCCGTGCCCGGGCGAGCAGCTATGGCCGCCGCGACTTGCCGCCCAGCCTCGACTTCTGGTTGGCTAAGGTGCGCATTCAGGTGCGCTATGGCACCGATACTCCGCAGGGAATGCTGAGTTACTTCGATAGCCGGATCCAGAAAGGGGATTACCCGCTCAAGGATGCCGCTATTTACGGCAAGGCGCTGGCGCTGATCCAGCTCAAACGCACCGACGAAGCGGACACGCTGATGAAAGAGCTGGCCACCCGTCATCCGGAAGATCTCTTTATCGTCGATGCCCAGACCGACATCGATCTGGCCAAGGGACGCAGTGCCCAGGCCATCGCGCGCCTCGAGAAGTTCCGCAGCCAGATGCCGGACAACGAGGTTGTGGTGGTCAACCTTGGCAACGCCTATCTCGAAAGCGGCAACTACAAGAAGTCCATCGCCATCCTCGACCCCTATGCCCGCGCGCATGAGGAGAACAATCTGGCCTGGAACCTGCTCTCCGACGCCTATCGCAAGGCGGGCAGAATGACCGAGCTGCACATGGCGCGGGCTGAAATCCTCTCCCTGCGTGGCGACTATCAGGCGGCCATCGACGAGCTGATCGTGGCTCGAGGCACCACCAGTGACCGGATGACTCTGGCCCGACTGGAGGCGCGCATCACCGAGCTGGAGCGGGCCAAGAAGGATCTCGACAGCCTCAAGGGGTGACGAGAGGCGATTGCCAACAACAAGGGCGCACTCTGGTGCGCCCTTGTTGTTTATGGGGAGCTAGAGAAACAGCTCTGCGCACTGTGGGGCGCTCAGTTGCCCGGATGTCTGATGGATGCCTTGAGGGTATCGATCTGCGATTGCCCCAGTTCACCGACCAGCGTCTGCTTGAGTTTGCCCTCACTATCGAGCAGGTAGCTGGTGGGTAGCCCGCTTGGGCGAGGGAAGGGGAGCCTGGTATCCTCATTGGCAATAAGGAGCGGCACCTTGATCTGGTACTGCGCGGCCAGCTTGTCCAGCTCTGCCGGGGTGATCGGGTCGTAGTTGATCGCCACTACGGCGATCTCTCCCTCGGCAGCCAGCGCGTTGAGGTGCGGCATCTCCCGCAGGCAGGGGGCGCACCAGGGGGCGAAGTAGTTGACCAGTAGCGGCTTGCCGGTAAAGTGGTCAAGAGCCACCCTTTGCCCCGCAGCATCGGTAAATTCGGGGACGGGCGTGCAGGCGCCCAGCATGCCGGCCACAATCAGCCAACAAATTCGTTTCAATTCCTTTCCACTGCCGCTTACCCTGACCATCACTTTCCCCTACAATAGCGCCGTTTCTTGTCCCATCTTGCGATTAATCAGGGAGTTACCATGAGCGAGACCCAAATCTACCACAATCCGCGCTGCTCGAAGAGCCGTGAAACCCTGGCGCTGCTGGAACAGCACGGGATCGCCCCTGATGTGGTGCTCTATCTGGAGAAGGCCCCGAGCGAAGAGGAGATCCGCAAGCTGCTGACCCTGCTTGGCTTTAGCGACCCGCGCCAGCTGATGCGCACCAAGGAAGATCTCTACAAGGAGCTGGGCCTCGGTGAAGTGAATGGCGACGACCTTATTCGTGCCATGCACCAGCATCCCAAGCTGATCGAGCGCCCCATCGTCATCAAGAATGGTCAGGCCCGTATTGGTCGTCCGCCGGAGCAGGTACTGGAGATCCTCAAGTGAGCACCCGCTTTGCCCGTCTGCTGACTCTGGTCGGCTTCTTTGGTCTGCTGGGCTGGGTCATCCTCTGGCATCTGTGGCTCTCGCCTCATCCCGACCTCAACCCCTGGCTGTTGCCGGTGATCTGGACGGTGCCGCTGCTCTTCCCCCTCAAGGGGATAGTGCAGGGCAACCCCTATACCCACGCCTGGGGCAACTTCGTGTTGATGCCCTACTTCCTGCATGCCCTGACCCTGATCACCACGGACGAGGGAGAGCGGTGGCTGGCGGTGGTGGAGCTGCTGTTCACTACCCTCGCTTTTGTCGGCACCATCTACTACGCCCGTTTGCGCGGTCGTGAACTGGGCCTCAGCATTCGCAAGAAGAAAGGCGAAGCCAAGTAATGCAAGAAGTAACGTGAAACTACGTGATGAAGAACGCCCCGCAAGGGGCGTTTTTTATAGCGGTGATACCAGACCCGAATCAGCCCGGATCAGGGCCAGCTGCTGCACGCTGTGGTTCATCAGTTGCGGGTAGAAGCGCAGAAAGCCTGCTTCGCACGCTTGCCATTGACCTTCAGTGAGAGTGAGTAGCGCATCGCCCAGCGGCATCGGGCGGCGCAGCCGGCGGCCAATACCATTGAGGGCCTGCGCCAGCCCCTCCTTGCGCTGATAGGAGGCGATCCAGTTCTGCTCGGCCATCCGCTTGAGGGGGAGCGGCAATCCCTCTGGTAAAGCACGGTGGTCAGCCAGCAGCTGGCCATAGCTCTGCGCGAGAAAACGGGGCAGGGTATCCGCGCTGAATGCAGCCCAGTGCTGACTCAGCCAGTGGTCGTAGAGCATATCCACCACTATGCCGCCAAAGCGGCGCCAGGGGGCCTCGAAACAGGCAACGGCTGCCTTGTGCTCGGGGTGGCCATCGGTGAAGGCATCAATTTTGCGGTGCAGCCAGATCCCCTCGTCAAACGGTGCGGCAAGGCCCGTGGGCAGTGGCCCTTTGATAAAATCCCCCAGCAGGTTGCCGGTGAGGGAGCTTCCGGTGTGGGCGGCCAGATGAAGGTGAGCCAGAAAGTTCATGATGAAAGCGGGCCTGCGAACGGATAGTGCCGCTGAGAGTAGCGGATCTTCCATCTCTCATGAAAGTCTTGTTCAGGAAGTGCTTTCACCGGCGCTCCAATAGTGGGTAAATAGTCCATCTGCCTGATGGCATGTCACGGGATTGAGCGAGGAGTAACCATGATGTTGACCCTGATCGAGGGGGCCGAAATTTTCAGCCCCGCCTACCTTGGCCAGCAGGATCTGCTGGTGGCGGATGGCCGTATCGCCTGGATGGGCAAGGGGATGAGTGTGCCCGGCGACTGGCCACTGATGCGTGTCGATGGACGGGGTCACTATCTGGTGCCCGGTATGGTGGATCCGCTGGCCCATATCACGGGAGGCGGTGGTGAGGGGGGCTTTGCCTTTCGCACCCCTGAACTGGTGGCGAGCGAGGCGCTCAAGGCCGGAGTGACCACGTTGGTGGCGGCACTTGGTACCGACAGCCTGACCCGCTCGCCGGCTCAGGTGCTCGGCAAGGTGCGTGAATTTCGCGCCGCCGGCGTGAGCGCCTTCATGTATACCGGCTCCTACCATCTGCCGGTCAAGAGCATCACCGGCACGGTGGAGTCCGACATCATCCTGATCCCTGAAGTGTTGGGGGTGGGGGAGGTGGCCATCAGCGACCACAGATCCAGCGCACCAACCCACGATGAGCTGACCCGTCTGGTGAGCGAGGCGCGGGTGGCCGGGTTGCTCGCGGGCAAGAGCGGGGTCAGCTTCTTTCACCTTGGTGATGGTCAGGGCGCACTGGTGCCGCTGCGGGCCCTGCGCGACAAGACCGATATTCCGCTGCGCCAGCTCTATCCCACCCACTGTAACCGTAATCCCTGGCTCTTCGCCGAGGCGATCGAGTGGGGCAAGGCGGGAGGCTGGGTCGATCTCACCACTTCCAGCTTTCCCGATCTGGTTGAGGATGGCGAACGGCTGGCGGCCGATGCGCTGGTGGAGCTGTTGGCCGCCAACGTACCGGCCGATCGCATCAGCTTCAGCTCCGATGCAAACGCCAGTTTGCCTCGCTTTGATGGCGAGGGGCGCCTTATCGAGATGCGCTGCGGTCAGATCGCCAGCCTGTGGCAGGAGTGCGTTCGTGCCTGCCAGCTCGGGGTGCCGATCGAGGTGGCGCTGGCGGTCGTGAGCGCCAACCCGGCGCAGGCGCTGGGGCTCGGCGGCAAGGGGCGGATAGGGGTCGGTCAGGATGCTGACTTGCTGCTGATCAAATCAGCGTCGCTCGCCATCACTAAGGTGATGAGCGGCGGTCAGTGGCGTAGCTAAGCTCTTGGCGTTTTATTGCGCGTATCGATTTCCAAACAAAAAGCCCGACAACCGTGTCGGGCTTTTTGCTGGGGAGAGGCAGCCTAGATAGCCAGAAAGCCGAGGATCAGGATGGGGCCGAGCAGGCTCAGGATAAAGCCGGAGACAATAGCCACCGGCACGACGGTGATGCCCCCCGACTTCTGAATGACCGGCAGGGTGAAGTCGAGGGCGGTGGCGCCGCCATAGCCGATGGCGGCCGAGGGGTGACGCCGCATCAGGATCGGAATGATCAGGATGGCGATAAGCTCGCGCCCCAGATCGTTGATAAAGGCGGCCGAGCCCAGCACAGGCCCCAGCTTGTCGGCCACCAGAATACCGGAGAGCGAGTACCAGCCGAAACTCGATCCCAGCGCCAGCCCGTGAGCCATCGGCATGTCCAGCAACTGGGCCGCCAGCAGGCTGCCGAGCCAGCTGCTGACAATGACGGTGGCGGCGATCTTCATCCCCCAGGGATTGAGCAGGATCTGGCGCAGCCGCATGCCGGAGTTGCGCATCTGCACCCCGACCAGAAAGAGCAGCAGCATCAGCGCCCACTCGCTCCACTTGTCGATGGGCAGGGCGCGCAGATCTACCAGCAGACCCAGCAGCACACCGCCCAGTACCACAAAGCAGAGCTGCAGCGACTCCCACAGGAGATGGAGCTTGCTCGGCATTTTGGCATCGCTGGCGGCATGGGTCGGCGGCGAGCGCTTGTCGAGCCACCAGAGGGCCAGCAGGTTGCAGAGGGTAATGGCGCCGAGCATGATCCCGGCCACTTTGAAGATGACGGCGAGGTTGCTGCCAAGGTTCTCCACATAGGCAAGCCCCAGCCCCATCAGAAAGAGAATGAGGTAGACCATCTTGCCCAGCCCCTGATTGACCAGCTTGATCAATCGGGCGGAGGAGAGGGGAACCAGATAGCCGATCACCAGTGGCAATAGGATCAGCAAGACATTGAGCAACATCGGGGCCTCGATCACAAAAACTGATAAAAATCCCACCTTATCATTACTTATTGGCTCTGTGTCACATTTCTCTCGCTTTCCATGGGGTTCCGGGGCCATTTATTAGGGAGTTGTTACTTTTCAGCCTGATGTGGGGTGTGCGAAGGGGACGCAGCTTCCTGACAAGGGGCCAATAAAATCAGTTTGATCCATTCGCTCCAGCCAGAATCTGCATGGGGAGTGGCTGCATAAAGCCATTTTGGAGTCGTTGCGGACTGAATGTGGTTTTTCTCTTGCCACGGCAATGATTGGGGTATAAAAAGGCGGTATTCCAAATGCCGATGAAACGGCTGTTTATGCAAACAAAGTACTGAAAAATACGTGATAGTCGAATAAAAATAGAGCGATTAACCAAGATCCCCGCGTTCCATATTGTTTTTTCACTATCCGGGTGATATTTTCGCAGAAGGTTACCATCGGTTAAATTTTTGTTAAGTTGGCGATGGTGGAGTCACGCCCCTGCGGCGTCTAGGGACAGACAAGGTTGTAATGGATGAGCGACGTTGCCGCACTGGAAGTACGTGATCTGCACAAATATTTTGGCACCCACGAAGTGCTCAAGGGCATCGACATGACTGCCCACAAGGGGGATGTCATCTCCCTTATCGGCTCCTCGGGTTCTGGGAAGTCGACTTTTCTGCGCTGTATCAATCTGCTCGAAACCCCCTCATCCGGCAGCGTCTCCCTCCATGGCGAATTGATCCGGATGAAAACCAGCCGTTCCGGCGAACGGTTGCCGGAAGATATGCGTCAGGTTGAGCGCATTCGCAGCCGGCTGGCGATGGTTTTCCAAAGCTTCAATCTCTGGTCGCACATGACCATCATGCAGAACATCATCGAAGTGCCGATCCAGGTGCTCAAGGTGCCCCGTGCCGAGGCGATCGCCAAGGCGGAGCAGTTGCTCAACCGGGTTGGGCTGTGGGAGCGGCGCGACTACTACCCGGGTCACCTCTCCGGCGGTCAGCAGCAGCGTGCCGCCATCGCCCGTGCGCTGGCGGTGGAGCCCGAGGTGATGCTCTTTGATGAACCCACCTCGGCGCTCGATCCCGAGCTGGTGGGTGAGGTACTCGGCCTGATGCGCGAGCTGGCCGAAGAGGGGCGCACCATGCTGGTGGTGACCCACGAGATGTCATTTGCCCGCGATGTATCGAACAAGGTGATGTTCCTGCATCAGGGAAGAGTGGAGGAGGAGGGCAATCCCAAAGAGATTTTTGCCCATCCCAAATCCGAGCGGTTCAAACAATTCATCTCCTCCATCTATTGATGGCCGGAGCCCGGATTTACACGATCGACTGTTTTATCAAGGAGAGATACATGAACAAGCTGATGCTGGCGACTACCGTGATTGCTGCCCTCTCTTCCGGCAGCCTGATGGCCAAGGAGTGGAAAGAGGTGCGTATCGGGGTTGAGGGTGCCTATCCCCCCTTCTCCTGGACCGAGCCCAATGGCGAGGTAAAAGGGTTTGATATCGACATCGCCAATGCCCTGTGCGAAGAGATGAAAGTGAAGTGCACCCTGGTCAAGCAGGATTGGGACGGCATCATTCCGGCGCTGCTGTCGCGCAAGTTTGACGCCATCATCGCCACCATGGATATCACAGAAGAGCGCAAGAAGAAGGTGGACTTCACCCAGAAGTATCAACATATTCCGGCTCGCTTTGCTGCCAAGAAAGGGACAGACGTCAAGCTCGACAAGGCCTTCATGGAAGGGAAAACCGTGGCGGTGCAGCGTGCTACCTCCATGGATACCTTCATTACCGACAACTTCCCGAACGCCACCATCAAGCGTTACGGCACTGCCGATGAAGCCTATCTCGATCTGAAATCTGGCCGTGTCGACTATGTGCTGGCCGACTCCGCCGCCATTACCGACGGTCTGCTGAAGAAAGAGGGGGGCGATGCCTTTGAATTCGTCGGCCCGAAACTGACCGATCCCAAGTGGTTTGGCGAAGGTGCCGGCATTGCGGTACGCAAGGCTGACAAGGATCTGAAAGAGAAATTCAACGCCGCCATTCTGGCGCTGCGTGCCAATGGCAAGTACAAGGCGATCAACGACAAGTACTTTGAGTTCGACGTATACGGCGAGTAATAGGAGGAGCCGTGTACGGTGAGTCATTCGCCACATAGATAGCGAATAACAGGCCGACCGGCTCACCTCGTCAGTCGTCATCGGGCCCGTTCTCTCCGTGTGGAGCGATGGGCCCTATTAATTGCAATGGAGCTGCATCTGACTGTGTTAAGGATGTGGGTTCTCTTGTTGTTCAGAGGCATCAGCCCACTCGAGAAGTTGCAATGGAGCTGCATATGTTTGATTTGAAAGGATACGAAGCCTCGTTGCTGGAGGGCGCCTGGGTCACGCTGGAGGTAGCGCTCGCCTCCCTGCTGCTGGCGCTGTTGCTCGGCATGCTGGGGGCGCTCGCCAAGCTCTCCCCCTACAAGTGGGCCCGCGCCATTGCCAGCAGCTATACCACCCTGATCCGCGGCATCCCCGATCTGGTGCTGATGATGCTGCTCTTCTTTGGCGGCCAGGTGTTCATCAACGCCGTCTGTTCCTGGGTCAACGAGACCTACAATAACTGGTTGCTGCAGAGCAACCCGTCTCAGGAGTGGATCTCCCTGCTGCCCGATTATGTGGATATCAGCCCGTTTGCCGCCGGTGTGGCGACCATCGGCTTTATCTTCGGCGCCTATATGACCGAGACCTTCCGCGGTGCCATTCTGGCGGTGGACAAGGGGGAGCTGGAGGCAGCCCGTGCCTTTGGCATGCGTTCGAGCCAACTCTTTGTGCGGATCCTCTTTCCCCAGATGATGCGCCACGCCCTGCCGGGCTTTGGCAACAACTGGCTGGTACTGCTCAAAACCACTGCGCTGGTCTCCATCATCGGGCTCGATGACATGGTGCGCAAAGCGTCGCTGGCGGCGGGTTCGACCCAGCAACCCTTTACCTTCTACATGGCCGTGGCGCTCATCTTCCTGATCTTCACTGCCGTCTCTACCTCGGCGCTCAAGTGGGCCGAGCGTCACTACGCCATCAAAACGAGGTAAGCCATGGATTTCTCAATCATTCTCAAAGAGTGGCCCACCTACTGGGAGGGGCTCTATACCACAGTCTGGCTGGTGGCCCTCTCCCTGCTCCTCGGTCTGATGCTGGCGGTGCCCATGGGCATACTGCGCAACAGTCGCAACTGGCTGATCAAGGGGCCGATCTGGGCCTACATCTACTTCTTTCGCGGCACTCCGCTGCTGGTGCAGCTCTTTATCATCTACTACGGCGCTGCCCAATGGGAGTGGCTGAAGAACAGTGCTGCCTGGTCGCTCTTCTCCGAGGCATGGTTCTGCGCGCTGCTGGCATTTACCCTCAACACCGGCGCCTATACCGCAGAAATCGTGCGCGGGGCGGTACACAACATGCCGCGTGGCCAGATTGAGGCGGCCAACGCCTTTGGCATGACCCGCTGGCAGACCCTGACCCGGATCATTTTGCCCAACTCGTTTCGCCGGGCGCTGCCTGCTTACAGCAACGAGGTGATCTTCATGCTGCAGGGTTCGGCGGTGGCGGGCATCATCACCATCGTCGATCTGACCGGCGCGGCGCGGATCATCAACTCCCGCTACTACAGTCCGTTCGAGGCGTTTTTGACAGCCGGTCTGCTCTATATGCTGCTCACCTTTGTCATCGTCTGGCTGTTCAAGAAGTGGGAGACACGCTGGCACGCCCATCTGCGGCCGCGCAGTGTGTGACCGGTTGACGCCAGATGAAAAGCCCTGCCACGTCGGCGGGGCTTTTTTTCGCCCGACAATGGCTATCGGCCGTTTGCCAAATGGTGGCCGAGCAGGGACAATGCCTGCCCGAGAGCAGCCGGCGTGCCGGTTGCAGGCCTTTTTCCTGTCCCCCGAGGTGTTATGTACCGGATCCTGTTTCAACACGCCGATTTTCTGGTTATCGACAAGCAGCCTGGGATTGGTATGCATGACGAGAAGGGAGAAGAGGGAGGAGAGACTGAGCCTGGGCTGGTCAATCGGGTGAAGGCCGATACGGGTCTGACCCTCTATCCGGTACACCGACTCGACAAGATGACCTCCGGTCTGGTGCTGCTGGCCCGCACCACGGAGGCGAACCGCGAACTGAGCATGGCCTTTGCGGCCCGCGAGGTGAGCAAACAGTATCTGGCGCTCTCCGATCGCAAACCCAAGAAGAAGCAAGGTTGGGTGAAGGGGGATATGCAAAAGGGGCGCGGCAGCAGCTGGCTGCTGGCGCGCACTCTCGAGAACCCCGCCATCAGCTGGTTCGATTCTGTCTCGGTGCGCGAGGGGCTGCGGCTCTATCGCATTAAGCCGCAGACCGGCAAGACCCACCAGATCCGGGTTGCCCTCAAAAGCATCGGCGCCCCCATTCTCGGGGATGAGCGCTATGGCGGCACGTCAGCCGATCGTGGCTATCTGCATGCCTGGCGGCTCAGCTTCACGCTGGCGGGCGAGCCGTTCGATTTTGTCTGCCCACCCACGCAGGGGACCGAGTTTGTCACCCCCGAACTGACCGCCGCGATTGCCGCTCTTGCGCTTTGAGGCTCCCATGATAAGCCGCTCGCCAGCTGAACCAGTGGTGCCGAAAGAGGGCGGGGGGAATCGAGAGAGCGGGAGTGCACCGCGCTGGATCCTTGCCGACTTTGACGACACCCTGGCCCCCGGCGACAGCCATGCCGGTCTGCTGCGCTATATCCTGCGCCGCCGGATCTGGCCGCTGCTGCTGTTGCCGGTAATTGCGCTGGGTGGGGTGGTCTATTTGATGCCCAGCCAGCGGCGGCGAGGTATCTCCCTTATCTGGTGGGCCATCACGTTGGGGCTCTCTCCCCTCGGTTGGCGCAAGCTGGTGCGTGCCTACTGCCACACTCGTCCGGGGCTCTTTCGCGAGGCGCATCGGCTGCTTGAAGAAGAAGGGCATCGCTGCTGGGTGCTCTCCGCCAGCCCGCGGGCGCTGGTACGGGCCCAGCTTGCTCTGCAACGGCCTGCAAACTTGCCTTATTGCACCATAGGTTCGCGGATGCATTACCGGCTCGGCGGTCTGATGCCTCGCTTCTATTGCCACGGTCAGCACAAGCTGTTGCCCGAGATCTGTGCTCTCGATACCGAGCTGGCGCTTAGCGACAGCCTGCACGATTTGCCGCTGCTGGGCTTGGGGGAGCAGGCTTGGCTGATCAATCCCACCCCGGCTCGACTGGAAAAAGCCCGGGCGCGGTTGCCTCATCTCATTCCACTGCGCTGGCAGTTGTAAGGCAAAGCTGACACCCTTGTCGTCCGCAATGAGCGTTGTGGCAAGGGTACTCACTGTTTGTCACACTTCATTTACATCTTTTGCTGCCAGCTGCGAAAAACTATCTGCGGCCCGCCTCTTCTCTTCCTGCTACGCCCTGCCTCTAATGAAACAAATTGTTAACACTTGCTGCGCCACTGCGTGCCGCAATCCGTTTTAACCGAATCAAGAGCAAGGAGCGCCCGATGAATGCCACCTCTTCCGCCACCCACACCATCAACCCTCTAGGCACAGATGGCTTCGAGTTTGTCGAGTACACGGCCCCCGATGCCAAAGGGATTGCCGCCCTCAAGAGCCTGTTTGTCTCGCTCGGGTTTGCCGAGGTCGCCAAGCACAAACACAAGCAGTGCTGGCTCTATCGGCAGGGGGATATCAACTTCGTGGTCAATGCCGAACCTCACTCTCAGGCGGAGCAGTTTGCCAGCCTGCATGGGCCAAGCGTTTGCGGCATGGCATTTCGGGTGAGCGATGCGGGCAAGGCCCAGCAGTTCGCCATCGCTAAAGGGGCCAAGCCTTTTGTTGGCAAGATTGGCCCCATGGAGCTCAACATCCCCGCCATCTACGGTATCGGCGAAAGCACCCTCTCTTTTGTCGACCGCTATGGCGACCAGGGCTCCATCTACGACGTGGATTTTGTCTTCTACCCCGACTGGCAGGCTCGGATGGCCGAGGTGGATGCCGGCCTTATCGAGATCGATCACCTGACCCACAACGTCCATCGCGGCAATATGGATGTCTGGTCCAATTTCTATGAGCGGATCGGCAACTTCCGTGAAATTCGCTACTTCGATATCGAGGGCAAGCTGACCGGGCTTCATTCCCGCGCCATGACAGCCCCCTGCGGCAAGATCCGCATCCCCATCAACGAGTCGGCGGATGACAAGTCCCAGATCGAGGAGTACCTGCGCCAGTACAAGGGGGAGGGGATCCAGCACATCGCCATGGCCTCCAGCGATATCTACCACACCATCCGCACCCTGCGCAGCCGCGGTACCGGTTTTATGCCGACGCCGGATACCTACTACGAGAAGGTGAACAGCCGGGTCGAGGGGCATCAGGAGGATCTGGCTGCCCTCAAAGAGCTGCGCATCCTCATCGACGGCTCCCCCACCAAGGATGGCATTCTGCTGCAGATCTTTACCGATACCGTGATTGGCCCGGTCTTCTTCGAGATCATCCAGCGCAAGGGCAACGAAGGATTTGGTGAGGGAAATTTCAAGGCGCTGTTTGAATCTATCGAGCTGGACCAGATCCGCCGCGGCGTGCTGGATGGCGGCGAGGATGAGAAGGGGGCCCGCAAAGAGGGAGCGAGCAATGCGTAACTGGATTAACTTTCCCCACCGGGAGGGGACTCACTCCCGTCAGGCCCATGCCGACCTGCCCGAGCAGGCCATCTATGAGCGCGAACTGGGTCGCAGCGGCTTTTTCGGCCCCGCTACCCACATGCACCACAAGCATGCCCCCACCGACTGGAGCAGTTGGGAGGGGCCGCTGCGGCCACGGCTGTTTGACCTCAATGCCCTGCAGGAGGAGGTGAGCTCGCTCTCCCCCTGGGTGGCCCCCGATATTCTCAGCAATCCCTACTGCCGCTACCGCATCTGGCGGCTATCCGAGGCGATGCCGTTTCTGGTGCGCAATGCCGACGGCGACGAGCTGCTGTTTATCCACGAGGGGGGCGGCGAGTTCTTCTGCGACTACGGCCACCTGATCCTGCGCGATGGCGACTATGTGGTGATCCCCCGTGGCACCATGTGGCGCATCGAACCTAGCTCGCCCATGTTCATCCTGATGATCGAGGCGACCAACGACAGCTATCAGCTGCCGGACAAGGGGCTGGTGGGCAATCACGCTATCTTCGACCCGGCGGCGCTCGATGTGCCCACCATCAACGAGCGATTTTTGGATCAGCAGGATGAAAACCCCTGGTCGCTGCAGGTCAAGCGCCACGATCAGGTGTCGGTCATCAACTGGCCTTTTAATCCGCTTGATGCGCAAGGTTGGCACGGGGACTTGTGCGTGGTGCGTCTCAACTGGCGAGATATCCGTCCGCTGATGAGCCACCGCTACCATCTGCCGCCATCGGCCCACTCCACCTTTGTGGCGAGCCGCTTTGTCATCTGTACCTTCGTGCCGCGCCCCATCGAGAGCGACCCCGGCGCCCTCAAGGTGCCCTTCTATCACAGTAATGATGACTACGACGAAGTGCTCTTTTATCACGCGGGGGACTTCTTCAGTCGGGACAATATCGAGCGGGGCATGGTCACCTTCCACCCCGCCGGTTTTACCCACGGCCCCCATCCCAAGGCGTTTGCGGCGGGGCAGGCCTATGCCAAGAAATTCACCGACGAGGTAGCGGTCATGCTAGACACCCGCGATGCGCTGAACGTCGGCAGCCTGTGCGAAGGGATCGAGAACACCCGGTATGTCTCCAGCTGGCAGCGTCCGGACGCTGCTGCCGGCAAATAAGGAATCGCTTATGAAATTGGCAACATTGAACAATGGCAAGCGTGATGGCGCTTTGGTGGTGGTGAGCCGGGATCTGACCCGGGCTGTGCGGGTGAGAGAGATTGCCCAGACCCTGCAGGCCGCCCTCGATGAGTGGGCTGAGATCGCCCCCAAGCTTCAGGCTGTCTATCAGCAGCTTAACGAGGGCCGCGTGGCCGAGGCGTTCCCCTTTGACGAAGCGTCTTGCCTCTCTCCGCTGCCGCGCGCCTATCAGTGGGCCGATGGCAGCGCCTACGTCAACCATGTGGAGCTGGTGCGCAAGGCGCGCGGCGCCGAGATGCCGGAGAGCTTCTGGCACGATCCCCTGATGTATCAGGGGGGCTCCGACAGCTTTCTCGCTCCCCGTGGCCCCATCGTGATGGGCTCCGAGGAGTGGGGGACCGATTTCGAGTCGGAGGTGGCCATCATCACCGACGATGTGCCGATGGGGGTGAGCCCGCAAGGGGCCGCCAGCCACGTCAAACTGCTGATGCTGGTCAACGACGTGAGCCTGCGCAACCTGATCCCGGGGGAGCTGGCCAAGGGCTTTGGTTTCTTCCAGTCCAAGCCGTCCAGCGCTTTCTCGCCGGTGGCCATCACCCCCGACGAACTGGGGGATGACTGGCACGATGGTAAGGTGCATCTGCCGCTCCTGACCCACCTCAACGGTGCGCTGTTCGGTGCGCCCGAAGCCGGGGTGGACATGACCTTCAGCTTCTTCGAACTGATTGCCCACGCCGCCAAGACCCGTCCCCTTGGCGCTGGCTGCATCATCGGCTCCGGCACCGTCTCCAATTACGATCGCAGCGCCGGTTCATCCTGCATCGCCGAGCGCCGCATGCTGGAAATTCTTGATTGTGATCAAGCTACAACCTCCTATTTGCAGTTTGGTGATAGAGTGTCGATCGCGATGGAAGATCGCTCTGGCCAAAATCTGTTTGGCACCATCTCTCAACAAGTGGTGCCTGCGAGCGGTCAGGGAGGTTGATGGCCAGCGCCGGTGGACGGCAAAGATATCCCAATTTTTCTGGATAACGGCGAGTCCTCAACCGGTGCCGGATACACAAGGAGGCAGGTGGCGAGCACCTGCCGGGCTTCGGGCCCAGATAAAAAGCAGGGACAGATTATGTTGCAGTTGTTTGGCTATTGGCGTTCATCGGCAAGTTTTCGGGTGCGGATCGTGTTGCAGCTCAAGGGGCTCGCCTACGAGCAGCATCCGATCAATTTGCGGCAGGGCGAGCAGCGCGAGAAGGCCTATCGCCGGATCAACCCGCAAGGGCTGGTGCCGTTTCTGGTGGATGGCGATGTGCAGCTGGGTCAGTCGGTTGCCATCATGGAGTACCTCGACGAGACCTATCCCGCCTACTCCCTGATGCCCTCTGCCCCCGAGGCGCGGGCCAGGGTGCGCCAGCTCGTCAACATGATCGCCTGTGATACTCATCCCCTCAACAATCTGCGGGTACTCAACTATCTGGAAGAGCACTTCAGGGCCAGCAAAGCACAGGAAGCTGACTGGTATTGCCACTGGATTGACGAGACCTTCACCGCCCTCGAACAGCTGTTGATGACTACCGCCGGTGTCTACTGTGTTGGCAATGAAGTGACCCTGGCCGACTGCATGCTGGTGCCCCAAGTCTACAACGCCCGCCGCTACGACATGACCCTGGACGATTACCCCACCATTCGCCGCATCGTCGCCAACTGCGAGCAGTTGCAGGCCTTTATCAAGGCAGCCCCCGCAAACCAGCCGGATGCACAGGGGTAACTATGATTTCTCACGCAAGCCAACGTTAGAAGGAGTTAATGATGGGGATTAAGCCTGGTCCAAAAAGGAAAAATGAAGATGGAACATCGGATAAACGACAAAGGGTCACACCTGAAAAGCAAAAAGATCATCCAGACCTTAAGCCGCATAAACACAAGCCTGGCCATTGAAATAAGGGCAGCTTTATAAGCTGCCTTCATTCTTGATATTACTTAATTAGCATCGGCATAAATTATATCACTGCTTTGCTCGAAGATATAAAACCTTTAGTGTTGAACCCGGTGCTGGTCGTTCCTCCGTAATAAATAAATCTGTTTTTGCCTTGACAAGATCGGAGAGTTTTTTGAAGCCATAAAGCCTAGAATCGAAATCAGGCTGTAATTTTGTGAGATAACTACCAAAAGTTCCCAGTTGCGCCCAACCCGCATCGTCACTTGACTGTTCTAGCGCAGCTAAAAGAAATTTCGCAGGGAAAATTGGTTTTGTTTCTGATGGTGGGTGGTGTTCTATCGGTTTATGTCCGTTTTCAACTTTCTTCTCTAATATTATCTGCTGGGTGGCAGCACCAGGGCGAAGGAATTCAGTAAACACAAACTTATGACAGGCATTGCGAAAAGCATCAGGGGTCTTCTTTTCACCAAAACCAAGAACAGTAAGCCCCTCTTCACGTAGTCGCATAGCAAGACCAGTGAAATCTGAGTCGCTTGTTATAAGACAAAAACCATCGAACTTTCGTGTGTAGAGCAGGTCCATTGCATCGATTATTAAGGTACTGTCAGTGGCATTTTTACCAGTAGTGTATGCGAACTGCTGAATAGGTTTTATGGCATATTGTTGTAATACTTTTTTCCAAGATGCACTTGTTGGAGCAGTAAAGTCGCCATATATACGCTTTACCGTAGCCTCTCCAAATCGAGCAATCTCTGCTAGCAGTCCCTCAATTACTGCAGCTTGGGCATTGTCTGCATCAATGAGTACAGCCAAGCGGAGGGTAGGCTCTTCTGCTTCAATTTTTGCAACTAGTCGTGGTGATACCAAGGTAGCTCCTATGCTCTGATATTCTAGCTTAGCACCGTCATTATACTTAATTTGCTGAGCTCAACCTAAGCCGTATGTATATGGCGGTTGATAACTTCTCAACCATATTACTTAGCTAGACGAGGATAATCCATCATATCCACGAAAGGGTTATCAAATGATTTTTTCCGAAATATATCCTAAAAGTAAAAAACCCCTCTCAGGAGGGGCTTTATGCTATTTGAGGCTGTGCCTTGGTTCAGTAGCCTTGCTGGTGCACATCCATCACGGCGCGGCCGGATGGGTCGGCCATCTCCTTGAACTTGGCATCCCACTCCAGCGCGGTGGGAGTGGAGCAGGCGACCGACTTGCCGTAGGGCACGGTGCGGGCGGCGGCTTCGAGCGGGAAGTGCTCGTCGAAGATGGCGCGATAGAAGTAGGCCTCTTTGGTGAGCGGGGTGTTGATGGGGAAGCGGAATGCGGCCGCTTCGAACATCTGATCCGTCACTTCCTGTTCCACCATGGCTTTCAGGCTGTCGATCCACGAATAACCCACGCCGTCGGAGAACTGCTCCTTCTGACGCCATGCCACTTCGTGGGGCAGCAGATCCTCGAACGCCTCGCGCAGGATGTGCTTCTCGATCTTGCCCTTGCCACACATCTTGTCGGCAGGTTGCAGTCGCATCGCCACATCCATGAACTCCTTGTCGAGGAAGGGCACACGACCCTCCACCCCCCAGGCGGCCATCGACTTGTTGGCGCGCAGGCAGTCATAGAGATGCAAAGAGGCGAGCTTGCGCACGTTCTCTTCGTGAAACTCGCGGGCATTGGGCGCTTTGTGGAAGTAGAGGTAGCCACCGAACAGCTCGTCGGAGCCTTCACCGGAGAGCACCATCTTGATCCCCATCGCCTTGATGTAGCGGGCCATCAGATACATGGGCGTGGAGGCGCGGATGGTGGTGACGTCATAGGTCTCGAGGTGATAGATGACGTCGCGCAGGGCATCCAGACCCTCTTGCACAGTGAAGTGGATCTGGTGGTGGATGGTCCCCAGATGATCGGCCACCTTGCGGGCAGCAGCGAGATCCGGTGACCCTTCCAGCCCCACGGCGAAGGAGTGCAGTTGCGGCCACCAGGCTTCGCTCTTGCCATCGTCCTCGATGCGGCGTGCCGCATAGAGCTTGGTGATGGCGGAGATAACGGACGAATCGAGCCCGCCGGAGAGCAGCACGCCATAGGGCACATCGCACATCAGCTGGCGTTTGACCGCCGCTTCCAGCGCGGCTTTCAACTCTGCCTTGTCACTGACGTTGTGTTCGACCGCGGCGTATTCCATCCAGTCGCGCTTGTACCACTGTTTGAGTTCGCCATCCTTGCTCCACAGGTAGTGTCCCGGCGGGAAGGTTTCAACGCTCTTGCAGACCGGCACCAGTGCCTTCATCTCGGAGGCGACATAGAAGTTGCCATGTTCGTCGCGACCGGTATAGAGGGGGATGATCCCCATGTGGTCGCGACCAATCAAGTAGGCATCCTGTTCGGCGTCATAAAGGATAAAGGCAAAGATGCCGTTGAGATCGTCGAGAAACGCCGGGCCCTTCTCCTTGTAGAGGGCGAGCAGCACTTCACAGTCAGATTTGGTCTGGAACTGGAAGTCGACCTTGAGGGTCTTCTCCAGCTCTTTGTGGTTGTAGATCTCGCCGTTGACCGCCAGCACATGGGTGCGCTCGGGGTTGTAGAGCGGCTGGGCGCCATTGCCCGGGTCGACGATGGCCAGACGCTCGTGCACCAGAATGGCTTTGTCTGAGCTGTAGACGCCGGACCAGTCAGGCCCGCGGTGACGCAGTCGCTTGGACATCTCCAGCGCCGATTTGCGCAGGGCTACTGCATCGGACTTGATATCCAGAATGCCGAAAATTGAACACATTGGCGGTAATCCTCTTGATTTTTATATGAGCCCCCCACGTTTGGGCTCGAAATTCCATTTACATTCCTCGTCAGACACAATGCCTAGCGGAAAAACCTTTTGCAAGCGGGAAAACCGCAGAAAATCATGCCGTAAGCGTCAAGCGGATCAACAGGATAAGGGTTGCTGCAACGGGGCAGGGTGACGTGAACGTCAAGCCGAGGCGGGTTCGAAGATCACATAGACCTTGCGACAGGGGGTAAGGGTCTCCCACTCTCCGACAAAGCCTGCCGGAATCACGAATTGATCGCCGAGTTTGAGGGCAAGCTGGCCGCCCTGACTGTCATGGATCACCACATCCCCCTCCAGCAGCTGGCAATACTCGTGCTCGGTGTAGTGGATGGCCCAGCGGCCGGGCTCGCAGCTCCAGAAGCCGATGTGAAACTGCTGGCTGGGATCGGAGTAGTGGTTCCACACCGTTTGCGCCGGGTTGCCAGCTTTAATGCGCTCGGGGGCTGGCATCAGCGGGGTAGGGGCCGCCTCGTGGCGGTCGAGCAAAATCCAGTCGTTGAGGGTCTTCATGGTGCCTCCCTGGCAGCGGCAGATAGGAAAGCGGGGCCATCCCGGCTCCGCGTTTGTTCGTTTTATTAAACGAGGTTGTGCATAACTTAAACGATGCGCATTCTCTTGCCAAGAGTCCTTGCCAAGGGCCGCAGCCCGGCGATTCAGAGCGGCTGCAAGCGGCGGATCACATGGCGGGCAAAGCCGCTGCCCGCCTCGTTGTAGACGTTGAACACCGCATCCACCCCCTGCTCCTTGAGGGAGGCGATATCATCCTCGAAGCGGACGATGGCGGCGATCTTGCCGTTGAATCCGTGACTGCGCAGCTTCTCGATGGCGTAGAGATTCCCCGAGTGGTGGGGCATCGCCAGCAGCACCAGATTGACCTGATTGGAGAGCAGCACCTTGTCCCAGAAGTCGGTATCGGTGGCATCCCCCTCGATGACGTTCATCCCCTGGGCGCGCAGGGTGGGTAGTTTCTCACTGTCGTTCTCCACCCCGAGGATGACGTTGCCGTACTTGTTCTCCAGCTCGAAGTAGGCTCCCTGACCGATCCGCCCCATGCCGAGGATGATCACCTCCGCATCGCCAAGCTCGATAGGCCTGTCTTCCGGATGGAGGTTGCTCGCCTGCAGTCCCTTGAGCCAGTGACCGATGCGATGGTAGATCCGCTCGCTCTGGGCATTGAGCTGGGCCGAGATCATAAAGCTCGCCGCCAGTGCCAGCGAGACCGCCACCAGCCACTCATGGGAGAGCCAGCCCGCCTTGGCGGCGATGGCGGCGACGATCAGGCCAAACTCCGAGAAGTTGGTGAGCGCCAGGGTAGAGAGCAGGGCGGTACGCACCCTAAGGTGGGCGCCGCTGTAGACCAGATAGTAGAGGGCGCTTTTGAGCGGCAGGGCCAGCACCAGCGCAAGCGCCAGCAACATGGTGTCGTGGGTCGGCAGACCGTTGAGACCGATGGTGAGGAAGAAGCAGATAAGAAACAGGTCTTTGAGGTTGAAGAGCGCCTTGGCCAGCCCCGCTGCAGCAGGATGGGAGGCGAGCATCATGCCGATGATGAGGGCCCCCAGATCAGGCTTGAGGCCGACTACTTCAAAGCCGGCTGCACCCACTACCAGCGCCAGAAAGACCCCGAACAGTACCTGCAGCTCGCCGTGACCGGCCCGCTCCAGCAGCTTGAACAGCAGCGGGCGCAGCAGCGGCAGTCCCAGCACCCAGAGCGCCCAGATGCTGGGCCACTTGCCGCTGGAGAAGGCCAGAAACGCCACGGCGAACACGTCCTGCATGACCAGCACGCCGATGGCGATGCGGGCGTAGAGGGCATTCATGTCGCTGCGATCTTCCAGCACCTTGACTGCAAAGACGGTGCTGGAGAAGGAGAGGGCAAAGCCGAGCAGCAGTGCCAGCTTCCAGTCCAGCGACAGGGCCAGCACCAGCCCGAGCCCCTTGCAGACCAGCAGCACCACGGTAAAGAGCAGGGTGGAGAGCAGCAAGTGCAGGCTGGTGGTGCCCCACACATCGCGCCGCATCAGAGTCTTGATATTGAGCTTGAGACCGATGGTGAACAGCAGCAGGGTGACGCCGAGATCGGCGATCTCGTTGAGGGCCGGGGTGTTGTGATACCCCATGCCATTGAGGATAAAACCGGCGGCCAGAAAGCCGAGCAGAGGGGGCAGGCCAATCAGATTGACTACCATGCCGCAGCCAAAGGCCACGGCGATGAGAATGGGTTCCATAACAGGTCCAGCTGGGGCAGGGGAGACCTGCCCTGTTTAAATCCTTGGGTATCAGACGATATCGATGTCGACCACGGAGTCGAAGATGTGGTTTGGCCGAAACGGCATGCGGTCGATATCGGCGACCTTGCTCACACCGGAGAGCACCAGCACCGTCTCGAGACCGGCCTGAAAGCCCGCCAGAATGTCGGTGCGCAGGTTGTCGCCGATGATGATGGTGTCGTCGGAGTGGGCCTCCATCCGGTTGAGTGCCGCACGGATGATCCAGGCGCTCGGCTTGCCGACATAAAACGGCTTCTTGCCGGTCATCCGCTCGATGGGGGCGCACAGGGCACCGCAGGCCGGGTGCATCATGGGGCCGTGGGTATCGGGGTTGGTGGCGATAAAACGGGCCCCCTGATCGACGAACTTGGCCCCCTGCTGGATCATGGTCCAGTTGTAGTTGCGGGTCTCGCCCACCACCACGAAGTCGGGGTCGATGTCGGTGATGGTAAAGCCGGCCTTGTAGAGCTCGTGGGTCAGCGCCCCTTCACCGATCACATAGGCCTTTTTGCCATCCTGACGCTTGAGAAAGTCGGCGGTGCCCATGGCGGAGGTGTAGAAGCACTCCTCCGGCACCTCGATCCCGGCGGAGCGGAAGCGGTTTTGCAGATCTTTCTGGGTCTGGGCCGGGTAGTTGGTCAGAAACAGCAGCTTGCTGCCCTGCTCCAGCAGGCGATGGACGAAGCGGTCGGCGCCGGGAATGAGATCGTTGTTGTGCAGGATGACACCGTCGATGTCACAGATGACGTTCTTCATGAAAACTCCTTGTCAGGGCGCAGACGAGCTGCCAATCGGTAAGACGTTCAATCATTTATGATTTTTGTGACGCCATTATAAATCTGTTTAATGACAAGTCTCCCCTGTCTTGCAACTTGAGCGCACAATAAGCATGAAGTCGGGGCAATCGTGTGGAGGGGTTGCCCCCGGGATCTGGTCGCTGATGGAGCCGTCGCCATGGATAACCCTATTGCCGAACACTTTATAGCCGAATTGCCCAAGCTGGAGCTGCACCTTCACATTGAGGGTACCCTCGAACCCGAGCTGATGTTCGAGCTTGGCAAACGCAACAATGTGCCGCTGCCCTGGCCCGACGTGGCCAGCGTGCGCGCCGCCTATGACTTTGACTGCCTGCAATCCTTTCTCGATCTCTACTATCGCGGTGCCAGTGTGCTGGTGACCGAGCAGGACTTCTTCGACCTCACCTGGGCCTATCTTGAGCGGTGCGCCGCCGACAAGGTGGTACATGTTGAGATCTTCTTCGACCCGCAGACCCACACTGCCCGCGGTATCCCCTTTGCTACCGTGCTCGGCGGCATCGAGCGGGCGCTGCAGCGCGGGGAGCAGGAGTTTGGTATCAGCTGGCGGCTCATCATGAGCTTTTTGCGCCACCTGAGCGAGGATGAAGCGTTCGCTACTCTGGCGCAGGCTGAGCCCTTCCTGTCGCGCATTCACGGCATCGGCCTCGACTCGGGGGAGAGGGGCAATCCGCCCACTAAATTTGCCCGGGTCTTTGCCAAATGCCGCGAGCTGGGGCTGCCGGTGGTGGCTCACGCGGGTGAAGAGGGGCCTGCCGACTACATCTGGCAGGCGATCAACGAGCTGCAGGTGTGCCGCATCGATCACGGGGTGCGCTCGGCCGACGATCCCGAGCTGCTGCGCTATCTGGCGGATACCCGTTTGCCGCTCACCGTCTGCCCTCTCTCCAACACCCGGCTCAAGGTGTTTGACCAGATGGCCCACCACAATGTGCTGCGGCTGCTGGAGCAGGGGATCTGCGTCACCATCAACTCCGACGATCCCGCTTACTTCGGTGGTTACATGGGGGCCAACTTTGCGGCGCTGGCGGACGATCTCGGCGCCACTGCGGAGCAGCTCTGCCGCTTCTCTTTGAACGCCGTTGAGGCGAGCTGGCTGAGCCTGGCCGACAAGGCGCGGCTGACCCGTGACATTCGCACTCATGCCGCCCGCCACGGGGTGCAGCTGCACTGAGTCAGGCGCAGGTTAATCCCGGATGCAAAGAGGCCCGCTATCACGGGCCTCTCTTATGTTCAGTTGCGAGCGTTTCTGCTGCTGGTGGATGACGCCAGCGCTATGCCACCCGCACCAGAAACTTCTCGCCCTGTCCTTCGCGCTTGAAGCGCTCGAGCAGGGTGGGCAGTTCCTCAAAGTCGCCGACCACCAGCGGCGGCAGGGTCAGCTCGCCGCTCGCCATCTGTTCCATCATGGTGACACCGGCGGCCACCAGCCGACTCCACTGTTTGTCCGAGCCAAAGGCGTGCTGGGCGCCCAGCGCAATCTCGTGCAACGAGTGGCAATGGCTAAAGGCGGGCAGCGGATTGTGCGGTATGCGCCCCAGCACAGTCACCATATGGCCGTAGTAGCCAAGGGCAGGCAGCAGGCTCTCTGCCTGTTGGCTCGAGACCAGATCGATGATCCCCTCGAACGGCTCGTTGCCGTTGGCGGCCTGTAAGGTGGCCAGCCAGGCGGGATCCCGATAATCGGCCACCCCCTGCACCCCGATCTGTTTGAGCCACTGATGGTGGCGTGGACTGGCGCTGGCAAATACCCGCGCTCCTTGCTGGAGGGCGAGCTGCACCGCAAAGCGGCCGACGCTGCTGCCAGCACCGGTGATGAGCAGCGCTTCCCCGTGCAGGCGCGGCAGCTTGGCCAGTGCCTGCCAGGCGGTGAGACCGGGACAGGGCAGGGCGGCTGCCGCTTCGTCGCTCAGGCCATCGGGCACCGGCAGCAGGGCGCGCGCCGGTACCCGAGTGTGACGGGCAAAGCTGCCGTGGTGGCGCAGATCGGTGTGGTAGGCGACCCGGGCGCCGAGACGCAGATGGCTGACGTCGGCGCCGAGCGCCACGATCGTGCCCATGCCATCGACGCCGGGCACCTGACCATCCTGCCAGTGGGAGTGGCCATATTCGATCAGCTTCCAGTCCACCGGATTGAAAGCGATAACCCGGTTGGCTACCAGTACTTCATCGGGGCCAAGGGGGGAGAGCGGGAGGTCGGCGAGGGTGAGCTGCTCCGGTTCACCCGGGGCATGCCAGCACCAGGCTTGGGTGTGATTCATGATGACTCCTTGCGAAACAGTGGGGAGAGCTTGATGAGATTATTGCAACAGCAAGACAGTAAAACGTCCACTGTTGCAATTGCGCAACAATACGACAGGCCCCAACCTGTGGGGCCTGCTTTAAGTGGCCGGTTGGCCATGGGTAATCAACGGCCGGTTTATGCGCCATCGGCCTGATAAACGGGGTAGTCGGTCAGCCCCTTCTCGCCGCCGCCAAACAGGGTGGCCGGATCGTGGGGGGCCAGCGGATAGCCGTGGCGCAGCCGCTCCGGCAGATCCGGGTTGGCGACGAAGGGGCGGCCAAAGCCAATCATGTCGGCCCAGCCCGCCTTGAGGGCGGCGCGCGCCCGCTCACCGTCATATTTGCCGGCATAGATCAGGGTGTTGGGGAAGGCATCGCGCAGAGCCTGTTTGAAGTTCTCAGGCATCAGAGGCGCATCGTCCCAGTCCGCTTCGGCGATGTGCAGGTAGACCACGTTGAGCTGGCCCAGCAGGCGGGCGGCGGCCAGATAGGTCTCCTGCGGATTGGCATCCACGGTGCCGTTGAGGGTGGTGAGCGGCGCAAGGCGCACCCCGACCCGGTCAGCCCCGATCTCGCTGCAGACCGCTTCGGTCACCTCCTTGAGGAAACGCAGCCGGTTTTCCAGCGAGCCGCCGTAGCTGTCGGTGCGGGCGTTGGACTCGGAGTCGAGGAACTGGTTGATGAGGTAGCCGTTGGCGGCGTGCAGCTCGATGCCGTCAAAACCGGCGCTGATGGCGTTGCGAGCCGCCTGACGGAACTGGCCCACTACCGCATCGATATCGTCCTGGGTCATGGCGCGCGGGGTGACGGTCTCGACAAAACCGGGGGCATCACTGCCATTATCGACAAACACCTTGACGCCGACCGCGGGCAGGGCCGAGGCCGAGATGGGCTGGGCGCCGCCGATGTTGTCAGGGTGAGTAACCCGACCCACGTGCCAGAGCTGGGCGAAGATGGTGCCATGTTTGGCATGAACGGCGTCAGTCACCCCTTTCCAGCCGGCTATCTGGTCGGCGCTGTAGATGCCCGGCGTCCAGGCGTAGCCCTTGCCCATGGGGTCGATCTGGGTGCCTTCGCTGATGATCAGGCCCGCTTCGGCGCGCTGGGCGTAGTAGCTGGCCATCATGGCGTTGGCCACATCACCCGGCTGACTGGCGCGGGAGCGGGTCATGGGGGGCATGACGATGCGGTTGGCAAGGTGCAGCTGACCCAGTCGCTGCGGGCAAAACAGGTGATCGTGGCTCATCGTGAGTTCCTCATGGTGGGATTGAGGCTGACTCTAGCCGCCAATAGCGTTGCAACAAAGAGGAGTAATTGCACCATTGAATTGCGCTGAATGCAGCAATCGCGGCTGGCAGGGGATAAATGTCGCGCCGGATGGCTGGCGGGGCCGAGCGGGCGCTGCAATCGGTGCATCACATGCAAATAAATGGCGAATAAAAAAGAGGGCTCGCTGGCCCTCTTCTCATGGTGGTTTTACGCAGGATTAGCCAGCGACCGGCATCACCCGCACCCGCTCGATGCGCCGCTCGCTCACCTCGATCACTTCGAAGTTGAGCTGCTGCAGTTGCAACTGCTGGCCCGGGGTGGGCAGGGTGCCGAAGTGGGAGAGCAGCATGCCCGCCAGGGTTACGTACTCGTCGCTCTCGCTCACCAGCCCCTCGTGCTCCAGCACCTGCTCCACATGGTGGATGTTGGTGCTGCCGTTGATCAGCCACCCTGCGCCATCGCGGATCATGTCGGGGGTTTCGTCCTCGTCCGGCAGCTCGCCGACGATCGCTTCCAGCAGATCGTGGGTGGTGACCAGCCCCTGGATCACGCCGAACTCGTCAGCCACCAGAATGAGGCTCCCCTTCGCCTTGCGCAGCTCCGCCAGCAGCTTAATCACGTTGATGGTCTGCGGCACGATAATGGGGTCGTTCTGCTTGGCCAGCGCGCTGAGCGACTGCCCTTCGTTGAGGGCAAACAGCAGGTCGCGCGCCTTGACCACCCCGATCACCTCGTCCAGATCCCCGTCACAGACCGGGAACAGGCTGTGGGGTTCGCGCTGCAGCAGGATGCGGATATCCTCGCTGGAGTCGTTGATATCGATCCAGGCCATCTCGGAGCGCGGCGTCATGATGGTGCGGATGGAGCGCTCGGCCAGCGACAGCACGCCGGTCACCATATAGCGCTCCTCCTCGCCAAAGCTCACCGGCGCGGCGGCCGGGGCATCCAGATCGTCATCCGGCCGGTCCTGATACGCCTTGCTCCCCATCAGCTTGAAGATGGCTGCGGTGGTGCGCTCGCGCAGCGGCTGCTTGGCTTCGTGGCGCATGGCGCTGTGCTGGGCCAGCTGGTTGAAAAACTCGATCAGCACCGAGAAGCCGATGGCTGCGTAGAGGTAACCCTTCGGAATATGGAAGCCGAAGCCCTCCGCCACCAGGCTAAAACCGATCATCAGCAGGAAGCTCAGGCAGAGCACCACCACGGTCGGGTGAGCATTGACGAAGCGGGTCAGCGGCTTGGAGGCGAGTACCATCACCACCATGGCGATGGTCACGGCGGCCATCATCACGCCCAAGTGTTCCACCATGCCGACGGCGGTGATGATGGAGTCCAACGAGAAGACGGCATCCAGCACCAGGATCTGGGCGATCACCACGCCGAAGCTGGCGTAGGCGCCGACCGGGCCATCATCGTGAGGTTTGGCCTCCAGCCGCTCGTGCAGCTCGGAGGTGGCCTTGAACAGCAGGAAGATACCGCCACCCATCAGGATCAGATCGCGACCGGAGAAGGGGTGATCCCAGATATGCAAAATGGGGGTGGTGAGGGTGACCAGCCACGACATCACGCTCAAGAGCACTAGCCGCATCAGCAGAGCGAGGCCAAGGCCGAGTACGCGCGCCTTGTCCCGCTGGGCAGGGGGCAGCTTTTTCACCAGAATGGCGATGAAGACCAGGTTGTCGATCCCGAGCACGATCTCGAGAATGATCAGGGTAAAAAGACCGATCCAGATGTGGGGATCCAGCAGCAATTCCATTATATGACCTCAAAAAAACAGACAGAGCGAACAGTGAACAGGGCTAGCGAAAGCCGCAGCGACAGCAAGGCAATGGCGTTATTCAGAGGCGCTGGTTAAGCAGAAACAGATAGCTTTTGACGGGAAGAAACGAAGGGCAACTTCGGGGATTGTCCATGATGGGCAATAAAACCTCGGGTTAAAAATGAGCCCTGATGATAGCGGCTGGCGCCAATTTGGCAAGTGGGCGGTGTCGGGATGTGACGCAGCCGGTGGAGGCTGGCAGCCAGCCTCCACCGGTTATCGGGTTACAGCCAGCGCTTTTCGCGGGTGAAACAGACCGAGAGCCAGGCATCGCCCAGGGTATCGCCGAGGCGGGACCAGAGCTCCTGACGCAAGGCATCCTGACGCTCGACGGGCCACTCCTGACCCGGGGCGACCAGAATGTTGAGTTCGAGATCGAAGCGGCGACCGCTTTTCGCCAGATGGCTGTAGCACTCGACGCCGTGACGCTTGCGCAGCGCCTCGACTTCGTTCTCGACCAGCTGGGAAACATCCCCTCTGGGGGCGATTTTCAGCACTTCCCGCAGGTTGCGACCGAGCACCTTGATGGGAATGAGGGTGGCGCAGAGGGCCAGCAGCGAAACCAGCACCGGGTCGATATAGCGGTTGTATTGGCCGTAGCCGATGGCATCGAGGCCGATGGCGACCACAAAACCGATAAGCAGGGTGGCACTGAGCAGGGTATCAACCAGCCACTCCTTGGAGTCTACCCGCACCAGTTCGGAGTCAACCTGCTCGGCGACCTGGGCTTCAATCCGGTAGAGGATGGCGCAGAAGAAGGTGGAGACAACGGCATAGATGAGGGCATGACCGAGATCGATCTCCCGTCCCCCTTCAAACAGGGTGGTGAGGCCGTTGTAGAGTGCCGCCAGACAGAGCAGCAGAATAATGGAGCCGTTGATGACGTTGGCGATGGGCTCGAAGTGCGCATAGCCATATTGGAAGCGGTCATCGGAGGGGCGGGTGACGAGGTAGGCGGTGACCAGACCAAGACCTGTCATGCCCATGCTGAACAGGGTAAAGATACCATCGAGCATGATGGCGTTGGAGCCAACGAACAGACCGTAGCCGATGCCGAAGATGGCGAAAGTGATGCAGCCAAACAGCGACAGGGTGAGCGCCTGCTTCTCTGTGGTGACCAGCGTACTGATAACATGGCTGTGGTGAGCCATAAAAGTCCTCCTTTCAAATGGTTAATATTGCTACGCGCAAGCGGTTTTCGAGCTGATATACTGCCCGCTCACATGTGAGCGGACTGGCCTGATTGCCATTGACGGGCGATGGGTCAGTCGTAGTCGCCGGGGTGCCGGCATCAAGCAAATAAGGGAACAAGGATTCATGATCCCGAGACTCGATTACCAGGACAGTTTGTCACCCACAACCCTGTCGTTCCTAGAGTTGCTAGGGCGCAGCGCCTTTCGTGGTGATATCGAAAAGTCTTATGCAAGCCGGTTGGCGATGGCGACGGACAACAGCGTCTATCAGGTAGTACCTCAGGCGGTTCTCTATCCGCGCAGTGCGGACGACATAGCAGTGATGCTCAAGCTGGCGGCGGAGCCGGCGTACCACACTCTGAGTTTTTTCCCTCGCGGTGGCGGTACCGGCACCAACGGTCAGTCATTGGGCGGCGGCATTATCGTCGATCTCTCCCGTCATATGAACCAGATCATGGAAATTAATCTGGAAGAGGGGTGGGTGCGGGCCCAGGCCGGGGTAGTGAAAGACCAGCTCAATGCCTATCTCAAGCCCCACGGCTACTTCTTCTCGCCGGATCTCTCCACCTCCAACCGCGCCACTCTGGGCGGCATGATCAACACCGACGCCTCGGGGCAGGGGTCCCTCGTTTACGGCAAAACTTCGGATCACGTGCTGGGCCTCAAAGCGGTGTTGGAGAACGGCGATCTGATGGCCACCAAGCCACTGACCGGTGAACGGCTTGCTGACAAGTTGGCGCTGGAGAATCGGGAAGGGGAGATCTATCGCACCCTCTATCGCATCGGCAAGGAGCGCCGCGCCGATATCGAGGCGACTTTCCCCAAGCTCAACCGCTTTCTGACCGGTTACGATCTCAAGCACCTCTATCAACCTGATACCGACACGCTGGATGTGAGTCGAGTGCTGTGCGGCTCGGAAGGATCCCTTGGCTTTATCACCGAAGCCAGACTCAACATCACACCCATCCCGCGTTATCGCACGCTCGTTAACGTCAAGTACGACAGCTTCCCCTCCGCCCTGCGCAACGCCCCCTTTATGGTGCAGGCCGAGGCGCTGTCGGTGGAGACGGTGGACTCCCGGGTACTGGGACTGGCCCGCGCCGACATCATCTGGCATTCGGTCAAAGAGCTTATTCAGGATGTGCCCGGTAAGGATCTGCAGGGGCTCAATATCGTCGAGTTTGCCGACACCGACGAGGCTGCGCACAAGGTCAAGGTGGCAGAGCTCTGCCGCCGTATCGACGCGCTGCTTGCCAGAGGCGAGGCGGGGATTATCGGCTATCAGGTGTGTGACCACCTGCCGAGCATCGAGACCATCTACGCCATGCGCAAGAAGTCGGTGGGGCTGCTGGGCAACGCCGAAGGGCGCAAGAAGCCAGTGGCCTTCACCGAAGATACCGCCGTGCCGCCAGAGTCGCTGGCGGACTTCATCATGGAGTTTCGCGCCCTGCTGGATGCCCACGGCCTCGACTACGGCATGTTTGGCCACGTCGATGCCGGTGTGCTGCACGTGCGCCCGGCGCTCGATTTGTGCGATCCCGAGCAGGAGGTGCTGCTGCGCCGCATCTCCGATCAGGTGGTGGCGCTTACCGCCAAATATGGTGGCCTGATGTGGGGCGAGCACGGCAAGGGTTTTCGCTCCGAATACAGCCCCGCCTTCTTTGGTGAGTTGTGGGAAGAGCTGCAGCGGGTCAAAGGGGCGTTCGATCCGGCCAACCGCATCAACCCGGGCAAGATCTGTATCCCCTATGGCAGCGATGCCGAGCTGGTCTCGGTCGATGGCCCCAAGCGCGGCAAGTTTGACCGCCAGATCCCGGTGGCGGTGCGCGAGAGTTATACCCGGGCCCTCGATTGCAACGGCAACGGCCTCTGTTTCACCTTCGAGACCGACTCGCCCATGTGTCCCTCGGTCAAGATCAGCCGCGACCGCCGCCACTCACCCAAGGGGCGGGCTGGCCTGATGCGCGAATGGTTGCGTCAGCTGGCGGAGCAGGGCTTCGACCCGTTGGCGGAAGAGGTGGCGCTGCAATCCGGTGGCGTGCGCTTCAAACAGCTGGTGGACAAGGTGCGCAACAGCTGGGCCAAACAGCGTGGCGAGTATGACTTCTCCCACGAGGTGATGGAGGCGATGGCCGGCTGTCTGGCCTGCAAGGCGTGCACCAGTCAGTGCCCGATCAAGGTGGATGTGCCCGATTTTCGCGCCCGCTTTATGCAGCTCTATCACGGCCGCTACCTGCGCGCCCCCAAGGATTACTTCGTCGGCACGGTGGAGAGCTATGCGCCGCTGCTTGCCAAAGCGCCGAAGCTGGTCAACTTCTTCCTCGAAAAAGAGTGGGCCCAGAAGGCAACCGAGAAGAGCATCGGCATGGTCGATGTGCCGCTTCTGAGCGTGCCGACTCTGGCCGAGGAGTTGCGCGATAACCGCGCCCGTTATTTCGACCTGCCGGGTCTGGAGGCCATGACTCCCGAGCAGCGCCAGAAGGTGGTGCTGATCGTGCAGGATCCCTTCACCAGTTATTACGACGCCCCTGTGGTGCGGGATCTGGTGAAACTCGCCAGCAAGCTCGGGTTCCAGCCCTACCTGTTGCCGTTCAAGCCCAATGGCAAACCCCAGCATATCAAGGGGTTCCTGCGCGCCTTTGCCCGCACCGCGGCGAGCAGCGCCCAGTTCCTCAACCAGATTGCGGCGCTCGGCATCCCCATGGTGGGGGTGGATCCGGCCATGGTGCTCTGCTATCGCGACGAGTATGCCAAGGCGTTGGGGCCAGCTCGTGGTACTTTTCAGGTGATGTTGCCGCAGGAGTGGCTGCTCTCGCTTCCGGCTGACGTGCTGCCGAAACGTGAAAATCAGACAGCAGAGCCCTGGTATCTCTTTGCCCACTGCACCGAGAAGACTGCCAAGCCCTCGACTCACGGCGACTGGGGCACCCTGTTTGGCCGCTTTGGCGCCAAACTGCAGCCGGTCCCGGTTGGTTGCTGCGGCATGGCGGGCACCTATGGCCACGATGTCAAACAGGTGGAGAACTCCAAGGGAATTTATGGGTTGAGCTGGGCCGAGCCGCTGGCCCGTTTGCCACAGGATCGCTGTCTGGCTACCGGTTATTCCTGCCGCAGTCAGGTCAAACGGATGGAGGGAGAGAAGCTCAAACATCCGCTGCAAGCCCTGCTGGAGCTGCTCTGATGCTGCGATTTCCCAAGCGGTTTCGGGTGCCGAAAGCCTATCGCCACCCGCGTTTCTTGTTGTTGCCCGCCACCCCCGCTCAGGCGGTGGTGGAGTTTGTCGCCATCCTGCGCGAGCGCGAGCAACTCCATCAGCTGTTTCGGCCAAACGATATCTGGCCCTCCGCCAATTTCAGCCTGAGTCAGCACGAAGGGGATCTGGAGTGGCAGCAGTCGGAGTTTCTGGCCAAGCGCTCGTTCGCCTATGGCCTCTGGAGTCCGGATCGGGAGCCGCAATTCTGGGGCGGGGTTTATCTCTACCCCTCCGTACTGCCGGAGGTGGAGGCGGAGCTCTTTTTCTGGAAGGTGGCCGAGGCCCCCATCACGGATGAGGAGCTGGAGACGCAGCTGCGCGACTGGCTCGCCAGGGTGTGGCAGTGGTCTGCGCCCCGCTTGCCGGGTCGGGAGATGCCCTGGGCCGAGTGGCCTGGCGTCACCTATCCCTGGTAAGGGGGCCGGTTTCAGGTTTTTTCCTGCCCCGGGTGCTGGCCGGAGCAGGCTTGTTGTGCAATGCAGTGATGCTCCATTTTCCCCATGCAATTGAAGGAGTTCTCTTTTCATGAGTCAGGAATCATCCCCCATCTGGCGCAGGCCCATGAGCCTTGAAGGGCTCAACGCCAGCTCCCGCAATACCCTGATGGCCCATCTCGATATCGTCTACACCGACTTTGGCCCCGACTGGCTGGAGGCCACCATGCCGGTGGATCACCGCACTCACCAGCCCCTTGGCATGTTGCACGGTGGTGCCTCTGTGGTGCTGGCGGAGACGCTGGGATCGCTCGCGGCCAACATGGCGGTCGGGCCTGACAGTTATTGTGTGGGACTGGAGGTGAACGCCAACCATCTGCGAGCCAAGCGGGAAGGGGTGGTAACGGGGCGCTGCTCGCCACTGCATCTCGGGGCGACGACTCAGGTGTGGCAGATAGAAATTCGCGATGAGCGTGGTCGTTTATTGTGCACCAGCCGGTTGACCATGGCGGTGCTCAAGCACAAGCGGGGCAAGGACTCCTGAGAGGAGCGATCTGCAATAACGCATCATGAGTGAAAAATAAGCAAGCTTAACTCGCAAGATCCCTCTATAATTGCCAACGTCTTGAGAGGCTTATCACATTTTTCAAGACAGCAGAACAAAGTGGCGCTATAATCGCCGCCTTTTTGCTATTCCGCGGTGTTAGCCGCCTGCCTTAATCTGGAAGAATCTATGTCTGATACCGAACAACTGCCCCTTTTTAGTGAGCTTGGACTGGCCGCGCCTGTATTGAAAGCGCTGCAGGACGTGGGCTATGAGCGCCCGTCCCCCATCCAGGCCGCAGCAATTCCCCACCTGATGGCGGGCCACGATCTGCTGGGGCAGGCGCAAACCGGTACAGGGAAGACCGCTGCTTTTGCCTTGCCTCTGTTGTCTCGTCTGGAAGCTGGTAACCGCAACACCCAGATCCTGGTGCTGGCGCCGACTCGCGAACTGGCTCTGCAGGTGGCTGAAGCGTGCCAACGCTATGCCCACCACATGCCTGATTTCCACGTGCTGCCGATCTACGGTGGTGCCTCCTACGAAACCCAGACCCGCGCTCTGCGTCGTGGTGCTCAGGTTGTTGTAGGTACTCCGGGTCGTGTGATGGATCTGATCCGTCGCAAGAACCTGGATCTCTCCGGTCTGAAAGCGCTGGTGCTGGACGAAGCGGACGAAATGCTGCGCATGGGCTTCATCGACGACGTGGACTGGATCATGGAACAGTGCCCGGCCGGTCGTCAGGTTGCGCTCTTCTCCGCCACCATGCCGGAGCAGATCCGCCGCGTGGCCCAGAAGCACCTGAAGCAGCCCAAAGAGATCAAGATCGCCTCCAAGACTGCTACCGCCACCACCATCCGCCAGCGTTACTGGCAGGTGACCGGTCTGCACAAGCTGGACGCCATGACCCGTCTGCTGGAAGTGGAACCCTACGAAGCCCTGCTGGTGTTCGTCCGTACCAAGAACGCCGCTGAAGAGCTGGCTGGCAAGCTGGCCGCTCGTGGTCACGCCTGTGAAGCGCTGCACGGCGACATCCCGCAGAAGCTGCGTGAGCGTACTGTTGACAAGCTGCGTCAGGGCCAGCTGGACATCCTGATTGCCACCGACGTGGTTGCCCGCGGTCTGGACGTTGAACGCATCACCCACGTAGTGAACTACGACATTCCGTACGATACCGAATCCTACGTTCACCGTATCGGCCGTACCGGTCGTGCCGGTCGCAAGGGCGAGGCCATCCTGTTCGTGGCTCCGCGTGAGCGCCGCATGCTGCGCGCCATCGAGCACGCAACCCGTCAGGCCATCGAG
The DNA here is from genome assembly GCF_000764665.1 of Aeromonas lacus. Classification (GTDB taxonomy): domain Bacteria; phylum Pseudomonadota; class Gammaproteobacteria; order Enterobacterales; family Aeromonadaceae; genus Aeromonas; species Aeromonas lacus. The sequence goes on along the minus strand of NZ_JRGM01000176.1, from coordinate 34,505 downwards.
CCGATGAAGATGCCGAGCACCGAGGACATAAACCAGCACCGTCTGGCCAAGTTCAAGGAGCGCATCCGCGAAACCATGATGGGTGAAGAGCTCGAGATCTACCACAACCTGGTGAACGAGCTGATCGAAGAAGACTCTGCCGATCCGCTGGAGCTGGCTGCCGCACTGGCCAAGCTGGTACAGGGCGACCAACCGCTGCTGCTGGATGACTCCATCCCGGATCCGCTGCTGAACGCTGGCAACGACCGTGGTGGCTTCGAGCGCCGTGACTTCAACGACCGCGGCGGTCGTGATTTCGGTGACCGTGGCGATCGTCCGGCCCGTCGCATGCCGTCCCTGGAGCCGCGTCCGCTCAAAGACAACCCGGACGTGGAGATGGAGCGCTACCGCGTAGACGTGGGTGCCCATCACGGCGTCAAGCCTGGCCAGATCGTGGGCGCTATCGCCAACGAAGCGAACATCGAGAGCCGCTTCATCGGCAACATCGACATCGCTGACGACTTCTCTACCGTCGACCTGCCCAAGGGCATGAGCGCTGATGTACTGGAAGTGATCAAGAAAGCCCGTGTTTGCCAGCGTCCGCTGCAGATCACTCGCTACACCGAAGTGCCGGCCGGTGGCAACACCAGCAGCCGTCCGCCGCGTGGTGATCGTCCGTTCCGTGGCGACCGTCCTTTCAACAAGGATCGCCGTCCGCAGGGTGACCGTCCCTTCAACAAGGATCGCCGGGAAGGCGGTTTCGACAAGGGTCGCAAGTTCGGTGGCAAGCGCCGCGAGAGCTAATCCTTGATTGGTAATGCCAGAAGGCCGCTCATTGAGCGGCCTTTTTTTATGTTTTTCCTGATGGCGCTTCGCCATAGCGAATCGGGGGAGGATAACTCACTTAGGTGATAAGTATGAGAGCCAAAAGGGCATTATTTTTTTGTTAAACGGTTGTGAGTGATGGGGGAGAAGTGTCATCCTGTCTCAGGACATTGAGGTCGTAGTCAATAAAGGATGTGCCTCTGCTTGTGTTGTGTGGCTGCGACTTTAGTCGGTATCCCCTCTCTTTCGTTTGCATATGGCAGAAGAGAGTACGATTAATAAACTGAACACAATGACATGGAGGTTCATCATGACCGGATGGTTTGGCAGAGTACTGTTGTTGTCTGGGTGGCTCGTATCGAGCGTGGTGCTGGCAGACGATGCGTTTCTGACGATTAAGGGTGATGGGTGTTGCAATGGCAAGGGGCAGATTAGTCTGACCCGGGCCGAGTTTGAGGCACTGCCGCAAAGCGAAGTGACCACCAAAACGCCCTGGACCGAAGGTAGTCACACCTATCGCGGGGTGTTGCTACGGGAGCTGGTGAAGAAATACGGCCTAAAGAGCAGTGAAGTCAAGGCGATGGCCATCAATGATTACTGGGCTGCCGTGCCTGTCGAGGATGGTGACAAGTATCCAGTGCTGGTTGCCGAGAAGCAGGATGGCAAGCCGCTGACCCTGCGCAACAAAGGACCTCTCTGGATTATCTACCCGCTCTCCGATTACCCCGACCTGAACAAGGAGCTCTATCACAGCCGCATGGTGTGGCAGCTGATTGGGCTAGAGAGCAAGTAGCATGCTGCGCGGCAAGTTTGTCAGCCTGATCCTGATGGTGACCGCCTTTTTGGGGGTTGCCATCTGGTCGGTCTGGAACTATGACCGCGCATTCAATGCAGTGACCCGCTATACCCAGTTGTCAGCCTGGGCGTTGGCACAGCTGGAGCTGGAGGTTCACGGTTTTGGCGAATCGCTCCAGCTTTATCGCGCCGGCTCGGTGAGCCAGGAGGAGATGAACAAGCGGTTTGACATCGCCTGGAACCGACTTGATGTTTTCCTGCACGGTGAAGAGGCAAAGCCGGTCAGGTCTCGCTTTGGTGCTGCCCAAGCCGCAGGGCAGCTGATGTCGCTGTTTGAGGAGTACGAACAGGATGTGGTGAGCGGAGCGCGCGATTCGACCCGGTTAGCTCAATTCTCGATAGAACTTAATCGCGATCTGGCGGCTATTCGTGATGTCATGGTGAAGAACTTTACCGGCCCCTCTGCCATTGCTCAACGCGAGCTGCTCAATGAGTCGCGGACCCAGAATTTTGCCATTCTCGCCTTTCTGATGTCGGCAACTATGGTGATGCTGGTGATGCTGTTTCGCGAAGTGCGTCACCAGCAGTTTCTTGCGTGGAACGATCCCCTGACCCGTCTCCCCAATCGGGCGGCGCTTATCAAGCACCTGAAGTTGCGGGCAGCCTATCGTGGCGGCGGCGGCAGCATCACTGTCTGCCTTGTGGATCTGGGCCACTTTCGTGAAGTGAACGACAGCCTGGGATACGAGATAGGGGATGAACTGCTTAAACAGCTGGCCGAACGGATCCATGGCGTGGTGGCGCCGGGTATTTTTGTGGCCCGCACCGGCAGCGACGAGTTTGCCATCATTATCTCCGGCGCCATGCCGACCTATCTGCGTTTCCCCTTTCTGGAGCAGTTGCGTACCGAGTTGGCCGATCTGGCCTTTGCAGCAGATCCGGCGCACCGGGTCAGGGTCTTTATGGGGGTAAGCCAGTACGCTCGTCCGGTACATACTCCAGAGGAGATGCTGCTGTTTGCCGATATAGCTCTCGACAGTGCCAAGCGCCAGCGGCTTCATCGCTCAGTGGTCTTCTCCCGTGCCATGCATCAACACTATCTGCGCAACCGCCGCCTCTCGACCGAGCTGCGTGAATTGATTCAGAGCCCCGAGTGCCAGCAGCTCTGCCTCTACTATCAGCCGATAGTGCGTGGTCAGAGCGCAGTTCGGCTGGGGGCCGAGGTGTTGATCCGCTGGAATCACCCTGAATATGGCTTTATTCCGCCGCTCGATATAATAGCGCTGGCAGAGGAAAACGGTCTGGGGGAGGCTCTGGGGCTCTGGATTTTCCACCGTTTGCAGCGTGATCTTTCTATCTTCCCGAGCGATCTGGTGGAGTTGCTGGAGATCTCGGTAAACCTCTCTAGCTCCATGTTCAATATGGGGCTGGCCGCCAATGTCGAGGAGAGGATGAGTGTCGGCCCGCTCGGGTTACAGCAGTTGATCGTGGAACTGACTGAGACCATAGCGCTGGATGATATCGAGCTGAGCAAGCAGATCATCGCCTCATTGCGACACATCGGAGTGCGGGTGGCGCTCGATGATTTTGGAACCGGCTGGTCCTCATTCTCATATCTGCGCGAGCTCTATTTCGACAAGCTGAAGATTGACCGCTCCTTTATCACCGCCATCGACAACGATACCCGGCAGGCACTCTTTGTTGAGGCAATCACCTCGCTCTCTCATCAGCTGGGGGTGCGCGTCGTGGCCGAAGGGGTGGAAAACAACGACGAACTCAAGGCGGTGCTGAGCATAGGGGTAGACGAGATCCAGGGTTACTTCTACTCAAGGCCCCTGACCTTGCAGGATTTTCTCCAGTTCTGCCACCGCTACTTTGTCAATCGCGCCATCATGCAGGAAGTGGCGCTCGGGTAGAGCAGAAAACGACTTGCCATCAGCAACAAAAAGGCGGCCAACAGGCCACCTTTGCTATCTAAACAGCGCAATTGACAATCAGAGCACCATGGCTGCAATCCAGCCGAAGATAACCAGCGGGATATTGTAGTGGATGAAGGTGGGCACCACGCTGTCCCAGATATGGTCGTGCTGGCCATCGGCGTTGAGACCCGATGTTGGGCCGAGGGTGGAGTCTGAAGCGGGCGAGCCCGCATCCCCCAGCGCACCGGCGGTACCGACCAGCGCGATGATCGCCATGGGAGAGAAACCCAGCTGCAGGCAGAGCGGCACATAGATGGTGGCGATAATGGGCACGGTGGAGAAGGAGGAGCCAATTCCCATGGTGATGAGCAGGCCCACCAGCAGCATCAGGAAGGCGGCAATGCCTTTGTGCTGACCGATAGAGCTGGAAACGACCTGAACCAGGCTCTCGACGCCGTGAGTTGCCTTCATGACGGCGGCGAAGCCGGCGGCGGAGATCATGATAAAGCCGATCAGCGACATCATGCGTACCCCCTGGGTGAACGCATCCTGGCTCTCGCGAAACTTGATGACGCCACCGCAGGTGAAGATGACGAAACCGGCCAGCGCGCCGAGCACTATGCTGTTGGTCGTCAACTGGAGGCCAAGTGCCACACCGATGGCCAGCAGGGCGACCCAGATATGGTTGAGATTGAGCTCGACGGTTTCCGGTTCAGCTTCCAGGATCTTGGCCAGGTCGTACTGGCGGGGTTTGCGGTAGCTGAAGAAGACCGCAATCAGCAGACCCAGCACCATGCCACAGCCCGGGATGGCCATGGCCAACGGGATCTGGCTGGAAGTGATCGGCACACCGTTATCGATAAGGTTCTTGGCCAGAATATTGTTCAGGAAGATGCCGCCAAAGCCGACCGGCAGCACCATGTAGGTGGCGGTCAGGCCGAAGGTGATGACACAGGCTACCTGACGACGGTCGATCTGCATCTGCGCCATCACGTGGAGGAGTGGCGGGATCAGGATCGGAATAAAGGCGATATGCACCGGGATGATGTTTTGCGAGGAGATGGATACTGCCAGAACGGATGAGAGCAGCAGGGTCTTGACCCACAAAATGCGGCTGCTGCTGGCATCCTTGCCCAGCTGGCTGATTACCTTGCTGGCCAGCAGGTCGGTGATACCGGAGCGGGAGATGGCGACGGCAAAGGCCCCCAGCATGGCGTAGGAGAGGGCAATCTCGGCGCCGCCACCAAGACCGCCGCTGAAGGTAGTCAGGGTATCGGTCAGGGAGAGCCCGCCGACCAGGCCGCCGGCAATGGCGCCCAGCGCAAGTGAGACCACCACATTGATCCGCAGCAGACTGAGCACCAGCATCAGCCCGACCGCGATAACAACTGGATTCATTTGATTTCCTTATGTTTGTTATTGCTGTCTGTCATGTGAAGGGGAGTTAGTTTGCGAAAAATGTGACAAATGTCGAGAAAAAAATCGGTCAAAACGGGCATCTGACCAAGGTCATCTGAAACAAAGTTGATCGGGGATGGTATTTGCTCTTCATGCGTCGCACCTCCCATTTGGCAATTGTGCTGAATAGCCAAGGGGAGAAAGCGGGCGGTGGAGGGGCAATAGAGGCAAAAGAGAGTCAAGGCACATAAAGAAAGGCTGCCAGCGGCAGCCTTTGCAACTTATTCCAGTTCCTCATCACCAGAGGCTGAGTCGCTACCCGGCCCGACTGGCGGCCAGCCGCCCATGCTCTTCCAGCGGTTGACGATATGGCAGAAGAGGTCGGTAGTCCGCTCAGTGTCATAGAGGGCAGAGTGAGCCTCTTTGTTGTCAAACGGAATGCGGGCGCTCTGGCACGCCTTGGCCAGTACGGTTTGGCCCAGCGCCAGCCCGGAGAGGGCTGCGGTATCGAAGGTGGCGAACGGATGGAACGGATTGCGCTTGAGGCCAGCCCGCTCGGCTGCCGCCATCACGAAGCCGTGATCGAAGGTGGCGTTATGGGCCACGATAATGGCGCGGCTGCAGTCGCTCTCCTTCATCCCCTTGCGGATCCCCTTGAAGATCTCGGTCAGCGCCTCTTTTTCAGAGACAGCTCCGCGCAGCGGGTTGAAGGGGTCGATACCGGTGAACTCCAGAGCGGCACGCTCCAGATTGGCGCCTTCGAAAGGCTCCACATGATAATGGAAAATCTGATCGGGCAGGAGCCATCCTTGCTCATCCATTTTCAGGGTATAAGCCGCGATTTCGAGCAAGGCATCGGTTTTGGCGTTGAAGCCGGCTGTTTCAACATCGATGACGACGGGGTAAAAACCACGAAAACGGCCCTTGAGGGTATGAACTGCGTCGGTCATGGGATCTCGGTCAGCATAAAATGAGGCGGCATTATGGCAAAAAAGCGCAGGCTTGTCCCCATCCCGCAAGATGGAGCCTTGCGGGACAAGCGATGGCTCAATATCTGTGCAGCCACCAGCGAGCGGCCAGCAGCGCCGTGATGCTGCCGAGAATGGCGCTTGCCAGCACATCGGTTGGCCAGTGCATGCCGATCACCATGCGTGACAGCCCTATTCCGAGTGCCAAGATCGGCAGCAGCCAGACCCCTGCCGGTGCGCGGGCCAGCCAGATGAGGCCAAAGAACTGGGCAAGGCTCATGGCGGCGATGCTGTGGCCGGAGGGGAAGGCGTAGTTCACCTCCTTCTGCCAGTGGTTGCCAAGCCACTGGGGCAGCGCCAGCAGCTGGCTGGCAGCGTGTACCTGTTCGCTGCGCACTTCGGTGCTGGCGGCGTAGAAGCTCTTGATTGCGGGGATCAGGGATTGGCTCTCCAGCCAGAGCAAATAGGGTCTGGGCTCCTCGGTCAGATGCTTGATGACGCTTTTGATGAGCCAGTCTCCGGCAAGCAGTACCAGCAACGCGCCGGCCAGAGCAAGCAGGGACGAGCGATCGAGCTGCAGTTTCTGCCTGGTCAGCAGCAATAGCAGTGCGGCGCTGATCCCAATTCCGGGAATATCGACCATGCGGGTGAGGGCATAAGGCCACCAGAGCCAGCCCGATTGCAGCGAGCCGGTCAGAAAGGGTTGCCAAGGGAGGATGGCAAGCAGCAGCAGGGGCAGGATCAAAAGGGTGGTAAACGCGAGCACCTGACTGCGGGAGAGGGAAGGGCTATGGGGCGGCATGATCTCTATCGGCAAGGGTCTGGAAAAAGAGCGCCATTGTGCCACTGCATGATTTGACGGCAAAGCAGACCTGCCCTTCTGTTTACCTCTGCTTACACATTTGGCTGTTCGTTCATCAATTACCCTTGGTCTGCGGTAACCAAGTGCATGTCAGGCTGAAATATTGGCGGGCTTTGGGCTAGAATGGCGCGTCCATGGCGGTTGCCTGCAAAGAGAGCCCGATGAAAATAGTCGTAGATGAGAATATGCCCCACGCCGTGGAGCTGTTTGCCGAGTTTGGTGAAGTGGTTGCCCTGCCCGGGCGGCAGATGCAGGCCAACGATCTGCATGATGCCGATGTGCTGCTGGTACGCTCGGTGACCAGGGTGAACGCCGACTTGCTGGCGACCAGCCCCAAACTGGCTTTTGTCGGTACCGCGACCATCGGCACCGATCACATCGACAAGGCTTTGCTGGCTAGCCGCAATATCCCTTTTTATAGCGCCCCCGGCTGTAATAAATATTCGGTGGGGGACTATGTACTTTCCGCCCTGCTGGTGCTGGCCGAGCGCTACGAGCTTGATCTCTCGGCCATGACGCTGGCGGTGATCGGGGCCGGCAATACCGGCGAGTGCGTGGCCGGCAAGGCCGAAGCGCTCGGTATGCGGGTGCTGCGCTGCGATCCCCCCAAGGCGCGTAATAATCCTGAAGCGGATTTTGTCGACTATCAGACCGCCCTTGGCGCCGATATCGTCAGCTTCCATGTGCCCATTACTCGTGAAGGGCCGGATGCGACCTACCATCTGCTAGATGCCGAGCAGATAGCTGCGCGCCCCGCCGGGCAGATCCTCATCAACGCATCCCGTGGCGAGGTGTGGGATAACCGGGCCCTGCTGGCGCGTCAGTTGAGCGACAAGCCCTTGCGTCTGGTAATGGATGTCTGGGAGAACGAGCCGGAGCCACTGGCAGAGCTGGTGCCCCATACCGAGATTGCCACCCCTCACATTGCCGGCTACAGCCTGGAGGGGAAGGCGCGCGGTACCTGGATGCTCTATGAGGCGCTCTGCCGCCAGCTGGGGCGCGAGCCCCGCCAGGATCTGCGTACGCTGCTGCCGGTTGCCGATGTGCAGGCGGTGGTGCCCGGACGGGCGCCGGATCAGGCATTGATCAAACAGCTGGTTCACCTTATCTACGATGTGCGCCGCGACGATGCCCGTTTTCGCGTCCGGCTGGGTATCCCGGGTAGCTTCGATGAGCAGCGCAAACATTACCCGGAGCGCCGCGAGCTCTCCTCCCTGCAGATCAAGGGTGAGTTTGCCTGCGACATGTTGGGGGCAGCCGGATTTGATATTTCACTCTCATAAGGTGGGTGGGCCGCTACGTCCGCACTACTTATGACCCCGTTTTTACCGGTCCGAGGCAGGCTTGCTCCGCGTCGGATTGACCATATCAGGCGAGGATGCCCCGCATATCGGAGCCCCGCCGACCATGGCGCCAGCAGGCGCCATAGCCGTTTTATTAGAGGAGAACAGAATGAGCCAGCAGTTTAATGTCGCGGTATTGGGCGCAAGTGGCGCCGTGGGCCAGGCCATGATCGAGATCCTGGAAGAGCGCGAGTTTCCGGTCGCTACGCTCTATCCGCTGGCTTCCAGCCGCAGCGCCGGTGAAACCGTGCGCTTTGATGGCAAGAATCTCGAGATCCTCGATGTCGAGGAGTTTGACTGGAGCCAGGTGCAGATTGCCCTGTTCTCGGCCGGGGCCGAGGTCTCTGCCAAGTGGGCACCGATTGCTGCCGAGCATGGCTGCATCGTCATCGACAACACCTCCTGCTTCCGTTACGACGAAGATATTCCGCTGGTGATCCCGGAAGTAAACCCGGATGCGCTGGCCGATTTTCGCAATCGCAACATCATTGCCAACCCTAACTGCTCCACCATCCAGATGCTGGTTGCCCTGAAGCCGCTGCACGATGAGGTGGGCATCGCCCGCATCAACGTCGCCACCTATCAGTCGGTTTCCGGCTCCGGCAAAGAGGGGGTGAGTGAACTGGCTGGCCAGACCGCCCAGCTGCTCAACGGCCGCCCGGTCGAGCCGACTCTCTACCCCCAGCAGATCGCGTTCAACCTGATCCCCCAGATCGACAGTTTCACCGACAACGGTTACACCCGGGAAGAGATGAAGATGGTGTGGGAGACCCAGAAGATCCTGGGCGATGCCAGCATTGCCGTGAACCCGACTTGCGTGCGGGTGCCGGTCTTCTACGGCCACTCTGAAGCAGTCCATGTCGAGCTGCACCAGCCGCTCGATGCCGAGCAGGTAAAGGATCTGCTGCGCGCTGCACCGGGCGTGACCCTGTTCGAAGAGGAAGGGGACTATCCGACCCCGGTGCGCGATGCAACCGGCAAGGATGAAGTGCTGGTTGGCCGCATTCGTCAGGATATTTCTCACCCCAATGGTGTAAATATGTGGATCGTGGCCGATAACGTTCGTAAGGGCGCTGCCACCAACAGCGTCCAGATTGCTGAACTGCTGGTTCGCGACTACCTGTAAGGCAGTATGGCCAAGAGGGAGCGCCGCAGGACGGCGGCGCTCCCTCTGAGCAAATAGCGTGGTGTGTGACCGGTACCGCACTGCGGTGTTGCAAGATTCTTTTGCGATATCAACTGATTAAGTTTTTTTCTACACTCAGAGGCAAGTTGGGTGCTAAATGTGTCGGACTGCTGGCTTGCAAGGCGAGCCTGATTTATATTGAACCGACTCTTTTGGGGTAACTATCCAGATTTTTCAATGTGATAGGGCCGTCATACGAAGGAACGAATATGGGACATTCCCGCATAACATTGGCAACGCTACTCGCATTGGGTCTGCTGGGCACCGTTCAGGCTGCAGATCCCTCACGGGAGCCGTTTTTTGTCGAACTGAAAGGCCCTGACGAGCCCGCTCCACCCGCTGTCAGCAGCCAGCCGCTGGCCCAGCCCGTTGCGCAGCCGGTTCGGGCAACCGCCCAGCCCATCGTCCGTCAGGTGGCAACCGCCAATCCCGCCAGCTATGGCCCGATTCGTCCTACCGATACCCTCTGGAGTCTGGCGAGCAAGTACCGTCCCTCCAGCCGCGTCAGCGTCTACCAGACCATGGTCGCGATCTACGAGAAAAACCCCCGCAGTTTTGCCGATGGCAACATCAACCATATTCTGGTGGGCTCGCGTATCCTGCTGCCCACTGCCGCCGAGGCTAGCGTCATCACCGATGCCGAGGCCCGCGCCAAATTCCGCAGCGACAATGCCAGCTGGAAAGGGCTGAGCCCCAAATATCTGGCCAACAAACAGGCTCATACGGCTAAACCGGTCGCAGCAAAAGCAGCGCCGGCAAAGCCTGAAGTGGCCAAGGCAGAACCTGCGAAGGCGGCGCCTATTCCTGCACCTGTGACCGAGCCGAAACCGGCTGTCGAGACCAAGGTTGCCGATGCCAAGGAAGTGGCCAAGGTCAACGAGGCTCCGGCGAAAGAGGCCGTTGCCCCGGCACCGAGTGCGGCAAGCGGTACCGCGCCTGCCCCGCTGCCCTCCGATCTGGATAAACCGGTCGGCAAACCGGCCACCGAGATGACCCTGGCGCTGGAAGATGCCAATGCCCAGCTCGCCCAGGTAACCGAGATGAACCACAGGCTCAAGCTGCGCCTGCAATCCCTGACCGAAGAGGTGGAGACCCTCAAGGCTCAGCTGCAGGATCAGACTGCGCTGGAGAAAGAGATTGCCGAGCTCAAGGCCAAGCCGGTGCCGCCGGTTGTGGCCGAGCCCGAGCACAAGCAGAACTGGCTGATGGACTTGCTCTCCTCACCGCTCAATCTGGCGATGATCATTTTGCTGCCGGTGTTGCTGGTGCTGGCGCTGGTGACCCTCTGGCTGCGTGCCCGGGCCCGTCGTGAGCTGGAAGAGCAAGAGAAGAGCCTCTCTGAATCCACCGCAATGATGATGGATCAGGATCACAGTGAGTTTGATGATCTGCTCAGCGTCGATATCACCGACAACGAGCCGGAGCGCCCGCTGCCCGATCTCAACACCCCGGATGGCTTCATGCCGGTTGAGCCGGCGCCGAAGCCTGATGTCGAGCTGGTGTTCAGCGATGAGGGCGAGATGGATCTGCAGGGCTTCGAACCCGAGCGGATGCCTGCTGCTACCAGCCGGGATCCGGATCTGGTGCCGGACCTTGATCTTGCCCATGACGAGCCGATAGCGCTTGCCAGTGAGCCAGCCATGGATCTGGCCAGCGAGTTCAATCCCAAGCCCAAAGGTGCCAACGAGATCATGAGCGAAGAGGAGCTGCAGGCTGCGCTCTTCGCCGAGCTGGACGCTGACCTCTCTGCCGACATCGAACCGGAATTGAGTGCACCGGCGCATGCCGAACCTGCCGACGATGATCTCGCCAGTTTCGATCTCAGCGATTTCGAAGGTGCCTTTGAGGAGCCTGCTGTCGAGATTGAGGATGAGCATGCCATCGACCTGAGTCTGGATGGGGATGCCAGTGCCGACGAGATGCTGGCCGAGCTGGGTCTGGAGCCAGAACCGGTCAAGGCTAAAAAAGAGGCTGAAGCGGATCTGGAGTGGGATCCCAACGAAATGGCGCTCTCCGATTTCGAAGATGCCTTTACCGAGGTCGAATCACACCCGGCAGATCTGCAACCCCGCGAGCAGGCGCAGGAGAGCGGTTACGTCGAGATCGACAAGCTGCTGGCCGAAGCGGATGCCACCACATCAGAGCCGGAACCCTATCAGGGCTTCTCGCTGGATGTGGGGCTGGACGGTTTCCCCGAAGTGCTGCCGGAGTCCACCGGATTTGATGTGGATGCCGATGATGGCGGCGTCGGTGCCAAGCTGGATCTGGCCCGTGCCTACCTTGAAATCGATGATAAGGACAGTGCCCGCGAGCTGCTGCAAGAGGCAGCAGAGCAGGGGAGTGACCATCAGCGCGCCGAAGCGGAAAAACTGCTCAAGCGACTGGGATAATCCCATCATCCCGATGAGCTTGAACGACAAGGGCAGCCAGCGGCTGCCCTTTTTACTTGCGGCTGTGCCTGAGCTTGCGCGGATTTTGGGATTTTTGCCGCGAGATGCGTATAATCCGCCCCGTTTCTTTCACTGCTTTACCAAAAGACACCCTTATCCATGCGAATTGCCCTAGGTATTGAATATGACGGCAGCCGGTATTTCGGCTGGCAGCGTCAGCGAGAAGTGATCAGCGTGCAGGAGGAGCTGGAGAAAGCCCTCAGCCGGATCGCCAATCATCCGGTCTCCATCCAGTGCGCAGGACGCACCGATGCCGGTGTCCATGCCACCGGTCAGGTGATCCACTTCGATACCGATGCCAAGCGTGCCGAAGGGGCCTGGACTCTGGGTCTCAACTCCAACCTGCCGCCCGACATCGCCGTGCGCTGGGTCAAGGAGGTGGACGAGGAGTTCCACGCCCGTTTCAGTGCTACCGCCCGTCGCTACCGCTATGTCATCTACAACCACAACTACCGGCCAGCCATTCTCGGCAGCGGCGTCAGCCATTATCACGAGGCGATTGATGCCGAGTTGATGCATCAGGCCGGGCAGTGCCTGCTGGGCGAGCAGGATTTCAGCTCGTTCCGGGCCGTCGGTTGCCAGTCCAAGACGCCGTGGCGCAATGTGACGCACCTTTGTGTCAGCCGTCAGGGCCCCTATATCGTGCTCGATATCCGGGCCAACGCCTTTTTGCACCACATGGTGCGCAACATCACCGGCTCGCTGCTGCTGGTGGGGCAGGGGCTTAAACCGGTGGAGTGGGTAGCCGAGGTGCTGGCCGCCCGTGATCGCAATCTGGCCGGGCCAACTGCCAAAGCGGGTGGCCTCTATCTGGTCGATGTGGATTACCCGGCTGAACTGGCTCTGCCCCGGGTACCGCTTGGCCCGTTGTGGCTGCCGGACTCGGCACCGGGTACGACCAGTTTTTAGTAACTGCGCCCGAAAAATTGTGGTTTAATGACCCGTCATTTGTTGCCATCGAGCTATTAAGTCATTGAACAGACAAGGCTCGATGCGTTTTGTCAGGCACAAAAGCATTAAGGAATTCCATGAGCTGGCTTGAGAAGATTCTTCCCAAGAGCAAGATCACTGCCCCTCGTCGTCACAACATTCCGGAAGGGGTGTGGACCAAGTGCAGTGCTTGTGAACAGGTGCTCTACCGGGCAGAGTTGGAGCGCAATCTCGAAGTGTGCCCCAAGTGTGATCATCATATGCGCATCAGCGCTCGCGCCCGTCTCGAGAGTTTTCTCGACGAGCAGGGCCGCACCGAGATCGGTGCCGAGCTGGAGCCCCATGATGTCTTGAAATTCAAGGATTCCAAGCGCTACAAGGATCGTTTGTCTGCCGCTCAGAAAGAGACGGGTGAAAAAGATGCGCTGGTGGTGATGAAAGGGACCCTCAAAGGGGTGCCGGTTGTCGCCTGTTCGTTCGAGTTCTCCTTTATCGGTGGCTCCATGTCCTCCGTGGTCGGTGCCCGCTTCGTGCGCGCTGTCGAGGAGTGCATCAAGGAAGGCCGTGGTCTGGTCTGCTTCTCCGCCTCCGGCGGTGCCCGCATGCAGGAAGCGCTGTTCTCCCTGATGCAGATGGCCAAGACCAGTGCTGCGCTGGACAGACTCACCAAGGCGGGCCTGCCCTACATCTCCGTGCTGACTGACCCCACCATGGGGGGCGTCTCTGCCAGCTTGGCCATGCTGGGCGACATCAACGTAGGCGAGCCCAAGGCGCTGATCGGCTTTGCCGGCCCGCGCGTTATCGAGCAGACCGTTCGCGAGAAGTTGCCGGAAGGGTTCCAGCGCTCCGAATTTCTGCTGGAGAAGGGCGCCATCGACCTCATCATCGATCGCCGCGAAATGCGCAACCGTCTGGCCAGCCTGCTTGCCAAACTGATGAATACTCACGTCATCGCAGAGTAAAGATGAGTTCAAACATGCATCAATCCCAAAGCCGGTCGCTTGTCGACTGGCTTTCTTATTTGGAGCAGATCCATCCGGTCTCTATCGACATGGGGCTGGAGCGGGTCGGCACGGTTGCCCGTCGCATGGGGCTCACCCGATTGCCGTTCAAGGTGATCACGGTGGCGGGCACCAACGGCAAGGGCTCCAGCTGTGCCATGGCGGCCAGCATTCTGATGGCTGCCGGCTACCAGGTCGGCGTCTACTCCTCGCCCCATCTGCTGCGCTTTACCGAGCGGGTGCGGGTCAATGGTCAGGAGCTGGCCGACAGCGATCACTGCGCCGCCTTTGCCGAAGTGGAAGCGGCGCGCGGCGAGATAGCGCTCACCTTCTTCGAGTTTGCGACGCTGGCCGGTTTGTGGCTTTTCTGCCGCGCCGCACCCGATGTACTGCTGCTGGAAGTCGGCTTGGGTGGGCGGCTCGATGCGACCAATGTGGTGGAGTCCGATGTGGCCATGATCACCTCCATTGCCCTCGATCACTGCGACTGGCTGGGTGATACCCGCGAGGCGGTGGCGGTGGAGAAAGCCGGGGTGTATCGCGCCGGCAAACCCGCCATCAGCGGCGAGCCTAATCCCCCAGCGACCATCGCGAGCGAGGCGGCACGCATTGGCGCCAAGCTGCGTCAGGTCGGTATCGATTTTCGTGGCGATGAGCACGAGACCTGCTGGGATTACCACGGTCTTCACCAGTGGCGCGACCTGCCCAAACCGGCGCTGCCGCTGATGAACGCGGTCACCGTGCTGGCAGCATTGGAATCCCTCGGTTTGCCGTTGCCGGAGTCTGCCATCCGCGACGGGCTGGCCAATGCCCGGCTGGCTGGCCGGATGCAGCAGCTGCAAAGCGCTCCGCTGGTTATCGTCGATGTGGCCCACAATCCCCATTCGGCCGCCTATCTGGCCGCCCAGCTGCGCAAGATGCCCTGTTCGGGTGTGCGCCGCGCCGTGGTCGGCATGCTCAAGGACAAGGATATGGCGGGGTCGCTTGCCGAGCTCGACGGTCTGATCGGCGAGTGGTATCTGGCCAGCCTGACCGGCCCGCGGGCGGCAAGTGCGGCCCAGTTGGCACAGGCGCTTGGCTCCGGAGAGGGGCCGGCGACGACCTTTGACAGCGTCGAGGCTGCCTATCAGGCGGCCTTGGCCGTATCGAGTCCTGACGATATGGTCATTGTGTTTGGTTCGTTTTACACTGTCGCCGATGTGCTGGCGGGGTTCGCCAGCTAGCCAGCCCCTCTTTGTCGGGGGCATGCCATGAATTGGATCAAGTAAAGGAAGTAGGAGTCAACTTGGCCTCGAAGTTTCAAAACCGTCTGGTGGGGACCGTTATTCTGGTGGCCCTGGTCGTTATTTTCCTGCCGGACCTGCTGGATGGTCACAAGCTGGCGCAAAAGGAGGAGGCGTTTGCCAAAATTCCGCTGCGTCCTGAGCTTGAGCCAGCCAAGCCGGCGTTGCAGGTATCGGCGGCAACTACGCTGCCGGCCGAGCATCTGGCCAGCCAGCAGCAAGCCTCGGCCGCCCAGCAGTGGCAGGTGGAAGAGGTCGCCGACCCCATGACCCTCGGCAATCAGGGGAGTGCAGCCCAGCAGGCCGGTGCGCAGGTTGCGCAGCAGCCGGTACAGCAAGCCGCTCCTGCCAAGCCGCAACCCAAGCCGGAAGTGGTCGCCAAAGCGCCGGTTGAACAACCCAAGCCGGCACCAAAACCGGCCCCGACCAAGCCGGTCGAGGTGGCCAAGGCTCCGACGCCGGCTCCCGCCAAACAGCAGGCAGGCCAGATCAAGTCCCTCGATGACCTTATCGAGAGCAAGATGAGCCAGCCGACCACGCCAGCGCCCGCCGCGGCACCGGCGCAGGGGAGCTGGATCCTCCAGCTCGGCGCGTTCAAGAACGTCGACAGCGTCAACGCACTGGTGAGCAAGCTGCGGGCTGCGGGCTACTCGGCCCACACCTCGCCGCGCACGCCGGTGCAGGGGCAGATCAACCGGGTCTTTATCGGGCCGGATGTCTCCAAGGCCAAGCTGCAGGGGATCCAGGGGAAGATTTCCCAGATGACGGGGTTGAGCGGCTCGGTCGTTGCCTACAATCCCTGAGTGTCATTGCTCTCGCATCACAACACCGCGCCCGTCGCGGTGTTGTTTTATCTGGTCGCCGCTATTTTTAAGTGCCGCGTCGCAAAGGCAACCACTTGGTTGGGATTTGCGGGGAGTTGGGTTAGTCTGAGCCCTCTGTCACCCATAGGAGCTCAAGATGATCCTCTCGACAACCCCCACCCTGGAAGGCAAGAGCATTCGTGAATACCGCGGCATCGTGGTGGGCGAAGCCATCCTTGGCGCCAACCTGTTCAAGGATATCTTTGCCGGGATCCGCGACATTATCGGTGGCCGCTCCGGCGCCTACGAAAAAGAGCTGGCCCGTGCCCGTGAGATTGCCTTTGATGAGCTCAAGGAGCGCGCCTCTGCGCTGGGGGCCAATGCGGTGGTCGGCATCGATATCGACTACGAGGTGGTGGGGCAAAACGGCAGCATGCTGATGGTCAGCATCAGCGGCACCGCCGTGGTGGTTTGAGATAGCAAGCTTTCCCCCGTGCGTTGAACCTGCGTGTTGAAATGGCAAGCCGATAACCGGGTTATCGGCTTTTTTGTGCGCGACGTTTGAGAACAGAGATGCCAGATAGGGGGATGATGAAGATAGTTTTGAAATTAACGTATTGATTTTGTTTATTTATATTTTTTCATAACCGGCTGGCGCGGGTTTTATTTTTTTTAACTGGGTTGCCCTCATCGGCTGGACTAGAGTTGTTGCCATCAGGATGACCTCCCATCATGGATGAACCCACTTTTCTTGAACCACCATTTCTTGAAGGCGTATCAGGATGCACAAAAAATCTGCTCTGTTGACTGTTATCACTCTGGCCATCGCTGCTTATGCCGGCAGCGCGGCGGCTGCGGTACCAAACTTTACCGCTGACTGCCCGATGGACATCAAGGTCAAGTCGCAGGATGGCAATGTCTATATCAACGGCAAAAAGGCCTCGCTGAAGACCAATGCGCCCAATGCCTACTCTGCCCAGAGCGGCAAGATCATGATCGGTATCAGCGCAGATTCCGCCACCAGCGAGCCGAGCATTGATTACGCCATCAAGCACGATAACCGTGCCAACGGCATCTGCACCGTGCAATCCTGGTCGGCAGGCAAGGCCACCTCTCTGCCGATGGCCAAGGGGGATTCTCCCTATCAGGGCAAGTGGATTGCCAAAAACAGCGGGACTGGCCAGACAGTGGCCGTCATCCGGGTTGATGGCAAGGAGCAGGTGTGGGTCAACGACGTCAAGGTCAAGGCCAAGCGTGCCGATGGGGCGCTGCAGATCCGTCAGGGGATGATCCTCTATACCCTGCAGGGCGATCCGCGGGTGCGCGGTGAAAGCGAGTGGCAGGATAGTGACGCAGGCTCGACTGGCCCAATCTCCTTCGAATAAATCTGTTTCCCAATTCCGATAAAAGCGACGCAGGCCATGGCCTGCGTCGCTTTTTTACTGGTCTACTGAAGGGGCTCGCTATGAGCGGTTACACCCCGGCCAGGGTATTGCCTTCGCCGTACCAGTCCAGTTTGTCAGCCAGGGTCACGACCGAACCGATGATGATCAGGCTCGGGCTCTCTACCTGAGTGGCCAGCAGCGCCAGCTGTTGCAGCTCGCCGCGCACCACCCGCTGGCTGAGCCGGGTGCCTTGCTCCACCAGCGCTACCGGGGTGTGGCCGGGCATGCCGTGAGTCTGCAGCTCGTCCTGAATGCGGCCGGCATGGGCCAACCCCATGTAGAAGACCAGGGTCTGGCGGGGCGCAGCCAGCGCCGACCACTCCTGGGCGATATTGCCCTCCTTGTCGTGGCCGGTGATGAACTGCACCCGCTGGGCGTGATCACGGTGGGTGAGGGGAATGCCGCTGTAGGCGGCGCAGCCTGAGGCCGCAGTGATGCCCGGTACCACCGAGAAGGGGATCCCCGCCTCGGCCAAGGTCTCCAGCTCCTCGCCGCCACGGCCAAAGATAAAGGGGTCGCCCCCCTTGAGCCGCACCACCTGTTTGCCGAGGCGTGCCTGCTCCAGCAACAGCTGGTTAATCGCCTGCTGGGGTACACAGTGGCGGCCCGCCTCCTTGCCGACGAAAATCCGCTCGGCATCCCGGCGAACAAGCGCCAGCACCTCCTGCGAGACCAGCCGGTCATAGACCACCACATCCGCCTGCTGCAGCTGCTGCAAGCCGTTCAGGGTGAGCAAGCCTGCATCGCCGGGGCCGGCGCCCACCAGGGTCACGCTTCCCTTGCTCTGCACCGGCTCATTGATCAGCTCGACGACGCTCTGCTCGGCGGCCTGCTGCTGGCCACGGGCCAGTTGGCGGGCGAGGCGATCATGGCGGAACAGCCGCTCCCAGAAGTGGCGGCGGGCCAGCTTGTCCGGAATGAGTTTGACCCGCTCGCGCAGCTTGCCCGCCAGCGCCGCGAGCTGGCCGAGGTGTTGCGGCAGCATGGCTTCGATTTTCTCCCGCAACTGGCGGCTCAGTACCGGCGCCGAGCCTGCGCTGGAGATCGCCACCATCAGCGGCGAGCGGTCAATGATGGCAGGCATGATGGCGCTGCAGTGGGCCGGGGAGTCCACCACGTTGCAGAAGATCTGGCGCAGGCTCGCCTCGCTGAAGACCTGATGATTGACCTCGGTCTGGTTGGTGGCGGCGATCACCAGCCACTTGCCATCGAGCAGCTCGGGGTGAAAGTCGGCAGCGCAGACGGTAAGCAGTCCCTGCTCGGCCCAGCTCATCAGCTGGGGTTCCAGGTGCGGGGCATTGATGGTGATCTTCGCCTTGGCATCGAACAGCAGGCGCGCCTTGCGCACCGCTACCTCACCACCGCCGACGATAAGCACCGGCTTGTTTTGCAGCTGACAGAAGAGAGGGAGAAAGTCCATAACAGGCTCCGGATGCTGGCCCGCTCGCAATGCCGCGCCGGGCCAGATGACGGGGCGCGCCGTGACGCACCCCGGATGGTTGGGGGAAAGGCCCCCAACGGGAATAAAAAGGGGGAAGCGTGATCCACGCCCGGGCCAACGACAGATCCCCACCGGTTGTCGGCCACTATGATCAGCTTCCCCAAACGAGGTTTTTCCTATTGCACCGCTTTGACATGCATGTTGGCGACGTACTGATCTTCGGCCCAGAAGATACGGTCAGCGACCATGGCTTCCGGGTTGAGGGTGACGCCGCGCAGCACCCGCTCCTTGAACTTGTGATAACCGGCCCGGTCGATAAGGTGACCCATGTGCAGGTAGATGGGCTTGCCATCCAGCATCTCGGCCTCGAACTCGAACAGGTTCTTGATCACCGCATGCAGCACCTCTTCGGTGACCCAGTTGAGAAACAGCTTGCCGGTACGGGGAGTCTTCTTGCTGGTGCGTCCCCCCAGCTTGACCATGTAGAGCTGCTTGGGATCCCGCTGCCAGGCCATGGTCGGGCAGGCCAGCACGCACTCGCCACAACCGATGCACTTGCTCTCCTCCTTGACCGCCTTGCCATGTTTGATGGCGAGGCAATCCACCGCGTGGTGGCTGCACGCCTTGACGCAGGCGCCGCAGCCGATGCAGCGCTCGGCATTGAAGTGGATTTTGGCGATGCCGAGGATGCCGAAGTCGGCCATGTTGGCCTTGGCGCAGTCGTTGGGACAGCCGGCGATCACCATCTTGAGGTGATAGGGGTTGGGGTAGAGGTGCTTCTCCATCCGCTGGGCCAGCCCGGTACAGTCGATATTGCCCTTCTGGCAGATGGTGTTGCCCTGACAGGCGACGATGTTGCGCCCGCCGATAGTCTGGTAACCGGCTTGGGTGTCCGCTACCTCGATGCCGCAGGTCTCCACCTCGATCTCCCTGATAAAGGGTTCGAGGGCAGCGTTGACCTTGTCCATGTCCTGATACTTGATGCCGGGCATCGCCAGCTTCTGGCGAGTGGTGAGGTGGATCAAGCCGTTGCCGTACTGTTCGGCGATCTGCTGGGCCACCGCCAGCAGGTGGGCGGGCATGATCCCGCCGGGAATGCGTACGCTGATCATCGCTTCGCCGCGCACCTTGGAGAGGCGGTATTCGTTCTTGGCGCGGGCCTTGATGATGTCGATATCGAGACTCATGGTGTTCTCCCTCAGTCGATCAGATGCTGGGCCTGGTCAAAACGAAAGACCGGGCCATCCACGCAGATATAGGTGTCGCCCATCCGGCAGTGGCCACACTTGCCGACGGCGCAGGCCATGCGGCGTTCGTAGTCGACCCAGATGCGATCCTTGGGGATGCCGCGCTCAAGCAGGGCGAGCACCACGAAACGGATCATGACGGGAGGGCCGACCACGATGGCCTGGATATCCTCGCTATCCGAGAGATCCAGCTGGTCGATGTAATCGGTGACCCGGCCGATGCGAAACTGCTCGCTCTCCTCACCCTCATCCAGCGTGACGATGAGATTCTGGCGCTCGGCCCAGAGCGGCATCTCGTGGCGATAGAGCACCGCCTGCTCGTTCTTGAAGCCGAGGATCATGTCGAGGGACTTCACCTGTTCCGGGTGTTTGCTAAAGCGACGCAGCAGCCCCTTGACCGGCGCGACGCCAGTGCCGCCCGCCACCACGATGAGGTGCTGGTTGCGATAGGCTTCCAGCGGATAGCCGTTGCCGTGGACGCCGCGCATCCACACCTTGTCGCCCACATCGAGGGCAAACAGCGCATCGGTCACCTTGCCGACTTTGCGGATCAACAGATCCACATAGCCATCGCCATAGTCGGAGACCGAGATGGGCGCTTCGCCGACGGTGGGCAGGGAGATCTCCACAAACTGGCCGTAGTGGACATCAAAGTCGCGGGAGACCCGAAAGTTCCACTCCAGTTCGGTGTGACGCTCGATGGCCAGAATGGTGTAGGCCTTGGGCAGCAGGCGGTTTTCGACCGCTTCCTGCTGCTGTTCTGCTGTTGCGGTTTGTTGGCACTGGCACATATCAGTTCGCCCCCTGCGCGTGGTCGGCTGCGATGGTCTGTTCGACCACATCGGTCATTTTGTTGATGATGTTGCTAAAGGAGATGTAGTGAGGGCAGCGATCGTCGCAGCGGCCACAGCCGACGCACATGTGCTCCTCCCCCTGACGGGCCTTGTAGTCGTTGACCTTGTGCAGGGCGCGATAACGGAGGCGCTCGCCATGTTTGGCGCGAAAACCGTGGCCACCGGCCATGTCGCTGAAGCCATCCACCATGCAGCTGGCCCACTGGCGACGACGTTCACCCTGCTTGGGGTTCTCCGCATAGGTGAGGTCGTGCACGCTGTAGCAGCTGCAGGTCGGGCAGGAGGTGGTGCAGCGGCCGCAGCCGATGCAGCGGCTGTCGTACTCGGCCCAGACCGGATGATCGGTGAGGATCTGGCGGATCAGCTGGGGGTCGTCACAGACGCTGTCCGGGGTGCGCACCTTGACCGGGTTGCTCTGGACAAACTCCGGGGCGAAGTCATCGGATTCACCCAGCTCGGCAAAGTAGCCGAACAGCTCGGGATCCTTGACTTCGATGCGGGCGCCCTCATCGCTCAGACGAATGGCGGCGGCGTAGTCCCGGGTCTCATTGCTGCCCATGGAGACGCAGAAGCAGTTCTCGAAGCTCTCGCGGCACTCCAGCAGTACCAGCTTGAGCTTGCTGCGCAGCCGGGCGTAGTAGACGTCCCTGTTCTGGCCGTTTTTCAGGTAGACCTGATCCAGTCGGCGCAGGGCGTGGATATCGCAGCTGCGCAAGAACAGCAGGGTGGGCTTGGCTTCCACCTTCGATTCGCGCAGCTCCAGATTGTCGAAGTGGAACAGGGTCTGGGTGATGGGGAGCACCACCTCTTTCGGGGAGAAGTGGGACTTCTCCTGCCACACCAGATCGGCCGGATGGCGGATGCTGTGGTAGGTGACGTTGTCGGTGTCGGAGAAGCGACCGCCCCGATATTCGGCCGCAGGGGCCATGATCCGGTAATCGGGCAGCAGCCGTTCGAACAGCTGCACCAGCGCGGGCTGGGTGAGAAGAAACGACATAAATAAACACCTTGTCTGAGGGTGACATGCCTTGGCATTGAAAGGGGCGTGTCTGTCCCGGTATTGACTAGCCGGGAGAGCTACGCCGCTCTCGCCGCGGTCCGGTTTATGACTCATCTTGTTCAACTGACCCGATTGTTCTTGTGTGGCGGCGTGTGCGTCGCGGCAGGTCGGGTCATGCCTGTAAAACCCTTGTCAATTGAGCAGGGCCGCCTGATAGCCAGCGCACTTGCCCATCACGTATCCCATCTCCAGCTTGTTGATATCGCGGGTAAAACGGGAAACAGGGAAGTAGTCGGCCGGGGCGATCACCTCGATCTGGCAATCAGCGGGCGGATTGGCGATGAAATCGAGCGCCTCGTTGTAACTGCGATCCCGCTGCTCCAGCGCCTGTGCCAGCGCGGGGTGAGTCTTGAGCAGGGTGCGGATCATCCAGGGGAAGGGCATCGGCTTGAGCCGGTAGCCCAGCGGCTCGGAGAGGATCACCGTCATCTGGCGGGCGCCGCGGCGGTAGGCCTCGATCACCGGGATGGAGTCGGCCACCCCGCCATCGGTCATCGGCACCCCGTGCACCTGCGGATATTCGCGGGAGGCGAGGGGAATGGCGCAGCTGGCGGGCAGCACCTCATCCATGTTCTCCGGCTTGACCCGGATGTACTCCGCCTTGCCGGTCAGGGCATTGGTCACCACCGCATAGAAGGGGATGCCGCTCTCTCGATAGCGATGGATATCGAGGGGGTATTTGCGGCAGCTGGTGTGCCAGAGCCAGTGGATATCCACCAGATTGCCCCCCTTGGCAAAACGCAGCGGGTCGAGAAACTCCGGGGTGCAGGCCAGCTCGGTCAGGATGTCGTGGCTGCGGCCATGCTGGCTGGCGAGATAGGCCAAGAGGTTGGTCGCGCCGGCCGAGACGCCGATGGCAAAGTCAAAGGGACGGTAGTCACGTTCGATAAACGCATCCAGCACGCCGCTGGCAAATATGCCGCGCATGGCGCCACCTTCAACAACCAGTGCCGTGGGGGATGCGGTTCTATTCATGACGGGGTCCTCATTGAAATCGGCGTCGCAAGAGAGTGGGTCGGCGGCAAGCTTCAGGCTTGCCCGGGCGACCATTCTGGCTGCCAGCGGGGGCTGGCTATCGCAATGAGGTCATTCTAGGAGCGTGGTTTTGTTTAGAATATCTGTTAATAATGAATCAAGCGTTTTGTATTTCTAAACGATGGCGAGCCAGCCGTTGTGTCAACAGGGGCGATAAGGGATAGTCAGGGCTCTGTTTTCACGGTTTGATGAGCCCCGGGGGATGTGACTGATGACGAGACTCCTTGCCCCGCCACTCCAGCGCGGCGACACCATCGCTTTTTTCTCCCCCTCCAGCGCGGCAACCGCCTGGGCACCCAACCGTTTTGCCCGTGCAAAAGCCTTTCTCGAAGTGCAGGGCTTCCGGCTCAAGGCGGGCAGCCTCACCGGCCACCAGGATCACTGGCGCTCCGGCGCCATCGCCGCGCGGGCCGAGGAGCTCAACGCCCTTATTCGCGACCCGCAAGTGCGTTGCATCATGTCGGTGATTGGCGGCAGCAACTCCAACTCCCTGCTGCCCTACCTCGATGTTGAGGCGCTAAAACGGGATCCCAAGATCATCGTGGGCTACTCCGATGTGACGGCCCTGCTGCTCGGCATCTATGCCCAGACTGGTTTGGTTACCTTTTATGGCCCGGCGCTGGTGGCCTCATTCGGCGAGTTGCCGCCGCTGGTGGATGAGACGCTGGCCAGTTTTTTACAGATTGTGCTGGCCGACGAGGCTGGCGTCCCCTGCACGCTGCCCACCCCGGCAAAGTGGAGCGATGAGCGGCTGGACTGGGAAAATCAGACCCGGGCCAAGCTCTGCCAGCCCAACCGGCTGATCTCGGTGGGCTCAGGTCGGGTGCAGGGGCGGCTGATGGGCGGCAACCTCAACACCATGGCGGGGATCTGGGGTTCCCCCTATATGCCGGCCATCGAGCGCGGCGATATTCTGTTGCTGGAGGACAGCCTGAAATCTGCCGAGACGGTGGAGCGCTCCTTCGCCCATCTCAAGCTGTGCGGGGTGTTTGATCGGATCGGCGCCCTTATCCTCGGCAAACATGAGCAGTTCCACGATCAAGGTAGCGGCAAACGCCCGCTCGACATCCTGCTGGAGGTGGTGGGGGAGCCGACCTTCCCCATTCTGGCGGAGTTTGACTGCGCCCATACCCACCCCATGCTGACGTTGCCGCTGGGCATCGAGGCTGAGCTGGATCTCGACCGCCAGCAGCTCACCTTGCTGGAGCCCTGGTGGCAGAGTGCCTGACAGAGCGCAGTAAACAGACAAGGCCGCCGATGCGGCCTTGTCTGTTGTTGGGGGATAGCATTGTCAGGGCAGGGCATCGGCCCGGAAGCTGGCACGGATCTGCGGCACCAGCGGCGAGACGTCGAATCCCTTCTCCTCGCCCAGCACCGGATGGAGCAGGGGCTTGTCCTCGATGGGGGTGATATCCCCCGCCAGCAGCTGACGAGTGGCCTGCCCCATCTGGTAGAGCTGGCGCACCGGCGCAAACTGGGTCGCCAGATTGAGGGGATCATCGGCGCGGGTGAAGGCCATCATGGGGATCTGATAGGTGGCATCGCGCGCCGGTTTGTTGCCGTGAATGCCTTTGCCGGCCGACATCAGGAAGGGTTGGTGATCGCCAAAGGCGACAACCAGATAGCGCTTGCCAGACTGATCGAGACTCTTGAGCAGCCGCTCCAGCGAGGCCATGGCATCCACCACCCCGGTGTAGTAGGTGTTGAGCAGCTGCCTGTCACTCTCGCTCTCGTTCGGGCAGGCGCCGCTGCGCTCCTGCGCCTGATAGCGAGGGCCATCGAAGGGGCCGTGGCCCTGCATGGTGACCGCGTAGGCAAAGAGCGGTTTGTCATCCTGTTCGCTGCGTTTGAGCAGGTGATCAACGAGGGCATCGTCCGAGATATAGAGCCCCTTGTGCTCGAGAGTGGTAAAGCGGCTGTCGAACCAGCGCTCCTGATAGCCGAGCGCCGGGATCGCCTTGGCGCGGCCCCAGAATTTCTCCACATAGGGGTGGACGAAGAGGGTCTGGTAGCCACTCTGGTTGGCACTGCGGGCAAGCCCCGGCACCTGGTCCGAGAGGTAGTAGTAGGGCACCACCCCTTGCTTGAGCAGCCCCACCGGCAGGCCGGTGTTCATCTCGAACTCCGCCAGCACCGTCATGCCGCCAGTGGTGGGGGAGTGGATGGTCTTGTGCCACTGCTGGATGGTGGCGGGCAGGTTCAGGGTGGGAGCGGGGGTGCAGAGCCGCCCCTGCCAGTCGAGCATCAGCGACTCATATTGCAGCACGATCACCAGATCCCAGCGCGGCGCCGCCCCCTGCGGCGGTTGGCTCAGCTGGGGGGTGAATTCGTTGATCTGCAGCGGGTAGCGAAACACGCTGCCCTGCTCCAGCATTTCGTCCACCAGATTGAAGAGATAGAGGCCGGGGCCGGAGCGGATGATGTCCCTGTGGTAGTTGACCGCCCGATCCACGTAGCGCACGTTGGCCCCCAGCAGCTTGTTGCTGGTCTGGGTGGCAAACACGCAAAGGGCAAAGAAGGCAACGGTGGCTGCGGCCGTGCGCAGGATCCAGCGGGAGAGGGCAAAGCGCCAGCAGAGGAAGAGCGCGATAACGCCGCCAAGCAGCGGCACGACGGGGTGCTGATCCTGCAGGATCCGCAGCAGCGCCATCAGGTTGCCGAGATCATCGCCGCCGAGCGGCACACCATAGATGGCGATCTTCATAAAGTTGGCCAGCAGCCCTATGCCGGAGAGGGCGGTAAAGACCAGCCCCATGTAGAGGTTGAACCCGGCCAGTGCACAGAGGCTCCAGCCCAGCACCATGCTGCCCCAGGCGAGATAGTAGTGCTCCGGCCGAAAGCCCGACCAGAGCAGAAATTCCCCCAGTTTGAACACCACGAAGCCGTGCAGCAGCACGAAGGTGAGGTTGCCGAGCAGCAGGCTGCCGATGATGCGCCAGCGCAGACTGCGGCGCAGCCTTGGCAGCACCGCCTTCAGCACGGCGGCGCTCAGGGCCAGCACCAGGGTCAGGCTCACCATCAGGTAGGTGAGGTTGAAGCCCTGCTCCGGCAGGGTCTGCAGGATCTGGCTGAAGTCACCGCTCTCGGGGCGGTCTGCCAGCAGCAGGCCGATCCGCAGCTGGTAACGGCTGGCCAGCGCATCGTCCGGGGCGCGCAGGGTGCTGTTGAGATCCAGAGTGCAGCGGTGTTGGCGACACACCTGACGCTTCTCCACCGGCTGGCTCAGCTTATCGATCCGCACCCCCTTGTCGTTGAGCAGCTCCACCCGCACCTTGTCCCCCGCTTGCAACGGCCCTCGCAGTTGCCACTGACTGCGCACTACCAGATAGAGGCCGCGGCTATCGCTCTTGTAGAGCAGGGCGTGGCGGGTGAGGGTGGCCAACGGGTTGTCGGCTGGCCCCAGCACCAGCGGCTGGGCACGGCCAAGCCCGCTGCCGGGATTGATGAGCGGCAGCAGCAGGGTCACGATGAGCAGGCCACCGAGCAGGATCAGCAGCAGGCGGGAGAGACTCAGGGCGCGGCGACGGCCTGAGAAGGGGCGATTCATATCAGCTCATCCTTTGAGCAAGTGAGAGAGATGCAGATCATCTGCATACTATTTGACCCGATGGTGCGTGGCCGGTTCATGGATGTCAATTTAATGACCGCTTAATGAATTTTTGGTTGCACTCTGGCCCTGCATATTGTGATCCCGATCGAGAGGTTGTCCGGAATATGTGATGAAAGCGTCATCATGAACGTTTGCTGCTGGTCTGCGGGAGAGCTGCTGTTTAGTCTCTCAGTAGCGACAGGAGGTACATGTATGAATCCCAAGGTGATGGCACGGCAAGCCAGATTGCTGCGTATGCTCGAGAGCAAGGAGGAGATCCGGGTCGGGCGCGAACGTGATTGTCCGCTTCCCGTGGCGCAGCTGGTCAAACTCAAGGATTCCCATCCGTCGGTGATCAAGGTCTATCGTCACGGTCTTACCGCCGAGGTGTTTCATCTCAAGATCGATGGCCATCACTGGTGCCTCAAGCGGCGCCGCAACGATTCGCTGGTCGCCAACCTCGATGGCAAGACCGCTTTCCTCACCGAACTGGAGCGGCGCCGCGAAATTGAAGCGCTGCGCGAGTTGCATCCCACCGTACTCTCCCACGTGGTCTGTACCAGCTTTGGTTCTGCCCGTGCCGGCATTCTGGTCTCGCCCTGGCTGCGGGGCGTGCCTGTGCATCAGCTCAACGAGCGCAATCTGGCGCAGATGCTGGAGGTGCAGGGGGAGCTGGCCCGCTGGGGTTGGTTTGACTGGGATCCGAGCCCGGGCAATCTGCTCGATGACGGCGAGCAGATCAGCGTGTTCGATTTTGGTTACATGTGGCCCTTTGATCCCCGCTTCGAATACAACTCCAACGGGCTGGTCGACCCGCAATTTCATGTGCCGGAGCGGCTTGAGACCCGCACTCTGTCAGGGCTCTGGCTAGATGAGGCCGATCCCTTGCCGCAGTTCCGCTACTGGCGCGAACTCTGCCTCAAGTGGGTGAAACGGGAGATCCATCACCTGATCCGCGAAGGAGCCAGTGCCCCGGTGCTGGCTCGTCTGCACGCCCTGCAGGGGGAGTGGAGCGCCGCGCTGGCGAGCGACGAGGCGCTGGTCGCCAACTGGTGGCGAGATATGTATCGCAGCCACCGGCTCGATGTGGCTGACGATCTCAGTGGCCGCAGCTGCAGCCCACTCACTTTGCGTCGTCTCGACTGGCTGGAGCTGGCGGTGACCGACCACTACGAGCAGCTGGTCGACAATCTCTCCAGCGAAGAGCTGGGGCTGGGCCAGAGCGAGCTGCTGGCCAGATTGCAGCGCCAGCGCCGAGAGGTGATGGCGTGCCAGTTGCCAGTGACTACCTGCGCCTGAGCCAACGCCTCAGCGAAACAGAAATGAAAAGGGCACCTCGCGAGTGCCCTTTTGCATGGTCGGATTTGTCAACCGTGAGGGTCAGTCCAGCAGCTCCTGATGGAGGCGGTTGACGATCTGGCCCGCTTCGCCCTCTTTGACCAGGAAGCCGAGGTTGTGGGCGCTGGCGCCGTAGCAGATCATCCGGATGTTGTGGTCGCGCAGGGCATCGAATACCCGGCTGCCCACCCCGTTGACCTCGCTCATCCGGTTGCCGATCAGCGCCACCAGAGCCAGCTCGTTCTCCACCTCGACTTTGCAGAGCTGGCTGAGCTCGGCCAGCACCTTGTCGCTCAGTACCGGTTCGCCATTGCTCTGGCTGCCGGTGTGATCCAGGGTGAGCGACACGCTCACCTCCGAGGTGGTGATGAGGTCAACCGAGATGCGGTGACGGGCCAGAATGCCGAACACCTCGGCCAGAAAGCCATAGGCGTGGAACATGTTGAGGCTGTGCAGGGTGACCAGTACCTGCTGGCGACGCAGGGCCACGGCGCGAAACAGCGGGCTTGTGTCCGTGGTGGAGCGGATCCAGGTTCCCCCCGCCTGCGGCTCCCTGCTTGAGCCGACAAAGACCGGAATGTTCTGGCGCACCGCCGGTTGCAAGGTGGCCGGGTGGAGCACTTTGGCGCCGAAGGTGGCCATCTCTGCCGCCTCGACAAAGCTGATTTCGGGAATGGGGCGGGCCCGGGTGACGAGGCGCGGATCCGTGGTGTAGATGCCGGGTACATCAGTCCAGATCTCGATACTGGTGGCATCGAGCGCTTCGGCGAGCAGGGCCGCGCTGTAGTCGGAGCCGCCACGGCCAAGCGTGGTGGTGCGACCATCGCCATCGGCACCGATAAAGCCCTGGGTGATGACGAGGGTGTCGCCGAGCACCGGGCCCAGCGTCTGCTGGCAGAGATCGCGAGTCGCGTTCAGGTCGACGGTGGCCTTGCCAAAGCGGCTGTCGGTGCGCATCAGCTGGCGTACATCCTGCCAGTGGGCATTGACGCCGCGCTGGCGCAGCAACTCGGTAAAAAGGCGGGTCGACATCAGTTCGCCGTAGGCGATGAGGCGATCAGCCAGTTCGGCATCGGTCTGCTGGCTGGCCTGCTGCGCCATGGTGCGGATCTCGCCGAGCTGATCGTGGATCGAGGCCGTCACTTCGGCGGGGTGACCAAGGTCGGCCAGAATGGTCTGCTGAATGTCGGACAGCTTGGCCAGCTGGGCTTCGCGGCCCGCGTCGTCCAGCTCGCCCTGCGCCAGTGCCACCAACAGATTGGTGACGCCGGCGCTGGCACTCAGCACCACGATGCGGGTGGCGGGATTGGCCAGCACGATATCGGCGCAGTTGTTCATGGCCGCGGCGTTGGCGACACTGGTTCCGCCAAACTTGGCGACATTGATCGGGCTCATTGCTTACTCCTGTCTTAATTTAAAAATCCGGATCCATCGGGCAAAAAAGAGAGGAGGAGGCTGAAAATGGCAGGAATGTGCGAAGCGATCCCGGCCAGAAGCACTCCACCCGCAGAGCCCATCCCGTACCCGCCCCTGACAGGGCGCGGTGGGGGATGACCACTACCGATGACAACCCGGGGGATTCAGCCCCCGCAGCCGACACTGAGGTTTCCAGTCTCCTCAGATGTCTCGGCGCTGCTCCCCCTGACCCAAGTTCACCGGACTCTGGCGTCCTCCCTCGGGCTGCCTGGGCAGCGCTCCTCTTCTGGCTCCACCATGGCGGTGGAGTGCATTTAGAAATACCTTGCGTTGGATTGGACTGTCAATCGAGTTTGTAAAAAAGTTCAAAATGTCAGCTAACTCAACGCAGAATCAATGAGTTACACAATGGTTTTTGACAAAACCTTGGAACGACGCTGCCAGTTGTAGAGGCGTTGGCGCTCAACCGGCAGATCCTCCACCTCCAGCGGTTCGAACCCCCGCTCCCGGAACCAGTGGATGGAGCGGGTGGTGAGCACGAACAGGCGGCGGATGCCGAGCCGTTTGGCCCGCTCGGCCACCTTGGCCACCAGCTGATCCCCCCGGTTGGAGTTGCGATAGTCGGGATGGATGGCGACGCAGGCCATCTCCGCCATCGCCTCTTCCATAAAGCAGTAGAGGGCCGCGCAGCCGATGATGAGGCCATCGCGCTCGATGATGGTGAACTTGTCGATCTCCATCTCCAGCTGCTCGCGGGAGCGGCGCACCAGGATCCCTTCCTCCTCCAGCGGGCGAATGAGATCGAGAATGCCACCGATGTCCTCGATGGTGGCGGCACGGGCCTGCTCGGCGCTCTCCCGCACGATCTGGGTGCCGAGGCCGTCGCGGCTGAACAGCTCCTGCAGCATGGCGCCATCATCCTGATAGCTCACCAGATGGGAGCGGGGCACTCCGCCGCGGCAGGAGGCTATCGCCGCGCGCAGATAGCGGGCGGTGCCGGACATCTCTTCTCCCGCCTGCTCCAGCTCCACCAGCAGCTCTTCGGCCTGTTCGGGGAAAAGCTCGGAGATGGCTTCGCCGTGTCTGTCCATCACCCCCTGGGTGCTGCTGAAGCAGATAAGCTTGTCCGCCTTGAGGTCGACCGCCACCCGGCGGGCCACCTCTTCGGAGCTCAGGTTGAAGCTCTCGCCGGTGACCGAGCAGCCGATGGGGGAGATGAGCACCAGACTCTTCTGATCGAGCTGGCGGGTGATCCCCTCCACGTCGATGCGGCGCACCCGGCCGCTGTGGCAAAAGTCGATGCCGTCATCCACCCCGAGTGGCTGGGCGGTGACGAAGTTGCCGCTCACCACGCTGATCCGCGCACCCTGCATCGGAGTGTTGGCGAGCCCCATGGAGAGCTGGGCTGTGATGTCGTACTGCAGGCCGCCACACACCTGTTTGATGATGGCGAAACTCTCGTCATCGGTGACCCGGATCCGCTTGTGGTACTGGGCCTCGATACCGGCGCGGGCCAGCGCTTCATCGTTTTGCGGACGTGAACCAAACACCAGCACCAGCCGTATGCCCAGAGTCTGCAGCAGGGCGATATCGCTGACGATATTGGCAAAGTTGGGGTGGCAGACGGCTTCGCCCCCCATCATCAGTACAAAGGTGGCGCCCCGATGGACATTGACATAGGGAGTAGATTGCCGAAAGGCATTGACCAGACTGGGCTCACGTTCACGCACTTGATATTTCTTCCATAAAAAAACAGCGATTGGCTCAATATATGAAAATAAATTCACAAATCAAGACTAAATATTGATTTTGTTGGGTTTGTTGGCCAACAGGATGCCTTGCCCGGGCGTAACTGGCCAAAGTGGCAGGAGAGGCGCAGGGGTGTGAAGAGGAGGAAAGGGGTGGGAGGCGCCGGTTGATCCGGTGCCACAAACTGTTATCTTCGATGCTCCTTTTCGTCATCGTGCATTGGCACCGGTTTTTACAAGGAGTGGCTTGATGGAACATATTATTTCGCCGGCAGAGGCGTTGCCGGGGCGCAGTGAGGCCATGGTGATTGGCCAGCAGCATGCAGTAAATGGCCATCCGACTCAGGGGCCCTGGCCCGAGAACATGGCGATCGCCTGGTTTGGCATGGGCTGTTTCTGGGGTGTGGAGCGCCTGTTCTGGCAGCAGCCCGGGGTCTACTCCACCGCCGCCGGTTATCAGGGCGGCGTCACCCCCAATCCCACCTACAAGGAGGTCTGCAGCGGGCTGACCGGTCATGCCGAGACGGTGCAGGTGGTGTTTGACCCGGCGGTCATCAGCTATGGCGATCTGCTCAAGCTGTTCTGGGAGCAGCACGATCCGGCGCAGGGCATGCGTCAGGGTGGGGACATTGGTACCCAGTACCGCTCGGTCATCTTCTATGGCGACGAGAGCCAGCAGGTCATCGCCCAGCAGAGCCTGGCGGCTTACCAGCAGGCCATGGCGGCGAGTGGTGACAGCCGGGCCATTACCACCCGCATCCTGCCGCTGGCGCCTTTCTACTACGCCGAGGATTATCACCAGCAATATCTGGAGAAGAACCCGGATGGCTACTGCGGATTGGGTGGCATTGGAGTCTGTTTGCCGCCAAGCCTGAACCGCTGAACAGGTTTGTAGTCGATTCCGTAAAAAAAGTGAAAATAAATGGTCGGAGGAGGGAACTTATTGCGACCAGTCGGGACTAACTAGGTAGCGTCCAGGGATCGGATGCGAAGTCCAGACACATTTCTTGCCTTGAGAACCGCCTGATGAGTGAACGCACTGGCGGGTTGAAAATGATAGCAAGCAGGGCTGCCCATCAAGGCGGCCCTTTTCATATCTGCTTGTTTTAGCTCGG
The DNA here is from genome assembly GCF_000764665.1 of Aeromonas lacus. GTDB lineage: Bacteria > Pseudomonadota > Gammaproteobacteria > Enterobacterales > Aeromonadaceae > Aeromonas > Aeromonas lacus. The sequence goes on along the minus strand of NZ_JRGM01000176.1, from coordinate 2,475 downwards.
GAGGGGCGATCGGTCAGGCGATCGCGCTGTCGAAGAGATTCTTGATAAGATCGATGAACTCGATGAGGAAGGCCTTCTGCTCCGGGGTCGGCTCGCGCAGCCAGACGGCGGAGAGCACCTCTTCCAGATCGGCGACCACGGCGTCCGCCTCCTGCATGATGGTAAAGCGCACCTTGGGTGCCAGCTGGGGGTTCTGCTCGCAGATAGCCATCAGGTTGCTGGCCACCCGGCTACTGACGAGATCCTCGATGGTCTGCTCGCCACCCGCGTTCTGCTGCTGGGCTTCAAACAGTCCCAAACTCTCCACCAGATACTCGATCAGCGAGATATAGCCTTCACTCTCTACCACCATGGTTGCTGCCTCAATACAGTAACAATACGAAAATTAAGCGTATTTTAGTGGCTTGATCTAGCTTGGCAAGCAGCAGTGCAGGCGGTGGCGGGTAAAACTGACTCCGCCGCGCTCCACGCTTTCCACGCCGGTCAAGGTAAAGCCATGCCGTAAAAATAGCTCATAACTGAAGGCGCTGGCCTCGGTTGTGATGGCGCTGATGCCAAGTGCGCGGGCACCTGCCAGCGCCGTGGTGAGCAGCAGATTGCCCAGCCCCTGCCGCTGGTGGGCCGCACTGACGTAGAGCAGGCTGAGGTGGCCATCGGCGCTCAGGGTGACAAAACCGGCAGGCGCTTCACCCAGCATGGCAACCCAGCCGTGATGCTCGCGCAGCTGGCTGACAAAGCCGGGATGATGGGCTCCGAGCGCCCACTGCTCCACCTGCTCCGGGCTGTAGTGCTGGGGGCCGGTGTGGCGGATTGCCTGCTCGAACAGGGTGATCAGGGCTGGAATATGTTGCTCGCCAAGGGGGGCGATAAAGAGGAGAGGCGTCATGCCGAGGCACCCTGATCCGCTGCATTGCGGGCGGGCGCCATGGGCCGCTTGGATTTCGGCAAGCCGGCGATCACCCGCTCATAGGAGTGGTGCACCCAGCCTTGCCAGAGATCATCCGGCAAGGTGCTGTTCAGGGTCACTGTGTTCCAGTGTTGCTTGTTCATATGCCAGCCCGGTTTCACCTCGGGGTGAAGCTCGCGCAGCAACAGCGCCAGCTCGGGTTCGCACTTGAGGTTGATGGTGAGCGGGTCAGCTTGCCAATCCACCAGCGCAAACATCTTGCCCGCGATGCGGTAGACCAGGATCTCCGGGCCAAACGGGGTATCTTCCTGACAGCCCGGCAACGAGAGCAGAAAGTGGCGTAAAGGGGTTAGCTCCATGGTCTGGTCTCGCTGTGGGTGATCCGAGCAGTGCGGTTGCATATCAATCAGGGGAAAGCATCTGTTACTATGCGCTGCCGAGTATACCCCTCATCACCAAGGGAGCCTATTGGATGTTGTATCACAAGACCTTTGAGCTGGGTCCCGAGCGGGATTGGGTGGTGTTTGTCCACGGTGCCGGTGGCAGCTCCTCCATCTGGTTCAAGCAGCTGCGCGCCTATCGCGAGCACTTCAATGTGCTACTGCTGGACTTGCGCGGCCACGGCCAGTCCCACCAGCTGCAACAGGTGGTCAAGGGCCACTACAGCTTTCGGGCCGTGACCGAGGATATCGTTCGACTGCTCGATCATCTCGACATCCGCCGCGCCCACTTTGTCGGCATCTCCCTTGGCACCATCCTTATTCGCCATCTGGCCGAGCTCTGCCCGGAGCGGGTCAAGAGCATGGTGCTGGGCGGCGCCATCCTGCGGCTCGATATCCGCTCGCGGGTGCTGGTGCAACTGGGCCGACTCGGCCAGCACTTCCTGCCCTATATGTGGCTCTACCGGCTGTTTGCCTTCATCATCATGCCGCGCCAGCACCATCAGGAGTCGCGCAACCTCTTTGTGCGCGAGGCCCGCAAGCTCTGCCAGAAAGAGTTCAAGCGCTGGTTCCGCCTCGCCACCGAGGTTAACCCGCTGATGCGCTACTTCCGCGAACGCTCCCTGCCCATTCCCACCCTCTATGTGATGGGGGAGGAGGATCATATGTTTCTGGCACCGGTGCGCGAGCAGGTGGCCCGCGATCCCTACAGCCAGCTCGAGATCATCGAAAACTGCGGTCACGTCTGCAATGTGGAGCAGCCGGAGCACTTTAATCGACAGTCGTTGGCGTTTATATCCAACCAGACGGCTGCGATATAAGCCATTTAATAGATAAGGTTGGTTGGGTTGAGCGGAGCGAAACCCAACACGGGAATATTACTTTCAACCAGTTGAACACAGGTTTTGATTATTTCGAGTAGGTTCGATTAGCGAAGCGTAATCGAACGCACGGAAAGGAAATATCTCTCTTTGGTTGCGTTATTTAATCTTATCCAAGGATGATTTTTAATATATTGATACACCCCCCCTGATTTTACTGGAAAGGGGCGTTTCGCTAATCGAACCTACGGCTTTAATTAATTCTATACGCCTAAACTTCCACTTACATGCCATTTGCTTATGTTAG
>NZ_JRGM01000175.1 GCF_000764665.1 Aeromonas lacus | reverse complement strand
AGTGGCATTCTACTCAACCGCCTTCTCGAGTCAAGCCTTATTTGCAAAGGCTTTTCGAGGTTACCGACCCGGTTGTTTGCGTTGCCGCTTGCCGTGTCGATGGAGGCGCATTATAGGGATCCTGATCACGTTGGCAAGGGTGTTTTTGCATTAAATTCGTATTTTCCGCACGACCGCTTACTTATTGTTCGAAACGATGACTTATTCCACGAAACAGCCCACCACAGTCGCCTGCGGCTATCTTCTTTAGTGCCTTCTCTGCGACAAATCAGGGCCATCATGATTTGATCTCATCCCTCTATATCCTTGGTGATCGAGGTCACTCCTTCGGGTAACATAGCGCCCCTTTGCGATTCACACACTCTTGGGCTTTGGAGAGTTTAATGCCTTTTGCACTTGGCCAGCGTTGGATTAGTGATACAGAGACGGATCTTGGTTTGGGGACTGTCGTTGCTGTTGAAGGACGCATGGTTACCCTGTTGTTCCCGGCTACCGGTGAAAACCGCATGTATGCCAAAGAAGAGGCGCCGGTGACCCGGGTCAGCTTCAATGTGGGCGATCAGATTGCCAGTCACGAAGACTGGACCATGACGGTCGACGAAGTGCAGGAGAAAGATGGCCTGCTTATATATGTAGGTGTTCGCACCGACAATGATGAGCCGGTTGTCCTCAAGGAAGTGTTTCTCAACAACTTTATCAAGTTCAACAAGCCGCAGGATCGCCTGTTCGCCGGTCAGATCGATCGGATGTCCCGCTTTACCCTGCGCTACGAAGCGCTGGTCAACCAGCACAAGCGTCGTCGCAATCCGACCCGCGGTCTGGCCGGTGGCCGGGTCAGCCTGATCCCGCACCAGCTCTATATCGCCCACGAAGTGGGTCACCGCTACGCTCCGCGCGTACTGCTGGCCGATGAGGTTGGTCTGGGCAAGACCATCGAAGCGGGCATGATCATTCATCAGCAGCTGCTCTCCGGCCGCGCCCATCGGGTGCTGATCCTGCTGCCCGAAACGCTCCAGCACCAGTGGCTGGTCGAGATGCTGCGCCGTTTCAACCTGCACTTCTCCCTGTTTGACGAGGAGCGCTGCATCGAGGCGTTCGCCGATGCGGAAAACCCCTTCGAGACCGAACAGCTGGTGATCTGCAGCCTCGACTTCCTGCGCAAGAAGCGTCGTCGCTTCGAGCAGGTGCTGGAAGCCGAATGGGATCTGCTGGTTGTCGATGAAGCGCACCATCTGGAGTGGAGCGAAGAGGCACCGAGCCGTGCCTATGAAATGGTGGAAGCGTTGGCCGAACAGGTGCCGGGCGTGCTGCTGCTGACCGCGACCCCGGATCAGCTGGGCCACCAGAGCCACTTTGCCCGTCTGCGCCTGCTCGACCCGGAGCGTTTCTACGACTACGACGCCTTCCTTGCCGAGGAGCAGGCCTATGGTCAGGTCGCCAGCGCCGCGCAAGAGCTGCTGGATGGCGAGACCCTGAGCGAAAACGCCAAAGCCATCCTGGCCGATCAGCTGACCGGTCTGGATCTCGGCGATGCCGCTGCCCGCCAACAGGCGGTCGCCAAGCTGCTGGATCAGCACGGCACCGGTCGCGTCCTGTTCCGCAACAGCCGCGCCAACATTCAGGGCTTCCCCGAGCGTCATCTCAATGTCTACCCCATGCCGCTGCCGGAGCAGTACAAGACCGCCATCAAGGTGATGGGCATGATGGGTGGCAACGGCGGCGATCTGCAGACCCGCGCCCTGCGCTATCTCTACCCCGAGAAGATCTTCCAGCAGTTTGAAGGCGACAGCGCCAGCTGGACCCAGTTCGACCCGCGCGTTGACTGGCTGCTGGAGCTGCTGATCTCTGCCCGTCAGCAAAAGGTGCTGGTGATCTGCTCCGAAGCAGCCACCGCCATCGCACTGGAAGAGGCCGTGCGTACCCGCGAGGGGATCCGTGCCGCCGTCTTCCACGAGGGGATGTCCATCCTCGAGCGGGACAAGGCCTCCGCCTATTTCGCCCAGCAGGAGGGTGGCGCCCAGGTACTGCTCTGCTCCGAGATCGGCTCCGAAGGTCGCAACTTCCAGTTTGCCAGCCATCTGGTGCTGTTCGATCTGCCCCTCAACCCGGATCTGCTGGAGCAGCGGATCGGCCGTCTCGATCGCATCGGTCAGCAGAACACCGTCGAGATCCACGTTCCCTATCTGGAGGGCACCTCCCAGCGCGCCCTGCAACTCTGGTATCACGATGGCCTCGATGCATTCGAGCAGACCTGCCCGACCGCCCGCCCGGTGTTTGAAGCGGTGCGTGACGAGCTGTTCGAGCTGCTGGCCGCCAACACCGGCGTTCAGGCGACCCTCGAAGCGCTGCTGAGCCGCACCCGCGAACTGCATGAGCCGCTCAAAGCCAAGCTGGAACAGGGTCGCGATCGTCTGCTGGAGATCCACTCCAGCGGTGGCGAAGCCGCCAAGCAGCTGGTCGAGAAGCTGGCCGCCGAAGATGACGACACCGGCATGATCTCCTTCGCCCTCAAGATGTTCGACGAGATCGGCGTCAATCAGGATGATCGCGGCGAAAACGCGCTGGTGCTGATGCCGGGCGATCACATGCTGGTGCCCAGCTTCCCGGGCCTGCCGCAAGACGGCATGACCATCACCTTTGATCGCACCACCGCCCTGTCGCGGGACGATATGTCGTTCCTCTCCTGGGATCACCCCATGATGCGCGGCGGTATCGACCTGATCCTCGGCTCCGAGATCGGTGCCACCTCGGTGGCTCTGCTCAAGAACAAGGCGCTGCCAGTCGGTTCCATCCTGCTGGAGCTGATCTTCGTCGCCGAGTCTGCGGCTCATCCCCAGCTCTACCGCTTCATGCCGCCGACACCGATCCGCCTGCTGATGGACAAGAACGGCAACAACCTTGGCGAGAAGGTGGCGTTCGATGCGTTCAACCGCCAGCTGACCCCGGTCAACCGCCACCTTGGCAGCAAGCTGGTGACTGCGTCCCAGCCGGTGATCCACGGTCTGATTGGCCAGGGTCAGGCGATTGCCGAAGAGCTGAAGGCCGGGATTGTCGACAAGGCCCGCGCCCAGATGGCGCATACCCTGCAGCAGGATCTCGATCGTCTGGAGGCGCTCAAGGCGGTCAACCCGAACGTGCGCGACAGCGAGCTGGAATATCTGCGCAATCTGCAGGCAGAATTGCACCACCTGATCGACCAGACCCAGCTCAAGCTGGATGCCATCCGCTTTATTGTGGTTACCCATAACTGATAAAACGGTGAAATGGCCAGACCCAACGCGAGTTGGCTGCCATGCACTTTTTATCGTGGTAACCCATAACTGATGGGGGCTTGCCCCCGCTTTGACCAAAGATGCGAGACGCTATGTTTGTATACTCACCGCCCCTGGAACCCTGGCTCGATATCCTGTTCAAGGACAAGGACATCATGGTGGTCAACAAGCCCACTGGCCTGCTGAGCGTCCCCGGGCGCGGCCCCGAGAATGAAGACAGCGTCCTGCATCGGGTGAAGCAGCAGCACCCCAAAGCGGCGGCGGCTCATCGCCTCGATATGGCGACGACCGGCGTGCTGGTGATCCCGCTCAACCCCAACTCCCACCGGGAGCTGAGCCGGCAATTCCGCGAGCGGGAGACCGAGAAGCACTACCTCGCCTGGGTGTGGGGTGAACCTGAGCAGGATGCGGGTGAAGTGGATCTGCCGCTCTGCGTCGACTGGCCCAACCGGCCGAAGCAGAAGGTGGATTTTGAGGAGGGGCGTCACGCCCTGACTCTGTGGCAGAAGCTGAAGGTGGAGAACGGCAACAGCCTGATCAAGCTGACCCCGATTACCGGTCGCTCCCATCAGCTGCGGGTTCATATGCTGGAGCTGGGTCACCCCATCCTCGGCGATAACCTCTACGCCAACCCGGATGCGCTGGCGGCGGCACCGCACCTTTATCTGCATGCGGCCAGCCTGACCATCAGCCACCCCCGCAGCGGCGAGCGGATGACCTTCGAGGCACCGGCTCCTTTCCCGGTCTGAGCCTGACAGGTAACAGCCAAATAAAAAGAAAGCCCCCATCGAGAGATGGGGGCTTTTTTATCGCTCAGACGCGGATATCGATATTGCTTCCGAGGGAAGCGCTGGCCGATGTCGGCGCAGCCGGAGCGGATTGCGCTGCGGTTTGCAGCAATTTCAGTGCGGATTCGCCCTCTTGGGTCTGCTGTTTTTTGGCCAGACTGGCCGCCATCAACGCAGAACCGAACGACGCATTTGCAGAGCTGGATATGTCCATAGGTTACCTCCTGCATCAAAGAGTATCGGCCGCCCTCAGCCAGACATGAGCAATCAATGGACAATAATCCGAACCGGGGCACAGTTGCATGTCGATCGGGCGAACGCTGCACAAGGGGTAAATCGCCCCAAAACCGCGCCAGCAGGGCACTTTGAGAGGTTATCGACCATTCGATAAACAAATGATTACGGCAATACCATTTAAAAAATAAATGATAAAAAGTGCTGCCAAGCTACCCGAAAATGCCTATTCGAGGCCCGCAAGCTCCTCCGCCGTCATCGGGCGCAACACCCGACAGGGGTTGCCGACCGCCACCACGTTGGCGGGCACATCTTTGGTCACTACCGAACCGGCGCCGATGACGCTGTTGTCACCGATAGTGACGCCGGGACAGATGACTGTGCTCCCGCCAATCCAGACGTTGTGGCCGATCCGCACCGGCTTGCCGAACTCGACACCCCTGATGCGCGGCGCCACCGCCACCGGGTGAGCGGCGGTGTAGATCTGCACCCCGGGCGCCAGCAGCACGTTGTCGCCGATGTGCACCTCACAGACGTCGAGGATGGTGCAGCCCACGTTGGCGTAGAAGTTCTCGCCGACGAAGATGTTGGCGCCATAGTCGCAGAAGAACGGCGGATTGATGGCACACTCCTGGCCGCGGCTACCGAGCAGCTCGTGCAGCAAAGCATCCCGCGCCGGTTTCTCCTGCCAGCTGGTGTTGAAGGTGTGGTAGAGCCTGCGGCAGCGCTCGCGCGCCGCTTTCAGCTCGGGATCGCCCGCATCATAAGGCTCCCCCGCCACCATCTTCTGCCACTCAGCACCGCGCACCACCTTCGTCATCGCCTACTCCATCAGCCAGATCAGGGATTCATAAGGGCGCAGCATACCCGATTGCGGTTGGGCCGGGCTATCCGGGTAGTTGCCGAGCAGCAGGCGACCCTTGCCGGTGGCCAGCTCGTCCGGCAGGGCGAAGGTGGCCGGCTCGCCGTAGAAGTTGCTCACTACCAGCAGGGTCTGACCGTTGGCGCGACGGGCATAGGCCCAGATCTGCGGGTGCTCCGTCAGCAGCTCCTGATAATCCCCCTGAGTGAAGATGGGGTGCGCCTTGCGCAGCGCAATGAGATCACGATAGTGCCAGAACACAGAGTTCTGGTCGGCCAGCGCCGCCTCGGCGTTGATCTCGGGGTAGTTGGCGGCAGGCTTGAGCCATGGCGTTCCGCTGGTGAAACCGGCGTTGGGGGCAGCACTCCACTGCATCGGGGTGCGCGAGTTGTCGCGGGACTTGGCGCCGAGAATCGCGAGGATCTCGGCCTCGCTCATCCCTTCCGCCTGCTTGATGGCGAAGATATTGCGGCTCTCCACATCCTGATAGTCATGGATGCTGCCATAACCCGGATTGGTCATGCCAATCTCCTCCCCCTGATAGATGTAGGGGGTACCCTGCAAACCGTGCAAGGTGCTGGCCAGCATCTTGGCGGCCACGACCCTATGTTCGCCCTCGTCACCGAAGCGGGAGACGATACGCGGCTGATCGTGGTTGCACCAGAACAGCGCCGACCACCCCTTGCCATGCATGCCACTCTGCCAGTGGTTGAAGATGCGCTTGAGTTCGAGGAAATCGAACGGCGCCTTGGTCCACTTGTCGCCGTTGGGGTAATCCACCTTCAGATGGTGGAAGTTGAACACCATGGAGAGCTCGGAGCCATCCAGCGCGCCGTAGCGCTGGCAGTGCTCCAGCGAAGTAGAAGACATCTCCCCCACCGTCATGGCGCCAACCGGCGCAAAGACGTCGCGACTCACGTCCTGCAAAAATTCGTGGATGCGCGGCCCGTCGGTGTAGAAGCGGCGACCATCGCCAATCTCGTCGTTCGGGAACGTCTGATCTTTGGAGATAAGGTTGATGACGTCGAGCCGGAACCCGTCCACCCCCTTTTTGGCCCAGAAGTGAATGATGTTTTTGACCTCGGCGCGCACCGCCGGATTTTCCCAGTTGAGGTCTGCCTGCTCGCGGGCAAACAGGTGCAGGTAGTACTGACCGGTGGCGGGATCCAGCTCCCAGGCGCTGCCGCCAAATTTGGATTGCCAGTTGTTGGGCACGCCGCCATCCACCGGATCGCGCCAGATATAGTAGTCGCGGTAGGGGCTGTTTTTATCCCCCAGCGCCGACTTGAACCAGGCGTGCTCGGTGGAGGTGTGGTTGACCACGATATCCATCACGATGCGGATGTCCCGCGCGTGAGCGGCGGCCAGCAGCGCCTCGAAGTCGGCCATGGTGCCGTAGGCGGGATCGATGGCGTAGTAGTCGGCGATGTCGTAGCCGTTGTCCACCTGCGGGGAGACGTAAACCGGGGTCAGCCAGAGGGCATCGACACCCAGGGTTTTGAGATAGTCGAGGCGGGCCATGATCCCCTTGAGATCACCGGTGCCACGGGCGCCGGAATCCTGAAAGCTCTTGGGGTAGATCTGGTAAATCACGGCACTCTGCCACCAGGGTGTTTGGCTCATGGCTCTTTCTCTTGTCATAAATTGAAATGGGAGAGGGCGACCCGTTGGGTCGCCCTGACAATCAGATTCAGGCGCTGGCTTCGGCCAGCTTGCCCGCCGCCTGCTGGCGCTTGTAGACCAGCAGGGTCAGCACCACCGGCACCACGATGGCGACCAGCATGGCGAGGGAGTAAACGCCCCAGTATTGCGGCTGGATGGAAAGGATGCCCGGCAGGCCGCCTACCCCGATGCCGTTGGCCATCACCCCGGCGAAACCGCAGATGAGGGCAGCAAGGCTCGATCCCACCATGGCGCACAGCATGGGGAACTTGTATTTGAGGTTGATACCGTACATCGCCGGCTCGGTCACCCCGAGATAGGCGGAGATGGCGGCAGGCACCGAGATCTCCCGTTCGTTCTCCTTGCGGCTAATCAGGATGATGCCGACGACAGCAGAAGCCTGAGCGATGTTGGAGAGGGCGATCAGCGGCCAAATCGGGGTGCCACCCATGCTCTGCATCAGCTGCAGATCCACCGCGTTGGTGGTGTGGTGGATGCCGGTGATGACCAGCGGTGCGTAGAGGAAGCCGAACAGGGCGGCACCGATTGGGGCGAAGGAACCGGTCATGGCGGCCTTGGCAGCAAAGCCGACACCGTCACCGAGCCAGCGACCGAACGGACCGATAAAGGCGTGAGCCACGATCACCGCCAGCAGCAGAGAAACGAACGGCACAATCACCAGATAGAGATAGGCCGGAATGATGCGCTTGAGGTTGGTCTCCACCCAGGCCAGGAATACCCCCGCCAGCAGCGCTGGAATGACCTGCGCCTGATAACCCACCTTCTGGATCACGAACAGACCGAAGTCCCACACCTCGGGAGTCTGCTGACCGATGCCATAGGCGTTCATCAACTGCGGCGACACCAGCGTGATACCCAGCACGATACCGAGGATCTCGGAGCCACCCATCTTCTTCACTGCAGACCAGCAGACACCCACCGGCAGGAAGTGGAAGATCGCCTCGCCCAGCAGCCAGAGGAAGGCGTGCACCTGAGCCCAGAACTGGCTGATCTCGGTGAGGGTGTGAGTGCCATCGTCGAACATCTTGATGTCGCCGATGACGTTGCGAAAGCCCAGGATCAGACCGCCGGTGATGATGGCGGGCAACAGCGGCACGAAGATCTCCGCCAGATGGGAGATGCCCCGCTCCAGCGGGTTCATGTTCTGGCGCGCCGCCTGCTTGGCGGCCTCCTTGCTGCCACCGCTGACGCCGAGCTCTTCAGTCAGCGCCTTGTACCACTGCTCGACCTCGTTGCCGATCACCACCTGGAATTGACCGCCCTGGGTGAAGCTTCCCTTCACCGCCGGGATGGTTTCGATGGCCTTGCTGTCGGCCTTGGCCGGATCGTTCAGGACGAAGCGCAACCGGGTCAGGCAGTGGCTGACGGTGGCGATGTTCTCCTTGCCGCCGATCTTGTCGATCAGGGTGGCAAGCTGCTGTGCGTTGATCTTGGACATGGGTCTTCCCTCTGTGACGCCATTGAATAGTGGTCTGCATCGCCCTTGCGAGCCACCCTTTGGGCTCGAGCGTTTTTGGTATCGTTCCCATTTAGCATGCCGACAATCTTGCCAGATCAAAATGGGAACGTTCCCAATTCGTGGCCAGCGTCACAAAAAGCGCGTTTTTTGTTCAGCCTGAAGTGATGGGGCTCACAGGGTGCGGCAGGGGGCTATGGTTGCCAGCGGAGGCTGCTCCTGCTCGATCTGGCCGAGCAGCTGGCGCGCCGCCTGCTCCCCTGCCCCCTTGTAACCCAGATCCAGAGTGAGAGCGTTGGGGAAGAGGAAGGTGAGCATGGGGTTGTTGCCAAGGCCGGTCACCAGCACCTCGCTGCGCCCCTGTTCTTGCAGGTATTTTGCCGCGCCGATGGCGAGGGTATCGCTGGCGCAGACCAGCGCGCCGGTCGTCGGGGTGAGCAGGTCGGCAGCCAACCGGTAGCCGCTCTGCAGGCTGAGATCGCCGAGGGCGCTGCGCGCTGCCAGCCCCTGCTCAGCGCAGTAGCCGAGGTAGGCGTCGAGCCGGCGCTGGCCGGTGGTGAGGTCGGCGGTATCCACCCCCAGATAGGCGATATCGCGGATACCGCGGGCAGCGAGCTGGCCCAGCATGGTGCGCACCGCCCCGGCATCGTCAAAACAGACCGAGGAGAAACCGGGGTATTCGCGGGCAACCAACACCAGCTTATCCCTGAGCGGCGCCATGGCGGCATAGTCGAGATCGTTGAAGGCGAACAGGATGATGCCATCCACTCCGCGCCGCTCCAGCACCGCCAGATGCTCCAGCACCTTGGCGGGAGAGAATTTGCTCTCCATCAGCACGGCGTCGTAGCCGCGCTGGTAGAGGGTCTCCAGCATGCCGCGTACCGCCTGATTTTCCGAGCTGGAGTCGAGCCGCGAGACGATGATCCCCACCACCTGCTGGCTCTGGCTGCGCATGGCCCGCGCCGACTTGCTCGGCACGAAGCAGTGCTCGGCGATGATCTGCTCCACCCGCTCGCGGGTCTCCTGCTTCACCTTGGGATCCTGATTGAGCACCCGGGAAACCGTCGACTTGCCGACCCCCGAGAGGCGGGCGATATCGAGGATGGTCAGTTTCTTGTCCATGGATTGACTCACTGGGGCTTGGCGCAGGCGGTGGAAATTGCCCACATTGTTGTGATTAACCCCTGTGAATACAAGCCCATGGCGTTAGAATGCCCTTTTTGCCCCGCTTCGGGCGGTGCACCAAGAGGACGCCCACCATGGATCTGCTGGCCAGTCTGCTCTTCTCCCTCTCCATCACAGGCCCCATCTGCGTGATCCTGCTGCTCGGCATCTGGCTCAAGCGGCTGGGGCTGCTGCCGGAGCCCTTCACTGAATCCGCCTCCCGGCTGGTGTTTCAGGTCACCCTGCCCGCCCTGCTCTTTCTCAGTATTCTGGGCACCAACTTCGCCACCATGCCGAGTCCCTGGTTTATCGGTTACGGCCTGCTGGCCACCGTCGCCAGCTATCTGGTACTGGAACTGCTGGCGGGCCGCTTTATCGGCGAGCAGCAGCTGCGCGGCATCTTCGTGCAGGGGAGTTTTCGCGGCAACAGCGCCATCATCGGGCTCGCCTACGTGCAGAACGCCTATGGCCACGAGGGGCTGGGGGCGGCAGCGCTCTACGTCGGCGCGGTCACCGTGCTCTACAACATCCTCGCGGTCATCACCCTCACCCGCAGCCTCGGCGGCGCAACCGGCATTCGCCCCATCCTGCTCGGCATCATCAAAAATCCGCTCATCATCGCCATCGTGGCGGCCTTGCCGTTCAGCCTGCTCGGCATCAAGATGCCGCAGTTGCTGCTCACCACCGGCAGCTACTTCGCCAACATGACCCTGCCGCTGGCGCTGCTCTGCACCGGCGCCTCCCTCAGTCTCGGCGCCCTGCGCGGCGGGGCGGCGCTGACCGGCTGGGCCAGCATGATGCGGCTCTGCCTCATTCCAGCGGTGTTCACTCTGGGGGCAGCCCTGCTCGGCTTCAGCCATCTGGAGCTTGGCATTCTGTTTCTCATCAGCGCCACTCCAACCGCCGCCGCCAGCTATGTGATGACCCGCGCCATGGGGGGCGACAGCGTGCTGGCAGCGAACATCATCGCCACTACCACCCTTGGCTCGCTGGTCACTACCAGCCTCGGGGCAACTCTGATGAATTACCTCGGTTTGATGTACTGACCCTGCCAGAGGAAACTGCAAACCGCATCGCCACCACGAACCTTGGCTCGCATGTCACCCACACACCGGCTGGGAGCAACCCTGATGAACTATCTGGGTCTTATGTACTGACGGCTTGACCTTGCCGGAGGCGGCAGCTTTACCCTTGTGCCATATCAACCGAGGAGAGCATTAATGACCATCGAACTCACCATCTCCGGCATGTCCTGTGGTGGCTGCGCCGCCAGCCTGCAAAAAGCCCTGCTGGCCCAGCCTGCGGTCACCACCGCAACCGTCGACTTTGCCAGCAACAAGGCCGTCATCGAGAGCGAGCTGAGCAAGGCCGAGCTGATCGCCCTGATCGAAGCCAAGGGTTTCTCTGCGAGTTAAATTATCTCCATAGAGGTATAAAACAGGTTAAAAATCTGTACTCACCTGTCTTTTGGTGAGTTTTATCACAGATATTGATGGTTATCTGGGCAAACTGGCTGCGATTATTCCAACCATAAGGATTTGCAGCATGACCCTACCGATCCGCAAGACCCTGCTCGCCGCCGTCGTCGGCCTGACCCTCTCCCCCATGGCCATGGCGCTGCCCAACGTGCACATTCTGGCGACCGGCGGCACCATCGCCGGGGCTGGCCAGTCCGCTACCCAGTCCAACTACGAGGCTGGCAAGGTGGCCATCGAAACCCTGATCGCTGCCGTGCCCGAGATGAAGAACGTGGCCGACGTGCAGGGTGAGCAGGTAGTGAAGATCGGCTCCCAGGACATGAACGACGAGGTGTGGCTCAAGCTGGCCAAGCGGGTCAACGAGCTGCTGGCCAAAGATGATGTGGATGGCATCGTCATCACCCACGGCACCGACACCATGGAAGAGACCGCCTACTTCCTCAATCTGACCGTCAAGAGCGACAAGCCGGTGGTGCTGGTCGGCGCCATGCGCCCCTCCACCGCCATGAGCGCCGACGGCCCGATGAATCTCTACAACGCCGTGGTGACCGCCTCTGACCCCGCCTCCAAGGGACGTGGCGTCATGGTGGCGATGAACGACACAGTGCTCGATGCCCGCGACGTCACCAAGACCAACACCACCGGCGTGCAGACCTTTGCCTCCCCCAACTTCGGCCCGCTCGGCTACATCCACAACGGCAAGATCGACTACCAACGCAGCCCGGCCCGTCTGCATACCAGCAAGACTCCGTTTGACGTGAGCAAGCTCGACAAGCTGCCGCAAGTCGGCATCGTCTACAGCTACGCCAACGCCACCGATCTGCCGGCCAAGGCGATGGTGGATGCCAAGTTCGACGGCATCGTCAGCGCCGGGGTGGGTAACGGCAACCTCTACCACACCCTGTTCGACACCCTGGCCAAGGCGAGCAAGGAAGGCATCCGGGTAGTGCGCTCCGCCCGCGTACCGACCGGCTCCACCACTCTGGATGCCGAGATCGATGATGCCAAGTACGGCTTCGTCGCCGCCGAGACCCTCAACCCGCAGAAAGCGCGGGTGCTGTTGATGCTCTCCCTGACCCAGACCAAGGATCCCAAGCAGATCCAGCGCTACTTCCAGCAGTTCTGACAAAGGACTTCTGCAATCATGCCAAGGGCGGGATCTCCTGCCCTTTTCTCATCCCCCAGCGTCACACCCTGCCCCTGCGAGATCAAATTAGCGAGCAGGATCACCCGCTTTCACAAGCACATCGCCGCCAAATTCATTACACTGCCAGCGATATTTTCTACTCAAGGAGTGCAGCTGCAGTATGGAACTGTTGATCCTGTTGGGATTGATCTTGCTTAACGGCCTCTTCGCCATGTCGGAAATTGCCATCGTCACCGCCCGCAAGGCGCGCCTTGGCAAGCTGGCCAATGAAGGAAGCCGCTCGGCGGCCATCGCACTCAAACTGGGCGAAAACCCGACTCATTTCCTCTCTGCCGTGCAGATCGGCATCACCTCCATCGGCCTGCTCAACGGTATCTATGGCGAATCCCTGCTGGCCCAGCCCTTCTCCCTCTGGCTGCAGGAGTGGGGACTCTCCCCCAAGAGCAGCGGACTTATCGCCACCGTCATCGTGGTGGTGGGGGTAACCTACCTCTCCATCGTGGTCGGTGAACTGGTGCCCAAGCGGCTTGGCCAGCTCAGCGCCGAGCGCATCGCCTGTATGGTGGCGCGCCCCATGCTGTGGCTTGCCATCATGACTCGCCCCTTCGTCTGGCTGCTGTCGGCATCCACCAACACCACCTTGCGCCTGCTGCGGGTCAACCAGAATGGCAACGCCAACGTCACCGAGGAGGAGATCCATGCCATGCTGGTAGAGGGGTCGGAAGCCGGGGTGATCGAGGATCACGAACACACCATGCTGCGCAACGTGTTTCGTTTAGACGAACGCAGCCTCTCCTCCCTGATGGTGCCGCGCAGCGATATCCGCTATCTGGATCTGGCGCTGCCGCTGGAGGCCAACCTGCAACGGCTGGTGGAGTATCGTCACAGCTTCTTCCCGGTCTGCGACGGCAGCCTGTCGGATCTGGTAGGGGTCATCAACGTAAGCAAGGTGCTGCACGCCTACATCAAGGGGGAGCCCATCGATCTGGCGGCCCTGACCCAGGATTGCAGCCTGCTGCCCGAGACCCTCAACGGGGTCGAGCTGCTCAACCACTTCCGCACCCACAGCGAACAGATGGTGATGGTGGTGGACGAGTATGGCGAGCTGCAGGGGCTGGTCACCCAGCAGGATCTGCTGGAAGCGCTGGCCGGGGATTTCCAGCAGGAGGATGGCGAGGACAACTGGGCATTCCAGCGTGCCGACGGCAGCTGGCTGCTCGATGGCCTGATCCCGCTGCCCGAGTTGAAGGACTGTCTGGAGCTGGTTCGCCTGCCGGAAGAAGAAAAACATCACTATCACACCCTCGGAGGGCTTATCATGCTGCTCCTTGGTCGTGTTCCACACACCGGCGATCTGGTGACCCTGGAACAGTGGCAACTGGAAATTGTTGACATGGATGGTCTGCGCATCGACAAGGTGCTCGCCATGCCCTTGACCGATCAACCCAGCTAACCTGCGGAGTTTGCAAGTATGGAGCGGTTTTACCAACTGGCTCACGCCTTTATGCATCAGGATCTGGTGACCCTGTCCGATCCCAAGATGGCCTTCATGGTTTGCGCCGTCTTACTGACCTTTCTGGTATTGGAAAATGGCTTTATCCCCACCGCTTTCCTGCCCGGCGACAGCCTGTTGATCCTGACCGGCGTCCTCATCTATCAGGACGTGCTCTCCTTCGGGGTGATCCCGTTGCTGATCATGGCCACCTTCGTCGGCACCTGGCTCGGCTACATGCAGGGGCGCTTCCTCGGCCACACCCAGCTCTACCACCGGTTGCTCTCCCATGTGGAAGAGAAGCACCAGCAGAAGGTTTACTACCTGCTGGACAAATACGGGATCATCACCCTGATCACCGCCCGCTACATCGCCTTCGTCCGCACCGCCTACCCCTACATAGTCGGCGCCACCGAACTGCCGCAGGGCCGCTTTCTCATCGTCAATCTGATCAGCTCCATCATGTGGATCTGCCCGCTGGTGGGCTTTGGCTACTACCTGAGCCACACCAAACTGGCGGCCGAATATCAGTCCCAGTTCCTCAGCATCATCATCTACCTGCCGGTGGTGCTGCTGGTGGGTGGCATCATCGCCCTCATCTGGCGCTGGATCAGCAAGCGCAAAGCCACACGGACCCAGAACTGACGCCGGCTGACCAAGCCCGCACGAAGAGCCCTCCCATGGAGGGCTTTTTTGATCCCGCTTTTGCGCAAAGCGCAGAAATAGTCTCGATCGCCCCTTGTAAAGCCCAGTCAAAAATGAGTGAATCTAGCGCCTTTTTTCGATGGGAATGGAGTCGGTAGTATGCGGTGTCGGATTCGCGCAGTTGCGCTGGTTGTCGGCTTGATGGGAATGCTGGGATTGCCTGCGGCGAGTGCCGCCCCCAGCCCTGCCAAGCTGGATGTACGCTCGGAAAGCGCACTGGTGGTAGACGTCAACTCGGGCAAGACCCTTTATCAGAAGAATGCCAACAAGGCTCGTCCCATCGCCTCCCTCACCAAGCTGATGACGGCGCTGGTGGTGCTGGAAGCACGGCAGAATCTGGATCAGATCATCACGGTCGACAAGGATGACATCGACCGGGTCAAGCACACCCACTCGCGCATTCGCATGGGTACCAAGGTGACCCGCCGCGACGCCCTGCATCTGGCGCTGATGTCCTCCGAAAACCGGATGGCCTCGGCCCTCGGCCGCCACTACCCGGGCGGCCGCAGCGCCTTCGTGCGCGCCATGAACAACAAGGCCCGTCAGCTGGGCATGCGCAATACCCACTTCTACGACTCCACCGGCCTCTCGACCCGCAACGTCGCGACCGCGCAGGATCTGGCCAAGCTGGTAGCTGCCGCCTATCGCCAGCCGCTGATCCGCCAGTTCACTCAGGACGAGAACCGCGAGATGCGTTTCAGCACCCCGGCCTACAGCCTGATGTTCAACAACACCAACCCGCTGGTGAAAAACCCGGATTGGGATGTGCGCCTCTCCAAGACCGGCTTTACCGATGAAGCGGGCCGCTGTCTGGTGATGCGTGCCAAGCCGGACAACCGCGAGCTGGCCATCGTGCTGCTCAACTCGGTGGGCAAGCGCACCCCGGTCGGCGATGCCAACCGCATTCGCAAATGGCTGAAAAGCTGAGTGAATCACTCCTACTGAAAAAGGATGCTGCGGCATCCTTTTTTATTGCCGCCAAACCGCGCAGGAGCGCGTTATAAGGCATTTGGCGGTAGTGACCAGGTATCCACGCATGCAAGATAAACCACTGCAAACAGCGAGGTTTTGACGCTGTAGGCTAACGAGGGGCAACGGGCAGGAAGAAGTGGGAATACGGGTGTTGCAGCAAGCTGGGAAGAGGCCGTTGCAGCACCATTAGCGGGAACAAGCGAGATGGATAGAGGGTGAAAAATACCCATAAAAAAACAGCCCCTACCGAAGTCGAGGCTGTCTGTATGGTGCGCCCGAGAGGATTCGAACCTCTGACCACCTGGTTCGTAGCCAGGTACTCTATCCAGCTGAGCTACGGGCGCTCACAACTTGTAGCACTGCTTGAGATATGGTGCGCCCGAGAGGATTCGAACCTCTGACCACCTGGTTCGTAGCCAGGTACTCTATCCAGCTGAGCTACGGGCGCTCATAAATTGTTGCACTGCTTGAAACATGGTGCGCCCGAGAGGATTCGAACCTCTGACCACCTGGTTCGTAGCCAGGTACTCTATCCAGCTGAGCTACGGGCGCTCATAAATCATTGTATTTGTTTGAAATGGTGCGCCCGAGAGGATTCGAACCTCTGACCACCTGGTTCGTAGCCAGGTACTCTATCCAGCTGAGCTACGGGCGCCCTGTTTTCAAACGATAAAAAAAGCTTACTCAACAGTAAGCCTTTTTTAGTGCTGACTTGCTGATGGTCAACACATGACTCCAAAGAGTCGAATATGGTGCGCCCGAGAGGATTCGAACCTCTGACCACCTGGTTCGTAGCCAGGTACTCTATCCAGCTGAGCTACGGGCGCAAAATGGCGGAGAAGGGGGGATTCGAACCCCCGATGCGGGTATAAGCCGCATACTCCCTTAGCAGGGGAGCGCCTTCAGCCTCTCGGCCACCTCTCCGTTTGCGGGGCTGATAATACTTCACAGGGATTTTTAGTCAAACACTTTTTTGGAGAAAAAAGCGTGTTCGCTCAGCATTTGGCCAAAGCGTGGAATATTCAAACAATATCGACACTTATCCCGCTCTTTTGCACCTTGCAGCGCGGTTTTGCCTGGCCTTAAAAAACAAAAGGCGACACATGAGGTGTCGCCTTGTCACAGCCATTAAAGCCGCTTAGAAGCCGGATTGACCCGGAACTTTCTCAGCCTGGATGCGCTGGTAGATCTCTTCACGGTGTACGGAGACCTCTTTCGGCGCGTTAACACCGATACGGACCTGGTTACCTTTAACGCCCAGTACGGTGACAGTCACTTCATCACCAATCATCAGGGTTTCCCCTACACGACGAGTCAAAATAAGCATTCGCTTGCTCCTGTATCCTGTTTTGTTTTTATATCGATATGCGACATTATCTTACAAAGATACCGATATGGTAAATGGTTGAAACTAAATCAATCAGCGATTGTTAGCCCAAAGGCTGCTCTTGGGGCGCTTGATCCAATCCAAAAGCGGCGTGCAGGGCCCGCACCGCCAGCTCCAGATACTTCTCGTCAATCACCACCGAGATTTTGATTTCAGAGGTCGAAATCAACTGCATGTTGATCCCCTCCTCGCCCAATACCTTGAACATGGTGCGCGCAACACCGGGATGGTTCCACATGCCGACACCGACAATGGAGACCTTGGCAATCTCGCCATTCCCCTGCACGCAGGAGGCGCCAAGCGCAGTCGCGGTCTCCTCCAGCAGCGCACGGGCACGGCGGTAGTCGTCACGATTCACCGTGAAGGTGAAGTCGGCGGTGCCATCTCCCAGGGTATTTTGCACAATCATGTCGACATCAATGTTGGCGTCGCTGATCGGATTCAGGATCTGCGCAGCCACGGTCGGTCTGTCCGGCACACCCAGAATGGTCAGGCTGGCCTCGTTGCGGTTAAAAGCGATCCCGGATACCAGGGGAGCTTCCATCCTCTCACCTCCATATGTGATTAAGGTTCCCTCTCCGTCGACAAAGCTCGACAGCACCCGCAGCGGGACGCGGTACTTGCCCGCAAACTCCACCGAGCGGATCTGCAGCACCTTGGCACCGAGACTGGCCATCTCCAGCATCTCCTCGAAGGTGATGGTGTCGAGACGACGAGCCTTGGGCTCGATGCGCGGATCCGTGGTGTATACCCCATCCACATCGGTAAAGATCTGGCACTCATCGGCCTTGATGGCCGCCGCCACGGCAACCGCCGTGGTATCCGAGCCGCCGCGGCCCAGCGTCGTGATGGCGTTATGCTCGTCACGGCCCTGGAAACCGGCGATCACCACCACCTTGCCCGCAGCCAGTTCAGCATGAACCAGCTCGGTGTCGATGTGAGTGATGCGCGCCTTGCCATAGGCGGAATCGGTATGAATCCGTACCTGATCGCCAGTCATCGAGACCGCCGGGCAACCGCGTTTGTTCAACGCGATGGCCAGCAGCGCTATGGTGACCTGCTCACCGGTGGAGACCAGTACATCCATCTCACGCCGGTTGGCATCAGGATCCAGCTGCTGGGCCATGCCCAGCAACCGGTTGGTTTCGCCCGACATGGCGGAGACCACCACCACCACGTCGTGTCCCTGGGCGCGGGTCTGCTCGACCCGCTCAGCTACTGCCTCGATCCGCTCCAATGTGCCGACCGAGGTGCCGCCGTACTTCTGTACATAGAGTGCCACAGATCACCTCGCCCGATTACAGGCGCTCTTCCAGCCAGGAGTGAACGGATTGCAGCGCTGCCGTCACCGCCTCAGGCTGGGTACCACCCGCCTGTGCCATGTCCGGACGGCCACCGCCCTTGCCACCCACCTGCTGGGCAACCAGATTGACCAGCTCACCGGCCTTGACCTTGCCGGTCAGGTCGTTGGTGACACCGGCGATCAGGTTGACCTTGCCGTCGGCACAGGTTGCCAGCAGCACAACACCGGACTTCATCTGGTTCTTCAGCTCGTCCAGCATGCCGCGCAGGGATTTCGGATCGGCCCCTTCCAGCGCTGCAACCAGCACCTTCTGACCGTTGATCTCGATCACCTGACCCAGCAGGTCGTTACCGGCCTGAGCGGCCAACTTGGCCTTGAGCTGCTCCAGCTCGCGCTCCATCATCTTGGCCTTGTCCAGCATCTGGCGAACCTTGTCGGCGATGCAGAATTGGTCGCCTTTCACCAGGGCAGCAGCCTCTTCGATCTGCTCGCCAACCTGATGCATGAAGTCGATGGCCGCTTTGCCGGTCACCGCTTCGATACGGCGCACGCCAGCTGCGATACCGCTCTCGGCGATGATCTTGAAGAAGCCGATATCGCCGGTGCGCTTGGCGTGAGTACCGCCGCACAGCTCGGTGGAGTAGTCGCCCATGCGCACCACGCGCACGTCATCTTCATATTTTTCACCAAACAGCGCCATGGCACCGGCGGACTTGGCCGCTTCCAGATCCATCAGCTGGGTGGTGATTTCGTGGTTGGCGCGGATCTGGTTGTTGACCAGCTCCTCGACCCGGCGAATGGTCGCCATGGTCAGCCCCTCGAAGTGGGAGAAGTCGAAACGCATGCGCTCGGCCCCAACCAGAGAACCTTTCTGGGTGACATGCTCGCCCAGTGCCTGACGCAGGGCAGCGTGCAGCAGGTGAGTCACGGAGTGGTTCAGGGCGATGGCCTGACGACGGTCAGCGTCTACCACGGCCTCAACCTCGGCCCCTTTCTCCAGGGTGCCCAGCTCCATATAACCCTTGTGGATGATCGCCTTGCCCGCTTTCAGGGTGTCAGTCACGGCAAAGATGCCGTCGTCCACTTTCAGGGTACCGCTGTCGCCAATCTGGCCGCCGGACTCGGCGTAGAAGGGGGTCTCTTCCAGCACGATGACCGCTTCGTCACCGGCGATAAGACCGCTCACCTCTTCCACACCCTTGTAGATACCGACCACGCGAGTGCGCTCGCTCAGGGTCTTGTAACCGGTGAAGGGGGTTTCGAAATCGAGCTTGAGCATCTCGTTGTAGTTCACGCCGAAACTGGACGCTTCCTTGGCACGAGCACGCTGCTTCTCCATCTCGGCCTTGAAGCCCTCTTCGTCGATGCCGATCTCGCGCTCGCGCACCACGTCGGCAGTCAGGTCGGCCGGGAAGCCGTAAGTGTCATAGAGCTTGAACACCACTTCGCCCGGAATAACCTTGGCATCGCCCAGGTTGGCCAGAGCGTCTTCCAGCAGCAGCAGACCGCGATCCAGAGTGCGGACGAACTGCTCCTCTTCAATGCGCAGCACGCGCTCGACCAGCGGCAGCTGGGCGATCAGCTCGGCAGCGACATCCTTCATCTGCACTGCCAGCTCGGCAGCCAGTTTGTAGAAGAAGACATCGGTAGCGCCCAGCTTGCGACCATGACGCACGGCGCGGCGGATGATGCGACGCAGCACATAGCCACGACCTTCGTTGGACGGCATCACGCCATCTGCCACCAGGAAGGCGCAGGAGCGGATGTGGTCAGCGATGACGCGCAGAGACTGGTTGCTCAGATCTGTGGTGCCGACAATCTCGGCCGCTTTCTTGATCAGCGCCTGGAAGATGTCGATTTCGTAGTTGGAGTGGACACCCTGCATGATAGCGGAGATACGCTCCAGACCCATGCCGGTATCCACGGACGGACGCGGCAGCGGCTCCATGGTGCCGTCAGCCTGACGGTTGAACTGCATGAAGACCACGTTCCAGATCTCGATGAAACGGTCGCCATCCTCTTCCGGTGAGCCGGGACGGCCACCCCAGATGTGATCGCCGTGGTCATAGAAGATCTCGGTGCAGGGACCGCACGGGCCGGTATCACCCATCGCCCAGAAGTTGTCGGAGGCGTAAGGGGCGCCCTTGTTGTCACCGATGCGCACGATGCGATCAGCCGGAACACCGACCTCTTTTTCCCAGATGTCGAAAGCTTCATCGTCAGTCGCGTAGACGGTTACCAGCAGGCGCTCTTTCGGCAGCTGCAGCACCTCGGTCAGGAAACCCCATGCAAACTTGATGGCATCCTGTTTGAAGTAGTCACCGAAGCTGAAGTTACCCAGCATTTCAAAGAAGGTGTGGTGACGAGCGGTATAGCCGACGTTTTCCAGATCGTTGTGCTTACCACCGGCACGCACGCAACGCTGGGAAGTCGTCGCGCGATTGTATGCACGCTTGTCTGCGCCAAGGAACACGTCCTTGAACTGGTTCATACCCGCATTGGTAAACAACAGGGTCGGGTCGTTATGCGGTACCAGCGAGCTGGAGGAGACAACCTGGTGCCCCTGGGAACGGAAATACTCGAGAAACGCAGCGCGAATCTCTGACGTGGACATATACATGGAAAATCCTGCTTGATTCGAATACGGACTTTTAACCGCATTAATGTAAGTTTTCTGCGGGGTAAAGTAAAACGGACAGGGCCGCCACGGGCGAAAAAGCGCACATAAACGGGCCAGAAAAGAGCGGCACCGCCCACAGTGGCTTTTTTCACTGTCGAGAGGCAAAAAAGCAGCGCATAAAGAGGGATGAGATGAACAAAAGGCCGTTTTTTCGGGATTGTGTGCGCAAGCTACTGAGCCGGCAGGAAAAACCTGCCACAAGGAGAGGTGAAACGACTTTTGCCACGCAGTGGCGTTACTCCTCCCGCTCCTGCAGGGCCGAGATGGCATAACGCGCCTGATCCTGGGTAAAGCCGCGCCCCAGCAGATATTTGAGCCACTTCATCCGCAGCTTGAAGTCAGCTAGGTCGGCTATTTTGGCCCGTCGCTCCAGCAGTTCGAGGGCGAGCTCGAACCAGTCCAGCTCGGGTTGCTCGAAAGCAGCATCGATCTGGCCATCGTCCAGCCCCTTGCGACGCAGGTCGAAACGGATCTTGAGCGGGCCATGTCCCTTGGCGGCACCAGCCCGCACCGCCATGGCACCATAGCGCTCGTCATTGACCCAGTTGTAACCGCGGCAGTAGTCGACCACCGCCTCGATCACCTCTTCCTGATAGCCCTGCTGGCGCAGGCGTCTGGCCAGCTCCGACTCGGCACTCTCGCGGCGGGCCAGACTTCGCATGGCATAGCCGCGGGCAGCGGCCAGCTGTTCGGCAAAGGTCGGCTCGGCGGGCTCAACCGGTTCGGTAACGGATTCATCAACCATCATAAATAACAAGGCCGGGTATCTACCCGGCCTTCCTTTGTTCCTTATTCGAACTCTTGTTCGCTTTCGGCATCAAACTCTTCTGCCTCAACCGGTGCAGCCTTGTCATCGACAGGTACGGCACCGGAGAGCAGCAGCTCGCGCAGTTTGGCTTCCACTTCGCCAGCCATCGCCTTGTTCTCGGCGAACAGCTTCATCACGTTTGCCTTGCCCTGACCAATCTTCTCGCCGTTGTAGCTGTACCAGGCACCAGCCTTGTCGATCAGCTTGTGCTTGACGCCCAGGTCAACCAGCTCACCCTCTTTGGAGATACCGGCACCGTAGAAGATCTGGAATTCTGCCTGCTTGAAGGGAGGAGCCACCTTGTTCTTCACTACCTTGACGCGGGTCTCGTTACCGACCACTTCGTCACCTTCCTTGATGGCGCCGGTACGACGGATATCCAGACGCACGGAGGCGTAGAACTTGAGCGCGTTACCACCGGTGGTGGTCTCCGGGCTGCCGAACATGACGCCGATCTTCATCCGGATCTGGTTGATGAAGATGCACAGGCAGTTGGCGTTTTTGATGTTGGCGGTCAGCTTGCGCAGCGCCTGGGACATCAGACGAGCTTGCAGGCCAACGTGGGAGTCACCCATCTCGCCTTCGATTTCCGCTTTCGGAGTCAGGGCTGCCACGGAGTCGACGATGATGACGTCAACTGCATTGGAGCGCACCAGCATGTCGCAGATCTCCAGCGCCTGTTCACCGGTATCCGGCTGGGAGATGAGCAGGTCGTCGACATTGACGCCCAGCTTGGCGGCATAGATAGGATCCAGCGCGTGCTCCGCATCGACGAAGGCACAGGTCTTGCCCTTCTTCTGGGCTTCGGCGATAACCTGCAGGGTCAGTGTGGTTTTACCGGAAGATTCCGGGCCGTAGATCTCGACGATACGACCGCATGGCAGACCACCGATCCCCAGCGCCACGTCCAGAGAGAGGGAGCCGGTGGAGATGGCTTCGATATCCATGGTCTTGCTGTCGCCCAGACGCATGATGGAGCCTTTGCCGAACTGCTTTTCAATCTGACCCAGCGCAGCCGCCAGTGCCTTCTGTTTGTTCTGATCCATGCCAATCTCCGCTGGAAATCGTGAGTAAAAATGAAGTTGGGCTAAGTATACTGTCTATTCATACAGTATCAAGCCCAATTTATCTGAGCAGGGCCAACAGACCCGACAAGGCCTGTCTCACCGCCTGCTGGCGCACCTGCCGACGATCCCCGTCGAAGCGGGCCAGCAGGGAGTGGTGGCGGCCATTGCTGTCGGCCCAGGCGAACCAGACGGTGCCGACCGGCTTGCCCTCAGTCGCGCCGCCGGGGCCGGCGATGCCGCTGATGGCAACGCTGATGGAGGCCGACGAGTGCGCCAGCGCACCGCGGGCCATCTCCAGCACGACCGCCTCGCTCACCGCGCCGTGCCGCTCAAGGCTCTCGCGGCTCACCCCCAGCATCTGCTGCTTGGCCTCGTTGGTATAGGTGACAAAGCCGCGATCAAACCAGCCTGAGCTACCCGCGATGTCGGTGATGGCCGTGGCCACCCCACCACCAGTACAGGATTCGGCGGTTGCCGCCAGCCAGCCCCGCTGGCCAAGGGCCCGCCCCAGCTCGATGGCGAGGTGCTCTATCTCTGCGTCCAGTTTCATCACAGCTCCTTCTGATTCGTGGAAAGGGCACATTATGCGATCCCGCCGCAGCCCCTCGCAACTGAGCTGATTGTCACAAGACTGATGACTCGCATCAGCCCAATGGTGGTGTGAGCCAACCTCCCCCGGCGCGGCGCTTATGTGTAGAATGGCGCCATCAAGCTCAAGGCTCATCACCGCAGACCCGGGCCCGCAGAGGCCCCTTCTGGAATAGAACATGACCGCACAACACCAAGCTACTGGCGCTGCACCAAGCGCCAATCTCAGCGCTCACACGCCCATGATGCAGCAGTATCTGACCCTCAAGGCCGAGAACCCGGAGATCCTGCTGTTCTACCGGATGGGCGACTTCTACGAGTTGTTCTACGACGATGCCCGCAAGGCCTCCCAACTGCTCGACATCTCCCTGACCAAGCGTGGCCAGTCGGCCGGCAGCCCCATCCCGATGGCAGGGGTGCCCTATCACGCCATCGAGGGTTATCTGGCCAAGCTGGTACAGCTCGGCGAGTCGGCCGCCATCTGCGAACAGGTGGGGGATCCCGCCACCAGCAAGGGGCCGGTGGAGCGCAAGGTCATTCGCATCATCACCCCGGGCACTGTCTCCGACGAGGCGCTGCTCAGCGAGCGACAGGACAACCTGATCGCCGCCGTCTACCACGATGGCCGCCGCTTCGGCTACGGCACCATGGACATCGGCTCCGGCCGCTTCTTCATCAATCAGTTCGAGAAAGAAGAGACCCTGCTGGCGGAGCTGCAGCGCACCAATCCGGCGGAGCTGCTCTACCCCGAATCGTTCGCCTTCCTGCACCACGTCGAGGGTCGTCGCGGCCTGCGCCGCCGCCCGGAGTGGGAGTTCGAACTCGGCACCGCCCGCAAGCTCTTGTGCCAGCAGTTCGGCACCCAGGATCTGGTGGGCTTTGGCGTCGAGCAGAGCGAGACCGCCCTGTGCGCCGCCGGCTGTCTGATGCAGTACGTCAAGGACACCCAGCGCACCGCCCTGCCCCACATTCGCAGCGTGCGCCTCGAGCAGCCCGATCACGCCGTCATCATGGATGCCGCCACCCGCCGCAATCTGGAGCTGACCCAGAATCTGGCCGGCGGCCACGACAACACCCTCTCCGCTGTGCTGGACTGCACCGCCACACCGATGGGCAGCCGCCTGCTCAAGCGCTGGATCCACCAGCCGATCCGCGATCGGGTGATCCTCAAAGGTCGCCAGAGCACCATCAAGGAGCTGATCGAACAGAACCTCTATGACGAGCTGGGGGGCCTGCTGCGTCAGGTCGGCGATGTGGAGCGGGTGCTGGCGCGTCTGGCCCTGCGCTCGGCCCGTCCGCGCGATCTCACCCGGCTGCGGCAGGCTTTCGCTCAGCTGCCCGAATTGCAGCGCCTGCTGGCGGAGAGCGAGCACGAGGCGGTGCAGCAGCTGCGCGAGCGGGCCAGCACCTTCCCCGAGCTGCTGGATCTGCTGGAGCGCGCCGTGATGGAGGTGCCGCCTGTGTTGATCCGCGATGGCGGCGTCATTCGTGAAGGGTTCAACGCCGAGCTGGACGAGCTGCGGGATCTGGCCAACGGCGCCACCGCCAGCCTCGCCCGCATCGAGGAGCGCGAGAAGCTGCTGACCGGCATCAACACCCTCAAGGTGGGTTACAACAAGGTGCACGGCTTCTATATCGAGGTGAGCCGCGCCAACAGCCATCTGGTGCCGGCCCACTACATCCGCCGCCAGACCCTCAAGAACAACGAACGCTACATCATCGACGAGCTGAAAAAGTACGAGGATCGGGTGCTCACCGCCCAGGCTCAGGCGCTGGCGCTGGAGAAACGCCTCTACGAAGAGCTGCTCGATGCTCTGCTGCCGCATCTGGGCGATTTGCAGGAGTCTGCTGCCGCGCTGGCGGAGCTGGACGTGCTGGCCAACCTGGCCGAGCGGGCCGAGACCCTCGACTACCGCTGCCCGACCCTCATCGATGAGGATCAGATCCTGATCGAAGCGGGCCGCCATCCTGTGGTTGAGCAGGTAATGACAGATCCCTTTATCGCCAACCCCATCCGGCTGGAGCGGGAGCGGCGGATGCTGATCATCACCGGCCCCAACATGGGCGGTAAATCGACCTACATGCGCCAGACCGCGCTGATCGTGCTGCTGGCCCATATCGGTGCCTTCGTGCCCGCCGACAGCGCCCGCATCGGCCCCATCGACCGCATCTTCACCCGGATCGGGGCGTCGGACGATCTCGCCTCCGGCCGCTCCACCTTTATGGTGGAGATGACCGAGACCGCCAACATCCTCAACAACGCCACCGCCCGCAGTCTGGTGCTGATGGACGAGATTGGCCGCGGCACCAGCACCTACGACGGCCTCTCGCTGGCGTGGGCCTGTGCCGAGCAACTGGCGAGCAAGATCGGCGCCTACACCCTGTTTGCCACCCACTACTTCGAGCTGACCCGCCTGCCGGAGCTGATGAGCGGGCTGGCCAACGTCCACCTCGATGCGGTGGAGCACGGCGACACCATCGCCTTTATGCACGCGGTGCAGGAGGGGGCGGCCAGCCGCTCCTACGGCCTGCAAGTCGCCGCACTGGCGGGGGTGCCCAAATCGGTGATCCAGCAGGCCCGCCACAAGTTGCACGAGCTGGAAAGTGCCACCCCGGTGGCCGCCGGTGAAACCCGCCCGGCCCCGGTGGCCATGGCGCCCCAGAGCCATCCGGTAGTCGATGAGCTGGAAGCGGTGCGCCCGGACGAGCTCACCCCCCGTCAGGCACTCGACCTGCTCTATCGCCTCAAGCAGATGCTGTAACCTGCGACTGCCGATCAGAAAGATAAAAGGGGAACCGCGAGGTTCCCCTTTTCATTACTGCATTCCCTATTCCGGCCATTTTGCCGCTAGGCAGCCCGCGCCTCTCTGCCCGCCCGCAGCAGGCTCTGGCGTCCCTGCCAGTAGCCCTGCAGATAGCCGGACTCCAGCTTGAGCTGATCGCGGGTAAAGCGGGAGACCGGAAAACCGGCCGGTGGCGCGATCACCTCGATCTCGCAATCGGCAGGTGGCGTTTCGATAAAGTCGAGAGCGCGGTTGTAGGCCACATCCCGTGCCAGCATCGCCTGTGCCAGTGCAGGCTGGGTCTTGAGCAGCGCCTTCACCATCCAGCAGAAACGGGCCGGCTTCTTGCGATAACCGCGCGGCTCGGAGAGCACTACCGTCATCCGCCGCGCCCCGCGCCGATAGGCCTCGATCACCGGGATCGAGTCGCTGATGCCGCCATCCGCCATGAGACGGCCATCGACACAGGGGGTCTCGTGTTGCACCACCGGCAGGGCGCAGGTGGCGGTCAGCACCTCGTCCATGTTGTCGGGGTGCACCGGCAGGTAGACGGCTTCACCGGTCGCCACATCAGTGGTGACCGCATAGAAGGGAATACGGCAGGCGGAGAAGGTATCGAGATCGAGGGGAAAGCGGTAACGACTGGTACGCCAGAGCCAGCTGACATCCACCAGATCACCCCCCTTGACGAAGCGCAGCGGGTCGAGAAAGTCGCTGCTGCAGGCCAGCTCGGTGATGATGTGATGGCTGCGGCGTGGCTGCTCGCTCAGATAGGAGACCAGATTGGTCGCCCCGGCCGAGACTCCCATGACGAAATCGAACGGGTAGTGGTGGCTTTCCACGAAGGCATCGAGCACGCCACTGGCGAAGATGCCGCGCATGGCGCCCCCTTCGACAATGAGCGCGTTGGTAGCAGAAGAGAACATGTGAAGGCTCCGTCAGCGGTAACAAATCCGGGGCTCACCCCGATCGGTGATGGACGCCTTCATGTCGGACACCAAGACGCCTGAGCTGGACGGTTCAGGAACAAGTTCAGCGGGGCTGATAAGCCGGGCAGGAGCCAAACCTGATTACCGTGAAGCGAGTCACAGTATATTCAGTAGGCAGCGCATTCATTAAATGAATTTAAATTATACAGAACATGCCTTATTGGAATGAAAAAGGTGCGTTTGCGCAGGCTAATGATCCACCGGGAGGGCATCCCGGCTCAGGGCAAGCCGGGGCCGAAACGCCCCGTCACCGGATCGTAATGGTAGGCGTCGTAATCAAAATCGATCCCCTTGAGCAGCGGGTTGGGCAGCTCGAACAGCTGGCGCTGGTGGAGTCTGGCCTGACCGAGGGAGGGTTTGAAGTGGTGCAGCCAGAGCCGCTGTAGCGAGCCATCCTGCCACGCCAGCTTGAGCCCGGCCTGAATGCGCCGGATCCCCGCCTGATTCCCCTTGAAGGTGTAGAAGAGATGGAGAAAGGGGTAGTGCAGGGCGATATGCTGCTCCACGGTGAGACCGGCCACATCCCGGTGCTGCTCCAGCTCGGTGAAGAGCTCGTTGGCGCCGCGGCAAAAGAGGTCGGCCCGCCCGCGGGCCACCAGCTTGAACAGCCGCTCGTAGCTGTCCACCTCCTGCACCTGCAGACCTGCCGCCCGCAAAATGGCGGCATCCTGCCAGCCACGTCCCTGCACATTCTGGTACTGCTTGAGCTGCTCGAAGCGGGTCACCCCGGCAATCGCCTTCGCCTGCTGCGGGCTGACGAAGCAGATGCGATAGCCGAGGATGCCGAGCTCCACCGGAAAGCGGACATAGTCGAGGGCCTCGCCGCTATCGGGCTGCGGGGTATCGACGGCAAAGAAGTTGGGGTAGAGGTTGGTCTGCAGCACTTGGCGCAGCCGGATCCGGTTCATCGGCGGCGCTGCCCGCAGCTCGTAGTCACCGAAGCTGTCGCGGGTCTTCTCCAGCGCCAGCTGCAGCAGCTCACGAAAATAGATGGTGCGCTGATCCCGGTCGCTCTCCGGGCTGATATGGGTAAAAACGTCGCTCGCCCGCAGGGGGGCGGCAAGGAGGGAGAGGCTGCACAGCAGCAAGCAGGAAGCGAGGCGATGAAAGGTCATACTGCTCATCCCGGGAATACACGCTCACTAGAGTGTAGCGCCGGGACGAGCAGCCTTGTAAAGGGGAGCTCAGCCTACCAGAACATCCGGCCCAGCAGGGGTGCCAGCAGCACGGTCACCATGCCGGCGATCATCATCACCATGCTGGAGACCACCCCCTCTTCGTTGCCCATTTGATACGCCCTGGCGGTGCCGGCGCCGTGGGCCGAGGCACCAAACCCCGCCCCCTTGCCAAGGCGACTGCGAATGGCCAGCACGGTGAGCACGCTCTCCCCTACCGCCATACCGATGACGCCGGTCAGCACCACAAACAGCGCGGTGAGATCGCTCTGACCGCCGATGGCGCGGGTCGCCTCCACCGCAAACGGCGTGGTGATGGAGCGCATCGCCAGACTGCGCTGCAACATGTCGGAGAGATCGAGCCAGCGGGCCAGCAGCACGGTACTCCCCACCGCCATGATGACCGATGCGACCACCCCGACCGACAGCGACAGCCAGTGGCGACGAATGAGCTGGCGGTTCTCGTAGACCGGCACCGCGAAGGCGACGGTGGCCGGGCCCAGCAGCCAGAGCAGCCAGTGGGATTCCGCCATGTAGTCCTGATAGGGGATGTGGAACAGCACCACCACGGCCACCAGCAGGGTCGGCGCCAGCAGCAGCGGCATCAGCGGCAGGATCCGCTTTTTGCCGTAGAGCCATTTGCTGGAGTAGTAGAAGAGCAGGGTGAGGGCGAAACAGAGCAGCCCGAGCAGGGTATCAGACATGACGGCGACTCCGACGGGCCAGTTTCAGTTCGAGGCGGTAAACCCGGTCCACCACCAGCGCCGTGGTACCGAGTACCAGGGTGGTGCTCACCAGCAGCACCACCATGATGCGCCACCCCTCTTGCAGCAGCAGCTCCTGATAGTTGACCACCGCCACCACAGCGGGGACGAAGAAGAGCAGCATCTCGGCCAGCAGCCAGCGCGCGCCGGCACTGAACCACTCGGCCTTGACCACTCCAAGCAGGATGCAGGCCAGCAGCAACAGCATGCCGGTGAGGTTGGCGGGCAGCGGCAGATGGAGGGTTCGAACCGCGGTATCGGCCAACAGCCAGATGGCTGCCAGCAACACAATCTGGAAGAGTGTCTGTAACCAGCGCAGGGCAAGGGATTTCATGATCAAGGGTCTTTCTGTGAACTGGTTCACAGTATAGAGAGAGGCAAAACCTTCCAGAAATGAATTTAAATTATCAATTTCATGCCTTAAAGGCATGAACTACCCCTCTCGCAACGCGCGGCCAAGGTCGCGGCAGAGCTGGCGCAGGGTGGCGTTGTCGAGGCCGGCATAGCCGAGCAGCCACCCCTCCCGATCCGCCTGCCCCAGATAGAAGGGGCGCAGGGGTCGCAATCCCAGCCCCTGCCGGTTGGCCATGTTTGTCCAGCGCGCCTCGCCGCCGGGGGGCAACAGCGCGGTGCACTGCAATCCGGCACCGGTGTGGATCGGGGTCAACTGCGGGCAGTGCTCGGCCAGCTGGGCCAGCAGCAGATCCCGCCGACTGCGGTAGAGCAGCCGCATCTGACGCAGGTGGCTGGCAAAATAGCCCCCCTGCAGAAACTCGGCGGTCACCGCCTGCAACAGCTGGTTGCTGTGGCCGTCGAACGCGGCGCGCGCGCGGGCAAAGGGCTCCAGCAGCGCTGGTGGCAGCACCAGATAGGCGAGGCGCAGCGAACCGAACAGCACCTTGCTGAAGGTGCCCACATAGATGACCCGGCCGCTGCGATCCAGCCCCTGCAGCGAGGGGAGCGGCCGCTGGTCGTACTGAAACTCGCCGTCGTAGTCATCCTCCAGGATCCAGGCCTGCTCCCGCTCGGCGCGGGCCAACAGCGCCATGCGCCGGGGCAGGCTCATCGCCATGCCGAGGGGATACTGGTGGGAAGGGGTGGTGTAGATGAGGCGCGGCGCCGGATGATCGCCCGCCGGGTTGAGCCCCTCCTCATCCACCGGCACCGGGTGGAGGCGCGCCCCGGCGGTTTGCATCGCATTGCGCGCGCCGAGGTAACCCGGCTCCTCCAGCCAGACCGTATCACCGGGGTCGAGCAGCAGCTGGGCGGCAAGCTGGATCCCCTGCTGGGAGCTGGTGAGCAGCAGCACCTGCTCCGGGTGGCAGACCAGTCCGCGCGACTGCACCAGATAGGCGGCGATGGCCTGGCGCAGGGCGGGCAGACCGGCCGGATCGCCATACTGCATCAGGCGCGGCCCGTGCAGGCGCCACTGCTGCTGCAACAGTCGCCCCCACAGCTCGCGGGGAAAGGCGATCGTATCGCCCTGACCGCTGGCAAAACTGTGCGGGGTGCCCATCTCCTCCTGACAGGCGCCGCTGGCGAGGATCGCCGCCCCGCGCTTTGACAAGGGGGCGCCACCGCGCTGGCTGCTGCGTGGTGCGGGCACCACCGCCAGCGCCACGAAGCTGCCCACGCCGACCCGGCGGGTCAGGTAGCCCTCCGCCTCCAGCCGGCCATAAGCCTGTTCGACCGTACCGCGCGACAGGGAGAGATCCCGCGCCAGCACCCGGCTCGGCGGCAGCCGGCTACCCTGTGGCAGGTGACCGGCGAGGATGGCATCGCGCACCGTGCGCACCAGCCGCTCCTGCACCGGCAGGCTGGCATCGTTCTCGGCAAACAGGGTCGGCAAGGCGCTCATTGGTCTACTCCATCCAGCAGAATTGGTACATCCGTGTGAACCATTATGCCGCTAGAGTGGAGCTCTGCCATCTGACAAGGAGTTAATCATGAGTCACGTTCGTTCCACCGGCCTGCTCTCGCCCGAGCAGGCCGCCCTCTTCTTCGAGGCCCAGCTCGCCTGCCGCACCGATGCCGCCGATCTGGCCGCCGACCTGATGGCGGCAACGGCCGGCATCGTCGTCATCGATACCCGTTCGCCAGCGCACTACGCCGCCGGCCACATTCCCGGGGCCATCTCCCTGCCGCACCGGGAGATGGTGCCCGAGCGGGTGGCCGGGCTCGATCGGGATGCCATCTACGTCTGCTACTGCGACGGCATCGGCTGCAACGGTTCGACTCAGGGAGCCTGCAAGCTGGCGCGCCTCGGTTTTCGGGTCAAGGAGCTGATCGGCGGCCTCCACTGGTGGCAGCGGGATGGCTTTGCGGTCGCGCTCGGCGACGAGCCGGGTCGGCTGACAAACGAGGAGGTGCGCTGTGGCTGCTGAGATCAACGAATTTGGCCAACCGGTCGGGCCGCTGGTCGCCGGCTGGGACGGCGCCCGTTTCCCCGAAGCGCAACTACTTGAGGGGTGGGGCTGTCGCTGCGAGCCGCTCGATCCGGCCCGCCATGAAGCAAGCCTCTGGCAAGCCTTCGGCGAGGATG
Organism: Aeromonas lacus; assembly: GCF_000764665.1. Taxonomy (GTDB): domain Bacteria; phylum Pseudomonadota; class Gammaproteobacteria; order Enterobacterales; family Aeromonadaceae; genus Aeromonas; species Aeromonas lacus. The sequence continues at coordinate 18,107 of NZ_JRGM01000175.1, read as the reverse complement.
ACGGAAGCCTCTGGACCTACCTCACCAGTGGCCCCTTCCCGAGCCGCACCGAGTGGCAGGGATGGCTGGCACACATGGCGGCGGGGCGGGATCCCCAGTTCTACGCCATCGTCGATGCCGCCAGCGGTCGCGCCCTCGGGCTCGCCAGCTTTCTGCGCATCGACCCCCTCGCTGGCAGCATCGAGGTGGGCTGGCTCCACTTCGCCCCAGCGATGCGCCGCACCCGGCTCGCCACCGCCGCCATGGCACTGATGATGAGACGCGCCTTCGCCCTCGGCTATCGCCGCTACGAGTGGAAGTGCAACGCCCTCAACCTCCCCTCCCGGCAGGCAGCGCTGCGGCTCGGTTTCACCTTCGAGGGGATCTTCCGGCAGGCCCGGGTCGACAAGACGCGATCGCGCGATACCGCCTGGTTCTCGGTGATCGACAGCGAATGGCCCGCCCTGCAGGCAACCCTTGGTCGCTGGCTGGACGATGCCAACTTCGACCAGAGCGGGCGCCAGCACCTCTCCCTCTCGACTCTCACCGCCGCCCTGCGCGGCAACTGAATACATGCGGGCGGCCACCGTGGCCGCCCCATGCTTTTCCTGCCATCCGATCGGCCAACCTGTTTATCCCCTGCCCGCAGCGCGCCTCACCCCGTTAGTTGGCTCAGATCCTTCATAAAATGAATTAGAATGAGTCATTTCATGCCATATTGGCATGATTAGAGCCCTTGTTATCCCGGGAGAGCCCATGGATATTCGCGCCCTGCGCTACTTTGTCGAACTGGTTCGGGAGCAGAGCTTCACCCGCGCCTCGGAGAAGCTGTTCGTCACCCAGCCCACCATCAGCAAGATGATCCGCAATATCGAGGAGGAGCTGGGCCAGCCCCTGCTCAACCGGGAGGGGCGTCGCTTTACCCTGACCGACAGCGGGCAGGTGCTGTTCCAGCGGGCCCAGACCATTCTGGCCGAGATGCAGCAGCTGGAGGCGGAGCTGGCGGATCTGCAGAGCCTGCAGCATGGCCGCCTCACCCTCGGCATTCCCCCCATGGTGGGTCACCTCTACGCTGACCTCATCCGCGCCTACCGCACCCGCTACCCCAAGGTGGAGCTGACGCTGGTGGAGTATGGCGGCCGTCTGATCGAACAGGCGGTGCTGGAGGGGGAGCTGGATCTCGCCATCACCATGCTGCCCACCAAAGAGGAGGGGCCGCTCAGCGCCCTCGATCTCGATCGCTATCCCATTCAGGTGGTGCTGCCGGATCAGCCGCGCTGGCGCGGCGATGCGCCGCTGCGGATGGAAGCGCTGCAGGAGGAGCCCTTCCTGCTCTATACCCAGGCCTTCACCCTGAGCGAACGGCTGGAGCAGGCGTGCCGCGGGGCGGGGTTCGTGCCACAGGTAGCGGCGCGCAGCAGTCAGTGGGATTTTCTCACCGCCATGGTGCGCAGCGGCATGGGGGTCGCCTTCCTGCCCGAGCCGGTCTGCAACCGGCTCAATCCGGAAGGGCTGGTACTGCGGCCGCTGGAGCCCGAGCTGAGCTGGCGACTCGGAGTGATCTGGCCGCGCGAGCGCTATCTGTCGCGCACCGCCGAAGCCTGGCTGGAGCTCTGCCGCAAGTGGCGGGAGCCTCACTGATCGCCGAAGCGATCGGTGAGCGGATTGTAGAAATAGGGACGGTAATCGAAGCTGATCCCCTTGAGGAAGGGGTTCTCCAGCTTGATCAGCCGCCGCTGCTGGGGGTGGGCAAAGGCAATGGCCGGGCCGAAGCTCTTGCGCCACAGTGCCTGCAGCGAGCCATCCTGCCAGGCGATTTGCAGCCCCTGCTCGACCCGCCTGAGCGCCTCGCGGTTGTTGGCGTTGGTATAGAAAACCCGGGGCAGCGGGTAGTAGATCATCAGGGCATCATCGACCTTGAGCCCCTCCACCTCGTCGTGGGTGAGCAGTTCGCTGCGCAGTTCGCTGACCCCGCGGCAGAAGAGATCGAAACGGCCGCGCGCCACCATCTTGAACAGCTTCTCGTAGCCATCCACCTCCATCACCTCCAGCCCGGCGTGGCGCAGGATATCCACATCGAGCCACCCCTTGCCCTGACCGAAGGTGAAGCGGCGCAAGCCAGCAAGATCGGTCACCTCCCTGACTGCCGCCTGCTGCTGCGGGCTGACAAAACAGATGCGGTAGCTGACGATCCCCAGATGCACCGGAAAGGGGACATAGGCCAGCTCCTGGCCATCGCGGGTACTGCTGTAACTATCCATGGCAAAGAGATTGGGGAAGCTGTCGAGCTGCATGCTGAGCCGTGCCCGCGCCTTGGTCATGGGGGGCGCAGCCTCCATCACATAGTCGCCAAACTGGTCGCGCGTCTTGTCGAGGGCGAGGCGCAGCAGCTCCCGATCGTAGGTGGTGCGCGGATCCCGCTCGCTCTCGGGACTGAGATAGGTAAAACGGGTCACCGCCTCGACCGTCAGCGGGAGCAGCGCAAGCAGACTGGCCACCAGCAGCGCCAGCCACCGTCCTGCAAACCGCTCTGCCGTTCCATGGCTTATCACTCTCATCCCTAGTCCCCTGCCCGGTGGGTCTGTCTGAAACTGGCCACATAGTGCTGATAGGTGGGCGAGTTGCGCACCGCCTCGATGGCATCCCACACCTGCTGACTCTCGTTTGGATGGCTCTGGCGGAAGGTGTGGGAGAAGACCAGATAGTAGGGCTTCTCCACCAGCACCGGCGTCAGCCGCTCGATCTGCCCTTGCAGGTCGGGATGGGCCGCCAGCAGACTGTCGGCCACTTCGGTCTGCAAGGCGGTGGCAGCGGCCCGATCCATCACCAGCTTTTTCAATATGATGAGCGGATCCCGGCTGGAGTCATCCACCTCGACTCCCGCCCCCTGCAGGAACTCGACGATGGAGAAACCGGACTGGGCCGCCACTATCCCCTTGACCCTGAGGGTGGTGCCATCCCACTGGCTCTTGCCCCCCTTGAGCTGATAGAGGCTGTAGCTTTCGATGAGCAAGCGCTTGTCGGGATCCGGCTTGTCACCGCGCATCGGGTAACTGCCTATCTTGCTCGCCCGCTCCGCGCTGTAGCTCATCTTGAAGGCGGCATCCATCTGGCCGCTGCTCACCAGCGAGAGACAGCGCTTCCAGGGAAGCGGGGTCATCAAAATCTCGATGCCAAGACGCTCTGCCACCAGCTTGAGGTGATACTGGACAATCCCCTCCCCCGACTGCAGCAGCCAGGGGTAGGAGTCGCTGTTTTCAAAACAGGAGTGCAGGGTAAAGGCAGGGGTAGCACTACCCGTGGCGGGGAGAAGCAGCGCAGCGTATAGCAGGGACCTGACAGATGCTCTCATGGGCCATATCCTTGGCAGCCAGTCTCCTTCCACTATACCAGCCAGCCCGTTACCCTGCCGTGGCGGCTACGTCAGGCCATGCGGGGCATCACTCTTCGCCGCTTACTCTTCACCGATTACTCTTCGCCGATGGGAGCGGCAATCCACTTCATCAAGGTCAGCATATCCTGCGGCGCCACGCCGACCGAGAGGCCGCGCTTGCCGCCGCTCACCAGAATTTCGTCAAATTGCATAGCCGACTCGTCGAGCACGGTGGGCAACAGCTTCTTCTGGGCCAGCGGGCTGATGCCGCCCACCTTGTAGCCGGTCAGCTTCTCGGCCTCCGCCGGCTTCATCATCTCCACCTTCTTGAGGCCGGTCGCCTTGGCCAGCTGCTTCAGGCTGCACATGCCGGATGAGGGCACGATGGCCACCACCGCCTGTTTGTCGTGGTGGGCGATCAGGGTCTTGAATACCTGTGCCTCCGGCAGCCCGAGCTGGGTAGCGGCATGCTTGCCGAAATCGTCGTGGGCTTCGCACTCGTAGGGGTAGAGCTTGTGGGGGATCTTGAGCTTCTTCAGCAGGTTGATGGCAGGAGTCATGATGGATGCCTTGAATCGAATCGCATAAAAACAAGGCCAAACAGTCTGCGCCTCACGATAGGGTGATGCAAGTCGCAAGGGTAATTTGGGGCGCTCTGCCCCTCCGGACAGAGCCTTTCCGACAGCGCCCCATGCTATTCTCAACCCCCGATTTCACCGATATTCTCCCCCCATTTCCCATGCAGATCGAGCTTGTTCCCCTTACCCCCGAAGAGACCCTGAGCCCCGGCGGGCTGGCCCTGCAGCAGCGGGTCATCAACTCGCAACCCGCCTTTAATCTGGCGCTGGGCGGCCCTGCGGCGCTTTCCCTCAGCGCCATCCGGCAGGATGCCGAAGCCGTGCTGGCCGCCGGCGGCCGCTATCTGGCCATCCGCAGACAACAAGAGGTTGTCGGCCTCGCCCATCTGCTGGCCAGCAACCCCTTCGATGGCCATCCCTGGATTGGTCTGCTGGTGATCGACAGCGAAATGGCGGGTAAAGGAGTGGGGCGCAGTGCCGTCAGCCAGCTTTGCCACCATCTGGCACGACTCAACCCGGCGCCGGTTCGTCTCTGCGTTCAGCTGAGCAATCCTGCCGCCCTCACCTTCTGGCTGTGCTGCGGCTTCGAGCTGGTCGAGGAGGATCTCGACGAGGAAGGTCGCCCCATCGCCATTTTGCAGGCCATCCAGCATAACGGCGCGAACCCGCGCTGAGCCGGGCCGCTCGGCACATTCAGCCGGGTTACAATGGCGGTTATGGCATCAAGCGGGACAAAGGGCTCGTCAAAACAGAAAGGGCGCCGAGGCGCCCTTTGTCATTGAGGGGAGCTTGGTAGCTCCGACTATCAACCCGTATTACGCATACCTGCGGCAATACCGGCGATGGTGACCATCAGCGCCTTGTCCAGCTCGGGGTGCAGGGTCTCCGGGTGGTTGCGGGAGCGGTTGAGCAGCTCGGCCTGCAGCACGTTGAGCGGGTCTGTGTAGGGGTTGCGCAGCTTGATGGACTCCTTGATCCAGGGCTGATCCTCCAGCAGATCCCCGCGCGGGCTCAGTTTCAGCACCACGTCGATGGATTCGGCGAGCTCCTGACGCAACTGTTTGCCAAGGCCCCACAGCTCCTGCGGCACCAGACGGGTGTCGTAGTACTCGGCGAGCCAGACGTCCGCTTTGAGGAACACCATCTCCAGCATTTCGAGGCGGGTGCGGAAGAAGGGCCACTGGGCGCTCATCTCTTCCAGCACGGCCAGCTTGCCGTCGTCGATCGCCTGCTGCAGCGCCTTGTGGGCACCGAGCCAGGCCGGCAGCATCAGGCGGTTCTGGGTCCAGGCGAAGATCCACGGAATGGCGCGCAGGCTCTCGACGCCGCCGTTGGGCTTGCGCTTGGAGGGACGGGAGCCGAGCGGCAATTTGCCAAGCTCCATCTCCGGGGTGGCGGCGCGGAAGTAGGGCACGAAGTCCGGGTGGCCGCGCACGATGCTGCGGTAGTGATCGCAGGAGACGGTCGCCAGCTGCTCCACCACTTCACGCCAGCACGCTTTCGGCTTGGGCGGCGGCAGCAGGTTCCCTTCCAGCACGGCGCTGGTGTAGAGCTCGAGGCTCTTGATCGCCACTTTCGGCAGACCGAACTTGAAGCGGATCATCTCGCCCTGTTCGGTGACGCGCAGACCACCGCGCAGGGATCCCGGCGGTTGCGACAGGATGGCCTGCTGGGCCGGCGCACCGCCACGACCGACGGTACCGCCACGGCCATGGAACAGGGTGAGGCGCAGATTGTTGGCCTCGGCCAGCGCCACCAAGGATTCCATGGCGGCGTACTGGGCCCAGCCGGCGGCCATCATGCCCGCATCCTTGGCGGAGTCGGAGTAACCGATCATCACGTACTGACGACCCTGGATATAGCCGCGATACCAGTCCACCGACAACAGGCGCTCCATCACGGCGGTGCCCGCCATCAGGTCTTCCTGAGTCTCAAACAGCGGAGCGACCGGCATGCGGAACTTGCAGCCAGCTTCTTTGAGCAACAGCTGCACCGCCAGCACGTCGGATGGCGCGCCGGCCATGGAGATGATGTAGATACCGAACGCATCGGGATCGTGTTGGGCAATCACCCGGCAGGTCTCGATGGTTTCGCGGGTCTCGTCGCTCGGCTCCCAGTCGTTGGGGATAAGCGGGCGACGGGAGTTGAGTTCGTTGAGCAGGAAAGCCTGCTTGTCATCCTCGCTCCACTCGGCGTAATCCCCCAGCCCCAGATAGCGGGTCAGCTCGGAGAAGACCTGGCCGTGGCGCTCGCCATCCTGACGGATATCGAGCTTGACCAGATGGATGCCGAAGCAGGCGATCTTGCGCAGCACATCCAGCAGCATGCCATCGGCGATATTACCCATACCGCAGGCGTGCAGGGAGTGGTAGCAGAGCTCCAGCGGCTCGCGCAGCTGGGCGGTGGTCTTGACCAGATCCCGGCTCTCGCTTGCCTGTCCCTGCACCTTGGCGGTCAGGTACTCCTGGGTTTCGCGCAGTTGTTCGCGTAGCTCGCGCACCAGCGCACGGTAGGGCTCGGGGTGATCGCCAACCCGGGCGCGCACGGCGTCGGTACAGTCGGACATGGAGAGCTCGGAGGTGAGCTCCTTGATGTCTTTGTAGAACAGGCTCACCGCCATCCAGCGGCCCAGCTCCAGCACTTCGGCAGTCACCTTGGCGGTGACGAAGGGGTTGCCGTCGCGATCACCGCCCATCCAGGAGGTGAACTTGACCGGCGCGGCATCAAGCGGCAGCCGCACACCCAGATGGTGTTGCAGACGCTCGTCCAGATTGCGCATGAATTCGGGGATGGCGGGCCACAGGCTGTTCTCCACCACAGCGAAGCCCCACTTGGCCTCGTCCACCGGGGTCGGGCGCTGTTCGCGGATCTCGTTGGTGTGCCACGCCTGATTGATCAGCTGCTCGATGCGATTGAGGATCTTGTCCCGCTCGCGGGGCAGCAGGTCAGAGAGTTCCAGCGCCTCGAGGCAGTCGTTGAGCTGCACATGCTTGTGGATCAGGGTACGACGGGTCACCTCTGTGGGGTGAGCGGTCAGCACCAGATCGATATCCAGCTCGCGCACCGCCTGAATGATGGCCTCTTGCGACAGGTTGGAGGCTTTGAGTTTGTCGAACATCTGCTCCAGCGGATCCGGGGTGCAGACCTGCTCTTCGCAGCGACGGGAGATGGTGTGGAACTGTTCCGCCACGTTGGCCAGATTGAGGAACTGGCTGAAGGCGCGCGCCACCGGCAGCAGTTCGCTATCACTCAGGGTGCGCAGGGTATCGAGCAGACGTTCCCGGTCTGATTCATTGCCCTTGCGGGAGGACTTGGCCAATTGGCGAATGGTTTCGATCTTGTCGAGAAAGGCCTGACCCTGATGATCCTTGATGGATTTACCCAGCAGCTGACCCAGCATACCTACGTTGGCGCGTAGTGCGGCGTACTTTTCGTTCATTCCACATCCTTATCTTGTTGGTGCCTGACACCCATCCGGGGTGCAAGACGACCTCACTTATTGTTGTGCGATTACAACATATGCTCCGTCATCTTAGGGTGACAATCTACCCAGATTGTCTGCGCAAGGTCAAATAACAGGCCGATTCAGAAGATGTATTTCCCTCACTACTCCACAACCGGCTTGTTATGTAACTTACTTACAGTTTTTACGCCCCTTTCACCGCCGCCGCTACAGGCAAAAACGTCTGATCAGGTGCTGCAACACTGTGGTGGTCGGCTTGACGAACGAGAGATCCAGATACTCATCCGGCTGGTGCGCCTGGGTGATATGGCCGGGGCCCATCACTATGGTCTGGCAGCCAAGCTGCTGGATAAACGGCGCCTCGGTGCAGTAGTTGACCGACTCGGCGGCGCGGCCGCTCGCCTTCTCCGCTTCACGCACCAGCACCGAATCGTCGGCGCAGGCGTAGGCGGGAATGGGTTCGTGCAGATGTTGCAGGTGCAGGCAGCCCGGCTGGTGGATCTCGATGGGCGACAGCGCCTCTTTGAGCATCCCCATCAACTCGTCTGGCCCCACCTGCGGAGTAGGTCGCAAGTCGATGTGCAGCTCGCAGCAGCCGCAGATGCGGTTCGGGCTGTCACCGCCCTGGATGTAACCGAGGTTCAGGGTCGGCTGTGGCACGGCAAAACGGTGGTCGGCATAGCGATCTTTCAGATCCTGCTGCAAGCGCAGCACCTGCCCCATCGCCTTGTGCATGATCTCCATGGCGTTGACGCCGTTGGCGGGATCCGAGCTGTGGCCGCTCTTGCCGGTAATGCGGATCGCCTCCGACATGTGGCCCTTGTGGGCCACCACAGGCACCAGCCCGGTCGGCTCGCCAATCACCGCGTAGTCAGGTTTCAGCTCGGCAGCCGCAGCGATGGCGCGGGCCCCCGCCATGGTGGTCTCTTCATCGGCAGTGGCGAGGATACGCAGTGGCTTGGTCAGCTTGGTGAGGTCAATCTCTTTCAGCGCCTCAACGATAAAGGCGAAGAAGCCCTTCATATCGATGGTACCGAGGCCATAGAGGCGGTTGCCCTCTTCGGTCACCTTGAAGGGATCCTTGCTCCAGCCCCCCTCATCGAACGGCACCGTATCGGTGTGACCCGCCAGCAGCAGACCGCCCTCCCCCTGACCAATCGTCGCCACCAGATTGAACTTGCCCGGCAGCTCGGGGAGCGCAGTTACCTCGCACTGAAAGCCGAGCCGGGTGAACCAGTCAGCCAGCAGCCGGATCACCGCCTCGTTGCTCTGATCCCACTTGGGATCCGTGCTGCTGATAGAGGGGATCGCAATAATATTCTTGTAGAGTGAAAAAAAATCCAGATTGGCCATCAGCTCCTCCTTGCTTCCCCAAAACGTTTCTGTTAGAAAATACAAATGCAATGCGAATGCATGAATATTCTGTCTTTTTGCCAGGATAAGCAGCTCGCCAACAAAGGCTTCTAGTTGTAAGGGAAAGTTAATGTTCTGTCACCTGATCTATAACCGACGACACACACCCGCCTGAATTGCCCCTCCGCACTTGTGCAAAGGGGCGATCGAACACCCTTGTGCACCGCAGCACCATGCTGTGAATCTCGAACTCTGACTTGGAATATTCAACATGCTTAACACCGTTATCGTCGGTGCCAGTGGCTACGCGGGAGCCGAACTGGCCGCACTGGTACAGAACCATCCACAACTCAAACTGTTCGGCCTCTATGTCTCCGCCGGCAGTCAGGATGCCCACAAGCGCTTCTCTTCCCTGCATCCCCAGTGGGTCGGTGCCCTCGATCAGCCGCTGCTGCCACTGGACGAGGATGGCATGACCCGGATCCTGACCCAGGCTGATCTGGTGCTGCTGGCCACCGCCCACGAGGTGAGCGCCGAGCTCGCCCCCAAGTTTCTCGCCAAGGGGCTGCCGGTGTTCGATCTCTCCGGCGCCTTTCGGGTCAAGGATCAGGGCTTTTACGACAGCTTCTACGGCTTCACCCACCAGAGCGAACAGTGGCTGGATCAGGCCGCCTACGGTCTGGCCGAGTGGAATGCCGATGCCATCGCCACTGCCCAGCTGATTGCGGTGCCGGGTTGCTACCCGACCGCATCGCTGTGCGCCCTCAAGCCGCTGCAGCAGGATGGCCTGATTGCCAAGGGGTGGCAGCCCATCATCAACGCCGTCTCCGGGGTCTCCGGCGCCGGGCGCAAGGCGGCCATCAACACCAGCTTCTGCGAAGTGAGCCTCAATCCCTACGGCACCTTCAATCACCGGCACCAGCCGGAGATCAGCCATCACCTCGGCAAGGAGGTGCTGTTCCAGCCCCACCTTGGCAACTATGTGCGCGGCATCCTGGCCACCATCTATGTGCAGCTGGTGGACGGCGTAACCCCCACCCAGGTGGATCAGGCCTTCCTCAAGGCTTACGAAGGCAAGCCGCTGGTGCGCCTCACCGGCCAGATGCCCTCTATTCGCGGTGTGGCAAACACCCCTTACTGCGATATCGCCTGGCAACAGCAGGGCAACATGCTGGTGGTGGTCTCTGCCATCGACAACCTGCTCAAGGGCGCCGCCTCGCAAGCCATGCAGTGCATAAATATCAAATTCGGATTTGAACCGGCCACCGGCCTGATTTAAGGACTTAGGAAGGATCTCGAACATGGACAAACAGACGTTGGTAATCAAGCTGGGCGGCGCCCTTATCGAGAACGACGAGGCGCTGACCGCCCTGTTCGCCACCCTCAAAACCTTTCTCGACGATCAGCACCGTCCGCTGGTGCTGGTACACGGCGGTGGCTGTCTGGTGGATGACCTGCTCAAGGGGCTGGGTCTCACCTCCACCAAGAAGAATGGCCTGCGGGTGACCCCTTTCGAGCAGATCCCCTTTATTGCCGGGGCGCTGGCCGGGACCGCCAACAAGCAGATGATGGCCAAGGCGATCGCCACCGGCATTCCGGCGGTGGGTCTCTGTCTGGCAGATGGCGGCCTGTGTCAGGTGACCCAGCTCGACCCGGATCTCGGCGCGGTCGGCGAGTGCAAGCCGGGCAATCCGGCACTGGTGGCAGGCATCCTCGGTCAGGGCTTCCTGCCGGTGGTGAGCTCCATCGGCATCACAGCCGAGGGGCAACTGATGAACGTCAACGCGGATCAGGCTGCCACCGCCATTGCCGAGGCGCTCGGTGCCGATCTGGTGATGCTCTCCGACGTGAGCGGCATCCTCGATGGCAAGGGCAAGCTGGTGCCCCAGCTCGACAAGCTGACCGCACTGGATCTGATGGAGAAAGGGGTGATCCGCGATGGCATGGCGGTCAAGGTAGAAGCGGCCCTGCACGCCGCCCAGACCCTCGGCAAGCCGGTCTGTGTCGCCAGCTGGCGTTACCCGGATCAGCTGCTCAAGCTGCTGGCTGGCGGCGCGGTCGGCACCCAGGTAGCTATTTGATCTCCACCGGAACAAGGAATATCCGATGCAACATCTTCTGAAAGACAGTGATCTGAACAAAGCCCAGATTGAAGCGCTGATTGCGCTGGGCAAAGCAGTGAAAGCCGACCCGAAGAAGTACAGCCAGGCGCTGGCCGGCAAGAGCGTGGTCACCCTGTTCGAGAAGCCCTCCCTGCGCACCCGGGTCACCTTCGACATCGGCATCGCCAAACTGGGCGGCCACAGCGTCTATCTGGATCAGCAGAACGGCGCGCTGGGCAAGCGGGAGTCGGTGAAAGATTTCGCCGCCAACCTGTCGCGCTGGTGTGATGCCATCGTCGCCCGGGTGTTCGATCACCAGACCCTGGTCGAGCTGGCAGCGCACGGCACAGTGCCGGTGGTGAACAGCCTGTGCAACCTCTACCACCCCTGTCAGGGGCTGGCCGACTTTATGACCATTGCCGAGCACTACGACGATCTGTCGAAGGTGAAGCTTGCCTACCTCGGTGATGGCAACAACGTCAGCCACTCTCTGCTGCTGCTGGGGGCCACCCTCGGCACCGACGTCACCCTGATCTGCCCGAAAGGCCACGGCCCGGATACCCAGATTTTCCTGCAGGCGCAGGCACTGGCAGCCAAGTCGGGGGCGACCATCCACATCAGCGATGACGTGGCGGATATCGAAGGGTTCGACGTGGCCTACACAGATACCTGGGTCTCCATGGGTGACAACACGCCGATGGAGCAGGTCACCGAGCTCTTTATGCCTTACCAGATCAACCAGGCCCTGCTCGACCGCACCGGCATTGCACATGTGCTGCACTGCCAGCCGGCCCATCGGGAGCTGGAGATCACCTCGCAGGTGATGGATGGCCCCGCCTCCCTCATCATGGACGAGGCCGAAAACCGGATGCATATCCAGAACGCCGTGTTGCTGACCCTTCTCGGCGGCAAGTAACGCGGCACTCAATCTGAATCACGACCCTTTATCGAATCATCATGGAGAGAAGTAAAATGAGCGGAATCAACAAGATCGTACTGGCTTACTCGGGTGGACTGGATACCTCGGCCATCATTCCCTGGCTCAAAGAGCACTATGATGCCGAAATCATCGCCTTCGTGGCCGACGTCGGTCAGGAGCGCGACGATCTGGAAGGGATCGAGCAAAAAGCCATCGCCTCCGGCGCCACCAAGTGCATCATCAAGGATCTGCGCGAAGAGTTCGTCAAAGAGTACGTCTACCCGACCCTGAAGACCGGCGCCGTCTATGAGGGCACCTACCTGCTGGGTACCTCCATGGCCCGTCCGGTGATCGCCAAGGCGATGGTCGAGGCCGCGCTGGCGGAAGGGGCCGATGCCATCTCCCACGGTTGCACCGGCAAGGGTAACGATCAGGTGCGTTTCGAAGGGGCGGTCGCCGCGCTGGCGCCCCAGCTGAAAGTGATCGCCCCGTGGCGGATCTGGGACATGCGCTCCCGGGAAGATCTGCTCTCCTATCTGGAGACCCGCAACATCCCCTGCAAGGCGACCCTGAAGAAGATCTACAGCCGCGATGCCAACGCCTGGCACATCTCCACCGAAGGTGGCGAGCTGGAGAGCACCTGGAACGAGCCCTCCGAAGCGGTCTGGCAGTGGACCGTACCGGCCGAGCAGGCTCCGGACCAGCCGGAGTACGTCAAGCTGACCGTGGCCCAGGGTGAAGTGGTGGCCGTTGACGACCAGCCGCTCAGCCCGCACCAGATCCTGATGACCCTGAACGAGCGTGCTGGCAAGCACGGCGTGGGCCGCATCGACATCACCGAAAACCGGATGGTGGGGATGAAGTCCCGTGGCTGCTACGAGACCCCGGGCGGTACCGTGATGGTCGCCGCGCTGCGCGCCGTGGAAGAGCTGGTCTTGGATCGCCCGACCCGCGCCTGGCGGGAGAAGCTGGGTGCCGAGTTCTCCCATCTGGTCTATGACGGTCGCTGGTTCACCCCGCTGTGCAAGGCGATCCTCGCCTCTGCCAACGCCATCGCCGAAGATCTGGACGGTGAAGTGGTGCTGAAGATGTACAAGGGTCAGGTCACCGCGGTGCAGAAGAAGTCGCCGAACAGCCTCTACTCCGAAGACTTCGCCACTTTCGGGGCCGACGAAGTGTATGACCAGAGCCATGCCGAAGGCTTTATCCGTCTCTACACCCTGGCGAGCCGGATCCGCGCCATGAAGGAGCAGCATCAGGCCATCGGTGGTGATCATACCCACGGCTAAGCAAGCGCGATAACCCGTTGATTCCGTTGAGGGGGCATGGCCCCCTCTTCTACAGGCAGAGGGCATAGCCCCTGACCCATAATCAGCGGGTGTGACAAGATCGGCAGCGCCCCGGCCGCTTCTGTGAGATAACAGACTCGCAGAAAAACAGGGCACGATTTCAAGTTCGGTGGCCAGGGCGCCGCCGACAACGCATTCAAGGAGAGCAGTATGGCACTTTGGGGTGGACGCTTCAGTCAGGGAGCCGATAGCCGGTTCAAGCAGTTCAACGATTCGCTGCGGTTCGATTACCGGCTGGCGGAGCAGGATATTCAGGGCTCTATGGCCTGGGCCAAAGCGCTGGTGAAAGTGGGCGTGTTGACCGCCGATGAGCAGGCAAAGCTGCAACAGGCGATGGAAGTGCTGCTCACCTCGGTGCAGCAGGATCCCCAGCAGATCCTGAGCTCGGATGCCGAAGACATTCACTCCTGGGTCGAGAGCCAGCTGATTGCCGCCGTCGGCGATCTCGGCAAGAAGTTGCACACCGGCCGCTCGCGCAACGATCAGGTCGCCACCGACCTGAAACTCTGGTGCAAGGCCCAGGGCGAGCTGCTGCTCGGTTCCATCACAGCTCTGCAGCTGGGGCTGGTCGCCTCCGCTCGCGCCAATCAGGCCGCCGTGTTGCCCGGTTACACCCACCTGCAGCGGGCCCAGCCAGTCACCTATGCCCACTGGGCGCTGGCCTATGTGGAGATGCTGGAGCGGGACTACTCCCGGCTACAGGATGCCCTCAAGCGCCTCGACACCAGTCCGCTCGGCTGCGGCGCGCTGGCGGGCACCGCCTACGCCATCGACCGCGAAGCCTTGGCGCTCGACATGGGCTTTGCCGGCGCCACCCGCAACAGTCTGGATTCGGTCTCCGATCGGGATCACGTGGTGGAGCTGATGCACGTGGCATCCCTCTCCATGACCCACCTGTCGCGCTTTGCCGAAGATCTCATCTTCTACAACACCGGCGAGGCGGGCTTTGTCGAGCTCTCCGATGCGGTCACTTCCGGCTCCTCACTGATGCCGCAGAAGAAAAACCCGGATGCGCTCGAGCTGATCCGCGGCAAGACTGGCCGTGTAGTCGGCGCCCAGATGGGCATGCTGATGAGCCTCAAGGCGCTGCCACTGGCCTACAACAAGGACATGCAGGAAGACAAGGAGGGGCTGTTCGATGCCCTCGACACCTGGCACGACTGCCTCGACATGGCGGCGCTGGTGCTGATCGATCTGAAGGTCAACGGCGAGCGCACCATGGCGGCGGCGCAAGGCGGCTACGCCAACGCCACCGAGCTGGCAGACTATCTGGTGGCCAAGGGGATTCCGTTCCGTGAAGCGCACCATATCGTCGGCGAAACCGTGGTATTCGCCATCAGCGTGGGCAAACCGCTGGAGGAGCTCTCCATTGGCGAGTTCCAGCGCTTCAGCCCGGTGATCGAGTTCGACGTCTACCCCAATCTGGAGCTGGAAGCGACCCTGGCCAAGCGGGTCGCCAAAGGCGGCGTCGCCCGCGAGCAGGTAGAAGCAGCCCTGACTGCCGCCGAAGCTTGGCTGGCCAAACGGGTGGGTTAAAAACAATAAGACAAGGGAGCTATAGTAGCTCCCTTTCTTCACTTACAGTGCTATCAGCTCTACCGAATTAGTGGGTAACACCGAATCAATAGAAGCACCATTCTTATATCCGTACACCGATACCTCTGCTCCACAGAATGGGCAATTGCTTTGGTACTCTATTGCAACTCTGAATAACTTCACTGAATATCCATAGAATGGATTACTACACTGATGACAATACATTGATTTAATTGAAAACATCTTTGATTCTCCACGAATAGAAAGATATGAATTCCTCTCTTCTATGGATATGAAACGGGTGGGCTATTTCATGGGAAATAACCATAGTCACGCTTTGCATCACATCCATACGAATACGCTACCAGATTATTTATTGACAGGCTCGTCATCTACTGAAATCCATATTTTCAGTCATTTCACGCGCTGGCATTGAGCAGTTTGCCCACCCCCTCCCCCTTGCCATTGGGCAGGGTCTGTTTAAAGGCGCCGAGCAGCTGATCGAGGTTGAGATGGCTGGCACCGAGGGAATCCTTGAGGGTATCGAGCTCGCTTTGCAGCGCGTCGAGGCGGGTGCTCTGGGTGCCGCTCGCCAGCTGGTTGCGGGCGCTGTCGATGGCTGCGGGAAGGGATTGGCCACCATTCTCCTGCCCCAGGGTCTGCATCAGCTCCCCCATAAAGTGGTTGATGGCAGCGCGGTTCTGTTCGCTATCGGCATCCTTGATACCAAGTCGCTGGAACAGGCTCTGGACGGTCGGGGCTAGGTGTTCCTCCTGTACGGCAGGCTGCACGGGCTGGGGTTTGCTACTGCTGCCAAGCAGCTGGCTGCCCAGCTTGAGGGCGATCGAGGCAAGGGGAAGCAGGCTGCTGATCATGATATCTCTCCGCGACAACGACCCTTGATGGTGTTGCCAGGAGGAGTGCATAAGCGGGGCCAGAATGCAGTGAACAGCGCAGGGCGAAACCAACTCATTGAGTCACCGAGTGATTTGAATCGCCGCCTTGTGTTCGGGCATTGCAACTGAGGTCATCACACGAGAGCCGGGCGGCCAGCGGCTGCCGCTGCAGATCGAAGCGGCAAAGGGGCATTGCCGCAGCAAACCGGAGGCGGCAGGGCTCCTCTTCGCTATATGCCGGTACATGCCCGCCATCCCCTCGATCACATCATTTTTAATTCATAAAACTTATGGCTATTAAGATCATGTAAATTTTCTTATCTAACATGTTCGCGCAAGATGGCTCTCAAACCGGATTTGCCGTCACCGCTATGCTGGCCGGCAGCCGCCTTCTCCCTGCCTTTTTCGTTTATGGAGTCGCTATGTCCCTGATCACCCCTCATATCTCCCCCGAAGTCAGCCAGTTGGCTCCCGGCTTTCGCGCTTTGAGCATCACGGTGCAGGCCGCCGCCGTGGTCGACCCGAACGTGGGGGCGCGAGCCCTTGATGAGGCCTGCACCGCCATGCTGACCGCCGATGTACCGTGGGCAGAGGCGCATCTCGCCGCCTGGGGCGATCTGTTCAGAAAGTTCGGCGCCAAGCCGCAGCGGACTCCCTGCTCCGCCGAGGCCCTGAGAAAGCGGGTCGCCCGCGATGGCAACCTGCCGGCCATCGATCCCGTGGTCGATCTCTACAACGCCATCAGCATCCGCTACGCCATTCCGGTGGGGGGCGAAAACCTGCTCGCCTATGAGGGATCGCCACGACTGGTGGTAGCCGATGGCAGCGAGCTGTTCGATACCATGAAAGGAGGCGAGCCGACCCACGAAGCGGTGGAGCCCGGCGAGGTGGTCTGGCGGGATGACAAGGGGGTGACCTGTCGGCGCTGGAACTGGCGGCAGGGTGTGCGCACCCGATTGAGTGTCGATTCGGGCAAGATGTGGTTCATTCTGGAGAGCCTGCCCGAGATGCCGCTGGCTGCGCTGCATGAGGCGGGGGAAAAACTGATTGCCGGGCTGCGGGAGATGATGCCGGAGGCGGTGATCACGCAGAGCCTGATCGGCCATAACGAATAGGCGATTTTCGTCAGCAGGATAGAGAGAGGGGCGCCGCAGCGCCCCTCTCTCTTTTCACTCTGCTCAGCCCAGCAGCATATAAAGCTGGTGCGCCGCCACCCCGGCGCACAAGCCGCCGACGGTGTGGGCGACAATGGCGCGGGAGGTGAGGTGGCGATAACCAAGGGCATCCAGCATGGCGGTGTGGGTACTCAGGAAACCGCTCCAGCACATCCCCATGGCGGTAAACACAGCAACCTCGTTGCCGGTGATCCACCCCTTGGCGATAAAGGGGGGCACCAGCGACATGGCGGCACCAACCGCACCGAGCGAGGTAGCCGGGAAGGCGACCAGCTCCGGCTGCTGGAAGCCAAACAGCAGGTCAAACAGCCAGCTCACCTTGGCGGCCAGCACCGGCAGCAGGGCAACCCCCTGGAAGGCTTCGCCGGTATAGCCCTTCTCCCCCGGGCCGAAGGTGAGCAGCATGACGAAGGTGCTGATGATTAGCACCCCGGGGATCACCGCCATCCCCAGCTCCACACCAGATTTACCGCCATCGAGCAGGGAGTTGAGGATCCGCAGCCAGCCGGGAGCGGCCTCTTTGCTGACCCCGACTTTGTGCCCCTTGGCATCAGTCGGCTCATCGTCCAGCACCTCGCCCACCAGCGGGCGGATCATCCGTTGCATCAGTCGGGTAGAGACCACCGAGCCCACCAGAGCGCCCAGCAGACCGATCAGCGCCGCGCTGGCGGTGGATTCACCGCCCGGCAGCTGCAGGGTGGCCATAAAGGTCACCACGATCAGCCCCATGCCGAAGGCGGTACCGAAGTTGGTGAGCGATACCAGCTGCCAGGGGGTGAAGCCCTTACGAAAACGGCTGTCCTTGGCGAGGCTGATCACCGCCGGGTTGTCGGAGAAGAAGGTCATCAGCGCTGCCAGCGCGGTGCGCCCCGGCAAGCGGAACACCGGCTTCATCAGGGGTGCCAGCAGCACTTCCAGAAGGCGGATCACCCCGAATTCGCTCAGCAGCTGGCTCAGGGCACCGGAAAGTACGGTGATCCCCATGATAAAGAGCACGGTATTGAGCAGCAGCTGGTGGGCGGTATTGAACAGGGTGTTGACCATGGCGGAGAGGCCCATCTGGCTGCCGAGGTAGCCAAACAGGCTGCCCAGGATCAGCAGCACCAGCACGGGCTCAAGCCACTCGCGGATGGTGGCCAGTCGCCCCTTTGAGTCTATAACTACTTGATTTTCCATATCTATCCTGCCGTCATTCTGTGCGAGTGTGATTGTTGTTATGGTAAAAAGCGGTATTGAACCAAAGAAAAAAAGCCCTTGTCTTGCGACAAGGGCTTTTCGGTTTGGCTCCTCCTGCTGGGCTCGAACCAGCGACCTGCGGATTAACAGTCCGTCGCTCTACCGACTGAGCTAAGGAGGAATTATTAGTGGTGCCCAGAGACGGAAT
>NZ_JRGM01000174.1 GCF_000764665.1 Aeromonas lacus | reverse complement strand
CTCCAGAATAGCTTACTGACTTTCAGTTTATCATCACGATAAACGGCAATTTGCTGCGTCACCGACCAGTTAAAACCATAGTCAGTTAACATGCAGCAATACTGTACGATGGCCAACGCAAAACCCAAAGAACCATAACCTATAGGGTCGAGCACTCGGACCAGATAAGGCAAGGTGATTAGCGGGATGAGATAGTTCATCCCTTGGATACCAAATAAAGATGCAATATTTTTAAATAGCGTTTTATCCAATTTTATGCAACACCTTTATTGATATAATCTGATAATGACATAGCTTGGTTATCTTTAACTGACAGGAGTACATCCTTAATAGGCCAAGCTATATTTAATTCACAATCATTCCATGCTAAACATCCCTCACTCTGTGGAGCATAGTAATTAGTAGCCTTATAAAGAAATTCGGCTGTATCCGTTAACGTCACAAATCCATGCGCAAAACCTTCCGGAATCCACAGCTGTCGCTTGTTTTCACCTGACAAATGTACCCCAACCCATTGCCCGAAGGTTGGTGAGCTTTTGCGGATATCCACCGCTACATCAAACACTTCACCTGCAACACAACGTACCAGCTTGCCCTGAGCATGAGGTGGTAGTTGATAGTGCAAACCGCGCAATACCCCTTTTGAAGATTTGGAGTGATTATCCTGCACAAAAGTCACCGGATATCCTACCGCCTCTTCAAACAACTTGTGGTTGAAACTCTCAAAGAAAAAACCACGCTCATCACCAAATACCTTGGGCTCAAAGATAAGCACGTCAGGAATTGCTGTTTTGATTACATTCATCTGTCTATCCGCATAAAATTCAATTTTTATGGAGGGAGCAACTTTCCTCCCCCCATATCACATCAGGCCTTGGCAACCATTCTTAGCAAATATTGTCCATACGCATTTTTTGCCAACGGCACAGCAAGTTCACGAACCTGATCGGCAG
>NZ_JRGM01000173.1 GCF_000764665.1 Aeromonas lacus | reverse complement strand
CCTAATACCAGCAGTGTTTGCATTCCACAAACATTACTTAGCCCAATAACAAATGGTAGCCATGCCATCAATAATAACACCGGTACTGCTGCATCATACTGATCTCCATAAGCGAGCGAAATCATGAATGGCGCAGCCATAAACATTGCGATACTTAAAGCAAAAGTGAACACACTCTGCCATTTAAAAATATTACGAATAAGTAAAAACCCCTCTTCTCTACTTCTTGCCATAGTCGCATTGACTCGTGGATATAATGCTTGAAAAAATGGAGTAATTAATCCTAGCACCGCCTGACGCAATTTATCTGCAGCAACAAAATACCCAACAGCAATTGGCCCACTGATAAAGCCTAAGATAACTGTTGTGCTAGTTGTATATAAACTAATTGCCGCAGTGGAAATAAACACATGCCAGCCATCTCGCAACATTTCAGCTAAATCAGCACGAGTTGGCTTATACCATTCCACCCATTTTTCCCGCCAAACGAAATAGAGACCGATGCAGCCGCCTAAAATTGTCGTCACACTGGTAATAAGTGCAGCCACATAGGCATGTTCAGGTTTATTGACAAAGATAAAAATCAACGGGATCGCCAATAAACGGGCTGTGATATTTGATATGGCAATCCAGCCCATTTTTTCTTTACCTTGGAACAGCCAGGTGGGGAACAATACATTCCCCAAAACCATCAACAAACCAGAGTAAATAATTAGTGACACATCATTAAGTTTCGGCACAAAATACACTGTGGTACTT
>NZ_JRGM01000172.1 GCF_000764665.1 Aeromonas lacus | reverse complement strand
CCTTATGTCTGGGAAAGAATTTTTTCAGTCGCATTAGGCTGTACATTGCGAACTGATAATATTCAAGAGCTAAAATATTTGGCCGAAACTGTTTACCAAAAAATATTTGGTTCTAAGTATGTGTACCCACATATATTACTTCGAGACTATGCAAGAGAAATTATCGAATTTTCTACTCATCTTGGAGTCGAACTTAACGGTGTTGAACTATTCAAGACTAATCCCCCATATAACAGTTGTTGGCCTGACGAGATTCCTTCAAAAGAAGAACTTGAATCTCTCTATGATAAAGAGCTTTATCGTGAACTTTGGAGCTCTATTATGGGAGGCGGTGACTTCTCAAGATATACGATTGGAACAAATTACAATCACTCTGATTGGTCTGGTTGCAAGTTTGGTGAAACCCCTATCGACCGTAATAAAATTTTTAAAACCTTTAAAAGTAAACTAACTGATGAAAAAAAAAAGCTGTATGACGCTACAGACCCTATCATTTATGATGATAACGCCGAAGAAATTACATTTGGAGACACGACCATTAGACTTGATCGCGCAAGAGGCAGAAAAACTCAGGAAGAAATAAATAAAAACAAGGGGTTATTTAAAAATTCTTTGG
>NZ_JRGM01000171.1 GCF_000764665.1 Aeromonas lacus | reverse complement strand
GTATTCTTCAGGTTCCGCTGTTCCAGAGAATCAGAAATCATCCGTTCGAATTTGGTGAGAGCTTGGTCTAGTTTACCTTGAGTCTTTTCACCTAGCTTTTCACGGTCTTGGGGTTCAACTTGCAGACGAAAGAAAGAGTGTTCAGGCGGGAATAGAGATAGCTGAATCTTTGATGCAAGACTCTTCAAAGCCCTTGCGCCAATTCCCTGATAAGGCACATACAGGGTCTCACCATTACTATCTGTTTCTGGAAATAGAGACGGGATAGTTAGTTTGGCACAGCTCTTTGCTCTGGTTACATAGGCTTCCCGAGTTCCTTTTAGTTTTTGATAAATACCACTTACTGATTGCTTCAATTACTTACTCCAATGTTCATCCCTGAACCTGTGTTACCACCTACCGAGAGTCCATTGTTATTCCGGTAGAAAACAGATTGAGCCTGTTTGGCTTTACGCTTAACACCTTTATCATTTACACCAGTTTGCACTTCTGCGGCTTCTGCTGGTGCAGGTGGTGGAGCTGGCGGCTTCGGGGGATCTGGCACATTACTATT
>NZ_JRGM01000170.1 GCF_000764665.1 Aeromonas lacus | reverse complement strand
GAGTTGGACAGCCCCCGCTCCACTACACGGCCACTCAGGGTTTTAACCGCCGAACTATAATCATAAAAAACCCACATCACTTATCTTTTGAACGGGTAAACAGCCATTATCAAGAATTTAATGAAAATTACATTTATTTACATTTAATAATTTTTATTTGCTTATGAAATACTTTAACGTTATGTGCTCATTAATGAAATCGGTAACACTTAACACCGTCCAAAAACCTAATAAATCATAAAAATTTTAATGTCTAAGACTTTACTTCCAAGCCTTAACACTGACTGAGAATATTATATAACCATAACCAGCTTACATTAAAAACCACTTACCCCTACTGAAAAAAAACGTTCACAAAACATATATAATGGAGTATGAATGAATTTACCATTAACAGATAAACGTAGAAAGCAATACATAAACTTTTGGGCAGATGCATTTGCGCTCAATACGTTTTGTTATTTTATTGCAATACCACTTGAGCTTGGTTTTTCCCAGATGTCATTGACTACACATCTTTACGCTCGTTTTATTGGACTTTTTATTATAACTGCAACAGCAAGACCTTTTGGTATCTGGAGAGACTGGGTATTTGAACGTTTCAACCTTACCAATAAGGACAAAGGAATAAAACCATACCTGGTTGACACATTGGCATATTTATCATTTGAAATGCCTCTCTACATTATCAATTTAACAATAAGTGGTGCATCTGGAGAGCAAATGCTAAAAAGCATATTAGTATTCAGCTTGATTGCTGGTGTAGTTGGAAGACCATACGGAATATATCGTAACTTTATAAGACAGAGTATCTTTAAACTTAGATGAATCTGTGAAGTGAAAAGAAAGTGAATATTACGGCGTTAGTCATTCATATTTTTAAAGCTGAAGAGGTTTACGGCACTGCTGAGGCTCGCCCCAACTAAAAATCTATCACCGTGGAATTATAGCAACGAGTCCTTTGAGC
>NZ_JRGM01000017.1 GCF_000764665.1 Aeromonas lacus | reverse complement strand
CTATTCTCAAGATCAATACTCAACAAGACTTTTCCATCTGGTTTCATTGGCGGGGCACATGGTACAACGTCGCCAAATTCACTCCTGAATTTCATGACGTTACGTGACACAGAGTCAACATAGCGATGATGTCGGTTGGCACGGAGTGTATGTTCATAATAAAACTTCAACGCTCCAACTGATAATGGTCGCACAACATCTGTTTGACTAAGTACATTGGGCTCTCGTTCTGCATACTTGTTACAGTTGACGTGAAGAATATGCTTGTCCATTTCGCTCAATTTCATGCTAATGGCCAACGCCTCTTCTTCATAATCGATAAGCTCAATAAATGATTCAGTCATGATATCATTCACAACTGGGAATAATGGTTCCTCCAGTTTCAATAGCCCGATCACTTCTGACATAGCCTTTTCATTGAGTAATGGCTGGTATTTATCACCATAAAGTATCTCAGCCCTTACGGTGACTTCATCAATAATCGTCGCTACATCCATTGAAAAAAGATAGTCATACGACTTAGATAGTAAGCCTTCCCAAACATTCTCTTTATTTAATAAATCAAGCAAAGCTTTAACTCCTTGAATTATTCATTGAAGCGCTCAGCAATAATCGACGTTGCTCGTCTTCTGGCAGCGTGGCAAAAATAGTCAACAAATTACTATTGGCATTATTTTTACTATCCAGGCGGCCCGCATATTCCAAAATATCCCGCTCAATCCTGGTAGCCGGTTTACGCAGCTCGTCTGCGGTGAAGTGGATGTAACCCTGGGTGACATCGGCACTGCGCAAGGTGCGGTGGTTCATCAGGCGCTTGATGGTGTACTGACCGACCTCGGCCAGTTCGGCCACGGTGCCGAAGGTACGGCGGGCATCGTGGCATTTGAACTCCAACGGTGGCAGGCCGTCAGGATTAGGGTTCGGTACAGTGGCCGCGCAGATCTTGGCTATGACGCGGCGCGGCTCATGGATAGGGCGCTCTGGATTGCGACCAGGGAACACAAACCGGCTCTGTTTCAGGTTCCAGTGCCAACGGCGGCGGAAAATGGTGAGCAGGGTATCGGTGATCGGCAGCTCCAGCGGATCACCATTCTTGGTCTGGTCAATCCAGAAGTAGCCGCCGCTCATGCTGACCCGATCCCAGGTGAGCTGGAATACTTCCGCGCGGCGTAACCCCGTAAACAGTGCCATGTCGATGGCATCGCAGACGGTGGCGGTCGTATCGTCCCGCCAGTCGATGGCGTACTGCCTGACCTGCTCCACAGCATCCAGCCAACGCCTGAGTTCGTGGGTGCGGATCCGGTCGTTGCGTCTGGGGGTGTTGTGCCAAAGCCGCTTGCTGCTCAGGACTTCGGTTGGTGGCTCGGGCAGCATGACCCGATCATTGGCATCCCGATAGTGATCACGGGCAAAGCGCCACACTGCCCGCAGTGTGCGCGCCCAGCGGTCGGCCTGCGCCTTGCTGCCCTTGCCGGTGCCCGCCTTGCGAAACTCTGGCGATGCGCCATGCCAGGCACTGGGCAACCCTTCGGTGATGGCCTTGTGGCGAACCTCGATCTTTTCCCGCGTGAGTTTGACCAGGGGGATCGTCATCCAGTCGCCGGAGTAGTTGTTGAGATCGGCGCGGTAGTGCTTGGCCGTCTCTGCTCTGATCCGATCGCCACGGCTGGCAAGGTAGGCATCTATCGCCTCGTCCAGGGTGACTTTCAGCTTGTCCTGTTCGCGGCGTATCACGTTGGGGTTCTGGCCAGTGATGGCCACCTCTCCCAGGATCTCCAGCGCCTTGGCGCGGGCCATGTCGATGGTCAATGCCGGATAGCGCCCCAAGGTCGCCCTGATAAAGCGCCCCTCTTTCCTCTTGGCCACGCTAAACGACTTGGTTCCAGTGGCCCCGACCCGAAGCCTCAACCCCTGCACCATGGCATCACAGTACTCGACCTGCTTCCCCTCTGGTGCGCGGGGCAGTGCATCGATCGTGGCCTTGGTGAATTTGAACGCTTTCATCTTCCTCCCACAAACCAGGCTAGCCAGAGGAAGGGCAGGCAAGACGGGTCTTGTAACCTCTGTAACCTCTGACTATTTATGGTGAGGTTACAAACAAACCCTGTAAAACCGTGGCCTGTAGAAAGATGTAACCTTGTAACCTCTGTAACCTCAATATTTAAACCCTATGCGACCTTTTTTGGCCCAAGGGGGGAGTGGCGTTTGCTGCTCCTTTCCCTGGCTAGCCTGCTCTTGGCCGACCAATCGATCCAGGTATCCTAGAAATCGATTGGTCGAAAAAGGATACCTATAGGATATGACAGAGGGAGAATATAGGGGAAGACCAGAGAAGGTCACAAAATGAGCGGCGCGATCTAACGCATTGATTTATATAACATCACATACTGTACGTAAATACAGTAAAATGCATTTTCCCCACGCTCATAATCGATTGGTCGTGGGTTCAAGTCCCCCAGGGGCCACCAAATTGAAAAAAGCCGCTCATCATGAGCGGCTTTTTTGCATCCGGATTTTGCACTTCTCATCCGGTCGATACAGAAGACCCGCCACTGGCGGGTCTGGACAGGTTCCGGATCAGGCGCCTCGAGCGAGGGCAAGGAGCCTAATGCTGAGCCTCAGGTCTGCTCGTCGCGACGCTGGTTCGAGGCGTAACGGGGAAGCGAGGGCAGCATCCGGGTAACCAGATTGCTGCGCTGACGCCACGAGGTGAACACAATGGCCAGCAGATGCAGTGCGATCATGCCCTGCAGCGCCCAAGTGCACCAGACGTGCCAATCATCAGCCCCCAGATCAAATCCCATCTCGGTATTCTGGAACCAGCCGGTACCGGCTGTCGCCAGCACCAGTAACCAGAGCGCCCATACCGCCAGCTTGCCGCTGCCGTGATGGCCCGGCGCCTGCGGCAACCGCTCGCGCATCTCGTGCATCTGCTGGCGGAAATCCTCACCGCTAGGGATGAGGGCGCCAAGGCGGGCGTAGCCATGGGCAAAGGTGAGCCCCCAGAGCAAACGTACGGAGACCAGCGCGATGGCTGTGTAACCGAGCCACTCGTGCCAATCCTCTCCCGCCTCATTAAGCCAGAGATTGCCGATACAGATCGCCGCTACACCCCAATGGGTCAGACGAACTACTGCATCCCAGCGAAAGGGCTCACCCTTTTTGCTTGGCATACTTGTGATACTCCTTCTTCAGGTCGTTGACCTTGGCCAGGTGCTCGCGCGCCTTGTCTTCGTCACCGGCCTTGAGCGCAGCCAGGCTGGCATCCAGCTCGGTCTGTACCTCATTCATGCCTTCGAGGAACTTCTCCTTCTTGGCGGCAGGCATGTTCTTCTGCTTGGCGATGTCGAGCTGAGCCTTCATCTCGTTGATGTGCTTCTCCATGGTAGCCGCATCATCAGCCTTGACCGCCTGCTTGTAGTTGAAGCCAATCTTCTTCATCGGCTGTTCCAGATCGCCAGCCATGGCAGGCAACGCGATCAGACCGAACATCAGGGGCAGCAGCAGGGGGCGAACAGTTTTCAACATGGGATTTCCTTATATAACAACATGCTCAAATTATTAGGGTCACCTATGAATCCAAACAGGAATTCATCATCAGCATAATGCCATGACTCATGGTGAAGCGTTTGTGAAAAATGATGTTTTTTGTGGCAAATGGTGACAAGAGTGCCTCGCTTGTTAACCACAGCAACATGAATGCATCGACAATCAGGCACTTTCCGGCATAAAAAACCCCGCCATTGGCGGGGCTTGTCACTGCGGTTACCGGCCATCAGCCAGCCTGCTGTTCACGCTCGATGGCGCGCCAGCCGATGTCATTGCGATAGAAGACACCATCCCACTGGATCCGGGCCGCCAGCTGATAGGCTCGCTGCTGCGCTTCGGCCACTGTGTGGCCCAGCGCGGTGGCGCACAGCACCCGGCCACCGGCGGTCACTACGGTATCGCCATCAAGGCGAGTACCGGCGTGGAATACCTTCTCGCCGCTCGCCTCTTCCACCGGCAGACCGCTGATGGCCTTGCCCTGCTGGTAGTCGCCGGGATAGCCGCCCGCAGCCAGCACCACGCCAATGGCCACGCGGGGGTCATAATTCGCTTCTACCTGATCCAGCTTGCCGGCACAGGCGGCCAGACAGAGTTCCACCAGATCGGAGCGCATCCGCAGCATGATGGGTTGAGTTTCAGGATCACCGAAACGGCAGTTGAATTCGATCACCTTGGGATTGCCCTGACCGTCGATCATCAGGCCAGCATAGAGGAAACCGGTGTAGACGTTGCCCTCGGCCGCCATACCACGCACGGTCGGCATGATCACCCGCTCCATCACCTTGCGGTGCACTTCATCAGTCACCACTGGCGCAGGCGAATAGGCGCCCATACCGCCGGTATTGAGGCCGGTATCGCCATCCCCTACCCGCTTGTGATCCTGACTGGTCGCCATCGGCAGCACATGCTTGCCATCGACCATGACGATGAAGCTCGCCTCCTCCCCTTCCAGGAACTCCTCGATCACCACCCGGGCACCGGCGTCGCCAAAGGCATTGCCGGAGAGCATGTCGCGCACGGCCTCTTCGGCCTCGGTCAGGGTCATCGCCACGATAACCCCCTTGCCTGCGGCCAGACCATCGGCCTTGATGACGATGGGTGCTCCCTTCTCGCGCAGATAGGCCAGCGCTGGCTCCACCTCGGTGAAGTTCTGGTACTCGGCGGTCGGGATGGCGTGACGGGCCAGGAAATCCTTGGCGAAGGCCTTGGAGCCCTCCAGCTGGGCAGAAGCCGCGGTCGGACCGAAGATGGCCAGTCCCTCGGCACGGAAGGCATCGACTACCCCTTTCACCAGCGGCGCTTCCGGGCCGACGATGGTCAGACCGATGCGCTGCTCCTTGGCAAACGCCAGCAGAGCCGGGATATCGGTAGCAGCGATGGCCACGTTCTCGATACTCCCTTCGTGCGCGGTGCCGGCATTGCCGGGGGCGACGAAGACCCGGGTCACCAGAGGAGATTGCTTGGCTTTCCAGGCCAGGGCGTGTTCGCGGCCGCCATTGCCAATGATCAGTACTTTCATCGTATCGCTCGCTTCTATGTGGGTCACAGGCTTCCGTCAGAGGGAAGCCGGTCGCAATAGTCAGTTGAAAAGAGACAACAAAAGGGCCGCCCGTGGCGGCCCTGATCCATCAGTGACGGAAGTGGCGCATGTTGGTAAAGACCATGCACATGCCGTGCTCGTCGGCGGCGTCGATCACCTCCTGATCGCGCATCGAGCCACCCGGCTGGATCACGCAGGAGATACCGGCCTGCGCGGCAGCATCGATACCGTCGCGGAACGGGAAGAAGGCATCGGAGGCCATGACGGAGCCCGCCACGGTCAGCCCTTCATCCGCCGCCTTGATACCGGCAATCTTGGCCGAATAGACGCGGCTCATCTGGCCGGCGCCAACGCCGATGGTCTGGCCATCTTTGGCGTAGACGATGGCGTTGGATTTGACGAACTTGGCCACTTTCCAACAGAACAGCAGATCTTGCAGCTCGGCCTCGGTCGGCTGGCGCTTGCTGACCACGGTCAGGTCGCCCAGAGTCACCATACCGAGATCGCGCTCCTGCACCAGCAAGCCGCCGTTGACGCGCTTGAGGTCAAACCCTTGCGCTGGAGCTGTCCACTGACCGCATTCGAGCAGACGCACGTTCTGCTTGGCAGCCACTGCGTCGCGGGCCTCCTGGCTCACGGTCGGGGCGATGATCACTTCGACAAACTGGCGGGCCACGATGGCTGCCGCAGTGGCGCCATCCAGCTCACGGTTGAAGGCGATGATGCCGCCAAAGGCGGAGGTGGGATCGGTTTGGTAAGCGCGATCGTAGGCACTCAGCAGGTCGTTACCGACGGCCACGCCACACGGGTTGGCATGCTTGACGATGACGCAGGCCGGCTCGTCGAACTCCTTCACGCACTCCAGCGCCGCGTCGGTGTCGGCGATGTTGTTGTAGGAGAGCGCCTTGCCCTGCAGCTGGGTAGCACTGGAGACGGAACCCGGTGCGGCATGCTCCTCGGCGTAGAAAGCAGCGGCCTGATGGCTGTTCTCGCCGTAGCGCATGTCCTGCTTCTTGATGAACTGGCTGTTGAAGGTGCGCGGGAAGCGGGACTCCTCGTCACCCTCCTTGTTGTCACCGTAGGAAGGAACCATGGTGCCGAAGTAGTTGGCGATCATGCCGTCGTAGGCAGCGGTGTGCTCAAAGGCGGCGATGGCCAGATCGAAACGGGTTGCCAGTTTCAGGCTGTTACCGTTGGCATCCATTTCGCGAATAACGCGATCGTAGTCGGCAGCTTTGACGACAATGGCGACATCTTTGTGGTTTTTAGCCGCAGAGCGAACCATGGTCGGGCCGCCGATGTCGATGTTCTCGACCGCATCAGCCAGGGTGCAGCCCACTTTGGCCACTGTCGCAGCAAAGGGATAGAGGTTGACGACAACCATGTCAATGGGGGAGATAGCGTGCTGGGCCATGATGGCGTCATCCTGATCCCGACGGCCGAGAATGCCGCCATGAACCTTGGGATGCAGGGTCTTGACCCGACCGTCCATCATTTCAGGGAAACCCGTGTAGTCGGAGACCTCGGTTACCGGCAGACCCGCCTCGCCGAGCAGCTTGGCAGTACCGCCAGTAGAGAGCAGGGCGACGCCGCGTTCGTTGAGTGCCTTGGCAAATTCCAGAATGCCGGTTTTGTCAGACACACTCAGCAGTGCACGGCGAATGGGTCGAGCTTGTTCCATCACACTATCGTCCTCAACATAACGGGGACCGTTCCATGGGAGGCGAGGCTCAACACAGAGAGTCCCCAAATAAATGGAAGTGGGGGGATTTCGCAAACCACTCTCGCCACAGGCCTGACAACGGCAAAAGTGCTTTAAGAAATGCCCGCTTGGTGCGGCGCTCTCTTATGGGCGCGTATTCTACACAAAAAATGTGACGGGTGGTGGATTTTTTAAATAGCCAAACCCTTGTGCGGCGCGGAGTTAAACGTTTTCCACTTGATTTTTGCCAAACGTTTGCCATTTAAGGGTTTTATGGCAAAAAAGCGGTGAAACCAACTTTTGTCTGCCCCTTTTATGCCCTTGGCTGGCAATCGCCCGGCAAAGGGGTGATAGTGGGTTCCGGTTTTGTTGAGTCGCATATCCAACGGGAGAAAAGGGCATGTACCGGATCGGTGAACTGGCCAAGGCATGCGGGGTCAAGGCGGATACCCTGCGTTTTTACGAGAAGAACGGGCTCATCTCGCCGGGGATCCGCAACGAATCCGGCTACCGCCTCTACAGCGAACAGGACAAGCGGCGACTGGAGTTCATCATTCGCGCCAAGTCGGTGGGCTTCTCCCTTGCCGATATCGGCGAGCTGCTCGATCTAGATACCAACAAGGCCAAGGTCACCTGTCAGGAGGTGAAAGCAGTAGCCGACACCAAGCTGGCCCAGGTTGAGCAGAAGATCATCGAACTGACCCGCTTTCGCGACAACCTGCGCGAGCTTTCCAACATCTGCTGCGGCGGCCCCCGCTCGGCGGAGCACTGCGCCATTCTGGAAACGCTGGAGTCAGGAGCACCAGCTCATCACGAGCATCACGGCCACGATGAGCATGACCCGGTTCACGGCTGACGGCACCAGCCGGGTCATTGCTCCCGCGGCAATTTGGTGACAAAATCGCCGCGTTTTTAACCGGAGCCAATAGATCCGGTTGCCGGGCACTCATCTGAACAGGCGCCCGTAGCGAAAACCGCCATCCAGTGACAAGAGTCAGCACACCAAGAGCAAGAAGAGGAGCCGTCATGGCCAAGATCCGGGTCGACCAACCCGCCCTCCCCCATGAGGAGCATGCGCAAGGGGGCAACTATGCCCATCAGCGCGGCGAGATAAAGGATAACCATCTGCACGCCCTGCTCTCTGATCCGCTGTTTCGTAGCCGGGTCGAGCGCAACAAGAAGGGCAAGGGGAGTTACCAGCGCAAGGCCAAATTTGGCAAGCGGTGGGAGCCCGGCCAACAGCAGATGATCCGCGTCTGCTGCTGAGCGGGTTTCTACCGACCATAAACAATCAGGGCGCCATTGGCGCCCTGATTGTTTTGACAGAAGAAGCGATTTGGCAACGCCAACTCACCGCCTCAAAAGCGCACCTCAACAGGCCGCTTACTCATCCATAAAGAGTTCGAGCAGCACGTTAAGGTAACGATGGCCGAGGGAGGTAAGCTGCCAGCTATCCCCCAGATCGTCGATCAGCTCCTTGCTTTGGGCAATGGTCAGCACCGTCTCCACCCGCTCCAGCGGCAGGCCAGTGTAGGCCTCGAACTCCGCCTTGGGGGCCGGTTCAAACAGGCGGAAGCGATTCATAAAGTATTCGAGCGGCAGATCGTCTGCCGTCACCTGCCACAGCTCGTCCAGATAGGGACGACTCTTGTCCAGATACCCTTTCGGATGCTTCACCTTGGCGGTACGCAGGATCTGTTGGTTTGCGAGATCGGTCACCTTGCCGTGGGCACCACAGCCAATCCCCAGATAGTCGCCGAAACGCCAGTAGTTGAGATTGTGATGGCACTGATAGCCCTCTTTGGCGTAAGCCGAGATCTCGTACTGGCGATAACCACTGGCGGTGAGCATGGCGTGGCCCTGCTCGTAGATGTCCCACAGGGTGTCATCTTCCGGCAGTTTGGGCGGCTTGGAGGCAAATGCGGTGTTCGGCTCTATGGTGAGCTGATACCAGGAGAGATGCGGCGGGGCGCAGTCAATAGCCTGCTGCAGGTCATAAAGGGCATCATCCAGACTCTGATCCGGCAGACCGTGCATCAGATCCAGATTGAAGGTGGGCAACTTGATGGCGTGGGCCAGTGCGGCGGCCTTGCGCGCCTCTTCCGGGCCGTGAATGCGGCCGAGCCGGGTCAGCTTCTCCTGCTGGAAGCTCTGTACCCCGATGGAGATGCGGTTGATGCCGGCACGCTGGAAACCGGCGAACTTGTCCGCCTCCACCGTGCCCGGGTTGGCCTCCATGGTGATCTCGCAATCTGCGGTGAGCGGAATGCGGGCACGCACGCCATCCAGCAAGGCCTGCATCGCCTCTACCGTCAGCAGGCTGGGGGTGCCGCCGCCGATAAAGATCGAGGAGAGAGGTCGTCCCAGCACCCACTTCAGATCCTGCTCCAGATCCTCCAGCAGGGCCGCCACATACTCGAGATGGGGCAACTCCCCCTTCTGGGCATGGGAGTTGAAGTCACAATAGGGGCACTTCTGGACACACCAGGGCACGTGGATATAAAGGGAGAGAGGCGGCAGTTGCAGCATGGACGTTCCAATAAAACGGGGGCTCAAGGCCCCCATTGTAGATGACAATATGCGATGGGCGGTGGAGGCTTAACTCAGTGAGCCGCCAGCGCCGCTTTCAGTTTGGCCAGCGCCTGGGCACGGTGGCTCAGCTGGTTTTTCAGCTCGGCCGGCATCTGGGCGGCGGTGCAGTCGTGATCCGGCACGAAGAAGACGGGGTCATAGCCAAAGCCATGCTGACCGCGCTGCTCGTCGATGATCATCCCTTCCCAGCTCGCCTGACAGATGATGGGGGTGGGATCGTCGGCGTGGCGCATATAGACCAGCACACACCAGAATCGTGCGCTCTTGAGGTAATCGGGTGCACCTTTGAGCTCAGCCAGCAGCTTCTCGATATTGGCCTTGTCACCGGCACCCTGACCGGCAAAGCGGGCGGAGTAGACCCCGGGACGACCCTGCAGCAGATCCACTTCCAGACCGGAGTCATCGGCAACGGCGGGCAGGCCGGTGATGCGGGCGGCGTGGCGCGCCTTGATGATGGCGTTTTCAACGAAGGTGGTGCCGGTCTCGTCGGCATCGGAGACAGCAAACTCGCTCTGCGGGATCACCTGGATCTTCATGTCGGCCAGCATGGCGGCCAACTCCTTCACCTTTTTCTGGTTACCTGTTGCCAGGACAAGCTTGTTCATCGAGCACCTCCGCAAAAATAATCAGCGCATTCTATGCGGCGCAAGCGTTTAGTAAAAGCGTCAATTACAGCAGCAGCGATGGCTTGAGAGGGAGTTATCCCCCTTTCAATAGAGCGCTTTTTGATACATGTTTCCACAGAGGAATAACCAAAGTGATTAAATACCATTTCTATTCATTACTTTGAGCCAGTAGACTCGCGCACCAATTCAATTCCGGCTGATAGAGAGGTGACAGATGCCATTGATTCTTTTACTCGTACTGCTGGTGCTGTTCAGTCCGTTGGCCATCGACATCTACCTGCCCGCCATTCCGCAGATGGCTGAACAGCTCGGAGCGGAAGTGACCCTGATGCAGGGCACCATCACCTGGTTCCTGTTCAGCATGGGGCTGGGACAACTGCTGGTCGGGCCGCTGGCCGACCGCTATGGCCGCAAGCCGGTTGCACTGGGTGGCGTGCTGCTCTATGGCCTGAGCGCGCTGGGCGCAGGGTTCGCCGCAAGCCTCGGCGAGCTGATGATCGCCCGGGTGCTGCAGGGCTTTGGCGCCTGCGCCACCTCGGTCGCCGCCTTCTCGGTGGTGCGTGACAGCTATGGCCCGAAAAAGAGCGGCCAGATGATCTCCTATCTCAATGGCGCCATCTGCTTTATCCCAGCCCTTGCCCCCCTGCTCGGTGGCTGGCTCACCGCCAAGGCGGGCTGGTCTGCCAACTTCTGGTTTATGGCCGGTTATGCGGTCATCGTTGGCAGCTGGCTGCTGTGGCGGATGCCGGAGACCCGCCCGGAGGAGACCCGCAGCGAAGGGGCGCTCATCAGCTGGTCGCGTTACAGCCCGGTACTGCGCTCCCCCAGCTTCCTGTTCAATGCGGCACTGTGCATGCTGGCGATGGCGGTGATCCTTGCCTATGTCACCGCTGCGCCGGTGCAGCTGATGGTGAAACTGGGGCTCGATATGAGCGGCTTTAGCTACTGGTTTACCGCCAACGCCGCGCTCAACATTCTGGCCTGCTTTATGGCGCCGCGCTTTATCGCCAAGGTGGGGCCAAGACGCACCTTGCGTATCGGCCTGCTGGTGTTGATGCTCTCCGCCATCAGCCTGACCCTGGCCATGCACATCGAACATCCGCTGGCGATGATGGGGCCGGTATTCCTCTCCAGCATCGGCTTTGCCATGATTCTGGGTTCGGCCGCCGGGATGGCGCTGGCACCGTTCGGCCACTGCGCCGGTACCGCTGCTGCCCTGCTCGGGCTGTTCCAGATGAGCGGATCCGGTGCACTGGTTGGCCTGACCGGCGCACTGATGCACGACCCGCTCAGCCAGCTGGCGCTGCATATGTGGCTGCTGCTGCCACCGCTGGTGATGCTGATGACGCGCCGCGGACGCCGCTTGTGTTTGCAATAAATCCTGTGCTCTGATGCACACTCCGGGGGCCATGGGCCCCCTTCTTGTTTGTCACTCGACGTCAGCGGAGAACCCCGATGAGCCACTCTCTCAACGCCGCCCTGGTGGGCTATGGCTTTGCAGGCAAGACCTTCCACGCCCCCTTCCTCTCCACCACGCCCGGTTTGTCCCTGAGCTGGGTGGTCAGCAGCGATTCGGCCAAGGTACAGGCCGATCTGCCCGGCTGCCGGGTCGGCTCGCTGGAACAGGTGCTGGCCGATGGCTCGGTCGATTTGGTTGTCATCGCCACCCCCAACGACACCCACGCACCTCTGGCCCGTCAGGCGCTGCTGGCTGGCAAGCACGTCGTCATCGACAAGCCGTTTGCACTGGATCTGGCCGAAGCGGCAGAGCTGGTCGAGCTGGCCCGCAAACAGCAGCGACTGCTCAGCATCTTCCACAACCGGCGCTGGGACGGGGATTTTCTTACCGTGCGCCGTTTGATTGCCGAGGGGACACTGGGGCAGATCGCCCAGTTTGAATCCCATTTCGATCGCTATCGTCCCGAGGTGCGTCAGCGCTGGCGCGAAGCGGGTGGCCCGGGTTCCGGCCTCTGGTTCGATCTCGGCCCCCATGTGCTGGATCAAGCGCTGCAGCTGTTCGGCCAACCGAACTGGCTGCAGGCAGACCTTTCCGGACAGCGCCCAGGAGCACTGGCGGACGACTACTTCCATGTGGTGCTGGGCTACGGCGAGATGCGAGTGATCCTGCATGGCAGCTGTCTGGTATCGGCTACCATGCCGCGCTTTGTCATTCACGGCAGTCAGGGCTCGTTCGTCAAATTCGGTATGGATGTGCAGGAAGATCAGCTCAAGCTGGGCAAGCGGCCACCGGCAGCGGATTGGGGGCTGGATAGCGAACCCGGTCAGCTCAGTCGAATTGTGGATGGCCAATTGCAGCAACAGAGCCTGACCGGCGAAGCGGGTGATTACGGCGCCTACTACCGCGGCGTCTGTGCCGCCATCAGAGGTGAGGGAGATAACCCGGTACCCGCCACGGAAGCGTTGGCGGTGATGGCACTGCTGGACCTTGCCCGCGAGAGCAACCGCTTGGGGCAACGGCTGAGCTGTCAGAAGCTGTCTGACTAACGCGGAGCAGGTTGCCACTCTGACAGATATGGATACCGTTTAAACTGCCAATCAACATGAATAATTTGGTGGTTTATTGTGCATCAACCGCAAATAAGCGGCATCTTGTATTGATATCAGTCGTTGCAGTGGAGCTTTTTATCCACTGCACGAAAAAATGTCATTGTGATATCCGTTTTCATCGGTAACCAATGGGGCTATATTGCGCCCGCCTCCCTGAGTCCCGGCCTCTTGTCTTATTCCGGGTCACGGTGGGCGCAGTGATGGTTGTACCGACCATCTCTCCATCTTTTTTTGAGGGAATGCACATGAACAAAGTACTGGTAGCCGGTGTCCTGGGTCTGATGTTGACTGCTTGCGGTCAGAAAGAAGAAAAAGCTGCCGCTCCTGCTGCTGCTCCGGCCGCCGAAGTTGCTGCAACTGTAGAAAAAGCCGCTAGCGAAGCCACCTCTACCGTAGAGAAAGCCACCTCCGAAGCGACTGCAACCGTAGAAAAAGCTGCTGACGAAGCGGCTACCAAGGTTGAAGCTGCAGTGAGCGATGCCAAGGCCAACTAAGCCTGCACCTCATTGAAAGACGGGCCCCATGGGCCCGTTTTTTTATCTACCGCTCAAGGCGCCGGTATTAATCAGCGAGGTGAGGATGTGATCCTCCCAGCGGCCATTGATCATCAGATACTCCCGCGCATACCCCTCCCGCTCGAATCCGAGTCGCTCCAGCAAGGCACCGCTACGCAGGTTGGCGGGCATATAGCAGGCCATGATGCGATGCAGTCCCTGCTCGCGAAATAGATAGTCGATTGCGGCAGTCAGGATCTCCTGCATCAGCCCCTGCCCCTCATGCTGCCGGTCGATGGCATAGCCGAGGTGACACGCCTTGAAGATCCCCATCATGATGTTGCTGAAGTTGCAGGTGGCGATCACCCGCTCACCAGCCGGATCGAGCGCCACCAGATTGACGCCGGTGCCGTTGAAAAACTGGCTGTAGCTATCCTGCAGCCGGTTATGCCAGTAAGAAAGGGTGTAGAAATGGTCATCGCGCAGCGGCTCCCACGGGGTAAGGTGGTCGCGATTGCGCCGGTAAAAGTCGAGGATCATCGGGGCCTGATCGGGGGTCAGCACCGTCAGGTGGGCCCGCGGGGTTTTGATATGGGGTAGCGCCATCAGGAGTCTCTCTGCCCGAGCCATTCATCGCGCAGCAGGCTGTAGTGAACATGATCCACGACCCGGGAACCCAGTCGCTCCGCGCGTCGGGTAATCCCCTCCTGCTGCATCCCGAGCCGTTCACAGACGGCTCTGCTGGGCTCATTGTCGGTCGCGGCAGTGATCTCCACCTTCTCCATCCCCATCTCCTCAAAGGCGTGATGGATCAGCGCATGACAAGCCCGGGTAATGATGCCGTTGCCCTGCCAGCGCTCCGCCAGCCAGTAGCCGATGACCACCTTGCCAAGATCGTGATCGATGCTGTTGTAGCCAATGACCCCAACCACCTCCCCCTGATACTCGATGGCGGTGGTAAGCCCCTCGCCACGGGCAAACTTCTCGATGGCATGACGGATAAAAGTCGCGCTGTCGGCTGGACGTAAAATGAAAGGGGGCCACGGCAGCCATTGGGAGAGGTACTCCCGGTTGTCATTGCAGAGGGCAAACAGCTCGCTCGCCATGTCTGGCTGCAAGAAGAGCAGCGCCAGCTCGTCATCCAACTGCCATGAAAACATGGGATTCTCCTTTTAAATCAGTCGCCAAAACATGAGGCTGCCCCAATGTAGCCAATCGCAACTTGGCACGCCAGCCACTTTTGTCACCTCCTCATTTCCCCTCTCGGTACGAAGAGGCGGCAGCCCCGAACTATTTCTCTCCCTCCAAAGAGGAGGGTGGCTCTCTGAAACCGGATAACGCTCTTTGAACGGCTCCTTTTGATGCCCAAAACGGGCCTTTCAGCAGATCCTGCTACCCCTCTGTGCTGCGCTGTCACATCTGACAGGAGGCACTTTTTTACCCCGGAACTAGCTTGAAAATGCCCGACCAAGGGTCGGTTCAACAACATCATCGATTTAAGGAAAGAAGAGATGAATAAAGTATTTCTGGCCGTGGCACTGGCCTGTTGGGGAGGTGCCGCCATGGCGGCACAAGAAGTCGAGATCAACGTTAACGCAAGCAGCGCCAGAGCAATGTCTGGCCTTAATGCCGGCGCCGGTACACTGCAGCTGGAAGATGGCGAGTTTCGTCAGGTGCGGGTGGTCAAACTGCCCAACGGACAACAGCGGATCCGCTACGAGCAGACCTGGAACGGCATTCCGGTAATGGGCCAGGTCGTGGTGGCTGACAAGAGCCTGAGCGGCCAGCTACAGCAAGCCACCGGGCGCATGCTGCGCCAGATTGATCAGGATGTGGCGAGCCCGGTCGCAACCCTCTCGCCACAGGATGCCGCCAGCAAGGCCAAGGCGGGCAGCAAGGGGAGCAACGAGCAGATCAAGCTTTACGTGATGCAGGACGAGAACGGTCTGGCCCGGCTGGTCTATCAGGTCTCCTTCGTCGCGGAAAGTGACAAACCGAGCCGCCCCTTCGTCATCCTCGATGCCCAAAGCGGCGAGGAGCTCAAACGCTGGGAGGGGATAAACCACAAGAATGCGACCGGCCCGGGGGGCAACATCAAGACCGGCAAATACTTCTACGGTACCGATTTTGGCCCGCTCATCGTCGATGACAGCTGCCGGATGACCAGCCCCAACGTCGATACCATCAACCTCAACCACGCCACCTCTGGCGGCACCATCCACCAATTCACCTGCCCGGAAAACCGGGTCAAGGAGATCAACGGCGCCTACTCGCCGCTCAACGACGCCCACTATTTCGGCAACGTGGTATTCGACATGTATCGCAACTGGTACAACACGGCACCATTGACCTTCAAGCTGAAGATGCGGGTTCACTACAGCAAGAATTACGAG
The DNA here is from genome assembly GCF_000764665.1 of Aeromonas lacus. Classification (GTDB taxonomy): domain Bacteria; phylum Pseudomonadota; class Gammaproteobacteria; order Enterobacterales; family Aeromonadaceae; genus Aeromonas; species Aeromonas lacus. The sequence continues at coordinate 52,154 of NZ_JRGM01000017.1, read as the reverse complement.
AACGCCTTCTGGGATGGCAGCCAGATGACCTTCGGGGACGGCGCCACTACCTTCTACCCGCTGGTAAGCCTCGACGTGGCAGCCCACGAGGTGAGCCACGGCTTTACCGAACAGAACTCGGGGCTGGTCTACTCGGGTCAGTCCGGGGGGATCAACGAGGCCTTCTCCGACATGGCGGGGGAAGCGGCCGAGTTCTACATGAAGGGGAGCAACGACTGGCTGGTCGGGGCGCAGATCTTCAAGGGCAACGGTTCCCTGCGCTACTTCGAGGATCCGACCCGGGATGGCAAATCCATCGGCCATGCCAGCGACTACTACGACGGCATCGACGTGCACCACAGCTCGGGGGTTTATAACCGCGCCTTCTACCTGCTGGCCAACAGCAGCGGCTGGAACACCCGCAAGGCGTTCGAGGTGTTCGTGCTGGCCAACCGCCTCTACTGGGGCGCCAACACCGACTACCAGCAAGGGGCTTGCGGTGTCAGCCGGGCCACCGCCGATCTGGGTTACAGTCAGGCGGATGTAACACGCGCCTTCCAGACCGTCGGGGTCGATGCCAGTTGCGGCACCACGCCGCCACCAAGCGACAACGTGCTGCAAAACGGCGTGCCGCTGAGCAACCTCGCCGCCAGCAAGGGTGGCAAGCTCAACTACACCCTGACCGTACCGGCGGGCACCAAGTCACTGCAGATCAACAGCAGCGGCGGAACCGGTGATGCCGACCTCTACGTCCGCTTTGGCTCTGCCCCAACCAGCAGCAGCTACGACTGCCGTCCCTACAAAGGCGGTAACAACGAAAGCTGCTCGTTCACCAATCCCAAGGCAGGTACCTGGTACGTCCAGCTCTCCGGCTTTGCGGCCTTCAGTGGCGTGACCCTCAAGGCCAGCTACTGATCCTCCGGCGCGGGGACTGCCCCGCGCCCTTTACTCCTTGCGCCACCGTTTCGCCAGTGACCGGGCCATAGCCAGTACCGTCTCTCTGGCGGGATTGGGCCGCTTGCCACCGCGCCAGGCCATCATGACGTCCCAGTGATCTTGCGGCAAATTGACCACATCGAGCCTGATCAGTCGCCCCATCTCCAGATCCCGCGCAATCGCCAGCTCCGGCATCAAAGTGATAAAGCCGTGCTCCAGCGCCAGTTCCCGCGCCGCACTCGCCGGTTGTATGCCGTGAATGGGGCTGGCAACACGGCGGATCCGCCGCAACTGCTGAATGAAGGCATCACACCCCGGCCCCCACACCTGGGGCGCCAGCCGCTGATCGGCGATGTCCTCCAGCGTAAGACCGTGGCACCCGGCCAGGGGATGCAGCGGCGAAGCGATGGCAATGATGGGAGAGCAGCAGAGCAGCTCCATCTGCAGGCCGGAGACAGGCGGGCGCTTGAGCACAAAGCCGATATCTGCCTCCCCGGTCAGCAGCGCCTGCATGATGTCGCCCGAGTGATCCGTGGTGCAGCGGATCTCGAACGGCTCATCCACCAGCTCCATCAACAGCGAGCCAAAGACCACCGAGGTGAGCGAAGGGAGGCTGGAGAGACGGATACAGGGCAGTGCCGGTGCCCCCTGCAGTGCCAACCGTCCTTCACTCAGGGTGGCCAGCGCCGAGCGGGCGGCAGGAAGAAACTCCTCGCAGGCACGGGTCGGGGTCACACCGCGCCGATGACGCTGAAACAGCGGGGCCCCGAGGCTCACCTCCAGCTGGGCAATCCGCTGGCTGACCAGTGGTTGTGACCAGCCGCGGATGGCTGCGGCCTGACTAAAACTGCCCAGCTCGGCCACATCCAGCAGCAGTTGCAGATCATCCAGATCCATAGACATAAATAATCCTGATATGAAATATAGGTAGTTGTCGTCTACCACTATATCTAAACCCTCTCCAGAATGAAGTTATCTGTAAATGAGAGGGCGTTATGGTCGATAGGGCGAGGTTTTGGGGACGCTGGTTTCTGGCGCTGGATACCACACTGGTGATCCTGGGTTTCTTTGTGGTGATGCCGATGATCAGCCTGCGCTTCGTCGACCAGCTCGGCTGGGCCGCCGGTCTGGTGGGGCTGGCGCTCGGGCTGCGCCAGCTTACCCAGCAGGGGCTGGGGATCTTCGGCGGTTCGCTCGCCGACCGTTTCGGCGCCCGCCCGCTCATCGTCACCGGCATGCTGCTGCGGGCCATCGGCTTCGCTACGCTGGCCTGGGCCGACAGCGGCGCCATGCTGATCTTCTCCTGCTTCCTCTCCGGACTGGGCGGTTGCCTGTTTGACCCACCCCGGGCTGCGCTGGTGATCAAATTCACCCGTCCCCATGAGCGGGGCCGTTTTATCTCCCTGCTGATGATGCTGGAGAGCGCGGGTGCCGTCACTGGCGCCCTGCTCGGCAGCTGGCTGCTGCGCTTCGACTTCACCTACGTCTGCCTGCTGGGTGCCGGGCTATTCACGCTGGCGGCACTCTGCAACTGGACGCTGCTGCCCGCCTATCGTCTCTCCATCAAGCCGACGCCAATGCGTCAGGGATTGGGCAAGGTGCTGGCGGATCGCGCCTTCTGCCGGTTGGTGCTGATCTTAAGCGGCTATTACATGCTCTGGGTGCAGGTGATGCTGATCTTCCCCATCCTGGTCAAACAGCTCTCCGGCAGTACCACCGCCGTGGGCTGGATGTACAGCTTGGAAACGGCGCTGTCACTGGCGCTGCTCTACCCCATCGCCCGTTTCAGCGAACGGCGCTATCGCCTCGAGAATCGCCTGCTGGCAGGCATCCTGATGATGACGGTGGGGATAGGTCTGGTCGCTTTCGTCAGCACCCTGTCCGGCCTCTTCGTGCTGCTGGCCTGCTTCTATCTCGGGATCATCATCTGCGAACCGGCCCGAGAGACCCTGATGACACGGCTGGCCAATCCGGCAGCCCGTGGCAGCTACATGGGTTTTAGCCGGCTCGGCCTCGCCGTCGGCGGCATGACCGGTTACGTGGGGGGCGGCTCGCTCTACGATTACGCCATGGAGCAGGGCCAACCCGCCCTCCCTTGGCTGGTGCTGGGTACGGTGGGCGTGGCCACCATGCTGCTGCTTGCCCACTGTTTCTCCCGCCGTCCGGAACTGGCCGCCAGAGCCGCAGCCTGACGCTCGCTATCCTGCGGCAGCCCCAGGGGCTGCCGCTATTGTTCACCTGCCGGGACGATAAAAAAGTTGCGCATTACAACTTTTAGACTATTTTAGTTGTCAGGCACAACTAAATAGGAAATCCCGACATGGATCCCCGTCCCCTGCGCGCCCTGTCGCGCGATCTGGTTCGCGAACTGGGCATGCTCTCCCAGCATTGTGGCCAGCTGGCACTCACCCCCATCGAAGCACATCTGCTGATCGAGCTGGAGAGCGCACCGGCCACCAACCAGCAGCTGGCCGAGAAACTGCGCATCGACAAATCCAATGCCAGCCGCCCGCTGGCCCGCCTGGCTGAGCGCAACCTCATCAGCTGGCATCCCCACCCCTCCGATGGCCGCAGCAAGGAGGCCCGCCTCACAGCCGAAGGTCAGGCGATGCTGCTGACGCTGCATCGGGAGATGGATCACGCCATGGAGGAGATGCTGGCGCAGCTGAGCCAACCCGAGCGCGAACAGCTGTGGAGCGGCATGCTACTCTACCGCAGCGCCCTCTCCCGCGCCCGCCGCCAGCAGGGCTACCGCATCCGCGCCATCACAGAAGCGGATAATCCCCAGATCGCCATGGTGATCCGCACCGTCTCGGCGGAGTACGGGCTCACCGCCGACAAGGGATATGGCGTCTCTGATCCCAATCTGGACAGGCTCTATCAAACCTATCAGGAGGAGGCGAGCCGCTACTGGGTCATCGAGGGGCCGGACGGTTCCATTCTCGGTGGCGGCGGCATAGCCCCGCTGGCTGGCGAGGAGGAAGTATGCGAATTGCAGAAGATGTACTTCCTGCCAACCCTGCGTGGCCTAGGTCTGGGCAAGCGTCTGGTGTTGCAGGTGCTGGACGAGGCGCGCGCCCTTGGCTATCGGCGCTGCTATCTGGAGACCACCGAGGTGCTGCGCGAAGCCACCAGCCTGTACGAATCACTGGGCTTTGAACATCTGCCCGGCCCCCTTGGCTGCACCAGCCACGGGGATTGCGAAATCTGCATGCTGCTCGATCTGGAACAGAGAGGCGCATCATGAATGAGCCGACACGACACACCGTTGGCATTTGTGATGTCCGTTTCGGCGAGCGGGTGAAACTGGTTGAGCCCGTCAATCTCTACAGCTGTACTCTGGCGGACGATGTCTTTATCGGCCCCTTCGTGGAAGTGCAGGCCAACGTCACCATCGGCCGCGCAACCAGAGTCCAGTCGCACACCTTTATCTGCGAGCACGTCACCATAGGTGAAGCGTGCTTTATCGGTCACGGAGTGATGTTTGCCAACGATCTCTTCAAGGAGGGGTCTCCCGACCCGGACTCGTCCCATTGGGGCCGAACCATCATTGAGGATGAGGTCAGCATCGGCTCCAATGCCACCATTTTGCCAGTCCGCATCTGCCGGGGCGCCGTCATTGGCGCCGGAGCCGTCGTCACCCGGGATATCGAGATCCCCGGCACCTATGCCGGCAATCCGGCCCGTTTGCTGCGCACCTTTTGAGAGTCTACGCCAGACGGCACCTTGCTACACCAATAAAAAGACCCCGCCGAAGCGGGGTCTTTTTTATCTTGTCTGCTGAGCATGCAAGCGCTTATCAGTGCTCGCGAGTCTGACGGAACTCGACGTCCGGGTGGCGCTCCTGTGCCAGGCGCAGGTTGACCATGGTCGGCGCGATGTAGGTGAGGTTGTCACCGCCATCGAGGGCCAGGTTGACCTCGTTCTTGCGCTTGAACTCTTCGAACTTCTTGACGTCGCTCCCTTCCACCCAGCGGGCGGTGGAGACGTTGACCGCCTCGTAGATGGCCTCGACGTTGTACTCGCTCTTGAGGCGCGAAACCACCACGTCGAACTGCAGCACACCGACCGCACCGACGATGAGATCGTTGCTGATAAGCGGACGGAACACCTGTACCGCGCCCTCTTCGGAGAGCTGGACCAGCCCCTTGAGCAGCTGCTTCTGCTTGAGCGGGTCGCGCAGGCGGATGCGGCGGAACAGTTCCGGTGCAAAGTTCGGGATACCGGTGAACTTGAGATCTTCACCCTGGGTGAAGGTGTCGCCGATCTGGATGGTACCGTGGTTGTGCAGACCGATGATGTCACCGGCGAAGGCGTCTTCCGCCTGCTCCCGGTCACCGGCCATAAAGGTCACGGCGTCGGAGATGTTCACATCCTTGCCGATACGCACGTGGCGCATCTTCATGCCCTTGCTGTAGGTGCCTGATACGATACGCATAAAGGCGATACGGTCGCGGTGTTTCGGATCCATGTTTGCCTGGATCTTGAACACGAAGCCGGAGAACTTCTCCTCGGTCGCCACCACTTCACGGCTCTCGGCCTTGCGCGGCATGGGCGCCGGCGCCCAGTCGGTCAGGCCATCCAGCATGTGGTCGACACCGAAGTTGCCAAGCGCGGTACCGAAGAAGACCGGAGTCATCTCGCCAGCGATAAAGGCATCGTGATCGAACTCGGGGGAGGCGCCCTGCACCAGCTCCAGCTCGTCACGCAACTGCTGGGCCAGATCTTCGCCGACGGCGGCATCCAGATCCGGGTTATTCAGCCCCTTGACCACCCGCTTCTCCTGGATGGTGTGGCCCTGACCGGTCTGATACAGATAGGTCTCATCCTTGTAGAGGTGGTAGACACCCTTGAAGGATTTGCCACAGCCGATAGGCCAGGTGATGGGGGCGCACATGATCTTCAGCTCGCGTTCCACCTCGTCCATCACTTCCATCGGGTCGCGCACTTCGCGGTCCAGCTTGTTCATGAAGGTGAGGATAGGGGTATCGCGCAGACGGGTCACTTCCATCAGCTTGCGGGTCCGGTCTTCAACACCCTTGGCGGCATCGATGACCATCAGGCAGCAGTCGACAGCGGTCAGGGTACGGTAGGTATCTTCGGAGAAGTCCTCGTGACCCGGGGTATCGAGCAGGTTGACCAGACAGTCGGCATAGGGGAACTGCATCACCGAGGTGGTGATGGAGATACCACGCTGCTTCTCCATCTCCATCCAGTCGGATTTGGCATGCTGGCCTGAGCCACGGCCCTTGACGGTACCGGCGCGCTGAATGGCCTGTCCGAACAGCAGAACCTTTTCGGTGATGGTGGTTTTACCCGCATCCGGGTGCGAGATGATCGCAAAAGTGCGTCTCTTGGAGACTTCACTCAGAAATTCAGCTGACATAATTCAACGTTCTTCTATTGGGCGGCGGCCTTGGCCACCGTGGGAGTAATTCCGGGATGCCGCATTGACTCACGGTCCGGCATGGATACGCAACGGGCCACTCTGGCAGACATCTGGTCTGTCGGTGGAGAGAGGAAGAGGGTTGCGTTACATGGGTCTTCTCGCCTGAGCCAAAGCAAAATTGCGCGACATTATACCCGCACGGGTGAAAAATACCCAGCCTGACAAGAGATGATAATGCAGCTGTTCCCTCCTTTCACAGGTTCCAACTGAACAGAAAATCAAACATCCCGAATCTGGTGGCAGCATCCTGAACGCGTGGACTTGCCTCTCTTCGCATACCAATAGCAGCTAGTATTGATAAATTTTCATACTTGGACTTTCCCTATCCAGCCACAAATATGTAAACCGTATCTACATAATGGAGAGGTCATTACATGAAACATTCCACCCTGCACAATCAACAGATCGTCATCATCGGTGGTACCTCGGGTCTTGGCCTGGCCACCGCCCAACATGCGATAGAGCAAGGCGCCAAGGTCATTATCGGTGGTTCCAACCGTGAGCAGCTTGACAGTGCGCTGGCTGAACTTGGCCCAAATGCCAATGGCCATCAACTGGATATTCTCGACGTCGACTCCGTCAATCAGTTTTTCAACCAGCTGGATTCGCTGGATCATCTCGTCATCACCGCGGCTGTCATGCGACCAGGCAGCTTTCTCACTGCCGCAATCGAGGATTTGAGAATCAATATGGACAGTCGCTTCTGGGGAAGTGTCCATGCGATCCGCGCCGCGGCACCAAAGATTTCCGAACGAGGCTCCATCGTGCTCACTTCCGGAATGGTGACGCGCCGCCCACAACTTGGTAAGGCGCTCCCTGCCGTTGCGGCTGGCGCCGTCGAAACACTGACTCACAGTCTGGCGACAGAACTGGCCCCCCGCCGGATCAACGTCATCAACCCGGGCCCAATGCGGACTCCCATGCTGCTTAAGGCGTTAGGCAATGACCCACAAAAAGTGGCGGCAGTGGCGCAAAGCCTCCCCCTGAAACGCTTGGGGGAAGGAGAGGATTATGCTCAGGCAGCGCTATTCCTGATGAACAACAGCAATATGACCGGTGAGGTGATTCACCTCAATGGCGGAAGTGCTTGGGCATAACTCTCTTCTGACTTTCTGACATACCTCCGTGAGCGCTCTTGCCGATGTCATTACTGGCAAGAGTGTTCTCTCGGAGTTATCTCCCTAACACCCGCAATACCCTGCCCGTCAAAAGCCTGTTTCCACGCGGTTGCGTCCCGCCTGCTTGGCCCGATACATGGCCGCATCGGCGCGCTGGACAAGCTCTCCCAGGTTCTCATCGAGCAGACTTTGCTCGGCACAACCGATGCTGACATGGATGGAGTGCCCTTCCGGTACGCCATCAACCTTCAGCAAAGAGACGTGATAACGGATCCGCTCCGCCACCTCGATTGCCTCATCAAGACCCGTGTCAGGCAGCAGCACCAGAAACTCCTCACCACCGTTGCGTCCTATCCGATCGAGCGATCGCAACTGCGCTTCGGCGCAGCTGGCGACCGCCACCAGAACGCTGTCGCCGATATGATGTCCCAGTTTGTCATTCACCAGCTTGAAGTGATCGATATCGAGCAGCAATACACTAAAGGGCTGACCACTGGTTCGCGACTGCTGAAAACACTCCTCTCCCAGCTTCTGGATCTGGCGACGGTTATGGATGCCGGTCAGTTCGTCGGTCATCGCCAGATGGTGCATCTTGCGGGAGCGGCGATGCTGATAGAAGACGGCGATCCCCATCAGCACCAGCAGCAACGAGACCACCAGATATTGCCAGTAGCGGCGCTCGCGCAGTTGCTGGAGTTCAGCCTCCTGCAGCAGCTGTTTGGTCTTGAGGGTCTGGTGGGCCAGCTCCTTGCGCGCCATGTCGAATTCGAAGCGCATCTGCAGGGTGCGCTGCTCCATCAGAACCTTCTCGACTGCCGTGCGGGTTTTGACATAGAGCTTCAGATTGGCCAGCGCCTCTTTAATCTGCCCCTTCGACTCGAAGATCCGCGAACGCACCTCGTAGAGCCGGGTCAAAAAGCGCTGATTATTCTCTTTGACGAAGATGGGTTCGGCTCTGGCAAGGCTGGCAAGCGCCTCCGATAGCTTGCCCTGCGTCTCCAGCACCATCCCCATCACCAGTTGCCAGTGCCCCTGGGTGACGCTGTCTATATCGCTACTACGGAGCAGAATCGCCTCGGCCTGCTGCAGCTTGGCCATGGCCTGATCGCCCTTGCCCTGATAGTGGAGGATGGTGGCCAGCTCAATCTGGCTCCAGGCTAGAAAGCCATCCTGCTGCTGTTTCCGGTAGAACTGCTCCGCCTGTTCCAGCAGCGGACGCGCCCGCGCATACTCCCCCATCTCGCTGTAGAGCACCCCCTGTTGGGAGATGATACTGATCTGGCGCTCCTCCTCTCCCTCCTTTTCGTACTCCTTCTCCAGCTCCTTGAAGTAGCCCTCGGCCCGCTCATAGAGCCCCATCCGGCGATAGGCATTGGCAATGTGGCCCAGCGTCTCCCGCGCCTTGCCATCCAGCCCCAGAGCCTCATAACCGCGGTGAGCCTCCATCAGCTCTTGCAGCCCTTCCGCCAGCTTGCCCTGATAGGCATACATGTCGCCGCGCTGGCTGAGAATATCGGCCTCCTGCAACCTGTCACCCAGATTGCGCGCCAGTTGCAGCGCCTGTTCGTAATCGGCCTTGGCCTGCTTCATATTGCCCAGCAACTGCTGATGAAAGGCGCGACAGGTGAGCAGGCCCGCTTCGGTGAGGCCATCCTTGCGTTCACGGGCCCGCTGGAGTGCCTTGTCGGCAAACTCCACCACCCGGCGATATTCGCCATCCCGCTCGGCTGGCATGGCCCAGCACTGGAGGCGCACGATGCGCCCCTGTATCTCGGGCGGGTAGACGTCATAGTTGGCAGCAAGGGCGGCCACCCGCAGCCGGTAGATGCGTTCTGGGTGGCTCCCCTCCTCCAGCTGTTGCAGCTCTCGGGAGAGTTTTGGCTCGGCAAGCGGTTCTCGGGCAGCCCACACCGGGCTACTGCAGAGCCCGGTCAGCAAAAGCAGGACGAGGAAACGTATCATGCGGGATCTCTTCTCCCATTTGAGAACGCGGCGGCGATTATGCAGCTCATCATAACCGCTCATCCCCAAACGTACAGCAGCCATGAGCAGCGACGGCTCAGTGCTGTTGCCAACGGCGCAACAAGCGGCCGCGCAGGCCGCAATCGAGCAGCCAGCTGTTGTCGAACACCCGCAACAGCGCCTGCTTGGCGTGGCGGGACATTGCCACCGCATGAAAACGGGTCTGGCGCTGACGATAGCGGTTCATCTGATCGAGCAGGGCGTGAGGCAGGCTCTGGGCGATGAAATCGGAGATGACCAGCACATCGGCCTTGGCGAAGGCGGGATCATCGAGCTTGGCCAGCACTTTTTCCAGGCAGGGCACCAGATCGGTACCACCGTGGAAACTCATGGAGAGGAAGCGCTCCGCCTTCTCCAGTCCGGTATCGGCGGTGATCTCGAGGGTCGCCACCTCGGTGGAGAAGAGCATCAGATAGCAACCGCGCTTCTCGTCCATCGCCACCCGCAGCAGGGCCAGAAACAGCGCCTTGGCACACTCCTCCGGATATCCGCCCATGGAGCCGGAGGTATCGACGCAGACGATAAAGGGGCCGCGCTGCTGCAGCTGCTTGCCTCCCTGCTCCGGGGTACGCAACATGATGCGCTGGCGCGGCAGGGTGCCCCGCGACTGATAGCTGAGCAGGCGCCGCTCCAGATAGCGGCGGTAGAACTCCAGCTCCAGCTCGGGCAAGCCCAGCATCACCGCCTCGCTTGGCAATAGCCGCATCAGGTCGCTCGCCTGATGAATGCCCACCAGATCGTCGGGCACATCATCGCTGGGGGCCGGCTCCAGCTCCAGCACCTCGACCGGCGGCACCGGCTGCTCCTGCGCCCGCCGATCACGCTCGCTGCGGCCAAGCAGACCGGCAATCTCCGCCAGCAGCGGCTCGCGCTGCAGCATACGGGCGTACTGCTTGACCAGTACCAGACTGCGCTTGTGCCAACTCCCCTGCGCCAGATCCCACAGACCACCGGCGGAGATCTTGTTGGGGTCGAGGGCATCGGCCAGGGTACGGCTTGCCAGCAGCTGATCTTCAATCTCCTGACGCTGCTTCTCCCGCTCCGCTTCGGCGATCTGCTGCTGCAGCTGCAGCAGGCTCCCCACCAGACTGGCGCGCCACTTGTCGATAAAGAGCTGGCACAACCCCTCGGTGGGGTGAGCCATCAGCTGACGCACCAAGGATCGCGCCTCGCCAGCGAAGGGGCTGTACTGCTCCAGCGACTCCAGCAGGCTTGGCAGACGACCAACCAGCTCGGTCATCGCCAGTTGCCGATGGGCCTGATAGAGCAAGTACTCCTGCTCCAGCGCCACCGGCACCGGCTTGTGGCGGATCTCCTCCCCCAGCTGCTCGCCCCAGCTCTGCAGGCGTTTTTTCAGCAGTTTGCCCTGCAGCGGAGAGCGCCGGATAAATTCGGAAATCTTGGGCGAGGCCGCCAGCAGCGCCACCACCTCGCCCGCCAGCTCCCCCTCGCCCATCAGCAGTCCCAGATCCAGCATGCCGATCTCAAGCATGATCTGCCCCTTAGCCGTCCAGTCTCGGCAACCGCTCGCGCCACTGCGCCAGCTCGCTGCGCAGCAGCTCGAGATCCCGTCCCAGCACGAAGAAGCTGTCTTCCACCTGCTGCAGCCAGCGCGAGGCGATAAAGAGGTGCTGCTGATGGCGTTCAAACAGGCTGCGCTGCTGCTTGAGATCCTGCAGCACCTTGCCGGTCTGGCTCTGCAACTCGTCGAGCGCCTGCAACCATGGCTCCAGCACCACCTCGGGGATGGCACTGCGCTCCACCAGCACCAGCGGGATCTGCTGACGCTGGATATCGAGCACCTGCAGCCGCAGTTCGTCGTCGAGCACCAGCTCATAGTGCCCCTCTTTCGGATTGCCAAGCGGATGGCCGACCAGCGCCTCGCCGGTGGGGCGCCAGTGAGAAAGGAGGGTACGATCAAACATCAGGGTATCAGTCAGCCGCTCGGGATCACTGCCATCCAGCGATGCCGGCGTGAGCAGATGGAAGTGCACCTGCTTGCCAAAGGGTCTGGCATTGGCGAGCGGGATCTCGATCCCCCGCGCCCGCCGGCCAAACCACTGCTTGCGCTGACGCGCTTTCGTGCAGAGCCGCTGGGCCACGCTTTGTTTGAGCTGTTTGAACTGATCCCGCAGCGCCAGCAGCTGGCGGGTCATCGCCAGTTGCTGATAGCCGTAGAGACGGGAGAACTCGGTCATCATCTCCAGCAGGGCAGTGCGAGACTCCTCGTCATGCCAGAGGCAATCCTTGAACAGCAGCAAATCGAGAGGGGCTACCTCATCGCGACCATTGAAGAAGGCGCTCGCCTTGATCAGCCGTACCGCCTTCTTCCAGCGCCGGTCGGAGACATAGCAGCGGTGGGCCAGCTGGCTGTCGAGCTGCTGGCGCAGTTGATAGATCAGCTCGAAGCAGGCATCCGGCAGCCGTACCTGTTCAATCTCGCCCTGCCACTGTTCGTATTCGTCCCCGCGGATCTGCAACGAAGCGGGCAGGTTGTGGTGCGAATGACCATCGCTGGCCAACATCGCCTGAAAGTTGGACTTCTCCTGCACCCGATCCATCCAGATCCGCACCAGCATCCGGTCATAGAGCGCTTCCAGCCCGCTGTCGGGGGCTGGCAGTTCGTTCGAGGCGGTCACCAGCAGCCGCATCGGAATGGGGTGCTGGCTGTCGCCGTTGCGAAACTGCCGCTCGTTGATGGCGGTGAGCAGGGTGTTGAGGATGGCGGGGCCCGCCTTCCAGATCTCGTCGAGGAACACCACCTCTGCCTCAGGCAGGTAGCCGGCGGTCAGGCGCAGATATTTGCCATCCTCCTTCAGCGCCTGAATGGAGAGGGGGCCGAATACCTCCTCCGGCGTACTGAAGCGGGTCATCAGGTATTCGAAGTGGCGCGCCTCAAAGAATGCCAGCTTGAGGCGACGGGCGATCAGGCTCTTGGCGATGCCGGGCGGGCCCAGCAGAAACACGCTCTCACCACTGAGCGCAGCCAGCAGACCGAGGCGCAGGGCATCCTGCCGTTCATAGAGCCCCTCCCCCAGAGCGGCCAGCAGGCGAGGCAGTCGCTCCTGAATGGGAATGGCACGCGCAGAGTTCGTGGCTTGAGCTAAAGGCGACATAGAGACAATTCCAGGCTGGGATGATGATAAGCCCAAGGGGTGATGGCCACCTGTTCGTCCTTGGGGTTTCTCTTGTTATGATATTTATCCGGTCTTATTTCGCCAGAATACCCGACTCTGGCAGGAAAAAAACCGGATAACCCCCGCAGAGGGCCGCAAAGGGTGCAGAGCAACCCGTTCGCGTGTACCCTGCCGGCACGATTTTCCCCAATGCAGCCAAGAGAGTGACTCACCCATGACAAACCCCGTACGTCAAAGCATGCTGGCCCGCATGGGCATTCAGAGCTGGCAGCTGCGTCGTCCGGCCATGCTGGGTGTCGCCCCTGCCGAAGAGGCAGAAGTAGCCAGTACGGAATCGCCGCAAGAGGCTATCCCGCAGGCTCCTCGCCCTGCCGGCAAGCTCTGGCTGCTGGCTCAGGCACTGCCTGCTGCGACACTGCTGGAGGATATCTGCCAGCTGCTCGCCATCAGAATCGATGAGGTCACGCTGCTGAGCACGCCCCCCGAGGCGCACTGGCTGCAACAGGAGCAGTCACCGCTGCTCTGGCTAACCGAGGCCGATTCCCGCTGGCCCGATGCCCTCGTCTGCCCGCTCGCCCCCGGCAGTGCCGAAAAGCGGGCACTGTGGCAACAGTTGCAGCCACATCTCGCAGCCCAGACAGCCTGACCCAATCCCATGCCCGTCGAGGCGGGCTTTGACGTTATCCCACGGAGCTACCATGCCTGAGTTTCGCCCCCTGCTCGAAGCCGACTTCGACCTCGTCTATCCCATCGAACAGGCCGCCCACAAGGAGCCCTGGAGTCAGGCCAACCTGCTCTCCTGCTTTGGCCCCCGCTACCTCAACACCCTGATGCTGGTCGATGGCAAGCCGGCGGGCTTCTATATCTCGGATCTGGTGGCGGGCGACAGCTCGCTGATGAACATCTGCGTCCACCCCGCTTTTCAGGGCAAGGGGCTGGGCCGGGCGCTGCTGCAACATTATCTCGCGCACAGCAAGCAGAGCGGGGCACAGGCCTGGTTTCTCGAGGTGCGCGCCGGTAACCAGACCGCCATCAATCTCTACGAGAGCGCCGGTTTTGCCGAGTATTGCCGCCGCGCCGACTACTATGGCACCGGCCAGGATCGGGAAGACGCCGTGTTGATGTCGCGCCTGTTCGACTTCAGCTGATCCCGGCAATAACGCCCCACCGACATACTGACTGAAAGAGGAGGGAGCCAAGCCCTCCTCTCACCTCCCCCCATTTCCCGTCCCACTTCGCTTGCCCACTCCCCTTGCCTTCTGAGCTTCTGCCTCTAACGTCGGATCCGGTCTCAACCAAACCGCTCGCCCGGTTCAGAAGATGGGCTATTTGCCCTCTTTGTGATCCAGAACAAACGGCGAACACTTGTAAGCCGTAATATTGGAGTTTAAACTCTAGCCCGCTTTTTAGTGCCCTCGTGGGCGTACAACTGTTACGAAAGGATGTTTGATTGATGCCGAAGCTTCATCTGGTTCAATTGATGCGCGAGCGTATTGCCCGGCTTGGCAACAAGGCTGCCCTGCGCGTTCAGCAGGATGGTCAATGGCGTGCCATCGGCTGGCGCACTCTGGGTCAGGCCATGGACTACTGTGCCCAGGCCCTGATCCGCGCTGGACACCAGCCCACCGAAATGGTCGGCATCTATTCGCGCAACATGCCGGAGTGGACCCAGGCCGATCTCGGCATCCTCGCCGCGCGCGGCGTCAGCGTCCCCATCTACCCCACCAGCACCCTTGATCAGCTGCGCTATATCGTGCGCGATGCCAACATCGGCCTGCTGTTTGTCGGCGAGCAGCCCCAGTTCGATCAGGCACTGCAACTGATTGAAAGCGGCGAGATCCGCCAGATCGTCGCCCTCGACGGCAGCGTCAACCTGCGCGGCTGCCCGCAAGCGAGCCACTTTCAGGAGTTTCTGGTCTCCGGCAACCATCAGCCCAGCGAACAGGAGCTGCGGGTACGGGAAAGCCAGTACCGGATGGATGATCTGCTGACCCTGATCTACACCTCCGGCACCACCGGCGAGCCCAAAGGGGTGATGCTCGATTTCGCCAACATCGCCGCCTGTTTCGAGATGCACAACAGCCGCCTCGACCTCAATGAGCAGGATGTGTCGCTCTGCATGCTGCCGCTCAGCCACGTGTTCGAGCGTGCCTGGAGCTACTACGTGCTCTATTGCGGCGCCGAGAACGTCTACATCCGCGATCCGCAGAAGGTGATGGATGTGATTGGCGACGTGCAACCGACCGTGATGTGCGCCGTGCCGCGCCTCTACGAGAAGGCCTACGCCATGATTCAGGCCCGGGTTGCCCAGGCTCCGCGCCTGCGTCAGGCCCTGTTTGGCTGGGCCACCCGCGTCGGCAAGCAGATGGTCGCCACCCGTCAGGCTGGCAAGTCCGCCTCGCCCCTGCTCTACGGCCAGCTCTGGCTGGCCGAGCGGTTGGTGTTTCGCAAGCTGCGCGCCCGTTTTGGCGGTCGTACCCGGTTCCTGCCGGTCGCCGGTGCCCGTCTGGCTGACGATGTGAACCTCTTCTTCCAGGCGATGGGGCTCAACCTGAAATACGGCTACGGCATGACCGAGACCACCGCCACCGTCTGCTGCTACGAAGATCAGCAGTTCAAGCTCGGCTCCATCGGCACGGCACTGAACGGCATCGAAGTGAAGCTGGGGGAGAACAACGAACTGCTGGTGCGCTCCCCCACCGTAATGCGCGGCTACTACAACAAGCCGGAAGCGACCGCCGAGGTGATGACCGAAGAGGGTTTCCTGCGCACCGGTGATGCCGCCGAGCTCGACAGCGAGGGCAACATCTACTTCACCGAGCGTCTCAAGGAGCTGATGAAGACCTCCAACGGCAAGTACGTGGCACCACAACTGGTCGAGGGGACCATCGGCAAGGATCGCTTCATCGAGCAGATCGCCATCGTCGCCGATGCCCGCCACTTCGTCTCGGCGCTGATCGTGCCCTGCTTCGAGTCGCTGGAGGAGTACGCCCGCTCCATCAACCTGCAGTACCAGTGCAAGACCGAGCTGTTGCGCCACTCCCGGGTGGTGGAGTTCTTCGAATCACGCATCACTGATCTGCAAAAAGAGCTGGCCAAGTTCGAGCAGGTGAAGAAGTTTACCCTGCTGCCGAGCGCCTTCTCCATGGAGCTGGGTGAACTCACCCCCACCATGAAACTGCGCCGCAAGATCATCGAAGCCAAGTACCAGAGCGAAATCGAGGCCATGTATAACCACGTCTGATACCGCTTGGGTTTCCGGAAACAAAAAAGCCGCTCATTGAGCGGCTGTTTTCTTGGTCTGCCATCAGGCAGTGGTCTTGCTGGTACCGAAGTAGTCGGCCAGGAAGTCATCGAACGACAGGCTGTCGCTGCGCTCGCGTTCGCGCTGCTTGGCCAGCGAATCCTTCGCCTCACCGGCAAAGTAGGCTTCATCCCAATACTGCAACTCGCCTGCCAGCAGCTCCTCGCGATAGCGGGTCGCCAGCTTGTCGCCATAGCAGCCGTTGTCCTTGCCGCTCTCCAGCAGCTCCTTGAGCATGCGGGCAGAGTAGGTGAGCTCGGGGTCGAGCAGCTTCTCGCGATGCATTGCCAGCGTCTCGCGGTAGCGGTTGCGACCACAGCAGCGATCCAGCAGGTCGGCAACCTGAGCCAGCTCGTCGAACAGCTTGAGGCCGTACTCTTTCAGGCCAATGGCATTGCCCTGCTCATCTTCAAGCGTCAGGCCGGGGCGACGCCCTTCCAGTACCACCTTGCTCTGGTTGCGGCGATTGCGGGCAATCTCCTCCTCGCTCAGCACCGGAGAGGGACGCAGCAGGCACCAGACCAGGAACAGGTCAAAGAAGCGGATTTGATCGGCGTCGATCCCCAGCGGCGTGAAGGGGTTGACGTCTACGGTACGCAGCTCGATGTACTCGATGCCGCGCTGTTCCAGCGCATCCGAGGGCTTCTCGCCACTGCGCGGGGTGCGCTTGGGCCGGATCGGGGCGTACAGCTCGTTCTCCAGCTGCAATACGTTGTCGTTGAGCTGGCGATATTTCCCATCCACCTTGACCCCGATCTTGGCGAACTCGGGATCATGAGTATTGATGGCACGGCGCAGACTGCTGACATAGGCCGGCAGGTTGTCGTGGCTGATCTTGAGCCCCGCCTGAGAGCTGTTGGTATAGCCCAGATCGGAGAGACGCAGCGCGGTGGCGTAAGGCAGATAGAGGGTGCCCTTGCCGGTCTTCTCGAACGGCAGGTTGCTCTTGCGCCCTTTGAGGAAGGAGTCGCAGATGGCCGGCGAGGCACCGAACAGGTAGGGCACCAGCCAGCCGAAGCGGTAGACGTTGCGAATAAGCCCCATGTACTTGTCGGAGATAAAGCGCTGGCTGCAGCACCCTTCGCACACCAGATCCTGCCACTCGCTCCAGAAACTGTCGGGCATGGAGAAGTTGAAGTGCACTCCGGCGATCACCTGCATCAGGCTGCCGTAGCGATTCTTCAACCCCTGCCGGTAGAGGGTCTTCATTTTGCCGATATTGGAGCTGCCGTACTGCGCCAGCCGGATGCTCTCCTCACCACCGACGAAGCAGGGCATGGAGAGCGGCCAGATCCGCTCGTCACCCAGATGACGCATCACATGGTGATGGATATCACCCAGTTGCTCCATCAGGCTGTCGAGGGAGTCGGTGGCCGGGGTGATGAACTCCAGCAGGCTCTCCGAGTAGTCGGTGGTGATGTTGGGATGGGTCAGGGCCGAGCCCAGCGACCGGGGATGGTCACTCTGGGCGAGTCGGCCATCCGGCGTGATGCGCAGACATTCACGCTCGATCCCGCGCCGGATCCCCTTGAGAGCAGTCAATCGCTCGGGAGACCCCAGCGCAGTCAGCAACTCGGTGAGTGACAAGCTTGTTGTAGTCATATTCACGGCTCATGTGAGGCCGCCCCATCCGGGGCGGCTCTTGATTTTTATAAAGCGTCAGTTACGGCAACTGCAGCGGATAGATGGGAAGATGAAGCTCCTTCAGGGGTTTTTCAAGCTTTTGCTTGTCTCCCACCACCACGATCACCATGTCGGCCGGATTGAGCCAGCGGGCTGCACTCGCCTTAAGCGTCTCGGCCGACACCGTCTTGATCAGGTTGTTCTGCGCCTGCACATAGTCCGGCTTCAGGTCATACATCACCATCTGCAACAGGAAGCCCGCCTTCTGGCCGAGAGTCTCGTAGGAGAGGGCATCCTGCTGAGAGACCGCACTGCGCATATAGGCCAGCTCGACCGGCGTCGGGCCGCTCTTGCGGTAGTTGTCCATCTCCTTGAGGAACTGGCGGATGGCATCGACGGTCGCATCGGCCCGCACATTGGCGCCGGTGGCGAAGGTACCCACCTCGCGGTTGGCGGAGAAGCCGGAGCTGGCGCCGTAGGTGTAGCCCTTGTCTTCCCGCAAGTTGAGGTTGATGCGGCTGTTGAAGTTGCCACCCAGGTTGAAGTTCATCAGCCCGGCGGTGAAGTAATCCCCCGTGGTATCAAACGGCATGGCGCGACGACCGATCCGGATCACCGACTGGGGCGCCCCCGGCTTGTCTACCAGATAGATGCCCGGCTTGGCCTGCTTGCCCTTGAGTTTGAGATCCCCCAGAGCCGGCGTCGCCCCTTTCCAGTCGCTCAGGAAGCCGAGCTGCTCCTCGATCAGCTTCTGGCTCACGTCGCCCGCCACCACCACCTTGCCGTTGGAGGGGTTGTAGTAGGCCTGATAGTAGTGCTTCACATCAGCCAGCGTCAGCTTGGCCACATCGGCAGGCACCCCATCGGAGGGTTGGCCGAGGCGGTTGTTCTTGCCATAGACCAGCTCGCGGAATGCCTGTCCCGCCAGCCATTCAGGCTGCTGCTGGGCCTGTTGTATCCCCTGCAGCATTTGCGCCTTGACCCGCTCGAAGTCCGCCTCTCGCATACCGGGGCGCTCGAACACTTCGCGCACCAGCGCGAGGGTCTGGGGCAACTTGTCGGCCAGCGAGCTGATGGTGACCAGAGTGTTGTACTGGGCACTGGAGACATCGATGCTTGAGCCCAGCTTTTGCAGCTCGTCGCTGAGCTGCCCCTCGGTCAGACGTACCGACCCCTGCCCCATCATGGCGGCGGTCAGATTGGCCAGCCCCAGCTGCCCCTTCTCCTCGGCCCGAATACCGCCCGGCAGGGCGATCATGATGGAAACCGCGGGGATTTCGTCACTTCGGGTGCCGATGATCTCGATGTTCTTGTCGAGTTTGCCGTGCCAGATGGCGGGCACCTTGACGCTCACCGCATCGGCCGCCTTAGGCTGTACGCTGCGATCGAAACTGTCTTTTACCGGTCGCTCGGCCAGCGCTTCATCATGCTTGCTGTAATCCGGTAGCTCGCGCTTGGCGGGGGTGAAGTTGGGCGCCGCCACCTGCCAGTCGCTCTTGCCTTTGGGCACCACGCTCAACACTACCGCCGGCTTGTTGGCAATGAACTGGTCGTAGGCGGTTTTGACCTGCTCCGGCGTCACCTTGCCGATGGCGTCGAGGGTCTTGAAGACGTAGTTGGGATCCTGGGCAAAGACCTGACCCATGGCGAGCTGGCTCACCTTGCCGGAGACGCTGTCGAGCCCCCAGATGGCCGAGGCGCGATAGCTGTTGATCGCCTTCTCCAGATCCTCCGGCTTGAGGCCGCGCTGGGCGAACTCGCCGATCACCTTGTCCACCTCCGCCTTGAGGGTCTTGAGGCTGCAATCCACCGCCGGGTTGGGATAGGCGTAGACGGTCAGGGTACAGGCCAGCTCTTCACAGTAGTGCGAGGCGCCCGCATCGATCGCCTTGCCGGTTTTGACCAGCGACTGGTAGAGCATGGAGCTGGCGCTGCCGCCGAGCACATCGGCAAACATATCGAGTGCCGGCTCCTGCGGATCACCCAGTGACACGGTCGGATAGCTGATATAGAGCAGCGGCAGGTGCACCTTGTCCTGCAGCGTCACGTAGCGGGTCTCGGGCAGGGTAACCGGTTTTGGCGTCGGCTCGGCCACTTCCGGGCCGCGCGGGATGGAGCCAAAGTACTTCTCGATCCAGTCGAGAGCCTGCTTGGTATCAAAATCGCCGCCCAGAGTCAGAGTCGCGTTGTTGGGGCCATACCAGCGCAGGAAGAACTGCTTGAGGTCGTTGACGTCAACCCGGTCGAGATCCTCCACATAGCCGATGGGCTGCCAGGAGTAGGGATGAGTGCGTGGATAGAGCGCCTCGCCCACCTTCTCGCTCACCAGACCGTAGGGCTGGTTGTCGATACGCTGGGCCCGCTCGTTCTTGACGGTGGCGCGCTGGATCTCGAACTTCTTCTGGCTCACCGCATCGAGCAGGAAGCCCATCCGGTCGGCCTCAAGCCACAGTACCTTCTCCAACTGGTTGGCCGGCACGGTTTCGTAGTAGTTGGTGCGGTCCTTGTTGGTGGTGCCGTTCATGTCACCACCGGCTTCGTTGATGATCCGCATATGCTCCTGATCACCGACGTGCTTGGAGCCCTGGAACATCATGTGCTCGAAGAAGTGGGCAAAACCGGACTTGCCGACCGTCTCACGTGACGACCCGACGTGATAGGTGACGTCGAGATGCACCAGCGGATCGGATTTGTCGGGCGCCAGAATGACGGTCAAGCCGTTGTCCAGCTTGTACATCTGGTAAGGAATGGCGAGCTTGCCCTCCTCCTTGACCTGCTCGGAGACCAGAGTCGGAGCCGCCAGCACGGGCAGAGTAAAGCCCAGCAGAATGGTTAAAGGTATGACTTTGTTCACGGTAACCTCGTGAGTGACAAAAAGGGCTAGAAGATCTGACTGGCCAGTAGAAATACCAGAGCGTAACGCAACAATTTGCCGAGCCCTATCAGGACAAGAGAGCGCCAGAAGGAGAGGCGCAGCCAGCCGGCCAGCAGACAGAGTCCATCACCGACCACCGGCGTCCAGGCAAGCAGCAGACACCAGTGGCCATGTTGTTTGAGCCAGCCGAGGGCTTTTTGTTCCCCACGGCCTTGAAAATCTTCCGGTTTTTTCTTGAAGGTGGCGAGCCAGCCGAGCCACCAGGTAGTCATGGAGCCGAGGGTGTTGCCGAGCGTCGCCCACAGCAGCAAGCTCGCCATGCTCCACTCCCCTTTGGCCGCCATGGCCCCCAGCAGTACTTCAGAGCTGCCGGGCAACAGAGTGGCTGAGGTAAAGGCGCTCAAAAAGAGCCACCCCAGCCCCATCTCCATCATCCCGCTCATCTGGGATAACCGTCGGCCGCAGGCATGCGCAGCAGCAATTTGCCGCGTACATGGCCCCCTTCAATGCGCTGATGGGCCAACGCCCCTTCTGCCAACGCATATTCACTGGAGATGGTGATATGCACATCTCCCTGACGCAGCAGCATCAACATCTGACCCAGCTGCTTCTGGTCAGGGTGAACCAACATGCCGACCACCTCGATACCCGCCGCAGCACCAGCATCCTTGATCAGCTGGGCGGTGATGGTTGGCACCGTCACCAAGCGACCACCCGGCTTGGCGCACGCCAGCGCCGCCTTGCCGCTCTCGCCCCCCACCAGATCCAGCACCAGATCGAACTGGCCATCGGCGATCACCTCGGCGCACCACTCAGCCTGATGGTAATCCACCATCCGGTTCACCCCGAGACTATGGAGGAAGCTGTGGTTGTCGCCGCTCGCCGTGGCTACCACGTGGGCACCATAGGCAGCGGCAAACTGCACCGCCAGATGACCGACACCGCCAGCACCGGCCAGAACCAGCACTCGCTGCCCCGCCTTAAGGGCGCCATGTTCGAACAATCCCTGCCAGGCGGTGAGTCCCGCCAGCGGCAGCGCCGCCCCCTGCTGGAGGCTCACCCCGTCAAGCTTGACCAGCTCATGCTCGCTCGCCACCACGGATTCAGCGTAACCACCGGCTACAAGGGGAAAACCGACCATGCCGCACACCAGATCGCCCTCGGCCAGCGAGGCCACGCCGGGGCCCACTCGCTCCACCACGCCAGCCACGTCATAACCGGGCGTCCAAGGCAGCTTGTCCTTGTTCTGGGCCGCCGCCCAGCCGAGACCTGCCCGGGTCTTGGCATCGATGGGGTTGACCCCCGCAAAGCAGATGCGCACCCGTACTTCGCCATCGGCAGGCACCTTGTCGAGAGAGGGGTTGAGCTTGAGTACCGAGGGGTCGCCGAATGCGGTAATCTGTAGTTGCGTCATTGCACAAGCCATCCTGTTGATGCATCGAGGGTCAACAGAATAACAGCGAGGAGACCATGGCTCGAATGTTTCTTATTCCTCTGTTGCTGGCGCTGGGGTGGTGGGCATTCCTGCTCTACTTCCGCATCCCGCTCAAACAGGGGGCCAAGGGGTTTTACTGGATCATCGGCATCGGTGGCGGACTGGCCGCCTTCCTCAGCCTGATGATGGTGCTGACCAACTAATGGTTACGCGTTCGATATCGAATAAAGGGAGCAACAATGCTAAGCGGACTGAATCATTTGACCTTGGCAACAGGAAATCTTGAAAAGAGCTTTACGTTTTACGTTGATTTACTGGGTTTTTGCCCCAAGGTGCGATGGGCTCGCGGGGCCTATTTAACCCTAGGAGAGTTGTGGCTCTGCCTTTCCTGTGATCCAGCTAAGCCCGCCGAAGACTATAGCCATGTCGCCCTGAGTATCTCCGCGGAACATTTCCCCGAATTCTGTGCCCGCCTGCGCCAAGCGGGCATCGAAGAGTGGAAGACAAACAGCAGCGAAGGGGACTCCTTCTATTTAAAAGACCCGGATGGTCATCAACTAGAGATCCATGTTGGCGACCTTGCCAGTCGCCTCGATTCACTCAAAACACGTCCTTATGAGGGCTTGGTCTGGTTCGAATAAAACGGGTTCAATCGCTGTCAGTACGCAGATGATAATGGCGATTGCTCCCCTGCCCCAGTACCCCCTGCGACAGCAGATGGTGGAACACCCGATCCACCTCCTCCAGCGAGAGTGACAACGCCTGCGCCACCGAGCGCTTGCTGCACTTGAGCTCACCGCTCTCCAGCGCGCCACGCACCTGTGCCAGCACCTCAGGTGCCGGCTCCGGCGGCAGCATGGGCTCAGGCTGGGCTGCCTGCGCCAGCGCCTCCTGCTCCTCGGCACGGGCGCGTGCCTGCTGCCAGCGCCACATCCGGCGAAAACGGCTCTCCTCACCGATCAGGCTGACGAAGAAGGCACCGAATACGTCGAGCAGCACCGAGAGGAAGCAGACCAGCAGAAACTGCACCTGGCTGATGCTCATCCCGACCCCGTCCGCCAGACTGCTCATCAGCCCCAGCATGGAGGATTGCTCATTGACCGGCTTGGCATCGCGCTGCTGACGCAATTCGTCCTGCTGCAAACGCAGCTTGGTATTGGCGTGCTGCAGGGAGGATACGCCGCTGGAGATGCGCTCCAGCTCGATATATTTGCGGGCCGCCTCTTCGTTTAGCTGGATCTGCCGCTCGATGCTGGCGATCTGTTCGTCGAAGCGGGCGATCTCCCGTTCATGGCGCGCCTGCTGACTCAGCACCGTATTGGTGGCACTGTTGATACCGCCGATACTGCCGCCGATGGAGATGGCCGCCAGCACGCTGTAGAACAGCAACGACCAGAAGGCACCACTCAGATCCCGGCGCGCCTTGCGCTCACCATACTCGTACCAGACGTAGAACTTGCCCAGCTCGAAAATGATCGCCAGACCGCCAAACAGCCACTTCATCAGCGGGTTGTCATCGATGGAGAGAAACAGCAGCAGGGAGAAGATGATGGAGGCCAGAATGGCCAGCCCGGTAAAACTGTATACCGTGGTAAGCGCGAACCAGCCCTTGGGATAGCGCAGCGCGGAAGCGTCCTGTGTGGTCATGGTGAAACTGTGGTGCAGTGCAGGAAAAGTTGGCTGCCGATTATAGTCGGCAGAGCCGTTCAGAGAAGGGCAAACACCTGAATTCCTTCATATTGCAAACCAGCTGCCCAGAGTGCGACCAAAACGGACAAATTGGCAGCAGAAAAGCGCTACAATCCCCCTCCTGACTTCATCGTGTGGCGAGATGGGATGCGATTCCGCCCGGGTTCAGCCCGCAGACGTATACTCATCCGCCGTTGCAATTATCCGAGGCCATCATGAACAGAACGACCCCTTTGCTCCTCTCACTCTTGCTGCTCGCCGGCGCAGCCCATGCTGACCAACCATCCCAGGAGAGCAGCGGCTCAACCTTCTCTGTCGATGCGATGACCTTCAATCTGGACTGGGATGACAAGCAGTTCGGCTGGAGCCAGAAAGAGTGCCTCGATCTGGGGGTAAACGACTATATTCCCTCTGACTGCAAGGGGATGAGGGTCAATGTCGAGAGTGAAGAGAATCGCAACCAGCCCCCCAGTACCAATCAGATGCCTGCCCCGCAGGGCAACAACCACTAATCATGAGCAGGGGCCGAGCGGCCCCGCCGTCATGTTGCGTTACCAGTAATTCTCTGCACTGATATTGCCGGGCGCCCGCCGCAGATTCTTGGCCAACCCCAGCGCCAGCAAGGTCTGCTGGGTCTCTTTGACCATCTCCGGATTGCCGCAGATCAGCACCTGACTCAGCTCGGGGGAGAACTCCAACCCCACCCGCTGCTGCAACTGGCCGTTGGCAATCGCCGCCGGGATCCTGCCAGCCATTGCATCGGGCCAGGGCTCGCGGCTGACAAAGGGAACATAGCGGAAACGCGCGCCATATTGCTCGACAAAGCTGGCGATAAGTGGCTGGTAACTGAGCTCCTCCCCTTTGCGCACGCCGTGTACCAGCACCAGATTCTCGAAACGGTTGAAGGCCTCGCCATCAGCCAGCATGGAGAGGAAGGGGCCGATGGCGGTGCCGGTCGAGAGCAGCCAGAGATCGCGTCCGGCCGGTACCTCATCCAGTGTCAGAAAGCCGGTGGCCAGAGACTGCACCAGCAGAGTGTCGCCCGCTTGCAGCGAGCCGAGGGAAGGTGTCAGCTCACCGCTCGGGATCTCGACCAGATAGAACTCGTGGTATGGCGCAGAGGGGGGATTGACGAAGGAGTAGGCGCGCTGAATGCGGCGCTCGCCCTGCTCGAGGGCCAGCTTGGTGAATTGACCTGCCTTGTAGGGGGCCAGATCGGCCGCTACCCGCAGGGAGAACAGAGTGGGTGTCCATTCGATGCGTTCGATGACGCGACCTTCGACCCAAGCCATAGAGATCTCCTCCAGAGGAACAGAGCTTCACTCTACTCCCGGGCCTGAAAATAAAAAACCCGCGCAAGTGCGCGGGTTTTCTCTGCAAAAGCGAATCGCTATTACAGGGCAACAACCTGGATCTGTACGGTTGCTTTAACGTCAGCGTGCAGCTGAACAGCAACTTCGTAGTCACCGGTGTTACGCAGAACGTTGCCCATGCGGACTTCGCTCTTGGCAACGGCTACGCCGGCAGCAGTGATGGCTTCAGCCACGTCACGGGTACCGATGGAACCGAACAGCTTGCCTTCGTCGCCAGACTTGGAAGCGATAACCACGGTAGCCAGTTCGGCCAGCTTGGCAGCACGCTCTTCAGCAGCAGCTTTGTTGGCAGCCAGTTTGGCTTCCAGCTCAGCGCGACGAGCACCGAAAGCTTCGATGTTGGCCTTGGTGGCCATAACAGCTTTGCCTTGCGGGATCAGGTAGTTACGGGCATAACCAGATTTCACGGAAACTTGGTCACCCAGACCGCCCAGTTTGGCGATTTTGTCGAGCAGGATAACTTGCATTACCTTTCCTCTATAAATTTCGTTGAGTTAGGCTTAAGTGCCGGACCGATTCTTACTTGTTGTGCAGATCGGTGTACGGCAGCAGAGCCAGGTAACGAGCACGCTTGATGGCGCGTGCCAGCTGACGCTGATACTTGGCGCGGGTACCGGTGATACGGCTCGGTACGATCTTGCCAGATTCAGTGATGTAGTTTTTCAGAGTAACGATATCTTTGTAGTCGATCTCGGTAACGTTCTCGGCGGTGAAGCGGCAGAACTTACGACGACGGAAATAACGTGCCATGGCCTTTATCCTCTAGTCAGTGATCCAGAATTACTCTTCGGAAGCAGCTTCAGTAGCTTCTTCGCGGCGCTCGTCGTCACGACGGGTGAAGCGCTCTTCTTTGGCCTTGGCCATCGGAGAAACTTCAGTCACGGCGTGCTTGGTGCGCATGATCATGTTGCGGATAACGGCATCGTTGAAGCGGAAGTTGGTTTCCAGCTCATCGATAACGGCTTGCTCTGCTTCTACGTTCATCAGAACGTAGTGGGCTTTGTGCAGTTTGTCGATCGGGTAAGCCAGCTGACGACGGCCCCAATCTTCCAGGCGATGAATGGTACCACCGGAGGTGGTGATGGCGCCGGTGTAACGCTCGATCATGCCGGGAACTTGCTCGCTCTGGTCCGGATGAACCATGAAGACGATTTCGTAATGACGCATTTTAGCTCCTTACGGATTAATTCAGCCTCCGCCCAGGTGCAGCCAGACCTCGGAGGCAAGGAACATAATGGTGTTTAGTCGCTGCTTTTCTAGGGCGGCGTATTGTACGAAATCGCATCCCTCACTGCAACTGACGACCTCAAAAGTTTTTCCCGATGGATATGATACAAAAGACCAATTGATAACAATTATCATTTAGATCTATTCTCTCTCCATATCCTGATGGAGGGTGATGCCATGCAACCCGCACTGACTACAACGATTCCAAGCCGCAAATTCAAACTGACCCTGCTCGGGCCCGCCTTTATCGCTGCCATCGGCTACATAGATCCGGGCAACTTCGCTACCAATATTCAAGCCGGCTCTACTTTTGGCTATCAGCTGCTCTGGGTGGTGGTATGGGCCAACCTGATGGCCATGGTGGTGCAGACCCTCTCGGCCAAACTCGGCATCGTCACCGGCAAGAATCTGGCGGAACATATCCGTGATCGACTGCCCAAGCCTGCAGTGTGGGCTTATTGGGTACAGGCAGAGATTATCGCCATGGCCACCGATCTCGCTGAATTCATTGGCGCCGCGGTCGGCTTCAAGCTGCTGCTCGGCGTGACCCTGCTGGAGGGAGCCTGCATTACAGCAGTGATGACCTGGGGGATCCTGATGTTGCAGTCCCGCGGCCAGAAACCGCTGGAGTTCGTGGTCGGCGGCCTGCTGCTGTTTGTCGCGGCGGCCTACATCGTCGAGCTGATCTTCTCCCGCCCCCATCTGCCCAGCCTGCTGGAGGGCGCTCTCTTCCCCGGTCTGCCCAACAGCGATGCCGTCTATCTGGCCGCCGGTGTGCTCGGTGCCACCGTGATGCCACACGTCATCTATCTGCACTCGGCGCTGACCCAGCATACTCAGGATCAGGGCTCGGTCAGCCAGCGGCTGCACACCACCCGGGTCGATGTGGCCATCGCCATGACCATCGCCGGCTTCGTCAATCTGGCGATGATGGCAATGGCGGCGGCCGCCTTTCATAGCTCGGGCCACCAGCAGGTAGCGGAGCTGGAGTCAGCCTACCAAACCCTCACCCCGCTGCTGGGTCAGGCAGCGGCCACCCTGTTTGGCCTCTCGTTGGTCGCCTCCGGCATCAGCTCTACCGTGGTGGGCACGCTGGCCGGGCAAGTAGTGATGCAGGGCTTCGTCCGCTTCACCATCCCGCTCTGGCTACGCCGCGCCATCACCATGGCTCCCGCCTTCGTGGTGATCGCCATGGGCCTTAACACCACAGAAATTCTGGTGTTGAGCCAGGTGGTACTGAGCTTTGGCATCGCGCTGGCGCTGATCCCGCTGCTGATGCTGACCGGTGATCGGGAGCTAATGGGAAAACATCTCAACCATCCGGTCATCCAGGCCATCGGCCGTCTTATCGTTGCACTGGTGATCGGGCTCAATGCCTACCTGCTGGTTGCCATGATCTAGCAACCAGTCACCAAACAGGAGGCTCATTAACACTGGTTAATGAGCCTCTTCACACTTTGCCGTATGCTGCCGCTTTCTCTTCTCATTTATCGTTGCGGGAGCCTTGCCATGGAACACACCCGAGTCAGCTTCGTACTGGGCCATCATCAGGAGCAGGCCAGCGTGGTCTGCTGCCAGCGCGGTGAAACCACGCTGCTGGTCACCGACCTCACCCCCTTCCATCCGCAAAGCCATCTCTGGCCCGATCAGCCGGGGGATGTGGGTCATGCTCGCTGGGAAGGTGGCGACGCCGCCATCGGCCCTTGCCGGATGGGGGCCATCAGCCCGGATGGCGAGCTGTTCGTCGACGCCGATATTCCGGTAAAACGGGGTGCAGAGGGATGGCGGTTCGTGGTAGTCCATCCGCTGACAGGTGACCACGCGCTGGCCGTCGGCAGCCAGGTCGAGTTGCAAGTTGATAGCGCTGCCCGCCACGCCATGAGCCTTGGCCATAGCGGCTGCCATCTGGCTGCGCTCGCTCTAAACCGGACCCTTACTCCTTACTGGCGTAAAGAAGTGAGCGAGCGCGATGCG
This sequence comes from Aeromonas lacus, assembly GCF_000764665.1. GTDB lineage: Bacteria > Pseudomonadota > Gammaproteobacteria > Enterobacterales > Aeromonadaceae > Aeromonas > Aeromonas lacus. The sequence goes on along the minus strand of NZ_JRGM01000017.1, from coordinate 24,013 downwards.
CTGGGCCAGCCCGACTTCGACCGCCTCGCCATTCAGAGCTCGCGGGTCGAACCTTGCGGCTCGCGGGAGCAGTACCGCATCGGCAAGAGCCTGCGCAAGAAGGGGGTCAACAGCGAGGCGCTGCTGGCAGATTTGGCGCTGATTGAAGAGAAGGTCAACCAGCAGCTGGCAGACTGGATTGCAGCCGGGGGCGAGATCCGCCGTAGCCGCGCTGGCGAGGCGATCATCGATTCGCGCTACTGGCACTGCACGCTGGAAGGTCAGGAGGTAACCATTCCCTGTGGCGGCACACATGCTGCCTCGCTCGCCGAGTTGGGAAAGGTCAGGGTGACGCTCAATCCTTCTGAGGAGGGATTCACCCTCCATACCCAAGTGACAGCGCCGGCAGCATAAGGGCGGGAAACACGCCACACTGCAGCTGGCCAGCGACAAACTGCTTCATTTTTGGCCAGCCGCTCATTAGAATGCGCCTCCCACAGGAGGCACATCACCCATGAGTAGTACCCATCTGCGCACCACTTCGGATCGGCTCCGCTATCTGGTTCTCTATGAAGGCATAGGTCTGGCCATGGTTGCCCCGCTTATCAGCCAGCTGTTTGGCCAGGGCGTGGCAGAGGTCGGTTCACTGGCGATCTTCTTCTCGATTGTCGCCACTGCATGGACCTATGGCTGGAACCTGCTGTTTGACAAGGCGCTGCTGGCCCTGTGCGGGCGTACCAACAAACGCCCTCTTGATCGCTTCCTGCATGCGTTTGGCTACGAAGCGAGCTTTATGATGCTCTCTCTCCCCTGCGTCATGTTCTGGCTCGAACTGGGGTTGTGGGAGGCGCTGCTGCTGGATCTCGGCTTCGTTGCCTTCTACCTCGTCTACATCATTCTCTTTACCTGGGCCTATGAGCGGATCTGGCCATTGCCAGCGACCGCACAGCAGACGGCCTGACGCGCAGAGTGCTCTTGCGCAAACCAAGGTCGGTGAGATGGAAGGGTAAAACCGAAAGCCCCAATAAAAACAATGCCAGTCAGCAAGCTGACTGGCATTGGACAAAACAGACTTTAAGACTTACTTGACGGCGTCTTTCAGAGCCTTGCCAGCCACGAATGAAGGCACGTTGGCAGCAGCAATCTGGATCTCTTTGCCAGTTTGCGGGTTACGACCGGTGCGGCCTGCGCGGTGGGTGACCTTGAAGGTGCCAAAACCGACCAGCTGCACAGCATCACCTTCTTTCAAGCTCTGGGTAATACCATTGATGATCTCTTCCAGAGCCACTTTGGCCTGAGCTTTGCTCAGATCTGCTTTGGCGGCAATCGCATCGACAAGTTGAGCTTTGTTCATAACATTTCCTTTATGATCGGGCATTTAGCGCTGGGTCACTCTATGCAAAAAAAAACGCTCAAGCAAAGGCTTTATCGAGCAGGGGGCGTCAAACGCTGGGGTTTTCATCAAGATCTGCGGAAAAAGTCACATTCCAGCCTCGGAAAAACCTGAACCAACCAGCCTCTCGCCATTCAAAAAGCTCAATTTGACACCCACCTCAATACCACTTAACAATATCCCGGCAAGCCTATTGACGCTTGGTCAGATTTTCCCTAGTTATAGGATGTGTCACTGTTCAAACGGCTAGGAAGCCCCATCAATCGCCCGGCCTTGCCCCATGGAGGGATTATGTTGACGAAACTGGAACAGACCAAACAGGCGCTGGCAGGAAAACACAAGGCTATCGACGACTGGCTGGACGCAAGACAAGCCCTGCTGGTCGAATACATGCGGCTGGCCGGTCTTACCCCGGCACGAACCAAACAGCGATGCCTACCCAAACCCGAAGAGCTGCAGCACTTCTGTGACAGACTGGTCGACTACGTCAGCGCAGGCCACTTCGAGATCTACAATCACGTGGTCACCGCCTTCGAGCAGGCCAGCGGCGAAACGCTGGAGCTTGCCAAGCGCATCTATCCCCATATCCGCACCAGTACCGAACTGGCTCTCGAGTTCAACGACAAATACAGCGAGGCCGATGAAGCCCAGCTGCTGCTGCTCGACGATGACCTTAACGAACTGGGACCGGTGCTGGAGGAGCGTTTCAAACAGGAAGATCGTCTGGTCAAGGCACTCCATGTGGTGGAATCCCTTAGTGCACAACAGGCTTGAACGCCATTTTCAGAGCAAGTTCAAGATACGGGCAATCAAGGTGGATTACACTCAAAGCAATGACCATTGGGTCCACACTGATTGCATACAAGGAGATAAGCATGTCTGAGCGCCGCCGTTTTGCACGGATCCTCTACTTGACCATGGCTGAACTCACGCAGGGGGAACGCAAGTGGCGCACTCAGCTTGTCGATATTTCCCTGCAGGGTGCGCTGCTAATCCGGCCTGATGACTGGGTAAGCAATGACAACAAAGAGTACCAGCTCAGCTTTGTCCTGAGCGGCAGCGACATCGAGATCAAAATGCAGGTAGAGCTGAACCATGAGGCCAGCAAGAAGCTGGGCTTCTACTGTCATCACATCGACATCGACAGCGCCACTCACCTGAGGCGGATGATCGAACTCAATGTGGGCGATGAGGAGCTGCTGCACCGGGAGCTTGAGCAGCTGCTGAGCGAACATCTGGAACACAGCCAGCCCTGACGTTCCATATTTCCCCGTAAATAAAAAGAGCGCCAAGGCGCTCTTTTTATTTACGTTCATCCCAAGACATAGTCTTTTATCCGCACCGGATTACAGCGCCTCAAGCGCATCAGACAACTTTTTGACCGGCACCACTTCCATCCCCTCGATAGGGTGCTTGGGGGCGTTGGCGTGCGGCACGATGGCGCGGCGGAAACCGTGTTTCGCCGCCTCTTGCAGTCGTTCCTGACCGGACGGCACGGGGCGGATTTCACCGGAGAGTCCGACCTCGCCAAACACCACCAGATCCTTGGGCAGCGACTGATCACGGAAGCTGGAGACCATCGCCAGCAGCAGCGCCAGGTCCGCACTGGTCTCCTCGACCTTGACCCCGCCGACCACGTTGATGAAGACATCCTGATCCGCCATCTGCAGCCCGCCGTGACGGTGCAGCACCGCCAGCAACATGGCAAGCCGGTTGTGATCCATCCCAACCGCCACCCGGCGCGGGTTGGAGAGCTGGGAGTAGTCCACCAGCGCCTGCAACTCCACCAGTAGCGGTCGTGTGCCCTCCCAGATCACCATGACGATAGAACCGGGCGCCTGCTCCTGACCCCGACTGAGGAAGATGGCGGAGGGGTTGCTCACCTCGCGCATCCCCTGCTCGGTCATGGCAAAGACCCCCAGCTCGTTGACCGCGCCGAAACGGTTCTTGTGGGAGCGCAGGGTACGAAAACGGGAATCATGGCCGCCATCGAGCAACACCGAGCAGTCGATGCAGTGCTCAAGCACCTTGGGGCCCGCCAGACTGCCATCCTTGGTCACATGACCCACCATAAAGATGGCCACATGGTTCTGCTTGGCGTAGCGGGTCAGCAGCGCCGCAGCTTCGCGCACCTGTGAGACTGAACCGGGGGACGATTGCACATCCGCCACATGCATCACCTGAATGGAGTCGATGACCATGATCTGCGGCTGCTCCTGCTGGGCAATCAAGCAGATCTGCTCGACGCTGGTCTCGGAGAGCATCCGCAGCTTGTCGGTGGGTAGCCCAAGGCGGTTGGCACGCATCGCTACCTGCTGCAGCGACTCCTCGCCGGTGACATATAGAGTTTTCATCCGTTCTGCGAGACCACACATGGTCTGCAGCAGCAGGGTCGACTTGCCCGCCCCCGGGTTGCCGCCGATAAGAATGGCAGAGCCCGGCACCACACCACCGCCAAGCACCCGATCCAGCTCCTTGAAACCTGAGGTAAAACGGGGGATCTCGGTAGTGGCTATCTCTGCCAGTGTCTGTACCTGACTGCCGACCGCGCCGGCATAACCGGTGTAACGGGCACTCTTGCCGGCAGGAGTCACCGACCCGAGGCGCACCTCGGTAATGGTGTTCCACTCCTTGCACTCACTGCACTGGCCCTGCCAGCGTGTGAAGTCGGCACCACATTCGGAACAAACATAAGCAGTTTTATTTTTGGCCATTGATAACTCGGGGACAGGATGAATTCCTGCTTGATATACTTGTTTGCGACCGACAGATCAAACCCAGAATCGGAAAAGTGACTTTCCGTGGCAGGAACACATGGATTCAGAACACCAACAATATCTGATTGAACAACTTGTCCCCTTGTTGCGGGAGAAAGATTTCGAGGAGATCTTCAACCGCATGACCCAGGAAGAGAACAGCAACAGCCGTTTTCTGCTCAAAATGGAGCTAAAACGTAAATGCTCTCCATGCCGCAGGGTCATCGACATGCGCGATGAGCTGGCAGATGAGTGTCTAATTCATGAGTTCGACGGCATTACCCACTTCATGCCGGCTGAGGCGATCAACCTGTTCCAGTCCCAGTGCTATCTCTACCGTGATGCCTATACCATAGGGGTCAACGAGGCACTGCAACAGTGGCAAAAACAGCAGCACCACGCTCGCGTCGATGGTCACCTCACCCCACCGGCCAGTCCGTTCAGGCAATACGATGTCAACACCATCGCCTTCGCCAGTTACTACGGCCGTCGCCAGGAACGGATGCACTTCAGCTCGCCGGTACTGCTCAAGCTGCCGGACGGTGAAAAGCTATTTGCCAAGAGTTCCGATCTCTCCCTCGGCGGGATGCGCATCTCGGTGCCTTATCTACCCAGTTACCATACCGGCGCCCAGGTCGAGGTCTTCTTTACCGGGCTGGAGCGTGACAACCCCAACCCGGTACTGCACCAACCGGTCAATTACCAGATCCTCGGGGAAGAGAGCAAGGAGGGGAAATTCTGGCTGCGGCTGGTACGTTGCAGCGAGCAACCCGCCTTTGACGCCTTTTTGAAAGAGTTCATCGAAGTCAACAAGGTGCGCTACCGGGTCAGCGTCGACTACCTGCTCTCGGCCGCCATTATCAAGGGGTACGAGCAGTTCTACCTGCCGCGTATGACCGGCATGCCGCTCTTCTTCGGTACCGGCGACAGTCCCTGCCTCGAGATCGCCCTACGCACCGAGAACAACCAGCATCTGCTGGAGTACTGGCGTGACGAGAAGAACCGTGATGCGCTGGCGGGGCTCTTCAATGCCGAGCGGATGAAGCGACTCTGCCCCGTCCCCGGTGCCACCAGCGAAACCCTCATCTACTGCTTCACTCACACGGTGCGCAGCCATATCTACTTCTTCTCGGCCACCGCCGAGGAGCTGCGCCAGAGCGGCCTGACCGCCCTCTTCTTTCAGGTCGGCTCACGTCGCCCCAGCTGGCGCGTCTACAAATTCACATTGGAGGCGTGCGAACTGCTCGAGGCGGATGTCGGCCAGCTGCAGGGGCTCGAAAACCCGCAGTTGCAGGACATACTACTGCTCGAGCGCCTCAAGCAGATCGGCTATTGCGGCCTGCTGCAGGAGATCTGTCAGGAGTCCCAGCGCGAAGAGTTCTATCAGGAGGGGGAGCCTGGCAGCAACGCCAACGAGCTGCAGCGCTTTGGCCACGAGCAGGGGGTTGCCCCCTTCGAGATCGAGACCCTGCACTATGTCCAGCTGCGCAAGGAGCTGCGCTACATCCACAAGACGGCGGTCGCCATCCACCATAACGGCAAGTCCTGGCTGGGCTGGACCCGCGACATCTCGGCCCATGGCTTGCAGATCGAGCTGGAAGAGGCGTTTGTTGGCGAAAAGAACGATGTAGTGACCATTGCCCTGCCCCGCCTGCAGGAGCTCTCCAAGAGCATGGACTTGCAGCATCTCTCCTATCAGCTGGTCAGTCTCAACATGACCCGTACCGTGCTGCATCTCTGCATCGAGGGGGATTCCGATCGCCACACCGGTCGCCAGTTCTTCAGCCTGCTGATCGAAAGCAACCAAAACAAGCTCAAGGCAGCGCAGGAGCAGCGCCGCTACCGCGGGCTGGCCCGCGCCCTGCGCAACATCTACACCCACCACCTGTTCAACTCGCCGGTCTACATCAACAAGCTGAAGGGGGCGCCCAAACCCGCCTCCATCGGCAAGTCGCTCAAGCCGCGCAGCCTGCAACGCCTGCTCACCGCCTGTGCCGAGCTGCCGGAGCAGGAGAACCTCTATCCGCTGTTTCAGGGAGAGCTGCTCAAGGAGCTGCTGATGACGCCGCTGCGCAGCATAGAGCGGGAGGACAAGCCGAAGGAGGAGGAGGTCTACATCGCCAGCATCCAGACCAGGGCTGGCCTGCCCATCTTCCGCAGCCGTCTCGCCAGCGAGTTCACCGGCGTGAAGGAGAAACGCCAGTTTATCGAGCTGGCGCTACAGGAAGGGGAGTTCTACTCGGTGCTAGTCGGCGTCTCCCGCACCGGGCGCCCCGACACCAACTTCATTGCCAACGAGCTGGACTACATCGCCAAATTTGCCATTCACAAGGCGAAAAAGCTGGAGGAGGAGCTCTGGAGCGTCGTAGGGGTCGGCGAGCTGACCGACACCACCCAGGCGACCCTGTTCCGGCTGGGTATCACGCCGCCACTCAACTGATCCCGACCACAAGAAACAGGGCGCATCATGCGCCCTGTTTCTTTATCACGCGGCCTGCGGATCCAGCAGCCAGTCGAGGATCCGGGGGAAGTGATCCTCCTGCGCCTGCGGGGCGGTCAGCATATTGATATGGTCGTAATCGAGCCGGTTGCCGTTGTCCCGACCAAGCCGGGTATGGCGGGTCTTTGAGCCCATCTCGTCGCTGAAACGGCGCACGTCGGTGGGGTGGCCCAGCACCTTGTCCGCCTTGGCCGAGATCATCCAGAGCGGCGGCCAGTTGACCCGGGCAGCCGCCTCATCATAGGCAAAACCGTCGTGAGGATCCTGCCAGGGGCCGCACTTGACCCAGGGGATGGTCTCCTGCAGGTAGCGCAGCGGCTCATCATCGGCACCAATCTTGAGATCCCTAGCGGCCAGAAAACCACGGCGACGAGCCAGCCAGGGGGCCAGCCGGTTCCAGATCAGATCCACCTTCAACCAGCGCTCGGGATTTTGCACTGAGACTCCGCGCTTGGTGCCGAAGAAGAGCAAGCTGGCCACCTGCGCCGCCAGTTCGGGAAAGCGCACCAGCGTAGAGGCCATGATGACGCCGCCCCAGGAGTGAGCCACCCAGTGCACCTTGAAGCCATGGTGGCGCGCGGCAATCCAGTTGTGCAGAGCGGGCAGATCCTCGGTGATGAGTTCATGCTGACCGTGCTCCGCCTGCTCGGCGATGGCGGGAATACTGAGCCCGCGCCCGCGCAAATCGGCGACATAGACCTGAAAGCCGTGGCGAGCCAGAAAGCAGGCCAGCCCCTTGCCCGATTCGGTGTAGAAGATGCGACCGTTCTCGATGGCGCCGTGCACCATCAGGATGGGCTCACCATGAACGGCCGCCCCCGGCTTGATATGGCGGACGTGCAGTTGATGCTCGCCACAGGGGACAAAGAGTGATTGCTGCAACAATTCCATTTCGATTGGTTTCCTCCATGAAACAATATCAGGGGCGATCCCAGCGCCTTTCACTACAAGCGCGTGCCGAGAGCAGGCAGAGCACCCCCTCCAGATCATGATGGTTGAGGGTCGCAGCCGCTTGAGCCCGCACCAGCGGCTTGGCATGGATGGCGATGCCAAGACCCGCCACCGCCATCATTTTGAGATCGTTGGCGCCATCGCCGATGGCCACGGTCTGGGCGGGCGCAATGGCATACTCGGCCGCCAGCTGCTGCAACACCTCGGCCTTGACGCTGGCATCGACGATGCGCCCGCTCACCTTGCCGGTCAGCTGGCCCCCTTCCACCGCCAGCTCGTTGGCGAAGATGGCGTCTAGCCCCAGCTCCCGCTGCAACTGGCCGGCAAAGCGGGTAAAACCGCCGGAAGCGATGGCCACACGCCAGCCCGCCTGTTTGAGGGTATCGACCATCAGCTGCAAGCCCGGCATCCAGGGCATCCACGCCGCTACCTCGTCGAGGATGGCGACGGGCGCCCCCTCAAGCAGCGCCACCCGATTGCGCAGACTGTCGGCAAACTCCAGCTTGCCCTGCATGGCGGCCGCGGTCACCGCCGCAACCTGATCGCCCACCCCCGCCAGCCGCGCTATCTCGTCGATGCACTCGATGCGGATCGCAGTGGAGTCCATATCCATCACCAGCAGTCCCGGCTCGCTCAGAGTAGGCAGAGCGGGCAGATGGCAGAGATCGATCTCCCACTCCCTCTCCTTGAGCACGGCCACCAGCTCGGGAGAGAAGCGGTCGGTACCGAGCAGCAGCAACGGGCAACCCGCTACTTCGGTCGCCGGATAGAGGGTCGCCGTCACCCCGTGCTCAGCCAACAGGGGCGCCAGCGCTCCCAGAGAGGCCGGCCCCAGCGCCTTGCCAAACAGCACCAGCCAGCCAGCCGCAAGTGGAGTGTCGGTCGGTTGCAGGGCATCCGCGGTCAGCTGCCACCAGGGGGAAGTTGACAGGTGGGCGGGCCATTCGGATAAGGAGGTGCGGAGCCGGGACAACAACATAAGCGATACGCCTTCCATGGTGATCAAGGGGTTAACAATAGTGGCCCAGAGTAGCGTATTGCTTTTTGCGCAGGCAAGCGCCAAGATCCCGCAACTTCCGGTCAGCATGAGGTCTCGCGCTTGCAGCGTCATCTTCCCATCAAACGTGTGCTCAGTCTGGTAGCCGGCCTGCTGCTCGGCTGCTGGGTACTGGTTGTGCTCCTCCATATGCAGGGAGAGAGTCAGGCCGCCCTGCACAGCGAAGCTCGCAACCGCGCCCAGGCGCTGGTCGCCTATGCCGCCCGCGACATGAAGCGCTGGATCAAGGAGGACAACAGCAGCGAGCTGGAGCGACTGGCACGGGATCTGGCGACCGAGCCGGAGATCCTCGATGTCACCCTCTATGATGGACGCGGCATCCCGCTCGCCCAGTCGGAGCAGGCCGTTCCGCTGGAGAGCCTGCTCCCCATCGGCAACGACAACAAGTCGATGCCAGAGCAGGGCAAGGGGCGCATCCAGTTCGTGCAGGAGATCCAGGACGGAGCCCAGACCCTCGGCTATCTGCGCATCACTCTGGAAGAGCAGCAGATGCTGGCGGACAAGGATACCCGGCTGAAAGTGACACAGGAGAAACAGCGGCTGATGCTGCTGGTCGCCCTGCTGGCCGGGGTACTCATCTCCTACGGCATTCGCCGCAACTACATGCGGGTGCGCAAGCACAAGAAAAAGAGTACGCCCCCCTCCCCGCCACCGGAAAACTGATGGTTCGGATAGAGAGCAGATAAAAAAACGGCGGCCAGAAGGCCGCCGTTCTTTATTCGCAAGGGAATTACTTGTCGCCCAGCAGGACGGAATCCAGTGCGATTTCGATCATGTCGTTGAAGGTCAGCTGACGCTCTTCAGAGGTAGTCTGCTCACCGGTACGGATATGGTCGGAGACGGTGCAGATGGTCAGTGCCTTGGCGCCGTACTCTGCGGCCACGCCGTAGATACCGGCGGCTTCCATCTCGACACCCAGGATGCCGTATTTTTCCATGACGTCGAACATGGAGGGATCCGGGGTGTAGAACAGGTCGGCGGAGAAGATGTTACCGACGCGCACGGCAACGCCCTTGTTCTTGGCGGCCTGTACGGCATTGGCAACCAGGTCGAAGTCGGCGATGGCAGCGAAGTCGTGATCCTTGAAGCGCAGACGGTTTACTTTGGAATCGGTGCAGGCACCCATACCGATCACCACGTCACGCAGTTTCACGTCTTCACGCACGGCACCGCAGGAGCCGACGCGGATCAGGGTCTTCACACCGTAATCGGTGATCAGCTCTTTGGCGTAGATGGAGCAGGAGGGGATACCCATGCCGTGGCCCATTACGGAGATACGACGGCCCTTATAGGTACCGGTGAAACCGAACATGTTGCGCACGTCGCAGATCTGCTCGACGTTCTCCAGGAAAGTCTCGGCGATGTACTTGGCGCGCAGGGGGTCGCCCGGCATCAGCACGGTATCAGCAAAGGCGCCATCTTTCGCATTGATATGAGGAGTTGCCATTCTCTTGATTCCTTCACACTTAGGTTGAGTTTTATTGTCTTTATTAAAATTGCCCGCCACCGGAGTGGCGGGCGGGTAAATTACAGGAAGCTGGTACCGTACGCCAGTTTGGGCAGACCGTGGTACGCCGCAATGCTCTGGCCGATGTCGGCAAAGGTCTCGCGACGGCCGACGGAACCAGCCTTGACCGGCTTGCCGTAGAACAGTACCGGGATGTATTCGCGAGTATGGTCAGTGCCGCTCCAGGTCGGGTCACAACCGTGGTCTGCGGTCAGCACCACCACGTCGCCATCCTGCAGCAGGTCGAACAGCTCCGGCAGGCGGGAGTCGAAATACTCCAGCGCATCGGCATAACCCTTCACGTCGCGACGGTGACCGTAGGAGGAGTCGAAGTCGACGAAGTTGGTGAAGACGATGGTGTTGTCACCCGCCGCTTTCACCTCTTCCAGAGTACGATCCCACAGCTCGGTCAGGCCGGTACCCTTCACCTGCTTGGTAATACCCTGATTGGCATAGATGTCGGCGATCTTGCCGATGGAAACCACCTGACCGCCCGCGTCCTTCATGTAGTCCAGCACGGTCGGTGCCGGCGGCAGCACAGAGTAGTCGTGACGGTTGCCGGTACGCTTGAAGTTGCCCTTACCACTGCCCACAAACGGACGCGCGATAACACGACCGATGTTGTAGGGCTCCAGCAGCTCGCGCACGATGTGGCACAGCTCGTAGAGCTTCTCGAGGCCGTAGGTCTCTTCGTGGCAGGCAATCTGGAACACCGAGTCGGCAGAGGTGTAGAGGATCGGCTTGCCGGTCCGCATATGCTCTTCGCCCAGATCGTCCAGCACCTGGGTACCGGAAGCGTGGCAGTTGCCGAGATAACCGGACAGACCCGCCTTCTCGACAATGGCGTCCAGCAGCTCCTGCGGGAAACTGTTGGTGTGATCCTTGAAATAGCCCCACTCAAACAGCACGGGCACACCGGCGATCTCCCAGTGACCGGACGGAGTGTCCTTGCCGGAGGAGAGCTCCTGAGCGTAGCCGTAGGCACCGACCACCTCGATATCTTTCTTAAGACCTGCCGGGAAGGTGCCGGAAGCCTGCTCGCAAGCGTGGCCGAGGCCCAACTTGCTCAGGTTTGGCAGATTGAGGGCTCCGCGGCCCTGCGCTTCACCAGCCGCACACGCCTTGGCGATATGGCCAAGGGTATTGGCGCCCGTGTCTCCGAACTTGTCAGCGTCGGCGGCAGCGCCGATACCGAAAGAGTCCATCATCAGGATAAAGGTACGTTTCATGGGACTTCCCCTTGTTACAAATCAGCCAGGGTGATACGGCGGTACACTTCAGGCAGTGCCTCAGGCCGCTCGCCACCAATCCGGACAGCCGCCTGCACCATGCTGGCAACCTGAGCATATTGCTCTTCAGTCTGAGCGTGGATCATCGCGATCGGCTTGTCAGCATCGACGCTCTGACCCAGGCGGATAAAGTCGGTCAGACCAACCGCATAATCAAGTTTGTCACCGGCAGCGCGGCGACCGCCGCCCATGGCGACCACAGCCAGACCCAGCTCGCGGGTATCCATGGCGGTCACGAAGCCGCTGTTGGCCGCGAAGACCGGGCGCACGATGGCGGCTTTGGGCAGGTAAGCGTCGTAACGCTCCATGAAATCGGCAGGGCCACCCAGGCCAGTCACCATGCGACCGAAGATCTCGGCAGCCTTGCCGTTATCCAGTACCGCCTGCAGCTTGGCGCGGGCATCGCGCTCGTCGCTGGCCAGACCTGCGGAGATCAGCATCTCGGCACACAGCGCCATGGTCACTTCGTGGATGCGCGGGTTGCGATATTCACCGGTCAGGTAGCGCACCGCTTCGCGCACTTCCACCGCGTTACCGGCGCTGGAGGCCAGCACCTGGTTCATGTCGGTCAAGAGCGCTGAAGTGCGGCAGCCGGCACCATTGGCTACGGCAACGATGCTCTTGGCCAGCTCTTCAGAGGCTTCAAAGGTCGGCATAAAGGCACCGGAGCCCACTTTCACATCCATCACCAGCGCTTCGAGCCCGGAGGCGAGCTTCTTGGAGAGGATGGAGCCGGTGATCATGGCAACAGATTCGACGGTGGCAGTGATGTCACGTACTGCATAGATACGCTTGTCGGCCGGGGCGAGATCGCCGGTCTGGCCGATGATGGCGACACCCGCCTCTTTCACCACTTTCAGGAAACGATCGTTGTCGACCGAGGTCTGGTAGCCGGGAATGGCATCCAGCTTGTCTAGGGTACCACCGGTGTGGCCCAGGCCACGGCCGGAGATCATCGGCACGAAACCGCCGCAGGCAGCGACCATCGGGCCAAGCATCAGGGAAACCACATCACCGACGCCGCCGGTGGAGTGTTTGTCGACAATCGGGCCACCCAGATTAAGGTGATCCCAGGTCAATACCATGCCGGAGTCGCGCATGGCGCAGGTCAGGGCAACCCGCTCATCCATGGTCATGTCTTTGAAGTAGACCGCCATCGCCAGCGCCGCAATCTGGCCCTCGCCGATGGTGTTGTTGGTAATGCCCTGAACGAAGAATTGAATCTCTTGGGTACTGAGCGCTTCACCGTTGCGCTTCTTGCGAATAATTTCTTGAGGCAAAAACATCTTTCATTCCCTCCGCCATTGCTGGCGTTACACAAGCCTGAATCCTTGCCCGCGCACCACAGGTGGGGGCTTAACAGGGCGGACCAGATCCGCCCTCTCATCAACCTATTAGTAACCGCTGGTGTTGGCCGGCTTGTCGCCATGCCCCAGAGTGGCCAGCAGGCTGGCCAGCAGGCTGGATGCACCAAAGCGGAAGGTGCGGGCGGATACCCAGTCCTTGCCGAGGATCTCTTCGGCCATGGCCAGGTACTGACCCGCCACGGCGGCGTCTTTCACGCCACCGGCCGGCTTGAAGCCGACTTTCGGATTCTTGGCCTTGATCACTTCCATCATGATGCGCGCCGCTTCCGGGGTCGCATTGACCGGCACCTTGCCGGTGGAGGTCTTGATGAAGTCGGCACCGGCATCGATACAGATTTCGGAAGCGCGACGGATCAGCGCCTCTTCTTTCAGTTCGCCGGTTTCGATGATCACTTTCAGCAGAACATTGGCACCACAGGCCTCTTTACAGGCTTTGACCAGATCAAAACCGATCTGTTCGTTGCCAGCCATGAAAGCGCGGTACGGGAAGACCACGTCCACTTCGTCAGCACCGTAGGCGACAGCGGCACGGGTCTCGGCCACGGCGATCTCGATGTCGTCGTTGCCGTGCGGGAAGTTGGTCACAGTCGCAATGCGCACGTCGGCAGCGCCGATCTCACGCAGGGTCTTGCGAGCGATGGGAATGAAACGGGGGTAGATGCAGACAGCGGCGGTCAGACCGGCCGGTGACTTGGCCTTGTGGCACAGGTCGATCACCTTCTGATCGGTATCGTCGTCGTTCAGGGTGGTCAGGTCCATCAGGTTCAGGGCGCGCTGGGCGGCCAGTTTCAGATCACTCATTCTGTTCTCCAAAGTCTCGATTTGATCCAGATAACCGGGCACCACCACAAGCTCCGAAAAGGAGATAGCAGTAGCAATTCCCAGCTATACGGGAATGGAATTACAGTGCGAAGGCTGAGGCACAACGACTGTAAATAAGGCAAGAGCCCTGTCACTTTCTTACAAAAGTGCGGACTTGGTTCCATGAAGACTTGAGAAAGGCAGAGCAACTCCGACCCGACTTCCCAATCAATTCCATTTGACCGCCAACACCCGATTTCATCGAGCATTAGTCATTGCCAGCACCCTGCTGGCAACGCCTATTTCAGCCGAGATACCCCCTGTTTGCAAGCCGGATTTGCCAATTTCAGAGGTACCTCACATCTGGCAAATCCGCATTCAAAAATGCCTTACGAAAAGAAGCGCGTCAGGATCCAGGAGTAGGCCAGCCCCCCCAGATAGACCCCGACAATCCCCATCACCCCGGACAAAACGGGAGGAGCCGGGATCGGCAATTTGAGGAAAGAAAACAACAAACCGACTATAAAGCCGGCCACCATCGCCAGTAGCACTTCATTCATATAACCTCCGATTTGACTCATTTTATTATTAGTTTAGATAGGAAAACGGTTGTCACCGCTCCATACGCGAACGCCACGGCAGATGCCGTGGCGTTCGTGTTTATACCCTGTCAGTCAGGCTGATATTACATGCCGGACAGTGCCAGGAAGAAGCCTGCGATGGTCGCAGACATCAGGTTGGACAGAGAGCCAGCCAGTACGGCTTTCAGACCAAATTTCGCAATGGTGCCGCGGCGGTTCGGTGCCATCGACCCCAGACCACCGAGCAGAATGGCAACAGAGGAGAGGTTGGCAAAACCACACAGGGCAAAGGAGATGATCGCCTTGGTGTGATCGGACATGGCCACACCGTTGATCAGCACCTCGTTTTTCAGGTACGGAGCGAAGTTCAGATAAGCCACGAACTCGTTCACTACCAGTTTCTGACCGATGAAGGAACCGGCAACAATCGCTTCACTCCAGGGCACACCGATCAGGAAAGCCAGCGGGGAGAAGATCCAGCCCAGCAGCAGTTCCAGAGAGAGCTGCGGATAACCGAACCAGCCACCCACACCGGAGAAGATACCGTTGATCATGGCGATCAGGCCGATGAAGGCCAGCAGCATGGCGCCGACGTTCAGAGCCAGTTGCATACCGGCAGAAGCACCAGCAGCAGCGGCGTCAATGACGTTGGCCGGCTTGTCGTCCAACTCGGCATCTGCGGAGCTTTCGTCATAGTTCGGGGTCTCGGTTTCCGGTACCAGCAGCTTGGCGAACAGCAGACCACCCGGTGCAGCCATGAAGGAGGCAGCGATCAGGTACTCCATCTTGACGCCCATGGAGGCGTAGCCAGCCAGAACAGAACCGGCAACAGATGCCAGACCACCACACATGACCGCGAACAGCTCGGAGTCAGTCATCTTGGAGATGTAGGGACGAACCACCAGCGGCGCTTCAGTCTGACCTACGAAGATGTTGGCAGTCGCGGAGAGGGATTCGGTACGGGAAGTGCCCAGCACTTTCTGCAGACCACCGCCCAGCAACTTGATGACCATCTGCATGATGCCCAGGTAGTAGAGCACCGCGATCAGGGAAGAGAAGAAGATGATGACCGGCAGAACACGGAAGGCAAAGATAAAGCCGCCACCACCGAACACTTCAAACATCTTGTTGCTGACCAGACCACCGAACAGGAATTCGATACCATTCTGGCCGTAGCTGATGACGCTGGAGACTGCATCGGATACACCGACCAGAATATCGCGCCCTACCGGTACATAAAGTACAAACGCACCCAGACCGGCTTGAATTGCAAACGCACCGGCTACGGTACGGACGTTGATTGCCTTGCGGTTGCTGGAGAACAGCACCGCGATAAGGACGAGCGTCGCCATCCCTACCAGACCCATGAACAAATTCATTATTATCTTCCTCTAGTAGCACCTGGCTTGTTAGCGAGTTGTAACCAAACCCAACTAATCAAGGGGTGCGCATTATACTAATTAAAGTCCGATAAAATAGAATGCTGGTCACATTTTATCGGTATCAAATTATTCAAGTGTCACAAAATTAGACAGCAAACGATTTTTACGCTTATTTTTTTCCCTGATAGCTCAATCACTTGTTACACCAATGTTTCATTGCCTTTGGCGATGCCGGAAAAGTCGCTTGGTATTATCATGCAACATAGTTGAAACATACTCTGCAGGCTCTTCTCGTATTCCCATCAATATCGCCGCAATTTCCGGCAGCGCTTCCGGTGTATTTCGCTCTCCTTGCCACCCCTGTAGCGGCATATCCGGCGCATCGGTTTCCAGCACCAGCGATTCAAGCGGCATGGCCCGAAATACCTCACGGGTTTTGTTCGCCCGCTCATAGCTGATGACCCCGCCGACACCAAGATAAAAGCCCAACTGCCAGAATGCCTCTGCTTGTTGTAACGAACCGCTGAAGGCGTGGATCACGCCACCTCGAACCGGTTTGAAGCGACGCAGCAACTTGGCCACAGTGTCATTGGCTCGCACCGAATGGATGACCAATGGCAGCTCCACATCGACTGCCAGCTTGATCTGCGCCTCGAACAACTCGAGCTGCCCCGCCTGAGGTACATGGGAGCGCAGATCCAGCCCGCACTCACCGATGGCGACCAGCCCCTCGGGGCGGCTCGATACCAGCTCCCGCAGCCGACCTATTACGCCCTCATCTTGTTCACCGGCATACCAGGGATGAACACCCAAGCCATAACACAGTCCTGCGTGTTGGTTGGCGAGCGCCATCACACGGTGCCAGTTGGTCTCGGCAATGGCAGGAATGATATACTCCGTCACCCCGGATCCCTGGCAACGAGCCAGCAACGCCTCTCTGTCCTCGTCAAAGTCAGAAAAATCGAGGTGGCAATGGGTATCTGTCAGCTGCATATCACTCACACCTGTTTGTGGGATTTAATGGGTCATTGGAAATGATGAACAACAAACACCGTGGTTTTACCCTGATTGAGCTGGTGCTGGTCATCATCGTACTGGGGATCCTGGCAGTGGTGGCCCTGCCCCGTTTTATCAATATCAAGGATGATGCGCTCAAAAGCATGGTATCGGCGACTGCGGGCAATTTTGCCAGTGCGGCACGTCTGGCCAATGCCGGCTGGGCGGTAGTAGTGAAGGGGCAATCCGTCGCGCTCTACAACCTAAGCAGTTTTGGCAACAGCACGATAGATATCAACCGCTATGGCTGGCCGGTGGGCTCCGAAGAAGATTACAACAAGCCGGTAGACACCCCCTATCAACCGGGATCTGGCAACCATATCTCGGTCAGCAACCAGTCAGACTGCCGACTGCTTTTTACCGACCTGCTGGATGGCAGTCAAAGCGTTGCGTCAACGGATCAGCCTGACGCAGTACAGAAGCGGGCAGACTACCTTTCCACCATGATTGGCCCGGGTCATCCGGATGAAGATGAAGGCAACGAGGTGCACTATAACTGCCGCTATATTCTGCGCGATTCTGTCGGTCGCTTCGCGGATTACCCGAATGGCCTGGGCTTTGAATACAACAGCGTTACCGGTGCCGTGACCCGCAATTTTCAGTAAGTGAATCATCACTGCCGGGATTGCATTCTTTCGATGGCTCCTCATCATAACGAACCGGCGTACAACAGCGCCGGTTCTCCTGAGTAAGTCCCCACTCTTCACACCACTCGTCGTAACGGGCCAACCAGCGTAGCAACACCCCTTTCATCGGCACTCCCTCCCGCAGTTGAAACACAAGCAGGAGAACATCCTAGCAGAGCGGAGAAAGTGAACAAGTCATCGCGATGCGACGCAAACAGCGATAAAAAAACCGGCCAGCATTGCTGACCGGTTTTTCTCATCTTGACTCGATAGCCTTAGAGGCTTTTGAGCTTCTCTTCCGGCAGGGCCAGCTCGTCGTTGTGGTTAACGCCGATGCCGCGCTCCAGCACATGGCGAGCGATGGCATGGGCCTCTTCCAGCGAATGCATGCTGTAGGTACCGCACTGATACTCGTTCAGCTCAGGGATCTTGCCCTGCTCCTGCACAGTCAGCACATCACTCATGGCTGCTTGCCAGGCAGCACCGACACGGGCCTCGTCCGGAGCACCGATCAGGCTCATGTAGAAGCCGGTACGGCAACCCATGGGGGAGATGTCGATGATCTCCACGCCATTGCCGTTCAGATGATCACGCATGAAACCGGCGAACAGGTGCTCAAGGGTATGGATACCGCGCTCGGAGAGGATCTCCTTGTTCGGTACGCAGAAACGCAGGTCGAACACGGTAATGGTGTCTTTGTTCGGGGTCTGCATGGTTTTGGCCACACGCACCGCTGGCGCTTCCATACGGGTGTGGTCAACGGTAAAACTGTCCAATAACGGCATTTCTGACTCCTGATTGGGTTACCAGAACCAGCCCCCGCGGGAGAGCTGATCCTTGCATTGTCGATACTGGGCGCCGTAGCGCTGGGCGCGAGCTTCTACCTTGCGCGAGGTATTCATCAACCACCCCTTGCTGCGATAGCTGCCACGCCGATAGCCACCCCACCCTTCGTGATAATTGAGATACTGGCCATAGGCATCCCACTTGGAGGTGCCATTGAGCCGCTGGGCCTTGTTAGTGTACCAGCCCATAAAATCGATGGCGTCGGCAAAGTCATCGCGATCGCTCCAGCTATTGCCGGTCTCTCGCTGGTAATCCGCCCAGGTCTCGTCTTTCACCTGAGCGTAACCATAAGCCGAACTGGCCCGCCCGGTTGGAATAAAGAGGAAATACTCCATCGGCGGTTGGGCATCGTGTACGAAGGAGGACTCCTGATACATCATGGCCATCACCACATGGATCGGCGTCCCCCACTTCTCGTTCATCTTGAGCGCGGCCTTGTGCCACTCCGGCTTCTCGCGAAAAATCTGGCACAGGTTTTCCGGCTGGGCCGGCGGGCGGGCACTGCACGCTGTGAGTACTAGCAACAGGCCTGCCACCGCCACGATGCGTTTTCGGGACATCAGAGCAGAATTTGTTTTGCTCTCCTGAACATAACGAGGCAAAAACGACATCAGATAGCGTCTTCGTTCTCTTCGCCGGTACGGATACGAATGACGCGTTCCACCTCGCAGACGAAGATCTTGCCGTCACCAATCTTGCCAGTGCGGGCGGTGTTCTGGATTGCTTCCAGACAGGCATCGAGATCCTCGTCCTGCACTACCAGCTCCACCTTCACTTTCGGCAGGAAGTCGACCATATATTCGGCACCGCGATAGAGCTCGGTGTGACCCTTCTGGCGACCGAAGCCTTTGACTTCGGAGACGGTCATGCCGTTGATGCCGATCTCGGCCAGGGCCTCGCGCACATCGTCCAGCTTGAACGGTTTGATGATGGCTTCAATCTTCTTCATGGTGACTCCTTACCAGTTCTGTTTGCCAAACCCGGAAGTAATGGGGTAACGGCGATCCTTACCAAAGTTGCGGGCCGTGATGCGGGGCCCAACCGCCGCCTGACGACGCTTGTATTCGTTGAGATCCACCAGCCTGATCACCTTGCGTACCACCGCCTCTTCGAAGCCCTCCGCCACCATATCGGCCACGGAGGCATCTTCTTCCACGTAGCGCTTGAGGATGGCATCGAGGATGTCGTAGGGCGGCAGGCTGTCCTGATCCACCTGATCCGGCGCCAATTCTGCCGAAGGCGGACGGTCGATAACCCGCTGCGGGATCACGTAGTCGACCGAGTTGCGATATTCGCACAGCTTGAAGACCAGCGTCTTGGGCACATCTTTCAACACGTCAAAACCGCCCGCCATGTCACCGTACAACGTGGCATAACCCACCGCCATTTCGCTCTTGTTGCCAGTAGTCAGCACGATGCGGCGACGCTTGTTGGAGAGCGCCATCAGCAGCACACCACGGCAGCGTGCCTGCAGATTCTCTTCGGTAGTATCGCGAGCGGTACCTTCAAACAGCGGCGCCAGCTGGGTCATAAACCCTTCGAACATGGGCTCGATGGAGATGATGTTGAACTCCACCCCCATCCGCTCGGCCTGCTCCTTGGCATCCTCCACGCTCATCTGGGCGGTGTAGCGGAACGGCATCATCACCGCCTGCACCTTGTCGGCACCGATGGCATCGGCTGCAATGGCCAGCGTCAGCGCCGAGTCGATACCGCCGGAGAGGCCCAGCACAGCGCCGTGGAAACCGTTCTTGGTGACATAGTCGCGCACCGCCAGCACCAGCGCCTGATAGGTCTCGGCCAACGGTTCCAGCGGTGCTGCGGGCTCCCGCTCTTTCACCGGCTGGCCATCGGCAAAGCGTACCAGCGCCAGCTCTTCGGCAAACGGGGCCAACTTGTGGGTCAGCTCGCCCTGGCTGCTGAACACCTTGGAGCAGCCGTCGAAAATCAGCTCATCCTGACCACATACCTGATTGAGGTAGACCAGCGGCAAACCGGTTTGATCGCAGCGCTCCGTCATCAGTTCGCGGCGGATCCAGGGTTTCTCCTGATCGTAGGGCGACGCATTGATGGTGAGCAGCAGTTCGGCCCCTGCCGCCTTGGCGGCCAGCGCCGGGCCCGGCTGCCAAAGATCTTCGCAGATGAGCAGCCCCAGATTGTGGCCACGGAAGGGTACCACGCAAGTCTCGGTCGCGGCGGTGAAGTAGCGCTTCTCGTCGAATACCCCGTAGTTGGGCAAGTCCTGCTTGAAGTAACGGGCAATCAGCTTGCCGTGCTCATAGAGGGAGGCCGCGTTATAGAGCACCTCCCCTTCACGCCAGGGATGCCCGACCAAAATGGCGCAGTTACCCTGCCATTCAGCAATGCGAGTCAGCGCGGCATCGACCCTGATCATCAGATCGGCGCGCAGCAGCAGATCTTCCGGTGGATAGCCAGTCAGAGCCAGCTCGGAACAAACCAGCAGATCGGCACCTTGCTGCTCGGCTTGAGTGGCCGCAGCGAGCACTTTGTCAGTGTTATCTTCGATGGCGCCTACCGTCAGATTCAACTGGGCAAGCATCAGAGAGAGGGCTTTTGCCATGGCGATGCATCTTGAATTCGAAAATGATGGGGAATGATAAAGAAAAGGGGGGAGATCTGCTAGTTCAAGACTGGTGTAACCATGTGACAGCCATCGGCAGTAAGGATAAGCTGTAGATAGTCACGGAACGACACACCTCAGGCCACCATGAAACAACGCGGATTTACCTTGCTGGAGCTGATGATCGCCATTGCATTGGGGGTCATACTACTTGCCATTGGTATTCCTGCCCTAAGTGACCTGCTCAAAGAGAACACCGCCAACTATGAAAGTGAACGGTTGATGAAACACCTGCGCTTCGCGCGTAACGAAGCGATCAGCGAGCAGCAAACCGTAAGCGCCTGCCTCATCAACAACGCAAGCCAGTGTGTTTCCAGCAATTCAACACAGTTCCTGGTATTTGCCGATACCAATAACAACTCCCAACTTGATAATGGTGAAACAGAGTTGGCACGTACCCCAGCCTTTTCATCCAGCGCAGCTATCACCTCGACCAGAACCCGGGTTCTGTTTGCTCCAGACGGTACCAGCCTGGGAACCAATATGACCATTAAAGTCTGTGTGAGCCAAGAGCCGGAGATTGACCTGGTTATTGCCGTTTCTGGCCGCAGTAGCAGGACAGACACTGCCACAATCTGTCCTTGAGCCAATCATCTTGCACTACTGCTATCTTGGCTGCTCTTTCTCTTGTTTTCGTGCGGACTCAAGAGTGAAAGGCCGATCAACAGGCTGACATTCCAGCACTTTCCTCACCATGAGCAGCTGCCCGTTCATCTCAAACCCCTTCTCCTGAAAGGCAACTTCAGGCTTTTGGTTATCCGCAATAGCGCCCTGCAATACAACATTCGCCCCATTTTCCAGTTCGACATAGCACTTACGATCTACCGCTGCATGAGCGCAGCTAACGCCCAGCAGAGTCAACAACAGCATATTCGCTCTCATTGGGGTTCATCCTCGTAGAGGTATATCTTCTTGGGAGTCATATCCATTTCGGCCTCATCGGCCCCCTCTGAACATTGCCCGGCCCCGGTACAGCGGGTAGGTTGATTATTCCCGTCATCTTTCAGAATAACCTCCTCACCCGGAGCACCACCGATAATACGGATCTTGGCATCATCACCAGCATGAACTACGAGGTCATCAGCCACTTTATTATTGACCTCGACATAACGTTCCGGAGACTGATTACCAGCCTGCTCGACCGTATAGCGGAATGATGTGCCATAGTGCATATCCACCATGTATTGACGCATGGCACCTATCGACTGGATGGTACACTCCTCGAAAGACTGAACCTGCGGCAGGAAGGAGGTGAAGTAAAGTTTGCCCTGAAGGACAACCCCAGCCCCCATCGACTTCTCTCCCGTTTCATCCAGCCTATATTTCCACCCCATCTTGCTGGTCAATGTTTTCTTGATCGCCAATATCTGCGTATCCGTTTTACCGAGGAAGGGGTCTGTTGTTACATCGGAGAGTTGATCAATAGTGATCGCCGATGGCGGAGTGACTGTACGATAGGATTTTGGTACAACCTGATAGTCCCGCAGCATGAAATAGGCATTATTGACGGTCGACTCTGATGATGGGCGGTTGCGGTCTCCAGAACCAATCAAGACCGCATCGAAGGGGCGTTCGCTATAAACATACTGGCTATTTTTTACTTCCCACCCCTTGTTGATTGTTCTTACCAACACGGGTTGAGTGAAGAAACGCCGATCTTCACTTTGCTGTGTGTCGGACCCCAGACTGGCAAATTTGAATACACTCCAATCTGTTTTATTGGTTCCTGGCAAATCCATTCGCCATATATTTCCGCCAGTATCGCTGGCATAAATACGGTCGACTTTACCATCGCCATCACTATCAAGTGTCGCCACACTACCAGGCATACTGTCCAGCATGGTGCTGACTTGCAGGTTTGTCGTACTATTGGCAGCAGGCGTTGCACTGTATATCAGCGTACCTGAATTGGCATTCACTATGTAAATACCAGCACCGCTGCTATCAGAGCTGCCCAGTCCGAGAGTACTTTTATTCAGGTCATAACCACCGGCAAAAATCACTACCGGGTCGGTAACACCGGGAACAAATGCAACTTCAGGGACAGACCAAGTCTGCCCCAACTGCGAAAAACCATTCGAGTCTGGTGTAATGGACCACTTCAGTGTTGGTGCATCAGGATTCGTGACATCAAAGGCATAATAGTTTTTACCGCCACTACGCAACCCGACAAACATCCAGACATAATCGCCCTCAGATGCTTTTATCACACCATTCTGGTTAGCATCTTTGATGAGTGCTACGGGAGATGAGTCGACACCAAATACGTGAGCAGATGACTCACTATTTTGCCGTAATGCTTTTTGAGTGGCTAACAGCGGATAAGGCATCATGGCCCAAGTTTCGTCAACAGATGAACCAAGATCCTTGAACATATGCAGAAAACCGGCATTGGTTCCCATGATAATACGCAAGTCCGGGGTACAACTAGTCTGTCCTTGTGCAACCGTACAGCCATAGTTGATGACCAAAGGTCTGGAGTGCAGGGGATCACCCAATATATATTTCCTGATTGTGGTACTGCTGTCGTTATCTTCATTGTCGACATCACTACCAGTGATCCAGCTGAACATATTATCCAGTTCAGAGACGTCAGATAACTGCATCAGTGAACGTAGCGCCTCAGCACTGCCAGCCATTGTCTGGGCATTGCTGCGAGTAAAACTATCAAGGCGTTTGGGCGATGCCTTGTCATTGATGAGATAAATATTGCGGTTGATTTTATCGGCAAGCATCTCCTGCACACCACCTTTTGCAACCAGATTACCGTCATCCTCTGATGACCAAAAAGTTCTGGCACCCTCCAGAATTGTGCCATCACTCTTGATCGCCGGTAATGTAGTGGTATCAACTACATATCCCTTATCAGACAAGACCAGCTTTTTCAGATTACCTTTCCATCGCGGACCAGTATCAGGTTCAAACATGGCATAGTAGATATTATTAAGACTTCTAGTCCGGTCAAAGTTATTTGTTGCAATAGCGGGAGAGACTAGAGAGGTATTGATGCGCAATATGGCAAGCAAAGATGACTTCAGTGCCTGACTGAGTGCTTCGGCACTGGTCGCAGGATAATATAGTCCGCCACCACGACGAGCTGTTTCAGCTAACAGGTTACCTGCACCAGTAACAGCATCATCACCAAATCCAACTGTAAATGTTGTAACAGTCTGAACTCCGGGCGAACCTGAGTTTATATCCTTATTTTTCATATAGCCAGCCAGTGCAGCAATATAGCTGGTGCTACCACTACTGCCATATCCAACAGTTGTACCATATGC
>NZ_JRGM01000169.1 GCF_000764665.1 Aeromonas lacus | reverse complement strand
GTGATTTATCGCCGCGGTGGGCCTTGGCGTGATGCCCTTACAACAATAATTAATACCAACGCCAGTTCGTCAGGCCATGAGCTTGTATTCAACAGCAGTCAAACTGGTACCGTTACCCCTTGGGGTGATCGTGCCTGGTGGGGTACTGCAGACCATCGTTGGGATTGTGGTAAATGGGATGAGAACTACAGCGGCTGGGTTGGTGCCAATATGGATCCGGGGGCAAATGGTATTCAGACCATAGATCGGGAATGGTGTACCAACAATAACTACCTGGTTTGTGTGTCGACCGGAGAGGATGCAATGGAACAGTAAGCTGTCAATATTAAAATTTGGAGTTGGTTTATATGATGTCCGTAACATTGAAGTTCAAGTTTGAACAAGATATTGAGATTGATGTTGATGCATGTGAAATACGATTTGATGGTAAGCATTTTATTTTGCGGAGAGATGATAATAATCAAGGCATGCTTTTATTAAAAACGTCAATTTTTGATGAAGAGTCGGCATATCAAGCATTGTCACTAAAC
>NZ_JRGM01000168.1 GCF_000764665.1 Aeromonas lacus | reverse complement strand
ACTTTACCATCGGCACCCTTTGGCCCCATCGGGCCAACATCACCTTGGTCGCCTTTTGGCCCCATCGGGCCCTGTGTGCCAGCAGTCAGAGGCTGTCCATTTACAGTAAGCGTACCTTGAATATCAGTATTACCGATCAAGTTGATATTCGGTACACCCGTGATATTTACTGCACCGGAATACGCAGACAAATCAGTACCGAAATATACAGGCTGGCCATTTATCGATAGTCTCCCTTGGATATCCGTATCGCCATAAATGGAAACGCCTTTTACGCCAGCAATTTGCAATTTCTCTTGAGCACGAACAAGCATGTTCTTTGTGCTCTTTATATTAACATCTGAACCTGTTGCGTTGAGTTGTGATGGTGTATTCAAATCAATTTTACCAGTACCACCAGTACAAGTTAAACGAATACCGCTTGCGGTATTGAGCTCTACAAGTTCGCCGCTGATTGTAGTTGTACCTGATGTTTTGCCTTTATTGATGCCAACGTCACCGCTGTAATTTGCAAGGTCAACGGCATCTGCATTCTTAGTAATGCATTTCCATGGCCCCCATGGGCCGTCCTTACCGTTCCATGAACCAGTTAAACCACGAAGGTATTTGTTACCTGACTGGAACGTAGTGTATTCCTGTTGGCAACCATATGCACTAGGGGTACAAATAAGAGAACCTGCTTGTTGTTCAGGATACATATTTGTATTTGTTGCACCGGCATTCCCAGGCTGAAAGTAC
>NZ_JRGM01000167.1 GCF_000764665.1 Aeromonas lacus | reverse complement strand
GATCAGTGCTGTAAATGGTATTGACGCTACTGGTGCTGCGGTCGGTGCTGATGCTGTTCCTGATGGAAAATACAGTGGTGATTTGCGGGTGGATTTCCAGGCGACTTGGAGCAAGTCAGATGCGCCAAGTGGTTTTTAAATAGTGTTAATATAAATAAATTTATTGCATCTTAATTAGTATCCCGCATAACTCTGCGGGATACTTCATGGTGGCTGTCATGAAAAACATAGTGTATATAGTTATACTCCTCATTTCTTATCCTGTCACGGCAATACAAATTGATTCTGTCAACACTTTTATGGCACCGAATAAAAATGTAGTTAGCCAAAAGGTTAGCAATCCATCGTCAACGGCACATTTGGTGACAATTAAAGTCCAAAGAATAGACTCTCCGTACACAGGAAAGGTCGTTTCAGTACCTCATAGTGAAGTACAGGAACTTACATTCACGCCTGAACGGATATTGCAACCAGCAGGTTCCAGTAATTTCGTTAAGTTTTATTATAATGGGCCAAGAGATGACAAGGAGCGTTACTATAAGGTTACTTGGGTGGATGACCCGCTGTCACTAAAAAACCAGGATAGTGATAAAAAGGCGGCCTCATTACATG
>NZ_JRGM01000166.1 GCF_000764665.1 Aeromonas lacus | reverse complement strand
GGCCAGTTGGTGATGGGGTGAAGCGACGTGCCCATGATGCAGACTTGAAGAGGATGATGGTGATCAGATCACCGAGCCCTCAGTTAGTTCCATTCAAACTGCATTGATTTTGGCAACAACGCCGTATTGAACAGTAATAAGAGATTGGTGAAATAGTTCTGAAGAGAGTTCCAATGATTTTTACCTGACACTGGCTTTTTACCAGTGTCAGGTATTTAACTAAGTTAATAGTTAATATTGGTTACATGCATTATTAAAATTTAAACGAGCCCAGAGATCTGGTTTGGTTGTATCTTCTTCACCATTTGGCGTATAAATGGATATCTTTGCACATTCAGCATACGCATCCTTGACATAAATAGTTACTCTGGACGCTTGCTCTGTTGGTAATTGAAATTCTAGATGTGAAGATGCTCCCGAGAAGTCTGAAGTCTTAGAAACCAAAGCCTTACTTGAAACATCAACTTTGATATTATGTGGCTTAGTCGGTGGCTTGGGTGGTGATGCTGGTGATAGGGTAAATGTCAGCGCTATGGGTTTAGGGGTGTTGAGAGGTAATTGATCATCTATACCAATGTCCAATACTCGAACTCTCTCAGGCAGAAGCTCCTCTCCCGTGACTGTTTCTGAAGTACATCTTGGTTGAGACATTCCAGGGGGAGATAAAACCTGTGCACAATATGTAAATGTTTGACCATTCGTTCCATAAGGAATTTTTAATGATAGGCTAGAGCTTAATCCCTCCTCAGAACCAATAACTGTTTCACCCCGAAGCCATTCTTGCCTTACATTTGTAGGTTGAACTGATGAGATATTTGCCCAGCTTCCGTCTAGGCGATCCCCTTCTGTTACGGTCAATGATTCATCATCATCATTATTCCTCACTGAAACTGACAAGTCTGGCACGGCACCATTTCCGATATTGTAAGAACTGGTGCATGTCACTAACCCATTCTTGATTCCGGTTTTGGCTACTGGTCTTACGCAAAATCTAATCTGTCCTGTTCGATATTCCACGTTAAAACTCGTGGTGCCAGCTTCAACGATTTGCCATTCACTGCCTGAGCTTTCACGGTACTGCCAGGTCGTCGTGATTATTTCTTCAAGTCGGTCTTCAAGATCATTATCTAGATCAAAGTAACCGTCAATG
>NZ_JRGM01000165.1 GCF_000764665.1 Aeromonas lacus | reverse complement strand
CAAGACCGAAAAAACAGTAATAATAAAATATGGTTATTTTCGCACCTATGGTGCGGGCTAAACAGACAAAAAGTTCCACCTTATGATTAGCATCTATTATTTTTTCATTTAACAGCCACCATTTATGGCGGCTGCAATGAATAATTAAAAATATTATTGATGATAACACTACCACCAAGCTAATAAATTACGCCCTGTCAATGCCCCCCACACTATGGCATTCAACATCAGAGCAATGAAGACAGCCGCAGAGCCCATGTCTTTAGCTCGACCAGAAAGCTCATGATGCTCTGACCCTATTCTGTCTACTACTGCTTCAATAGCTGAGTTCAGGATCTCTACAATCACAACCAGCCAACTTATAACCATTAGGAATAGTATTTGATTTAAACTATCTCCGACAAAAAACGCTAGAGGCATCAACAGCACAATGAGTAACAGTTCCTGACGAAAAGCCGCTTCATGTCTCCAAGCTGAAGAAAGTCCCTTCATACTATAATTGGTGGCATGAATGATTCGGGTAATTCCAGTTGCACCAGGCTTTGCCATTTTAGCTTCCTCTTTCTGCTTTGCCCGTTAAAAAATTTCAACCATGAAATACACGGACAATAGTAACAAACCTATTATTTAACAGATAATTGGGGGCCTGAGCCCCCAACAATGTAATTTATTGAACATTACGACATTGACTGAAAATATCTAGACCCTTTTCGTAAACTGATGTTTTGACGTCCCAGATACCCAATACAGATGAGAAAATATTATCGTGTGAGTAACGAGTATCAGCGGCTTTCTGCTGCAAACACGCCATATCAACGCCTTTCTCTTTGGTAAATCCAGGTGACATCCACACCTGCATAGGTACGCGGGTCTGATCATCCGGTGCAAACTTGTACGGTGTACCGTGCAGGTAAAGCCCCATAGCTCCCAGTGATTCACCATGATCGGAGACGTAGAGCAATGCGGTGTTGTACTTATCTTCGTAGGTTTTCAACTTGGCGATCATCTCTGCAATCACGAAATCCGTGTAGCGGATGGTGTTGTCATAGGTGTTGGTGAGCTCTTCATCTGTGCAGTTTTCAATATCACTGCGTGGACAGTCAGGGGTGAACTGACGATGAGCATCAGGATAGCGCTTGTAGTAGGTTGGGCCATGGCTACCTATCAGGTGGAAGCCAACCAGCTTATCCCCTTTCATTTGA
This sequence comes from Aeromonas lacus, assembly GCF_000764665.1. Classification (GTDB taxonomy): domain Bacteria; phylum Pseudomonadota; class Gammaproteobacteria; order Enterobacterales; family Aeromonadaceae; genus Aeromonas; species Aeromonas lacus. The sequence continues at coordinate 133 of NZ_JRGM01000165.1, read as the reverse complement.
GCAATTTCACTATCGAGGTCTTGAAGGACAACCTCGTCATAGCATGTATTTTTATCGCAGAATTTAGGGTGATCTTTTGGTTTGACCTCGATGTTAGGTACTCGGTCGCAGACACCTTTGCAGCCGCCATCGT
>NZ_JRGM01000164.1 GCF_000764665.1 Aeromonas lacus | reverse complement strand
AACCAAATGATCGAAGGCATTGCTCAAAAGCAAGCCGAATTCGTTGAAAAGAATACTGCCGAAGTTGAAGGCATTAAATCACAACTGCAAGAGCTGGCCAAAACCAAATCTGCTCTGCAAACCGCCAATGAAACCATTGAATCAATCAAATCTGAAATCGAGCAAGTAAAAGCCGCTCAAGCAAAAGGACGTTTTTCTATGACCACTCAAAACCAAGAAGTTAAATTTACCGATATCTGCGCAGCTTATAAGTCTGCAATTGTTTCCGGCCAGATGGGCGAAACTAAAGCTGTATTTGCCTCTACTAACGCTGATATGGCTGCGCTGTATGTACAAGGTTGGGAAGCTGAAATTATCAAACCGATGAAGGACTTTTCTCCGATTCTGTCCAAAGTTGGTATTCGTGATGTTGATAGTACCCGTGGTCTGCGTAAGCGTGTCCAAGTTGCTAAGACTGGTTCGCGTGTAGGTCACGAAAACGTCGCCAACGCTATGCTGACTGACACTGGTGCAGCTAAGTTTGAATGGTACACCGCTGGCTTCGCCTGCATTGAATCCTTCCAAGTAATCACTAACGAAGCCAAACGCGAAGGCGACTTTGATATGGTTGGTTTGGCTGCTGACGTTCAGGAAACACTGGCCGTTGCTGCTGCTCGTAATGCCCTGTTTGGTTGTGAGCAAATGCCTGGCCTGTTTGCTTACTTCGGTGACAACAAAGCTGACGCAGAACGTGCGTTTGACAAGTATCAAGCACTGGACATGGTTAAGGGCTTTGGTACTGATTACTCAATCTCCTTGAAGCAACTGCAAGCTGTTAAACGCGCACTGGCTATGGCTTATCGTAATGCCGCTGTTTGGTACATGAACGAAGAGACCTATGACGTTCTGGGTGCAATGGTCGATGCCACTGGTCGTCCGCTGATTAAAGATATCCTGACTGAAGGCTTTGATGGTCAACTGCTGGGCCGCCCAGTTGTTATTGACCCGACCATGCCGGGTCTGAATGATGCTGGCAAGATTGCTGTTATGTTTGGTGATCTGCAACGCGCTGTTCAATTCTTCCGCATCAACGGCGCACACAAAGTTGACGAGCTGGCTATCTTCCGTGGCAACACTCACATCTACGACTCCGTAGAGTTTGGTATGCGTATGGAGCACAGCTTCGCACTGAAAGG
>NZ_JRGM01000163.1 GCF_000764665.1 Aeromonas lacus | reverse complement strand
CTGTTTACCAATGCGACAGGTGAAGTCAGCTGGGCTTCCAGTTTCATTGTTTCACCAGATTGCCCCATAACGCTGATTTTGAAAGGTGCATTACCGGTTGTCCATTTTTTATCTGTAGGGTTAAAAGACAGGTTGACAGCACCATTAGGTTCTACAATAAGGCCGTGCTTGCCATCTTTTACGGCATTTACTTGCCAGTTTGCACTAGCGTTTAGTTGTGCAGTATCAGCAGCCATAGCAGCGACAGACGTCAAACCAAGACCACAAATAATAGAGCAAGCCAGCACATTGATTTTTTTCATTAGATTTAACCTGAGACATATTTAATGAGAAATAACACACATCTATCAATCTCATTGATAAATGCGGTGAAGAAAAAAGATGAACAGCACATTACCAGCAGAGCATATCCATGTTCATGCGTGTTCGCGGGACATGTTTAACGTGACGCTAATTAGTTTCTAGCCATCCATCTGCGAAACATACTATCCCCGTCGAACGCAAAAATGAAAATACTTAAAATTAAGATAAAAACTTAAATAAAACAATCACTTGCGTGGCCATCAATTACACTGAAACAGTCGTCAATCTGTACGCGCTGTACGCGACATACCTGCCGACACGCCCCTGAGCTGGTACTGAAACATGACGAACTCATTACCTGCTCAGCTTGCAAAAAAAAGGCTGCCATAAGGCAGCCAACGTGCATGATAAACAGGATACTAAAGCAAACACTCGTCAAGGTTTGAAAGCAACCCTTCGTACAGACATCAAACCTTTACGTAAGCGATTACCTCATTTTAAGAGCGCCGATAACAGTTTCAAAAAGATATTATTTATTATTCCGCGCCAGATTTTTGAGGATGTTCATTATCAAGACAGAACGTTGTGGAACGGTAATCCACTGGCGTTGTTTGCCAAATCGATTCAGCTGTAATGAAACTAACTGAGAACCAGGTGATCTGATCACCACCATCCTCTTCAAGCCTACATCATGGGCACATCGCTTCACCCCATCACCAACTGGCCTCAATACAACAAGTCTTTAATTAACCGTGGTTCACTCACCTTCAGGGTTGATGCTGAGGCCATGAACAACTGGTTTCACCACGACCATCATGGGCGGTGGAGCCGCAGCTAGCTTTACACTGACCAGACCACCTGTACCTTCCTGATGCTCAGGGGATTTTCAACCTCACCCTGCGGCCACTTAGGGACTACTCGACTCCCTGTTCGAGTTGATGAATGTGCCGTTGTGCGCACCGGACTATAGCTGGGCCAGCAAGCGTGCACGCACGGTGAAAGTGGCCTATTGGCAACCCGCCAAGGGGCGTATCACCGACCAAGTCATCAACTCGACTAGCCTGAAGCATTTGACGAAGGCGAGTGGAAAATCAGGAAACACGGCGCTGAGAAGCGCCGTGTCTGGCGCAAGTTGCATCTGGCGGTAGACTCGGTGACCAACAATATCGTGGCAGCGGAGATGTCGTTGGATAATGTCCATGACGCCGAGGTGATGCCGACCTTACTCATCCACTGCTGCGCAAGCTGGGACGGGTTTATGCGGATGGCGGGGAAAATCAGTCTGCGAAAATACAACGGTCAGATAGGGGGATTGATGGCATATGTAAGCGCCATGGACAAACTGAACACACTGGGTCAGCCCGTTAGACAACCCCGAGTGTAGCGGTCACCAGGGGCTGGAGCAGTTGCTGCTTGATGGCTGATTTTGGAAACAACGCCCTTTGAGACTCATTAAGCATTTTGGATAAGGACAATGTTCCCATTAACACTTGCCTGGTTTTGATGGTCTAGAACGAAGGTATCGTCCCAGTAAAACCCTTGACCTAGCTCAACAAAAGATTTTTTACAAGCTTTTACTTGTTGGATTGTTTCAACCCCTTCCATTAAGAGCTTTTCATGATGTTTTTTTATCTCCGTTATATAGCTAATTAGCTCTCCCTCATCATTACCAACACTCCATAAGACTGACTTGTCAATTTTAACAACATCCCATGGGATATCCATAAATAAAGGG
>NZ_JRGM01000162.1 GCF_000764665.1 Aeromonas lacus | reverse complement strand
CAGGAAGTTCAGGAAGTTCAGGAAGTTCAGGAAGTTCAGGAACAGGAATACAAAGAGGAATCGAATAATGCTCTCTTAGATGAGTTAAACGAAAAAGCGAGCCTCTACCGGGTTGAAATTCAGGAGTGCCAGGCCGCAATTGCTGAATACAATATGCTGCAAACAAATTTTCCCGCGCTAGAAATTACTATTGATAATGCACTTCGGAATACCAGTCAGAAATACCGTGACTTAAGGGGGCGACTGGCAGCCGTGGAGAAGGTGATGAGGGCTTTGGAGAGCAACGAGTCGGCCCGCTAATATCATCCCTTCTATATATAAGCCGATTTTAACTACATGACCTCAGATATCTATTATTTGTAGGTCATGTAGCTTCCAAGTCTTGAGTCGGTGCATAACTTCTAACATGTATGCGTTTTGGGTGCAGCACCTGACAATATAGTTTAATAGAAAATCCCATCCTAGATTTAAATCGCCATAAGGTGACTTCTGTGACGTCAGTCCAGAGGGTGTTTAATAATTCTAGCCGTGGGAATAATATGCTATTGTGTAACGTGCAACCATTCAAATTTAATTTAAATGTTTTCTATAGATTGAAAATTCTATCACAGTGTAAGTTATAGTGTAAGGAGTCATACATAATTATAAATATTATGTAATTTTAACTGCTGTTGTCATTCTTGGTTATCAACTCCTAATTAATTTGATACGTTTTAATATATGTATTAGTTTTTGAGGTGTCTTAAAACTGAAGCGTTTGTTAAAGGCCGATGAGGCTCTCCCTCTTTAAAATGGTAGTCATCAGGGTGCTGTCCAGTCAATGCTATAAACATATTTTCTAATTCTTCTATACGTACGTTAGCAATAAATAATGCGTGTTCCACAGCTACTCGTTCTACACAAAGTTTTTTAACTTGACTTTTAAGTTCATCACGTTCAATTTTGTAGTCTTCTTTAAGTCGTTTTTCATTGTTTCGGTCATTGCGAAGGGTTTGTAGCTCTGTGACGTATAATTGAGGAGGGGTGTGTTTTGTTTCTATGCATCCAGAGTTGTACTGGGTCATAAGATTATCTGCTCTGAGTCTGAACTCAGAGTATGGTTTATAATATAAAGTTCCACTACCAACCCCTGACTCCTTGGCTAGTTGTGCCATAGACAGCTTGGTGTTGGCGAGAACATATTTTCCTTCACCCCTCAGTAAGCGTTGAAGTGCATCTTCGAAAATTGCTAATTGAATATCTGTTTTTTTAGGTTTGTTCATAACTAACAATCCTTAATGCTAATCAATCCATCATACGGTTCGAATTCAATCCCATGGTGAATCATCGTCTTTTCACAAGCCCGAATACCAACTAAAACCTTGCTGATAAGGTTAGGTTGATTTATGCATATTTTCATAGCATTTTTATGACGCTCTACTAAACGAGTATGTAGACCAGCCAATTCTTGTGCATGGCGATTCAATATTACCGCGTAGTTGCACAACATAGGGCTAATTAAAGTATCTATGGTGCAGTCGAGTCGACTACAGTTAGGGTTTAAGCACAGACTATGCCCATTGTCTACAATCGTTAATTCACCTGATTTGAGAGCCTCTTCAATTTTTTCTCTACTGTCAAAGACGATATTACCCTGAGCAATTTGTGATCTAATGGTTGCTCCGGCACCACCAGAAATAGGCTCATCCGATAAATAGATTTTTTCTCCATCTTCTAGCATAAAGATAGCATTTACCTCATCTAGCTCAGCTTTGATATCTTCATCTAATTGCATATCTAGTGCGGTGGCCATTTCTGCATTGCGTCCATACCAAATAGTCATGCTAAGACGCAAGTGGCCTAATTGTTGTTTAAGTTGTAGAAAGG
>NZ_JRGM01000161.1 GCF_000764665.1 Aeromonas lacus | reverse complement strand
TTAATGAACATCCCCGCTACAAACAGCAGTACCAAGAGCAGCGGCAAAAGCAACAAGGTATTTTTTAACGTTCGTTTCATCACAATCCCTTACGGCGTTTTTTCTAACTCTTGATAGGAAAAAATGCGCACCTGGTGGCCCGAGATCAGAACCAGAGAGTCAGGATTGGTGACAGGTACTTCGCTCTTGGCTTCCATCTGACAAACAAGCCCCGAAGCGCCCTTGCCACAGCTAACGTGGAGCCATTCAAAATGCAAATAACTGGCAACACACAGCAATAACAAGACCAGTGCCAGATTTATATAGGTCAAGGCTTTTGCCAACACAGGTCGACCCAGTCGATGCAGCATTGCAAACTTGATACGTTGCATGAGGGATGTTGCCTCGGCAGGTGTGGGGGCAACTACCTTATCACCAGATGAAGAAGCCGCTTCTGCAGACGTAATATGGGAGGATGCAGCAATTATCTCATCCGATATGGGATATTCGTCAGCGACCACATTTTCGGGCTCCTGATAGCCATATCCCGCTATAACCTTGCAATTCAGGTGCAAGGAATAACCCTTCTTAGGCGTACTTTTTATATCAAGAATCTGAGGCGTCTGGGCGAAGTGGCGACGGATATTGGCAATGGCTACGTTCAATGAATTGGGGCTGATAGGACGCCCTTGCCAACCAATATCCAGCAGTAAATCCTTGTCACACACGTCATCAGGATGATCCAGTAAATAGCAGAAGATGAGAGACTCAGCCGATGAAAAACGGGTTGTCTTGCTGGTTTGTGCGGCATCTGAATCCGCACAAAAAAAAAGCTCTCGCCTTTTAACATCAAAAACATAATCACCGAAATGGTAGGTTGATATGTTATTGCCTGTCGCAACGTCTGTCATATCAACCCCTTGCTATTTTTTTCATCGTCAAGCAAACCGGAATCCACATCCAGATAGAATAAAACAGATCCGAAAACGGCCTGCCATCGCGGGAAATTCTAATGGGTAAGGATCTGCTTCACAATAGGAGCCAGAGAAGTGTGCGACAGGAAAATCAGGGCAGTATCTATCTGTATCGCCTTTAAAAGGTTCCCCCGGCCAGACCGGGGGAACAGGCAGGATGAATCCGTTGTTTGGTATGTCATAAAGACAACCGTTTCAGACCCTAAACTGCTTCAACAATTTGTCCAACTGGGCTGATAACTGACGCAGATCGCTGCTTGCTTCGGCAACCTGGGCAACTCTTCCAGCATTTTCACTATTGAGTGTCGCAATCCGGTTGACGCTGTGGCTCACCGCCTCGGCAACCGAGTGCTGCTCTTCCGAAGCCTGAGCAATATACATGTTCATCTCGCGGATCAGGCTGACCTGATTTTTAATCTTCTCGACCGACACCTGCACATCAGCGGCTTCAACACCAGCCTGTGACGCTCGATCCTGACTCTGTTGCATCCCGGCCCCCACATTCTGGGTAGCCTGTTGCAAGCGCTTAATGCTGGCGCTGATCTCTTCCGTTGACTGGCGAGTGCGCCCGGATAGCGTTCTCACCTCATCGGCCACAACGGCAAAACCTCGCCCTTGGTCTCCGGCTCTCGCAGCCTCTATAGCAGCATTAAGCGCCAGAAGATTGGTCTGTTCGGCAATGCCGTTGATCACTTCGATAATATTACCGATGCTGTTGCTCTCGGTAGACAAAGAACGCATCAGTGTCGCAACCCGTTCCACTTCACCCACCAGCTGCCTGATCGCCTCGTTGGCATGACCTGCCAGACTATATCCCTGCTCTACGTAAAGATTGGCTTCATCAGTTGCTGTAGAGGTTTTCACGGCATTCCCTGCTACTTCCTGCACTGCCTGGCTCATCTCGGTGATAGCAGTTGCAACCTGATCCAGTTCGGATTGCTGGGCATCGCTACCACTGCGGGTATCGGCAGACAAATTGTCACACCGCTCTGCCGTTTGCAGTACCCCAACCGACAACTCGTTAATCTCCGCCACCATCTCCTGCAGCTTGGCAATAAAGTGGTTGATGTTGATAGCAAGCGTACCCATCTCATCCTGACGGTTTATTTTCAAACGCTGGGTCAGATCGCCATCTCCTTGGGCCAAATCGAACACGGCTTTATTCATCTGGTTGAGCGGTCGCAGCACATTGCGATGCATCAGTACCATCAACAAGGCGATGATGCATATATCGAGCACCACGATCTGCCAAACAGTGGTAATCAGTTGCTGCCGCAGGTGTGCCTGAATGGCGGCATCGCTGGTATGTACCAACAAGCGGGCTACCGTCGTCTTCTGGCCGCTGTCGTCATAAACCAGATCATGACCACTGTATGTGCTGATATCAGCGGGGATTGTACTGATCGGTGTAATCGAACCTACCTCATCCCGAGAGAAACCAGCTACCAGTTTGTCCTTGCTGACCACCAGCAAGGCACTCAGCATGTCGGCAGCTAGCTCGGACTTGAGCGATGCCTCGATAAATGAGGACTCGTAGTTCCACAAAGGACCTGGCAAAGAGAGCTGCAGCCGGCTGATGGCCTGGTCCACCAGCTGCGCTTGTTTGCTGTAGCTCTCCGCCCTGGAGGCACTGTAATTGTACCCCCCAAACAACACCAACAGCAGACTCACCGACAGGGAGGTCAGCACGGCAATCCTGAATTTCAGACTTTTCCAATCCATGGCTTCCTCCCGGTATTTACGGCAGCCCGAGCAGTAAGACTTATTGGTACTTGGCGTTGATCTTCTCGATGGTGCCATCTGCTTTCATGGCCGCCAGTATTTCGTTCAACTTTTTAATAAGCTCATCAGGCGTATCTTTGTTGAACGCCAAACTCATCTGGGTTTCCTTGAACACGAACACCGGTTTGGGATTGGCTGCCTTCTCCTTGTTCGCCAGATAGGGGGCCAGATACTGACCTGTCGCCCACAGCTCGATACGTCCAGCCTCCAGTTTTTTCACGTTTGCCGTATCGTTGGCGGCTAGCTGCAATTTGGAAAAACCCTGTGCTTTCAGATACTCGGCAGCAGCATCGCCGTTATAGCCACCGACCGAATACTGTTTGGCATCGTCCAGCGACTTGATAGAAATATTGGCTGTGGAGCTGGAGAAGAAGACCCAGTTATTGTTGACCAAGGGGCCAACCCATTTGAACAGCGTTTCACGTTCAGGCGTGCGAGTAGTGGAATAGAGGGCGGTGTTGGGGGTGCTGAGGGTATCTTCATAAGCCCGTTTCCAGGGCATCAGGGTAATCTTGTATTCCACTCCGGCGCGCTTGAACAGCTCTTCAACAACTTCGGTAGAGAGGCCTACAATCTTGCCCCCTTCCCCTTGCATGTTGAACGGTGGGTAATCCTCAGTCATCACGTTTAGCGGCGCAGCCTGTGCCGCTCCCAACGCCAGCACGGAAGAGACTGAAAACAGGGCTCCTTTCCACAACAATTGATAGTTCATTGCGACCTCGCTTTGCTTGCCATTCATCCCTAAACCCCAGCCGTCATCGATGGCAGGGCTGTATGGCCCTAACTCGGGCCGTGCCGGTTTCCACGGCTCGCTACCCGCAAATCAGATACGCAGCAGCAAACAAATTCGAATGGTGTTAGCAAGCCACCATATGGAGAAATGTGGCTCGAACAAAATCTTTGGCCAAATGGCAATGAAAGAGATGGGGGCAAGTAACTGTGGATGAGTGACGACGTGAAATGCATCCAACCTTGATGTGATATACGAAGGCACCTTGGTGATGTGCCAACACGTGATCAGGAAACAATGAGTGAGAACACCAACATCCATTTTCTCGTCCCTGCTCAAGACTGCCTTAGAGCCAAACCTGTCCTTTAGCTAAGGCCACGAAGAGAGATCCGTCAAATAGGGGCAGCGACATAAAGTCGCTGGCGAGGCAATCCTTGATCCATGACAAAAAAGAGAAAGCATAAAGCCACCGCGAGGTGGCTTTATGCTTATCCGCTTGAGACATCTGTCAAAAATCAATCCTTGGCAGAGTCCATAATCCCCTCTTCTGAGTGAGCAGGCAGGATCAGGTTGAGCAGGATGGCAGCAACAGAAGCCAGACCAACACCAGCCAAAGCGAAGTCGCCGATTTTCATCTCCAGCGCACCGACACCCACAGTCAGAGTAACGGCCACGATGGCGATATTGCGCGACAGTCCCAGATCCACTTTGGATTCGACCAGTGTCTTGAGACCGATGGCAGCGATGGATCCAAACAACAGCAGCATGATACCGCCCATCACCGGCATCGGGATGGAGGTGAGCAGCGCATTGAACTTGCCGAAGAAGGCCAGAATGATGGCAAACACGGCAGCCCAGGTCATGGTGACCGGATTGAAGTTGCGGGTGATCATCACGGCACCGGTCACTTCCGCGTAGGTAGTGACGGGAGGACCACCGATCAGGCCAGCGAAGCAGACGCCGATACCGTCACCAGCCAGAGTACGGTGCAGCCCCGGATTTTTGGTGTAGTCCTGACCAGTCACACCACCAATGGCGAGCACGCCACCGATATGTTCGATACAGGGAGCAATCGCCACCGGCAGCATGAACAGCGCCGCGGCCCAGTTGACCTCAGGGGTTTCAAAGTGAGGCAACGCCAGCCAAGGGGTGTTGATCAGACCATCGAAGTTAACCTGCCCCATCAGCACGGCAGATACATAACCGGCAATCACACCACACAGGATGGGGATCAACTTGATCCACCCCTTGCAGAACACGGCAGCAATCAGGGTGACCGCCAGCGAAATCCCCGCCAGAGCCAGCGCGGTTGATGCAGGAACAACCTGCTCGCCACCGGCACGCCCCATCGCCATGTTGCAGGCCACCTGTGCCACAGAGAGACCAATCACCATGATCACCGGGCCAATCACCACCGGCGGCAGCAATTTGTGGACAAATCCCATCCCTTTCGCCCGGATCAGCGCAGCCAGAATGAAATACATGAAACCGGCAGCAAACAGACCGAACATGGTGGACGGCAAGCCCCAGGTCTGGGTGGCATAGATGATAGGAGCAATGAAAGCGAAGCTGGAGCCCAGAAAAATGGGCACTTGGCGGCGGGTACAGAGCTGGAACAACAGGGTGCCCACACCGGCGCCAAGCAGGGCCATGGAGGGGTTCAGTCCGGTGAGCAGAGGCACCAGAACCATGGCACCGAAGGCAACAAACAGGATCTGCAGCCCGGCGACACTTTGCTTGACTAGGGAAAACATGGATGTCCTTAATTTTTTGATAACTGACAGGGATATTTGACACTTTTCAGTTATCGAAAGACGCTTTCAAGGTAAAAAGTGAGCATCTCGGCATCACAAATTACTTTTTACTGCTTGGGGAGGGCATGAAACAGGCTTTTTAGGCGGGATTCGTTGCTACAAGCATCGAGTATGCGATTTTACGTGCTTTTGTGACAAACGCCAATCGTTTTTCCATCATGTTTGCTTTACAGGTCTCCGCTCAAGGTCTCCCAGCACCGCTCTATACTTGACCGCATGGTTCAAAATGGACAAGGAGTCCTCCATGCCAAAGCCCCCTTTCAAACCGACACAACGCAGGATCCTGATTGGTTCTGCCGTTGCATTAGCCCTATTTGCCAGCCCGTTTAGCTATGACTTTGCCCATCAAGAATGGCAGGTGACCAAGGCATATGCCGAGTCCTGCTTCGTTGCTGGCACCCGCATCACCATGGCCGATGGAAGCGAACGTCTCATAGAGACGTTGCAAGCAGGTGAACGAGTTCTGGATCAATATGGCCATACAAACCAGATCTTGGCGGTAGAGCGTGTGCTCTTGGGAGAGCGCAGACTCTATGGCATCAACCAACTGCCTCCTTTCTTTACCGGCGAACACCCATTCCTGACCACTCGCGGTTGGGCTGCTATCTCACCGGCCATGACTCGTGCCGAAAACCCGACATTGATTGTATTGCCCCTCTTTACCGGCATGCGACTACTGGGATGGTCGGCCGCCGCTAACACTGGCAACCTGGCACTGGCACCGCAACCGGTTGAGCTGCTGGTGGAATCCCTCTACTGGATTGACGCTCCACCCACCACCGAGCTGTTCAACCTGGTACTTAATGGTACCCACAGCTATATAGCCAATTCATTAATCGTGCATAACAAGGATGGTAATGGGGGTGGCAGCGACAATAGTGGAGGTGGCAGTGACCACGGGGGCGGTGGTAACGACAATAGCGGAGGTGGCAGTGACCATGGGGGTGGTGGTAACGACAATAGCGGAGGTGGCAGTGACCACGGGGGCGGTGGTAACGACAATAGCGGAGGTGGCAGTGACCACGGGGGCGGTGAACACGCGGGAGGAGACCAACATGCGGGTGGCGAGTTGCACAGCGGAGGAGACCTTCATGCCGGTGGTCGTGGCCTTGGCAACGGGCTTGATGACAACGGTGTGGATGCCGTCGATGCCA
>NZ_JRGM01000160.1 GCF_000764665.1 Aeromonas lacus | reverse complement strand
GAGTTAAAGTTGCAGCCGAAGATGCGCTAATTGAAGTAAATAAAAATATTTCAACTAACCCTAACTACAAAACTAAAGAGCTTGGTTTAACCCTGCTTAAAGCAAAGTTTGAAGTGGAAAATAACATCGATATTTCTGGCTATTATAATCTGATCGCATTAGCAACTTTACTTAAGTGAAGGGCTTTGATTTGGTTAGGGGAGATTTATCCCCTAGCCAAATTTTCAACTACAGCTCTATATGTATCATGCCAAATTATGCCGCTCATAAAGCCGCTGCACCACATCCTGTAATCCCAGACCCTCGTTTTGCAGCAGCACGGTCAGGTGGTAGAGCAGATCGGCGGATTCGTTGATGAGCTCCTCCCGATCCTTGGCCATGGCGGCCAGTGCCACTTCAACACCTTCCTCACCGACCTTCTGGGCGATGCGCTTGGTCCCTTTGCCGTAGAGACTGGCGGTGTAGCTGGTGGCCGGATCGGCACCTTTACGGGCAGCCAGCACCTGCTCCAGCTCTGCCAGAAAACCGAGCGGCGGCAGCGGGTGACCATGGAAGCAGGAGGTCGTCCCTTTGTGGCAGGTGGGGCCGACGGGGTTGGCGGCAATCAGCAGGGAGTCCTGATCGCAGTCGGTGCTGATGGCCACGAGTTTGAGCACATTGCCCGAGCTTTCACCCTTGGTCCAAAGCCGCTGTTTGCTGCGGCTAAAGAAGGTGACCTGACCTGTGCTCTGGGTCTTCTCCAGCGCTTCACGGGTCATAAAGCCCTGCATCAGCACCTCGCCGCTGGCGGCGTGCTGGACGATGGCGGGGATCATTCCCTCACATTTTTCCCAATCGAGCTGCTCGGCAAGGGGGCGCGCGTTGGCGGTTGTTTGTGCATTTTCAGAGAAGTTATTCACGGATGGCGACTCCTTCGGTTTTCAGCCAGCGTTTCAATTCGGGAATGGGGATAAGGCCCTTGTGGAACACAGAGGCGGCCAGCGCCCCATCCACATCGGCGAGGGTGAAGGCATCGCGAAAGTGCACCATGGCACCGGCGCCGCCGGAGGCAATCAGCGGCACCTTGCAGACGCTTCGCACCAGCTTGAGCTGGTCGAGATCATAACCCTGACGCATGCCGTCCTGATTCATCACGTTCAGCACGATTTCGCCCGCGCCGCGTTTTTGCACCTCCTGCACCCAGTCGAGAGTGTGCCAGGCGGTGGTGCGGGTGCGGCTCTCGTCACCGGTAAACTGTTTGACCTGATAGTGACCCGTCTCGGCGTCGAAGTAGGAGTCAATTCCCACCACCACGCACTGCACGCCGAAGCGCTCGGCCAGTCGGCTGATGAGGGTCGGGTCGGCCAGTGCAGGGGAGTTGATGGAGACCTTGTCGGCGCCAAATTCGAGGATCTGGCGGGCATCCTCCACGCTTTTGATGCCACCGGCGACGCAGAAGGGAATATCGATCACCTCCGCCACCCGGCTCACCCAGCTCTTGTCCACCACCCGCGCATCGCTGGAGGCGGTGATGTCATAAAACACCAGCTCGTCAGCACCTTCCTCGGCGTAGCGGCGCGCCAGATCGACAATGCCGCCCATCACCTCGTGGTTGCGAAACTGCACCCCCTTGACCACCACGCCATCTTTCACGTCGAGGCAGGGGATAATGCGTCTTGCCAGCATCAGTTGCCTCCTGTGGTAACGGCTGCGGGAGTTTGCCAGCAGGCGATGGCGTCACCCACCGAGAACTTGCCCTCCAGCAGGGCGCGGCCAAGGATGATCCCCTTGACGCCGGAGCCCTTGAGCGCCTCGATATCCGCGATGCCGCCAATGCCGCCGGAGGCTTGAAAGGCGACGCTAGGGTAGCGGGCGCAGAGATCACGATAGAGCTCGACGTTGGTGCCAGCCAGGGTGCCGTCACGGCTGATGTCGGTGCAGAGCACATGCTTGAGTCCGGCGGGGAGGAAGCGCTCGATCAGCGCTTCGATGGTCACGCCGCTGTTCTCCTGCCAGCCTGCCACCGCGATATGGCGATTGCCCTGCTCATCGATATTGACGTCCAGCGCCAGCACGATCTGCTCGGGGCCATATTTCTCCATCCAGCTGGCCACCAGATCCGGGGATTTGACCGCGGTGGAGCCGATCACCACCCGGCTGGCACCGGCGGCCAGTAGATCTGCCACATCCTGCTCCGTGCGCACGCCGCCGCCGACTTGCACCGGCGCTTCGGTGGCCGACAGCAGCTGGGTCAGCAGGGGCAGCTGGCGCGCCTTGGCGTCTTTGGCACCGTCCAGATCCACCAGATGGAGCTGCACCGCCCCCTGGGAGACATATTCGTCGAAGCGGGCCTGCGGGCTGCTGCTGTATTCGGTCTTCTGCTCGTAGTCCCCCTGATAGAGGCGAACCACCTGACCGTTGATAAGGTCAATTGCGGGAATGATCATCCTTGTTACAGCTCCAAAAAGTTTTGCAGTAGGCGGGCACCGGCTGCGCCTGAGCGCTCCGGGTGGAATTGGGCGCCAAAGAAGTTGCTGCGCTCTGCAACCCCGCCCACGATGGCGGTGAAAGGCTTGCCGTAGTCGCAGGTCGCCAGCGTCGCGTCGGTCACCTCCAGCGCATAGGAGTGAACGAAGTAGAAGTAGCTGCCGCTTGGGATCCCCTTGAGCAGGGGATGGCTCTCGTCATGCTCAATCTGGTTCCAGCCCATGTGGGGCAGGCGCAGGTTACCCACTTCCATCAGCCGGATCTTGCCCGGCACTATGCCAAGGCAGTCGATAAGCCGCTCTGGCGAACCCTGCGTGCCCATGCTCTCTTCGGAGGCCTCTGCCAGCATCTGCATGCCGAGGCAAAAGCCCAGCAGCGGCTGCTTGGCGGCGCGAATAAGGGGCACCAGCCCCCGTTCGTTGAGGTTGTTCATGGCGGCCACCGCGGTGCCGACACCGGGCAGGATCAGCTTGTCGGCCTGCTCGATATCGGCCGCTTGGCTGGAGACCAGCGGCTGCACGCCGAGGCGCTCGAACGCCATCCTGACCGAGGCCAGATTCGCGCAGCCAGTATCGATAATGACCAGTTTTTGATTGTTCATCGTGCCTTATCCATGTCGATTGGCGAGATCCGCACCATCAATGCAGTGTCGATGATGGTCGGTGTCTGCTTGCTCACCACCATCACAGCACTCCCTTGCTGGAGGGAAGCTCGCTCCCTTCCACCCGAATGGCCTGACGCAGGGCGCGGCCAAAGCCTTTGAACAGTGCCTCCACCTGATGGTGGGTGTTGCCGCTGCCCACCTTCATTTGCAGGGTGATGGCCATGGCGTCCGAGAGGGAGCGGAAGAAGTGGGGCACCATCTCGGTGGCCATCTCGCCCACGTTGTCGCGGCCAAAGCCGCTCGGGCAGTCAAACACGAAGTAGGGGCGACCACTGAGATCCAGCGCGGTACTCACCTCCTGCTCAGTGAGGGGACGCGCATCGATCACTGCCTGCACTTCATCCATCGCCAGCACGAAGCCGAAGCGGCCGATACCGCGCTTGTTGCCAAGGGCCTGACGCAGCGCCTGACCCAGCGCCAGCCCAACGTCTTCCACCGTGTGGTGATCGTCGATATGCAGATCGCCGCTGACGTTCAGCTTGAGCTGGAAACCTGCGTGGGTAGCGATCTGATCCAGCATGTGATCAAAGAAACCGATGCCGGTGGCGATCTGGTTGCCGCCGCTCTTGTTGGTGGCAGAAGGGTCCAAATCAACCGCCACCTGAATGCGGGTCTCCTTGGTGTAGCGTTCCACCTCGGCAGTGCGGCCCTTGGACAGTAGCTGATCACGGATGGCAAGCCAGTCGTGATCCTGCGGGTGGTAGCGAATACCGCCAATGCCCATGTTCTCGGCAAGCTGCAGATCGGTCTGGCGATCGCCAATCACGAAGGAGTTGGCAAAATCGATGCGACCCGAGGCGAGGTACTCTTTCACCAGCCCGAGGTGGGGTTTGCGGCAGCTGCAGCCGTCAGTGGGGAAGTGCGGGCAGATCAGCACCTGCTCCCACTTCACCCCTTGCGACTCAAATAAATGCATCATCAGGTCGTGGGGCGGTTGGAAGTTCTCCAGCGGCAGGCTGGCAGTGCCCAGTCCATCCTGGTTGGTGACCATCACCAGCACGTAACCGGCGGCCTGCAACTCGCGCAGCACCGGAATGACCATGGGCTCGAAGCGCAGCTTGGCGAGGCTATCCACCTGCTTGTCGGTCACCGGCTCTTCAATCAGGGTGCCGTCGCGGTCGATAAACAAAAACGGGGTCTTCATCGCAACATCCTTGTTTTAGAGAGAGGGAGAGGGCAGATCACGCAATACCGCCAGCACGGCATCCATCTCGCCCTGATAGCCGATGGTGATGCGAATGCAGTTTTCAAGGCCGGGTTTGGTCGAGAAATCCCGCAGTATGATGCCTGCGGCCTTCATGGCGGCGAAGACGGCGGCGCTATCCACAAAGCGCACGAGCACGCAGTTGCCCTTATCCTCGAACACCGCTTTGACGCAGGCAAGCTTTGCCAGCTCTGCCTTGAAGGCGGCTTTTTGTTTGTTGAGCTCTATCACTCGCTCGCGCATCAGCTCCAGTCCCATGGGGGAGAGGGCCTGCGCCGCGATCTGGGCGATGGGCTCGGGGATGGGATAGGGGGCGATCACCTTGGCCAGCATGGCGATCACTTCGGGATGGCCTAAGGTAAAGCCGCAGCGGATCCCCGCCAGGGCAAAGGCCTTGGAGAGGGTGCGGGTCACCACCAGATTGGGGAAGCGGGCCAGCAGGTCCACCACAGACGCCTCGGGGCAGAACTCGATATAGGCCTCGTCCACTACTACGATGGCGCGATCCCGCGCCTTCTCCAGCAGGGCGATGAGACCGTCGCGCCCCACCAGATCCCCGGTGGGGTTGTTGGGGGAGCAGAGGAACACCAGCTTCACATCGCTGAGGCGATCGGCGATGGCGAGCCAGTCCGGCTGGCGGCTGGCGGTGAGCGGCTGCTCGACGATACCGACGCCACAGGTCTCGGCACTGATGGCGTACATGCCGTAGGTCGGCGGGCAGATGAGGATCTGATCTTCACCCGCTTCGCAGAAGGTGCGGATCAGCAGCTCGATGGCCTCGTCGGCGCCGCGGCTCACCAGCACCTGATCGGGATTGACCCCGGCGTAGGCGGCATAGCCGCTCACCACCTCGGCCGGTTGGCACTCGGGGTAGCGGTTGAGGCGGCTCCCCTCAATGGTGAAGGGATAGGCTTGCGGCGCCTCGTTGGCGTTGAGCCAGACGTGGCCCTTGCCGCCAATGCGGCGAGCGGATTGATAAGGGGTGAGGGCTCGCACCACGCGGCGCGCCAGATTGGCAATGCTCATGACAAATCCTTCTGCTGTGCTGTTTGTTGGGGCGCGGCGGCCAGGGCGTTCAGCCTGAGGGTGACAGCGTTCTTGTGGCCATCGAGCCCCTCGGCCTCTGCGATGCGCTGGACTATGGGGCCAAGGCCCTGAATGCCGCGCTCGCTCAGCTCCTGCACCGTGTAGCGGCGCTGATAATCCGCAAGGCCAAGGCTGGAGCAGGTGCGGGCGTAACCGTAGGTGGGCAATGTGTGGTTGGTGCCGCTGGCGTAATCGCCGACTGACTCGGGTGTCCATGCCCCGAGGAAAATGGAGCCGGCGTTCTCGAGTTTATCCAGCAGATCGCGGGGCGCTTGGGTCTGCACAATCAGGTGCTCCGGCGCATAGGCGTTGGAGATGGCGCACGCCTCGGCCAGATCGTCACAGAGGATCACCAGACTGCTGCCGAGCGCCTGCGCGGCGATCTCCCGACGGCTCAGTTTGGCCAGCTGGCGCTTGATCTCGCCAGCGATGGCATCGGCCAGCAGCGGCGAGGTGGTCACCAGCACCACCTGACTGTCGGGGCCATGCTCGGCCTGGGAGAGCAGATCCGCCGCCACGAAGGCGGGGTTGGCGCTCTCGTCGGCAATGACCAGTACCTCGGAGGGGCCAGCTGGCATGTCGATGGCGGCGCCGCGCCAGTCGCGCGAAACCTGCCCCTTGGCTTCGGTCACATAGGCGTTGCCCGGGCCGAAGATCTTGTCCACCTTGGGGATGCTTTCGGTGCCGTAAGCCATGGCGGCGATGGCTTGCGCGCCGCCGATGGCGAACACCTGCTCGACGCCGCAGGCGCGGGCGGCAAACAGGATCTCGTCGCTGGCGGGGGACGGGGTGCAGAGCACCACTTCACGGCAACCGGCGATAGCAGCTGGAATGGCCAGCATCATCACGGTGGAGGGGAGCGGCGCGCTGCCCCCCGGCACATAGAGGCCGACCCGGCTGATGGGCTGGGTGCGCAGCTCGCACACCACCCCAGGCTGGGTCTCGACCCGCACCACCGGCTGCGCTTGGGCGGCGTGGAAGGTGCGAATATTGGCAATGGCTGCTTCGATGGCGCTTTTGATCTCGTCATCCAGCCGTGCACAGGCGGCCTCGATTTCGGCTTCGCTGACGCGCAACTGCTCACGGGGGGCGCGCTCGAAGCGCTGGCTCAGCTCGCGCAGGGCCTCATCGCCACGGCTGCGCACCGCTGAGATGATCTCTTTGACCACGGCGCCGATATCGGCCTCGTCATTGAGAGCGGGCCGGGTCAGCACGTCGGCCTGCTGGGCGGAGGAAAGGGTCTTCCAGATCAGGGTCTGCATGATGTCCCTTCCTTATTCCATCATTTTTTCGATGGGCAGCACCAGAATGGAGCTGGCACCCAGAGCCTTGAGCTGCTCCATGGTCTCCCAGAACAGGGTCTCGCTGGAAACAACGTGCAGCGCCACCTGATTGGTGTCACCGGCCAGTTGCATGATGGTGGGGCGCTCGGCACCCGGCAGCAGATCGGTGATGGCATCGAGCTTGTCTTTGGGGGCGTGCAGCATGATGTACTTGCTCTCGCGGGCCTGCTGCATCCCCTGAATGCGGGGCAGCAGTTTGTCAATGAGCTTTTGCTTGGCATCGGACAAGGGGTTGGGGGCCTGTACCAGCACCGCCTTGGAGCGGTAGATCACCTCCACCTCTTTGAGGCCGTTGGCCTCCAGGGTCGCGCCGGTGGAGACCAGATCGCAGATGGCATCGGCCAGACCCGCGCGCGGCGCCACTTCCACCGAGCCGCCCAGCATCACGCTCTTGAAGCCAAGGCCCTTTTCGTCAAAGAAGCGCTTGAGCAGCCCGGGGTAGGAGGTTGCGATGCGCTTTCCGGCAAGGCTCTCTGGCCCTGTGTAGGTCACATCTTCCTGCACCGCCAGCGAGAGGCGGCAGCCGCCGAAGTCCAGCTGCTTGAGGGTTTTGACCTCGAAGGGCAGGCCCTGTGAGGCACGAATAAGCTGCACCTCTTCCAGCACGTTCTCGCCAATGATGCCAAGGTCGACCACCCCTTCCATCACCAGACCCGGGATATCGTCATCACGCACCCGCAGGATATCGATGGGCATGTTTTCCACATGGGCGATAAGGCGCTGCTCGCGCAGGTTGATCTTGAGGCCACAGCTCTTGAACAGTGCCTGGGAGTCCTGGCTCAGACGACCGGACTTTTGCATGGCGATACGCAGACGTTGTGTTTCCATTGCTCGATTTCCTTCTAGTCAAAAACGAAAAAACCCTCGGAAGTGGGTGCTTCCGAGGGTTTCTGAATCTTGCGGTCCTTTTGGAAGTCACCAGTAACGTGTCTTCCAGCAGTCAACCTCCTGAAAGACTATTCGGGATGATGATGGTGGTGATGAGTCTTCAGGCTGGTGAACTGCATGTAATCAATCCTTTACAAATAAGATGTCGTTGTTGACGCCCGATTTAAACTACCTGCCTTGACGGAAAAAGCAACCGGAAAATGTGATTTGGTCGATTAAAGTTGAGAAAACGGTTTTTTGGTCGATAACTAGACAATAACCCCTTGCAGGAGTTCGTATCATGCCCAGCCAGGACCTGTTGTTCCCCATTTTGCCCCGGGCCCCCGCCACCCCCGGTAACGAAGAGATCAAG
>NZ_JRGM01000016.1 GCF_000764665.1 Aeromonas lacus | reverse complement strand
GCCTTTGACATTTTCGAAAACAAACCAATCTGGCTTGTTTTTAATAATCAAATCTACATATGACTTGGAAAGACGGCCATTCTCACCATCGTGACCTTTATTCTTTCCTGCAACCGAAAAGTCTGGGCATGGTGGACCACCAATAAAGCCAACAGTCTCTGACTTGCTTCTTGCACTACTTACCATTGTCTTAAGCTCTGAGCTTAAAGGACCATCGAGAAAGTCATCTATGGAGTTCAAAAAATGACCAAACTCAGGTTCCGGGATACCCATTTTCTTTCTGCTGTATTTGTATGCATTGAGAAAATCTTTGTTCAGTTCATTAACGAAAACGACATTAAATCCTGCTTTTTCAAAGCCGAGATCCAGAAAACCGGAGCCTGAAAAAAAAGAAAAAACAGAGTGGTTCATTGATTGATTCTCTTGGTAATGAATTTTTGAGCTGGATAGTCAGTAGTTATGAAGCTCTTTGAATGCATCGAAACTGTGTGATGTATATCCAATGACAGTACTAAAATCTCGTTGATTAACTGTGCGTTTATACAGTAAATGGTGCTGATTCACAAGCAAGGCGACATTGTGACAGATATCGTGAAGCCCCAAAAGCGTAGCGAGATGATGGCCGGTATTTGTAGCCGGGATACCCGTCCCGAGAAGCGGGTGCGCGCCATGTTGCATCATGCCGGGTTTCGCTATCGCTTGCACAATACCGCCTTGCCAGGCAAGCCGGATCTCTGGCTGGCGCGCTACTGTGCCGTGATCGAGGTGAATGGTTGTTTCTGGCATGGTCATGATTGTCATCTCTTCAAGCTGCCATCGAGCAGAACCGACTTCTGGCAAGCCAAGATCGCCAGTAATCGTGCGCGTGATGCCCGTCATCTGGCCGAGCTGGACAAATTGGGTATCCGCCGTCTGATCATCTGGGAGTGTGCCCTGAAAGGGCGTCTGCGCCATGATCCGGAACGACTGCTTCTGGTTATTAGCTGGTGGCTGACCAGCGGCATCAGTCATGGCGAGATTGCTGGTGGCCGTGAACTGCAGATCGCCATGGATCATTCCCGTCCATATAACTGACCGGATAGCACTCTCGGCCCAGCTTCCACCGCGTGTGAAAAGTAATTATTTTTTGTTGCCAAATCAGTAAGCTGTTGTCGCCTGTTACTCGTTTGAAAATCGCCCCGGTTTTCGGTAATAAAGCCCGGCAGTGACAACCACAGGGAGGTGGTGATGGATCCGGTTTCCTATCTTTTTTCGGCTTATCTCAATCTGGTTCAGCAGCAGATTTCAGATATCTATGGCACCGAGCTTAAAACGGTTGCGGTGCAGTATGAGGGGGAGTCGGTCCCGTTCTCTTTTCAGCTGTGGCAGATCCAGCAGCCGAGCGTTTGTCGTCCCTACGAGCAGGATGTTCGTCGCTTTAGCCAGTGCACGGTCAAGGCTTCGGCTCTGTTTCACAAGCTGTGCGATGACCTGACCCGGCAGGATGACAGCAGTTGGCAACTGCCCAAATATCGCGCCATGTATTGTTCGGCCGCCGTCAGCTACAGGCCGATGATTGCCGAGATTGGGAATGCCAAGCAGAGTCCTGCCAAGCTGGCGGAGCGCGCCTGCAATCAGGCGATTCTGGCGGCAATGGATAGTGAAGATGAGACCCTGCTGGCCCAGCGGGACAAGGTATGTGCCGCAGTACGCTGATGGGGATTTATCGAGCCCGCCAAGTCGTCGGGGCATCTTTGCGCGCCATACCACAGTCGCGGGTGGTTTGGCTCGGTATGATGGAGGAGCTAGCGGGGCGTTCCTGTATCTGTGATGTCTATGGCAAACGAGCGGGGATGCAGCTGGCAAGGCGGACAGCCGGGTTGGCTGGCTGCATGTTTATCACCACCGGCAGCCTTGCCGGCATCAGCACCAGGAGGGAATCATGATCAGCCATATCGACCATCTGGTATTGACGGTAAGTGATATCGAGCGCGCCGTGGCGTTTTACAGCTCGGTGCTCAATATGGAGGCCATCACCTTCGGTGCGGGGCGCCGGGCGGTGGGGTTTGGCAACCAGAAGATCAATCTGCAACTGCTTGGGCAGGAGCCGCGCAACCGGGCGCAGGTGGGGGCGGGGGACGTCTGCCTTATCACCCGCTGGCCACTGGAGCAGGTGATGACTCAGCTGGCCTGCCACGGGGTGGAGATTGTCGAGGGGCCGGTGACCAAAAGCGGGGCTTGCGGGGCCATCGAGTCCATCTACTTTCTCGACCCGGATCAGAACCTGATCGAGATAAGTCGCTACCCCTGACTCCGCCGCGGCAGAGGGGAGTTGGGTTGGCGTATCAACCGCTGGCCCCGGCCGCTGGTCGGGGTGCATGCTTTCCTCGTTTGCCTCTTCCGGTACTCCCATGTCTCGCCACTGCTGACTCTTTTATTGGCTATGAAATCGGGCAAACCCCGTTTGCCCCATCGCCCCTGATGGGGGGCTTGGCGCTGTGAGCTGGCCCGCAATTGTGTCGCCGCTGCGTCGGAGTTGGCGATAATCCGGCGTGCTGTGGCGGGCGATGTGGTAATGTGTCGCACTTTTTTGCCGGATGGGCCGGCATTGGCCTCGTTGAAATTGGAGCCGTATGCAAAAAATCGACGTAGTGGAGAGGGTGATGCCGCAGATCATGTGTCCGGCATGGCCGACGCACGCAACCGTACAACAGGATGGGGTTCAGCCCCTCTGGCAGGTGACTCATGCTGGCTAACGAATCCATGCGCCTGAACAAATACATCAGCGAGAGCGGCATCTGCTCGCGCCGCGAGGCCGACCGCTTTATCGAGCAGGGCCACGTCTTTATCAACGGCAAGCGGGCCGGGATTGGCGATCAGGTGCAGGTTGGCGATCTGGTCAAGGTCAATGGTCAGGTGATCGAGCCGCGCGAGGCGGACAGTCTGGTGCTGATCGCCCTCAACAAGCCGGTGGGCATCGTCAGTACCACAGAGGCGGGCGAGAAGGACAACATCGTCGATTTCGTCAACCACAGCACCCGGGTCTTCCCCATCGGGCGTCTCGACAAGGATTCGCAGGGGCTGATTTTCCTCACCAACCACGGCGATCTGGTCAACAAGATCCTGCGGGCGGGCAACGATCACGAGAAAGAGTATCTGGTGACCGTCGACAAGCCGGTGACCGACGAGTTTGTGCGCGGCATGGCGGCCGGGGTGCCGATCCTCGGTACTGTGACCAAGAAGTGCAAGGTGAAGAAAGAGGCGCCGTTCGTCTTTCGCATCACGCTAGTGCAGGGGCTTAACCGCCAGATCCGCCGTATGTGCGAGCACTTCGGTTTTGAAGTGACCAAGCTCGAGCGCATCCGCATCATGAACGTCAGCCTCAAGGGGCTGCCGGTGGGCGAGTGGCGCGATCTCACCGACGATGAGCTGATCGATCTGTTCAAGCTGATTGAGGACTCCTCCTCCGAGGTGAAACCGGCCAAAGGCGACAAACCGAAGGCGGCCAAGGCCCCTGCGGCGCCAAGCGCCAAGCCGGGGCAGGGCAAGAAGCCGCGCCGCGATGATGATCACGAGATTGGCGGGCGTCCCAATGTGCCGGGCCCGGAAGCCTTCGAGAAGAAGCTGCCGGTGGGCAAGGGTGGCGCGGGCAAAGGTGCTGCCAACAAGGGCGGCGCTGGCAAGGGCAGTGCAGGCAAAGGGGCTCCCGGCAAGGGTGGCAAACCGGCCGCAGGCAAGCCGCGCACCGCTAACAGCGGACGGCAGAAAAAGGGGCGCTGAGTTGCTCCCCTGAGTGGCGTCAGCCTACCTTGTCATCCCCAATACGGTTATCCCCAACACTATTATCTCCAACACACCGGCCTCAGGCCGGTGTGTTGCTTTGGGCTGCAGCGCTGGCCGGGAGGGGCGCCGAAAGGGGCTGCTCGCAGGCGGTCGGTAACCGCATGACGCGAGGGTAGTGGCGCGGGTCGAGGCGCAGCACCAGCAGGCTCATCAGCAGCAAGCCCCCCAGCTGCCACTGCCAGGCGGCGGCGAAGTCGCCGAACAGGTGATAGAGGCGGGCGGCGACCCAGGGGCCGGTGGCGGCCAGCATAAAGCCGAACCCCTGCATCAGGGCACTCAGGGTGCCGGCGCGGCGCGGGTCGGCCAGGTGATCGAGCGCAATGACCATGATGAGGGAAAAGCTGCCGCCAAGACCAGCACCGCACAGCATGCACCAGAGAATCGGGGCACTGGCTGGCGCCAGCCAGAGGCCGCCAAATCCCGCCAGCTGCATGGCGATGGCAAGCCCCATCCACGGCCGCCGATCCAGACTGCGGGCGGCCAGCAGCGGCAAGCCGAGGCCGCTGGCGGTCTGCGCCAGTGCCAGCCAGGCGACCAGCTCGC
The DNA here is from genome assembly GCF_000764665.1 of Aeromonas lacus. Lineage (GTDB taxonomy): Bacteria > Pseudomonadota > Gammaproteobacteria > Enterobacterales > Aeromonadaceae > Aeromonas > Aeromonas lacus. Next base: position 43,574 of record NZ_JRGM01000016.1, on the reverse strand, counting down.
CTGCCTGCGCAGCGTTCCACCCATTCGCCATATAGGCGGGGGCCAGCCAGGCCACTACGATGCCGTAGCCGCTATTGATGATGCCAAAGCAGACGATCAGCAACCAGCTGCGGGGCAGGGTGATCATCCGCTGCTCGCCGTCGGGAATGGCGACCGCCGCGGTGCTTGGCAGGCGTACTTTCCACCCCAGCCAGCCAAGGGCCAGCAGCAGCGGCAGGCTCCAGAGCGCCAGTGCCTGCGACCAGTCGAGGCTCGCTGCCAGCCGTGGCGTGAGGCTGGCGCCGAGCGCACCGCCCCCCATCATGCAGGCAGAGAAGATCCCCATCACTTGCGGCACCTTGCGGGCAAAGTGCTGCTTGATAAGGGCGGGCAGCACTCCCTGCACCAGCGCCGAGCCCAGGCCGCAGAGGGCAGCGGTGGTGATCAGCAGGGTTCCGCTCTGGGCATCAAAACGCAGGGCACTGCCCGCCGCGAGCAGCAGCAGAGCCAGCCCCAGCAGGGTGGTGGCACTGGCAAGGCTGCGCAGACTCGGGGTGAGCAGCACGCCAATCCCGATCAGCCACAGTGGCAGCAGGGTGATCCAGGCGAGGGTATCCATCCCCAGCGCCAGACGCTGGTCAATGGCTTGGGCCAGCGGGCCAATGGCGGTGAGAAAGGGGCGCAGGTTCAGGCCAATCAGGATCACCAGCACCAGCAGGGCGAACCGTTGGCGGTGCGCCTCTGCCGGGTGGGCGGTGGTCCCCTTACTCATCAGCAGGCACTGCTTGCTGGGCTTGCTGCTGGGGGCCGTAGAGATCCGCCGCCGTCAGGGTGACGGCCAGTTTGATCAGGGGCAGCGGTTGCGGGGCAAGGGGCAGCCCCAGCTTTTGGTAGGCGGCGCAGCTGTCAAAGCCGAACGGGGCCGCATCGGCGTTATCAAAGGCGTAGTAGACGGCGGCGATGCCGTTCATCACCAGCGCGCCGAGGCACATGGGGCAGGGGTGACCACTGGCATAGACGATTGATCCTGCGAGCGGCCCGCACTGGCTTGCCTTGCGCAGCGCCTCCAGCTCGGCGTGACGGGTCGGGTCCCCATCCAGATGGATGCCGTTGACCGCGCTCGCCACCAACTGGCCATCTTGCACCAGCAGGGCAGCGAAGGGGCGGCCACCCTGCTGGCGATTCTCTTTGGCCAGTTGCACCGCTTGCTCCAGCCACTCTTGATGGGTTGAGAGGGAAGATGATAAGGGGATCGGGTGGGTGTTGGCAGGCACGGCAAGGGATACAGACATGATGAAAAACCCTGATTTGGCGAAAGAAACGCCAGCCTAGCGGGGGCGAAAGTCATTTGGAAATTAAATGATAGAATGGTGTTCAGTGGTTTTGTAAATGGAGTGCCCCATGCTGGATCCCCTGTTACTGCGCAGTTTTGTCGCCATTATCGACACCGGCAGCTTTACCCGCGCCGGTGAACGGGTCCACCTGACCCAATCCACCATCAGCCAGCAGATGCGCAGGCTCGAACAGCAGATCGGCTGCCCGCTGCTGGATCGCTCCGGTCGGCAGGTGGTAGCGACGGCCGAGGGGGAGCAGCTGCTGGGGCTGGCCCGCCGCATTCTGGCGCTGCTGGCACAGGCCGAGGAGCAGGTGAGCGAGGGGAGCATATCGCTCAGCCTCGGAGTGCCGGAGGATTTCGCCGCCGGTGCCATCACCCCGGTACTGGCTGCCTTTGCCCGCGACTACCCCGAGGTGCGGCTGGAGGTGGAGAGCGGCCTGAGCCACCACATCTGGCAGCGCTTTGCGGCGGGGGAGCTGGATCTGGCGCTGGTCAAGCAGGTGCGCGGACAGGGCTCGCCGCTCGCCAGCTGGCGTGAGCCGCTGGTGTGGGTCGATAGCCGCGATTGGCCGGCGAAGGGGCGTGATCCGCTGCCGCTGGTCGCTTTCCCGAGCGAAGGGCTCTATCGCCAGCAGATGACCGAGGCGCTCGATGGTCTGGGTCGGCGTTGGCGTGTTGCCTATGTCAGCGCCAGCCTCGCCAGTTTGCAGGGGGCGGTGAGTGCAGGCATTGGCGTGAGCTTGCTGCCCAAACGGCTGATGCCCGCCGATCAGGTGGCCCTGAGTCAGTGGCCCAAGGTGGCATCGGTGGAGCTGGCGCTCCATGCCGCAAAGGATGGGGGCGAGCCGCTCAGCCGCCTGAGTGCCGCCCTGATCGCCCTCTGTGACGAGGTGATGGGGCCACAGTGAGTGGCTCTGTGGAGAAAAACTGAAGTCGGAAAGATAAGGCGGAAAAAGTGCGGGGAGGGATCAGTGATCCTTCCCCTCCGCCAGCTTGCGCTCGTAGTCATTTTTTACGATGGCCAACGCCGCCAGCACCAGCTCGGGGGCCAGCTGGTTGGTCTCCAGCAGTTCGATGAGATCCACCGCGAGTTTCACCTCGGGCGGGGCAGTTTCCAGTGACATGGGCAGGGTTCCGGTTTCGGTTGCGGGAAGAGGGGGGATTATACAGGGGCGCCGCCGTTGGCCGAAAGCGCCCGCTGTATCGGGCTGTGAGGCACGAAGGTCAGAGGTGCTGGCGCATCTCCTTGTCGATCTCCTCGCGCAGGGCGATCAGCTTTTTGGCGTACTGCTGCAACTGCAGATCGCTCTCGCTTAGTGGCTGCCACTGGGGCACCGGAGTCGGTTTGCCCTGCTCATCCATCGCCACAAAGATGATGATGCAGTGGGTGGTCTTGTGGCGCTCGGTCTCTGCGGGGTGGCGGCTGTAGACATCCACCGCCAGATGCATGCTGGTGGTGCCGGTGTGGATCACCTGAGCGTGCACCTCCACCAGCTGGCCAATCTGGATGGGGCGCAAAAAGCGGATCCCCCCCACATAGACGGTCACCGCATAGCCGCCGCACCAGCCCGCGGCGCAGGCATAGCCCGCCTGATCGATCCACTTCATCACCATGCCGCCGTGGACCTTGCCGCCGAAGTTGACGTCGGAGGGTTCGGCCAGAAATTGCAGGGTCAGTTCGCGATTGGGCACAGTCACATCCTTATTGCCTGAAGAGTTTCCCTGAGCTTTGCCCCATCGGGCGACCCGGTCAAGGGTTCATCCCCGATTCAGGGGGGCAGGGTCACTATCTGGCTCTATTCATCCCGATTTCACTTTTTTGACCCGCAGGAGTGACACCATGAAACAGATGCTGGAACAGTTGCTGGGGGCTGGCAAAGGCTGGCTCAACGAAGGCGGTGACAAGCGCAAGGGGCAGATGCAGGGGGCGCTGGCCGGTGGTGCGCTCGGTCTGCTGCTGGGCAACAAGAAGATGCGCAAATATGGCGGCAAGGCGGCTGCCGTGGGCGGCGCCGCGGCCCTTGGCGGGCTGGCCTACAAGCTCTATCAGGATTGGCAGGCCCAGCAGGCGGCGCCCGCCCAGCCGACCCATCCCGTCAGTACCTTGGAAGGCAATGCGCTGGACGCCCGCGCGGCTCTCTTGGTGCGCGCCATGGTGGCGGCAGCCCGGGCCGATGGCCATATCGATAGCGCCGAGCGCCAGAAGATTCAGGAGTACCTGACCGAACAGGGCCAGAGCGATGCTGCCCGCTGGATTGACGCCGAGCTGGCTCGCCCCCTCGATCCCCACGCGCTGGCGCGGGAAGTGACCGATATGGAGCTGGCCACCGAGGTCTATCTCGCCTCCCTGCTTGCCATCGAAGTGGATCACTTTATGGAGCGCGGTTATCTCGACGAACTGGCGCGCACCCTCAAGCTCGATGACAACCTCAAAGGGAGCATCGAGCGGCAGGTAGCTCAGCTCAACGCCCCCGCCTGATATCCTTCACTGCCATGGATTGCCGATAACGCCCCGCTCAAGGGGCGTTGTTGTTTCTGCGCTTTGGCGATCACCCCTCTGTTTCCAGCTGCCGGTTTATCAGGCCCGCAAGCTGGTGGAGCGCCAGCTCCAGCTGCTCGCTCCAGGGATGGGAGCTGTTGAGGCGCAGGCAGTGGTTGTGTTGCCCCTGACTGGAAAAGAGGGCGCCGGGGGCGATGGAGAAGCCACAGTCTAGCGCCATGGCATGGAGGGCGCGGCTGTCGAGGCGGGGCGGAAACTCCAGCCAGAGAAAGTAGCCGCCATCGGGGGAGGAGATCCGCACCTCGCCCGGCAACAGCCGCTGCAGCGCAGCCCGCATCTGCTGCTGGCGCTGGGCCAGGGTGTGGCGCAGACGGCGAAAGTGGGCATCCACCCCGCCTTGGCGCAGCATCTCGGCCAGTGCCAGCTGGCTCGGCACATTGGTGGAGAGGGTGGACATCAGTTGCAGCCGCTGGATCCGCTCGGCATGGGGCCCCGCCACCACCCAGCCGACCCGAAAACCCGGCGCCAGACACTTGGAAAAGGAGCTGCAGAGCAGGCTGTCACCGCGCTGATCCCAGTGCTTGATGGGTTTGGGGCGTTCACGGCCGAAGTAGACCTCGGCATAGACGTCATCCTCCACCAGCGGCACCTTGTGGGCATTGAGCAGTGCCATCAGCCCCTGTTTGTGCGCATCCGGCATGGTGTGGCCCAGCGGGTGCTGCACATTGCCCATCAGCCAGCACGCCTTGATGGGCATCTGGCTGAGGGCATCTTCCAACAGCGCCAGATCGATGCCCACCCCCGGGATCACCGGGATCTCCACCGCCTTGAGTTTCAGCCGCTCGATGGCCTGCAGGGCGCCATAGAAGGTAGGGGACTCCACCACCACCCAGTCACCGGGTTCGGTCAGCACCTGCAGACTGAGGGAGAGCGCCTCCATGGCGCCGGTGGTGATGATGATCTCCTGCGGGTTGATAGCAACCCCGTCGCTGGCGTAGCGCTGGGCGATGGCGCGGCGCAGCGCCTCGTTGCCGGGGGGCAGGTCGGCCACCGTGCTGAAGGGATCGAGTTTGCGCATGCAGCTGGCCAGTGCCCGCCCGAGCTGGGGATGGGGGAACAGGGTCGGGTCGGCCACCGACATGCCAAGGGGCACCAGCGCCCGCGATTTGCTCGCCTGCAACACCTCGAACACCAGATCGTTGATATCCACCGAGCCGCTGTAGTGGGTCTGGCTCGGGGTGTGGTGCGCCACCTTTGGCGAGGCGGCCTTGACGTAGTAACCGGACTGGGGACGGGCGAGGATCCGCCCCTGACTCTCCAGCAGCTGATAGGCCTGCAGCACCGTCATCGGGCTCAGGTTGTGGGTCTTGCAGCTCTGGCGGATGGAGGGGATGCGCTCCCCCGGTTGCCAGATGCCGTCATCGATCTCGCGGCTCAGGCGTTCGGCCAGTTGTTGGTAAAGAGGCATGATCTGGATCAACTGTTATAGGTGCTATTCACTATAACTGCATCTGTTATAGGTGTCATGACCCGTGGTGTACTTGTCCTGCATGAAACGTGCAAGGCAAATACAACAAAAGAGAGTGACGCATGATCAATCCGGATGACGTGGTCAGCCTGTCGCGCCTGCAATTTGGCGCCACGGCCCTGTTCCACTTCCTGTTTGTCCCCCTCACCCTGGGGCTGTCCTGGATCCTGGTGATCGCCGAGTCGGCCTATGTGATGACCGGCAAGGTGATCTATCAGGACATCACCCGCTTCTGGGGCAAACTGTTTGGAATCAACTTCGTCATGGGGGTCACCACGGGGATCACCATGGAGTTTCAGTTCGGCACCAACTGGGCCTATTACTCCCACTACGTGGGGGACATCTTCGGTACCCCGCTGGCTATCGAGGGGCTGATGGCCTTCTTCCTCGAATCGACCCTGGTGGGGCTCTTCTTCTTCGGCTGGGACAAGCTCTCTCGCGGCAAGCACCTGTTGGTGACCATGCTGGTGGCGCTCGGTTCCAACCTCTCGGCGCTCTGGATCCTGATCGGCAACGGCTGGATGCAAAACCCGGTGGGGGCCGAGTTCAACCTGCTGACCCAGCGCATGGAGCTGGTGGATATCGCCGCCGTGCTGCTCAACCCGGTGGCGCAGGTGAAGTTCGTTCACACCGTCGCGGCGGGCTATGTGGCCGCCTCCATGTTCGTGATGGGGGTGAGCAGCTGGTATCTGCTGCGCAAGACCGAGGTGCAGTTTGCCCTGCGATCCTTTGCCATCGCCTCCGGCTTCGGGCTGGCGGCCATCCTCTCGGTCATCGTGCTGGGGGATGAGTCTGGCTATCGCACCGGCGAGGTGCAGAAGGTGAAGCTCGCCGCCATCGAGGCAGAGTGGCACACCGAGCCGGCGCCTGCGTCATTCACCCTGTTCGGCTTCCCGGATCAGCAGGGGGAGACTACCCACGCCGCCATCAAGATCCCGTATCTGATGGGGATTATCGCCACCCGATCCCTCGATGAGGCGGTGATCGGCATCAAGGATCTCAAGGTGCAGCACGAGGCGCGCATTCGCAGCGGCATGGTGGCTTCCGGTGCACTCGAAGAGATCCGCGCCGGTAACGACTCGGCCGAAAACCGGGCGCTGTTTGCCAAACACGGCAAGGATCTCGGCTACGGTCTGCTGCTCACCCCCTATGCCAGCAATATCGCCAAGGCGGGGGAGGCGGAGATCGCCAAGGCGGTGGAGGACTCCATCCCGCAGGTAGCGCCGCTCTTCTTCGGTTTTCGCCTGATGGTGGGGCTGGGCGTCGCGATGCTGGGGCTGATGGTGGTGAGCTTTGTTCAGCTCTGCCGCAACCGGCTGCAGAGCTCGCCACGGCTGCTCAAAACCCTGCTCTGGAGCATTCCGCTGCCCTGGATTGCCATCGAGGCGGGGTGGTTTGTGGCCGAGTTCGGTCGCCAGCCCTGGACCATCAGCGACGTGCTGCCGGTCTCGGCCTCGGTCTCCCTGCTCACCCCGGGCCAGCTCTGGTTCAGTCTCATTGCCATCTGTTCTATCTACACCCTGTTGCTGGTGGTGGAGCTGTTCCTGCTGCGTCGGGTGATCCGCAAGGGGCCCGCCATTCTCCATACCGGCCGCTACAGCGGTGAACAACCCGAACTTGCGAGGATCGCCTGATGGATTACGCAACCCTGAAACTCATCTGGTGGGCACTGCTGCTCTTCATGATGGTCGGCTTTATCGTGATGGATGGTTTCGATCTCGGCATCGCCATGCTGCTGCCGGTGGTCTCGCAGGATGACGACGACCGGCGGCTGGTGATCAACAGCGTGGGGCCGGTGTGGGAGGGCAATCAGGTGTGGCTGATCGCCGGTGCCGGTGCCCTGTTCGCCGCCTGGCCGCTGGTTTATGCCGCCGCCTTCTCTGTGCTCTACATCCCCATGGTGGTGCTGCTGCTCGGCCTGTTTCTGCGCCCGGTCGGCTTTGACTATCGCAGCAAGCTGACCGATCCGCTGTGGCGCAGCTGGTGGGATCGGGCGCTGGTAGCGGGCGGCCTGATACCGACCCTGATCCTCGGCGCCGCCATCGGTCTGGTGGTGCAGGGCTTGCCGTTTCGCTTCGACACGGCGCTGCGCCTGCACTACGGCGCGTTCGACTTCCACTGGGGCTGGCTGCTCTCGGTGCTGGCCACCGCCATCACCTTGCTGCTGCTGCACGGCGCCAGCTTTTTGCAAGCCAAGGTAACGGGGACGCCCGCGCTGCGCTCACGGGGCATCGCCATCCTGCTGGCACCGCTGGTGACCTTTTTTTACCTGCTTGCCGGCTGGCATCTGGTGGATCTGCAGGGCTATCAGCTGACCGGTCTGGCGGGCCAGCCCTTTGACGGCAACGCCGTGCTGAGCCCGCTGATGAAGGGGGTCACCCCCCATGTCGCCGGTTGGCTGCGCAACTACCACGAGCAGCCGCTGCTGTGGCTGGTGCCGGTGATTGGCGCGTTGGCGCCGCTGGCGAGCGGGATCGCCGCCTGGCTGGAGCGCGGACGGCTGGCACTGGTGGCAAGCGCCGTGGCCTGCATCGCCATGCTTGGCTCGGTGGCCATCTCGCTCTTCCCCTTCGTGCTCCCCTCGACCCTGGATGCAGTGAGCAGCCTGACCCTGTGGGATGGCACCTCCAGCTACAAGACCCTGGCCATCATGTTCGGCATCGTGCTGGTGCTGCTCCCCATCAACCTTGGCTACACCGGCTGGGTCTATCGGGTGGTGCGTGGCAAGCTCGACCGCGCCCGCATCAAGCGCGACGGCCATCAACTCTACTGACCATAAGGAGGACGCCATGTGGTATTTCACCTGGATACTGGGGCTCGGCTTTGCCCTGTTGCTGGGGCTGTGCAATCTGCTCTGGCTGGAAGCGCGCTGGGAAGCGGCTGACCGCGACCAGAACTGATCTGCGGGTCTGACCCGCATGCCCGGTCGGGCTGCCAGTGGCGCCGCCCGACCACCCTGCCACTTCACTGACAGTCGAGGACTGTCACTCAACCGACAGGTAATCAATATGAAACAGACATTGAAAGCGGTGGCGCTGGCCATCGGCTGCGCCCTTGCCGCCGCGCCGGCGGGTGCCGCCAGCCAAGGCGTACAACTGACGCCACTGGACAAGAACTTCACCCTGCAGGTGCTCGGCAGCGGCGGCCCCATCTCCGACGATCAGCGCGCCTCCTCCAGCGAGGTGATCTGGTGGAAGGGGAAATCCCGCATCCTGATCGATGCCGGTGGCGGCGTCTACCTGCGCTTCGGTCAGGCAGGGGCCAAGCTCGAAGAGGTCGATTTTATCGGCATCACCCACTTTCACACCGACCATGTGACCGACCTGCCCGCCCTGCTCAAGGGAGCCTACTTCTTCGAGCGCAGCGATCCGCTGGATCTGGCAGGGCCCGAGGCGGGTTCGGCCTTCCCCAGCATGAGCGGCTACTTTGATGCCCTCTTCAACAAGGAGAAGGGGGCTTACGCCTACCTGAGCGGTTTCAAAGATGGCACTGATGGTCTCTTCCCCATCACCCTGATTGATGTCCCCTATCGGGGGGCAAAACCCCACACCGTCTATCAGCAGGATGGCTTGACCATCACCGCGCTCGGCATCCCCCACGGTGACGTGCCCTGTCTGGCCTACCGGATCCAGAGTGCCGAGGGGAGCATCGTCATCTCGGCGGATCAGAACGGTTCCAACCCCGCCTTCCTCGATTTTGCCCGGGGCGCCGACATTCTGGTGATGCCGCTCGCCATTCATGAAGCGGCTGACCCGGTCTCCGCCTCGCTCCATGCCAAGCCATCTGTGGTGGCCAAGATTGCCGCCGAGGTGAACCCTAAGCTGCTGGTGTTGAACCACTGGATGGGGGTCGGCCTCAATCACAAGAAAGAGGCGATGGCCATCGTCAAACAGCAGTTCCACGGCCAGATCGTGGCCGCCCGCGATCTCTCCAGCTACCCCGTTTCATCCGTCAAGGAGTCCGCTCATGAGTAACTCAAGCAGCAACAAAACCACCGGCAAACTGACTCTCTCCATCGCCATGACCAGCCTGATTGCCCTGACCCCGGGACTGGCGCTGGCGGCCACCCCGAGCGATGCGCCGGTCAAGGCAGCCCCCAGCGAACAGCACGGCGGCAAGTGCGCCGCGGGCAAGTGCGGCACCGAGAAGCGCTTTGAAAAGCAAGCCCTCGACAGTGATCCGCAGGGGCGGCTGGTGCGCGCTCGCGATGGCAAGTGTGGCGTGGCAGGAGAGGGGATTGATGGCGACACATCCAGCAAGGGCAGCAAGATGACGGAGGGGGTATGCGGCCAATAAGCTTCCGCAGTCGGGGGATCGGGCTGCGGCAGGAGTATCTGGATGCACTCTGCGCCGGCCCCATGCGCCCCGGTATCGACTTTCTCGAGCTGGCGCCGGAGAACTGGATGGCCATCGGCGGCGCCAAGCGGGCGCAGCTGCATCAGCTGGCCGAGCGGTACCCGCTGGTGGCCCACGGGCTCAGCCTCTCCCTCGGCGATTGTCAGCCTCTCAACCGCGCCCTGCTCGGCCAGATCCGCACTTTTCTGGACGGGTTCGGTATCGAGATCTACAGCGAGCACCTGAGCTTTTCCCGTGACCAGCAGGGTTATCTCTACGAACTGCTGCCGGTGCCGCGCCAGTGGGAGAATATCCCCTATCTGGCCGAGCGGATCGAGCAGGTGCAGGAGGCGCTGGCCCGCCCGCTGGTGCTGGAAAATATCTCCTACTACCACGGTTATGACCATGAGATGCCGGAGGAGGATTTTCTCGCCGAGCTGGTGGCGCGCAGCGGCTGCGAGCTGCTGCTCGATATCAACAACGTCTTTGTGAACAGCCGCAATCACGGTTACTGCCCCAAACGGATGATCGCCGGGCTGCCGGGCAGTGCGATCCGCTACTTCCATATCGCCGGTCATCTGGAAGAGGCGGATGGCACCCTGCTGGATACCCATGGTCGTCCAGTTTGCGAGGCGGTGGTGGCGCTGGCCCGTTATACGGTGCAGACCCACGGCCTGCGCCCCCTGCTGCTGGAGCGGGATCACCATCTGCCACCGCTGGCAGAGCTGGAGGCCGAGCTGGCACGGGTGCACGGCGCCTGTTGCGAGGCGCTCGACAGTCAGGTGCGGGAGGTGCGCTATGGATAGACGGTTATCTCTGATCAGCGCGCCCAAAACGGCGCCGCAGCGGATGCAGCAGCAGACCGCCTGGCTGGCGAGCCGGGTGCGGCTGCCGCAGGATGGCATCGCCAGCCACTATGCCCGCAGCGTGCGCGCCAATGTGGAGTCGGTGCTGGAGAGTGCTTTTCCGCTCACCCACGCTCACTGGGCGCCGGTGGACAGATGGCAGCTGGTGGAGAGCTTTGTTATCCAGCACGGCGCCGAGGCTCCCGAGTTTCACCATATTGCCACCGAGTTTGTCCGCTATGTGCAGCATCGCCACAGTGAGGGCTCCCTCAACTGGCCAAAGCAGCGGCTGGCGCTGTTGGAGTACGAGTGGGCCTGCCTCTGTGTCGAGATTGACCAGCGGGTGGTGCCGCAAGTTACGGCGGAGGAGGAGGTGACGACGGAGAGTCCGCTCGGGCTCAATCCCACCCTGCAACTGCTTGAACTCCCCTTTGCCATTCGCCGCAGCGGCGTGGTGCCGACTCGGCAGGGCAACCACTTCTATGGCCTGTTTCGCAGCCCGGATCATCAGGTGGTGACCCAGCGGTTGCGCGAATGGGACGTGGCGCTGATCCAGTTGCTGCAACAGCAGCCGGGGAGCACCCAAGCCGCGTTCCAGCAACAGGTGCAACAGGTTCGCCACGATTTTGATCTGACCGGGTGGGCACGCCATTTTTACCGGCTGGGTCTGCTGACCTTGTCCGTTGGCGAGCGCCAGTCCGGCGCGCCCTTGCCCTCATCTAGCAAACACCAAGGAGAATTCCCATGAACAACACCCTGATCCAGTGGTACGAGCGGGCGGTAGCCCAGTGTAAGCGGCTCGATTTTCTGGCCCTGCTGGCCATTCGCCTCTATCTCATTCCGGTCATCTATGTGGGGGCCCACTCCAAGGTGGTGGGCTTTGCCGGCACGGTCGCCTGGTTTGGCGCCCCGGTCTCGGAAGGGGGGCTCAACCTGCCGTTCCCGACCCTGCTCGCCTTTCTGGCGGCGGGCACCGAGGTGCTGGGCTGCATCTGCATCGCCCTTGGCCTCTTTACCCGCATCATGGCCATTCCCACTATTTTCCTGATGAGCGTGGCAAGCGCCATGGTGCACTGGAAGCACGGCTGGGATGCCATCGCCACTGGCAGCATGGAGGCCACTGTGCGCCTCAACGGCTTTATCGAGTGGCTGGCCGCCAACTTCCCCGGTCGTTACAACTACATCACCGAACTGGGAGACCCCGTGATGCTCAACAACGGGATGGAATTTGCCGCCACCTACTTCGTGATGCTGCTGGTACTGCTGGTTTACGGCGGGGGTCGCTATGTCAGCCTCGACTACTGGCTCAAGCGTGCAGTGAGCAAGGGGGAGGTGGTTTCCCGCACTGCATAACAACAGACAAAATAACAGAGCGTGAAAAGAGACGAGCGGCATAAGCCGCTCGTTTTTATGTGATGACGGGAGAGGCAGAGCGGCCTGCTGGCACAGCTTATGCCTGACAGGCGGCGAGCCGGACGGCTTCGCGGCGCTCGCTGACATGAGTCAGCCCGTAGGCCAGCAGCACGATAAGGGCGCCGATCCAGGGGGTGTGGATCAGGCCAAGGTGCTCCACCACCAGACCACCGACGATCGATCCCAGCGCAATGCCGACGTTGAAGGCGGCGATATTGAGGCCGGAGGCCACATCCACTGCCTTGGGGGTATGGCGTTCGGCTTGCTGTACCACCAGCACTTGCAGGCCCGGCACATTGCCGAAGGCAAAAGCGCCCCACACCAGTACGGTCAATACCGCCAGCACCGGGTGCGGCGCGGTGAAAGTGAGGGCCAGCAGCACCACAGCGAGACCTGCAAACAGCAGCTTGAGCGCCGGCAGCGGACCCATCTTGTCGGCCAGCTTGCCGCCCCAGATATTGCCGACGGCGACCGATACCCCGTAAACCAGCAGGATCAGGCTCACCGCACCGGCGCTAAAACCGCTTATCTGCTGCAGGATGGGGGCAAGGAAGGTGAAGGCTGTGAAAGCGCCACCGTAACCGAGGGCGGTTTTAGCGTAGACCAGCAGCAGCGGCTTCTTGGTCAGCACCGAGAGCTGTTCGCGGATGGTGGAGGCCGCCCCCTTGGGCAGGTTGCTCGGGATCAGCAGCAGGCTACCCACCATGGCGACGAGGCCGAGCAGGCTCACCACCAGAAAGGTCTCGCGCCAGCCAAAGACCTGACCAATCCAGGTGCCAAGCGGTACGCCGGTCACCAGCGCCACGGTAAGGCCGCTGAACATGATGGCGATGGCGCTCGCCGCCTTCTCTTTGGCCACAAGACCCGTGGCGATGGTGCTGCCCACCGAGAAGAAGACCCCGTGCGCTAATCCGGTCAGGATGCGGGCCACAATCAGGCTCTCGTAACCGGGGGCCTGCCAGGCCAGCAGGTTGCCGGCGGTAAAGAGCGCCATCAACCCTACCAGCAACCACTTGCGCGGCACCTTGCCAGTGAGCGCCGTGAGCACGGGGGCGCCGATGGCTACGCCAAGGGCATAGAGGCTGACCAACAGGCCCGCCGAGGGGAGCGAGACATTGAGCTGCTCGGCGATGGTGGGGATAAGCCCCACGATCACAAATTCAGTGGTGCCGATCGCAAAGGCACTTAAGGTGAGGGCAAATAACGCCAGTGGCATAACAACTCCTTGGTTAGGGACTCCCGACGGGAGAATGGCGCCAGTATGCCGAGACAGTTTGTTGGCAAAAATGATGGTTACATCAAATTACTTTTGCCAAATCAGCAGCAATAGTGAGGGGAGTGGGAGTAACTGAGACAACGAAGCCAAAAGCGGCCGTGCAGAGTTAAGTGAGCGCAGGGGCAACAGCGTGCAGAGAGTCGGGATTTAGTTGACCACTACAAAGGGGGAGCGGTTAAGGAGCAAGGGACAGTCGAGGGGGCGGGAAGATGTCAGCTGCACTGACGGCAGTGGCACGCGGTATTGGAGACAAAAAATCGGGAGGTATTGTTCCTCCCGCTGGTGCTGAAAAATGTCATTGAGCGTTATTTGCTCCCTTCTCCCCTTGCGGGAGAAGGGTTGGGGATGAGGGGGAGCTATCTGGTTGAGGGCTCATGGCCCCCGCTCTTGCTATCGTTGAGCCTGTGTCTGCTTAATCCCAGTCCGGCGCAAAATCCGGGTTGGCGCAGCGCTCGCCCCGCTCCAGTGTGGCGATGGCGGCCATCTCCTCGCTGCTCAAGGTGATATCGAGGGCGGCCAGATTGGCGGCGAGATTCTCCCGCTTGGTGGAGCTAGGGATCACCGCCATGTTCTGGGCAAGTAGCCAGGCCAGCGACACCTGCGCCGCCGATACCCCGTGGCGTTTGCCGATCTCCATCAGCAGCGGCTCGGTGAGCACCTTGCCATAGGCGAGCGGCATATAGGCGGTGACGGCGATACCCTGGGCTTTGCAGAACTCGACCACCTTGCGGTTTTGCAGCAGCGGGTGGATCTCCACCTGCTGGTGGGCGATGGCGCCCGGCCCCAGAATGTCGATGGTTTCTTTAAGCTGGGCCACGGTGAAGTTGGAGACCCCGATCTCGCGGGTCAGGCCTTGTGCTTTAGCCTCGGCCAACTGCTCCAGATAGACCGCCATCGGCACCTCATCCTTGGGGGAGGGCCAGTGGATCAGCGTCAGATCCAGATAGTCGGTGCCGAGCTTCTCCAGACTTACTTCAAGGCTCGGGATCACCTTGCCCGGGCCAAACTCGCTGGTCCACACCTTGGTGGTCAGATAGATATCCTGGCGGGGCACGCCGCTCTCGCTCATCAGCTGGCCCACTTCGGCTTCGTTGGCGTAGATCTGGGCAGTGTCGATGTGGCGGTAGCCAAGTTCCAGCCCCTGCAACAGAGAGTCGCGCAGGGGGTGACCGGTCAGGCGAAAGGTTCCAAGACCCAGGTTGGGCATCTTCATCATGCTACTCCTCAAACGGGTTGCAAAGGGCGCTCAGTGGCGCGGCGGATCAGGCGTCCAGCGGCTGATAGCGGCGAATGGTGCTGCTGGCAAACCAGGGTTCGGCCTTGGCGACAAACTGGGTAAAGTGGGGCTGGCCCTGATGGGGGGTGAGGGCCGCTTCGCTCTCCCACACCTCGTAGAGCATCCAGCTGTTTGGATTGTCCAGATCCTGATGCAGCTGGTAGCGCTGGCAGCCCGCCTCTTGCAGGGTGGCCGCAATCAGCGGCTCAAGGGCGGCGCGAAACTGCTCGGCATATTCGGGTTTGGCTTCAAGCTGGGCAATCACAATAACGGGTGATGACATCGGAACCTCCTTGGCAAAAACGAAGGGTCAGTATGCCTGCCGTGACTTGCTGGAAACAGGGTTAATGGCGCAGCAGTGAATTGAGAGAGGCACAGCAATCGGGGGCCGTGGCCCCCTATTATCAGGTGCTTGCTTATCAGGTGCCGGCGGGTTCCGACCAGACGGCAAACTCATTACCGCTGGGTTCAACGAAGTGGAAACGGCGTCCACCGGGGAAGTCGAATAATGGGCGACTGATGGTGCCACCGTGTTGGCTCACCTTGGCTTGAGTCGCTTCAATATCGGCGCTGTAGAACACCA
Organism: Aeromonas lacus; assembly: GCF_000764665.1. Lineage (GTDB taxonomy): Bacteria > Pseudomonadota > Gammaproteobacteria > Enterobacterales > Aeromonadaceae > Aeromonas > Aeromonas lacus. Next base: position 28,503 of record NZ_JRGM01000016.1, on the reverse strand, counting down.
GCAGGGCGCCGCCCTGAGCTGCCTGGCTGCACTGATCCGCCCTATAGAATCCGCCATCCAGCCCCTCATTGGCAAAGGCACAGTAGTCGGGGCCGTAATCGACAAACTGCCAGCCAAATACAGTCTGAAAGAAGGCCTTGGTCGCGGCGAGATCCCTGGCCGCAAACTCCACATAGTTCAGTTTTTCATGGGCTTTCATTCAGTTCATCTCCCTCATCAACAGCATCGGTGGGCTCAGCAAGTTGTTCCCACGGGGTCAGTTTAAGCTGCTTGCGTCGCAGCCAGAGCCAAGATGCCATGGTCAGGCCGACGAATCCCGCAAACAAGGCTGTTTGGCGCAGGGCAAACAGCAGATCTATTGCCATAGGTTGCCAGCTGAAAAACCACATCGCCATGCCCCAGACAAGACCAATGCCGACCCCGAATACCAGAACGTTGGTTAGCCAGCCCTCATAGTGGGGCGGTTTGACGGGATAACCAAACCTGCGCAGCAGCCTGCACAGAGGGGGATTGTAGTTGGCATGCCATACCCCTTTGCTCGCCAGTTCCTGATGGGCGGCGGCCAGCCGATCTTCAAATGTCATGGTGTTCGTCCTTGTGATTGCTTGGTGCCATACGGTGCTTTTCTGGCTGCATTGTACTGACAAATCGCGAGTGTGGTGTGGGCTCGCTGTCACGTTATTTATCTGCACAAAGTAAGGGGCGCGCCACCACAGACTTGCCAATCCACAGCGGCTGCGCCTATAAAGGCCCATTACTCTTGTCCGGATAACAGCAATGAAGACCCATTCTGATGAACTGACCCTGTTTGTGGCGGTGGTGGAGGCGGGCAGTTTTCGCCAGGCGGCGGAGAACCTCGGCATGGATAACTCGGTGGTGAGCCGTGGCATCAAGCGGCTGGAGGAGAAGCTCTCCACCGTGTTGCTCAATCGCACCACCCGCCGGGTCAGCCTGACCGAGGAGGGGAGCTGGTTCTATCAGCGGGCGGTGAAGATCCTGACCGAGATGAGCGAGGCGGAGGGGCATCTGCTGATGCGCCGGGAACAACCCGAAGGGGTGTTGAGAGTCGATGCCGCTACCCCCTTTATCCTGCACCGGCTGGTGCCGATCATCGGCGAGTTTCGCCGCCGCTACCCTGCCATCGAGTTGCAGCTGCACAGCTCAGAGGGCTTTATCAATCTGATGGAGCGGCGGGTGGACATGGCCATCCGCATCGGCGAGCTGACCGACTCCTCCCTGCGTGCGCTGCCCCTTGGCCGTTCGCGGCTGCGGCTGCTGGCCTCCCCCACTTATTTGAGCGAGCGCGGCACCCCGCGCCAACCGGCGGATCTGCTGAGCGGTCACGAGCTGCTCGGTTTTTTGCATCCCGATCACCTCAACCACTGGCCGCTGCTCAGTGCCGAGCAGGGGGATCGCTTTGCCATCACCCCCAGCCTGCGCGCCAGTAGCGGCGAAACCTTGCGCCAGCTGGCGCTGGCGGGGCAGGGGATCGTCTGTCTGTCGGATTTCATGACCGGGCCGGATCGGGAGAGCGGCGCGCTGGTGGAGGTGCTGGCCCGCAGCAACAGTGGCGCCTCGCGCCCCATCAATGCGGTCTTCTACTCCGATGCCCAGCGGGATATCCGACTGCGGGTCTGGCTCGATTTTCTCAAAGAGCAGCTTGGCAGCCATACCTTGTAGTGCGGATTGGCTATTGCGGTTGGTCGCATCGGTTTGCGGTGAAGTAGATATGAAGCAGATACACAAACGGCCGACATAGGGTCGGCCGCCGGTTTGGGAAGGTGGGTGTGCCGGTTTAGCGCGGCAGTTTGCCAAAGACCCGGCTAAGCAGGGCGCCGCCGATGACGGGGGGGATGGCCAGCAGCAGGGTCCACTGCCATGAGATCCCACCCAGGGTAGCGGCCAGTACGATGGTGGTGAGGACCACCAGTTGTGCGACCATCATCAGAAAGGTGCCTTCGCGGGGGGTCAGTGCATTCTCTTCTTGGGCAGTGCGGGTGCTGGTCGGTTTCATGATCTCATTCCTCTTATTGAGCCTGATATCACTAAGCAACCGCCGTTCCATCTTTTTTCATGTTAATAATCAATATGTTGTGGGTTTTCTCGTTATTCCTGTTATGAGAGCGCTAGCAAAATGATTCGCAAAATGAAAACGCCACCTTGCGGTGGCGTTTTCATTTGCATGATAGGCAGGTCAACGGATGCGGTATTGGCGGATCTGCTCATCGATCGCTTTTGCCAGCTCGAACAGCTCGCGACTAGCGGCATTGCTCTCCTCTGCATGCTCGCGCTGATGTTCAGCTACCATGGCCAGCTCGTCGAGGGCGGCCTTGGCCTGCCCCATCTGCTGGTGCTGGGATTGGGCCAGCGCGCTTATTTCGTTGATCTCGAGTGCCGCCTGATTGATCTGGCTGGTAGCATCGATCAGTACCTCCTTGGCCTGACTCATCCGGCTGTATCCCTCTTCGCTCAAGGTGCGCGAGTCGGTCATCGAGTTGCTGGCCTGGCGGGTGCCCTCCTGCAGCCGCAGGATCAGATCCTGCACATCCTTGGTCGCTGTCTGGGTGCGCACCGCCAGTTGGCGCACCTCGTCGGCCACCACGGCAAAACCGCGCCCCATGTCGCCCGCCCGGGCGGCTTCGATGGCGGCGTTGAGGGCCAGCAGGTTGGTCTGGTTCGAGACATCGCGGATGAGGTTCATGATCTGGGTAATATCGTTGCTGTCCTTGACCACTTCATCGAGCAGGGTTGATGAGGTGCTAATGCTGCTGCGCAGCGTCTCAAGCCGGTTGGCACTCTGGGTGACATCCTGCTCGATGGTGCGCATATGGCCGGCGATATGGTGGGTCACCTCGTTGACGCCCATTGAGCGGCTGGCGATCTGCTCGGCATTATCCCCGATGATGGTGACGACGTTGGTCAACTCCTGAATGCTCTGGGCCTGCTGGTACGCCTCACCAGCCAGCGCTTGCGCCTGATGCAGGGATTGGGAGGATTGGGCGGACAGGGCGCTGCCCGATTGCTGGAAGCGGTAGAAGCTCTGGTTCAGGCTCTGGATCAGCCGGTTGAAGCTCTGGGCCATCAACCCCAGCTCCGACTCGTCGGAAAAGTCGAGGCGGGTTGCCAGATCCCGGTCTGCAGTGATGTGGTGCATGCCATCGGCCGCAAGGCGAATGGGACGGCTGATGGAGTGGGCGAGCCAGGCCGATGCCAGCATCGCCAGGGTGCCGATGGCGAGCGAGACCATGATGATGAGCTGACGGGATTCATGCAGTCCCTCCTCCAGCTCGGCGCCGTTTATCTCGCCGATCAGCACGCGGTTGAGCGCCGGTATGTAACGCACCGCGATAAGGTAGGTTTCACCATTCTGCGAAAGGGATTGGACGGCAACCTGTTCATGGGCGTTGGGAATGAGTTGCTTGACCGTTGCAAGGAAAGCGGCCTGATGGTGGGCCGCACCCTCCTGCTCCTGATCCGGGTGGATTTCGATGGAGCCGTTCATATCAGCCATATAGACCTGACCACTCTTGCCGATCCGGTAGCTGCTGATGAGCTTGCGCAGCGCATTCATATTGATGGAAGTGCCCGCTACCGCCAGCGTCTTGCCTTCGGACGTGACGGCCGTATTGATGTAGAGCGAGGCGCGCTTGTCAAAGTCCGAGATATCGAGGTTCAGCTCGTAGGGGTGATTGCGTTTGAGAAAGCCGTAGAACCAGTCATCTTTCAGGTCTGACTCGTGCAGCTGTTTCTGGGCTGTGGGGCCGCCGCTGAAGTTGATCAGGGTATTGGTCTGGAGCGGCGCGATAAAGACATTGCCGCCAATGCGCTGCTGCAGTGCCTGAAAGTAGTGCTCCATCTTGGGCCACTCTGCTGCCGGCATACCCTGAGCCAACCAGTCGATGACGAAGCTGTTGCTGGCCAGTGCCTGTGCTTCGGTCAAGTGGTGGGTCAGTTCGGCAGTGAGCTGGTTGGCGATGCGATCCACGCTGCTTGGCAGCTCATAGCGCTCGACCCGCTGCTGCGCCTGAGTGTGGGAGATCTGTTCCAGGATCAGGGTGATACAACTGATGGCGATGACCATCAGTATGGCGACACCGGAGAGGATCCGGGTTCTGATCCCGAGTCCTGACCAGAGGAAGTTAAGTGAAAATCGGTTTATCGCTCTGTCCATAATCCCTAGCTCCTGTAAAAAACAGGTCGCATATGCGACCCAGAAGCAAATTATAGATAAACAACTCAATTAAGTTGTGCCGAGTGCATAAGTGAATATCGACAGGGGATGGAGAGGGGAGATAGAGGTAAAAAGAGAGGCCGACATTGCTGTCGGCCTCTCACGTTTTTCATCTCAAGGCTGTGTCGGTGACCCGATCACTCCTCTTCTGCCCAGCGGCGCGAACGCTCGACCGCTTTCTTCCAACCGCTGTAGCGTTTGGCACGATCGTCGCGGTCCATCTGCGGGATGAACTCGCGGTCCACGCTGAACTTGTCTTCCAGCTCGTCCGAGCTTTTCCAGAAGCCGACGGCCAGACCTGCCAGGAAGGCGGCACCCATGGCGGTGGTCTCGATGCGGGTCGGACGCACCACCGGTGTATGCATCATGTCGGACTGGAACTGCATCAGGAAGTCGTTGGCCACAGCGCCACCGTCTACTTTCAGGGCTGCCAGCTTGATGCCGGAGTCCTGCTGCATCGCATCCAGCACATCGCGGCTCTGATAGGCGATGGATTCCAGCGCGGCACGGATGATGTGGTTGCGGTTGGCACCGCGGGTCAGGCCGACCATGGTGCCGCGAGCATACGGATCCCAGTAAGGTGCACCCAGACCGACGAAGGCCGGTACCAGATAGACGCCATTGGTATCGCCCACCTTGGAGGCGAAGTAGTCGGTATCGCGGGCATCGTGAATGATCTTGAGCTCGTCACGCAGCCACTGGATGGTAGCGCCGCCCATAAACACCGCACCTTCCAGCGCGTAGTTCACTTCCCCTTTCGGGCCGATGGCGACTGTGGTCAGCAGGCCGTTACTGGAGCGAACCGGCTCGGTACCTGTGTTCATCAGCATGAAGCAGCCGGTGCCGTAGGTGTTCTTGGCCATCCCTTTTTCGAAGCAGAGCTGGCCGAACAGGGCAGACTGCTGGTCACCGGCGATACCGGCGATGGGGATGCGGGAGCCGCCGCCACGGGTGGTGTAGCCATACACCTCGGAAGAGGGTTTCACTTCCGGCAGCATGGACATGGGGATGCCCAGCTCGTCCAGCATGCGCTGATCCCACTTCAGGTCGCGGATGTTGTAGAGCATGGTACGGGAGGCGTTGGTCGGGTCGGTGACGTGCACTTCACCGTTGGTCATCTTCCATACCAGCCAGGTGTCGATGGTGCCGAACAGCAGCTCGCCGTTCATCGCCTTCTCGCGGGCACCTTCCACGTTGTCGAGGATCCACTTCACCTTGGTACCGGAGAAGTAGGCGTCCAGTACCAGACCGGTATTTTCACGCACGTACTCTTCCAGACCGCGTGCTTTCAGCTCTTCACAGATGGCAGCGGTGCGGCGGCACTGCCAGACGATGGCGTTGTAGATGGGTTTGCCGGTGGCCTTTTCCCACACGACTGTGGTTTCACGCTGGTTGGTGATACCGATGGCGGCGATCTCTTCGCTGCGCAGGCCAGTCTTGGCCAGCACTTCGGTGAAGACGGAGGATTGGGTTGCCCAGATCTCCATCGGGTCGTGCTCTACCCAGCCCGCTTTCGGGTAGTGCTGGGTGAATTCGCGCTGGGAGGTGCCAACGATATTGGCATCCTGATCAAAGACGATGGCGCGGGAAGAGGTAGTACCCTGGTCCAGAGCGACGACATATTTCTTTTCAGCAGACATGATGTTCTCCACGTTTTTATTTTCCACGTTTTTACACGTTGGGGAGGGGCGCTCTTAGGCGGCGGCCTCTTCTTTGGCGGTTTGGGCAGCTTGCTCGGTGGCGGCAACACGGTTGCCCGGTACACAGGGAGCCAGCACTTTGACATAGAGGGCAGTACCAATCTGGGCACCGACGATAGGGCCAAGGATGGGTACCCAGAAGTAGGGGTTATCACGGCCACCGGTCATGGCCACATCACCCCAGCCGGCCAGGAAGGCGAACAGTTTGGGGCCAAAATCACGAGCCGGGTTCATGGCAAAACCGGTTAACGGGCCGAGGGAGGCACCGATCACGGCGATCAGGATACCGATCAGCAATGCGGCGGCAAAGCCTTTGGGAGCGCCGTTGTTGTTGTCGCCCAGCGCCATGATGCCCAGCATCAGGACGGCGGTGATCACCAGCTCGACGGTGAAGGCCTGCAGGTTGGAGATGGCGCCATTGGGATAGGTAGAGAAGATCCCGGCGGTACCGAGGCTCTCGACGCTGCCGCGCACTACGTTGTGGGTCACTTCCCACTGGGTGAACAGGTTGCTATAGAGGAAGTAGACCAGCGCGGCGAAGCAGAAGGCGCCGGCGATCTGGGCGATGATGTAGGGCACCACTTTGCGCTTGTCAAAACCGGCGAAGGTCATTAACGCCAGGGTGACGGCCGGGTTGAGGTGGGCACCCGAAATACCGCCGGTCACATAGATGGCGATGGCAACGCCCAGACCCCAGGTAATGGAAATTTCCCACTGCCCGAAGTTGGCTCCCGCCAGTACCAATGCGGCGACACATCCGACGCCGAAGAAGATCAGCAGGCCGGTTCCGATAAACTCGGCGATGCACTCGCCAAGCAGGGTATTGGGTCTTTGTATGCTCATAAGTATTCCTTAGGTATCCACCCGTAGAGGTTTGATGTTCCGTTTTATCTTTATTGTGGCTATCCATTGCGACCGAAAACGTTTCCTTGTTCTTTATTCTTCTTGCGCAAACGTTATGTTCGTTTTCGCTCGTTCTCGGACGTGAGAGAAAATAAACCTTCCCATAAATTTCACCATCCCCCCGCCATGGGAAATGTGGACAAGATCCCACTCATTGCTAAGAAAATGTGACGTAAAGCAATATGCAATCTCCATAATACCCCCTATGAGGTAGTCTCTAACCCTTGCTGTACAAGGGATGACGCTTGATGAGTGTTTTCTCATTTGGAGCTTTTTTTTGTAATAAAACTGCAATATTTGAGCATGCATCACAGAACTTATGAGCGCATATGAGCACAATTGGCTCGCTTACGAATCAATGGACTCACCTGATTCGTCTGACTGTTCAAGGGCACCCTCAACAGCCCATAACAACAATAAGGAAGCAGAACATGCTTAGTCTCTTCAGGCCTGCGGCGCACATCGACAGGCTCCCGGCCGACAAGGTCGACCCCTTCTACAAACGCATGCGTTGGCAAGTGTTCTTCGGGATCTTCTTCGGTTACGCCGGCTACTATCTGGTGCGGAAAAACTTCAGTCTGGCCATGCCTTACCTGGTCGAGCAGGGTTTTTCCCGCGGAGATCTTGGCTTTGCCCTCTCCGGGGTGTCCATCGCCTATGGTCTCTCCAAGTTCCTGATGGGGAACGTCTCTGACCGCTCCAACGCCCGTTACTTCCTCTCTGCCGGCCTGCTGCTGTCAGCTGCGCTGATGTTCATGATGGGTACCATGCACTGGGCCACCTCCAGCATCGGCATCATGTTCGTGCTCTTGTTCCTGAACGGCTGGGCACAGGGCATGGGCTGGCCGCCCTGTGGTCGCACCATGGTGCACTGGTGGTCACAGAAAGAGCGGGGCGAAGTGGTCTCGGTCTGGAACGTGGCTCACAACGTGGGTGGCGGCATGATTGGTCCGCTGTTCATTCTCGGGATGGGCTGGTTCAACGACTGGCGCAGTGCCTTCTATGTTCCGGCAGCCGCAGCGGCAGCCATCGCGGTGATCGCCTTCTTCGTGATGCGCGATACCCCGCAATCGGTCGGTCTGCCTCCCATCGAGGAGTACAAGAACGATTTTCCCAAGGATTACAACGAGAGCCACGAGCAGGAGTTTTCCGCCAAGGAGATCTTCGTCAAGTACGTGCTGCACAACAAACTGCTGTGGTACATCGCCATTGCCAACGCCTTCGTTTACCTCATTCGTTACGGTGTGCTGGACTGGGCGCCGACCTACCTGAAAGAGGCCAAGGATTTCAGCGTCGACAAATCCTCCTGGGCTTACTTCCTCTATGAGTGGGCCGGTATTCCGGGCACCCTGCTGTGCGGCTGGATCTCTGACAAGATGTTCCAGGGCCGCCGTGCTCCGGCCGGTATCCTGTTCATGGTGCTGGTAACCCTGTTCGTGCTGGTCTATTGGCTCAACCCGGCTGGCAACCCGACCGTCGACATGCTGGCACTGGTGGCCATCGGCTTCCTCATCTACGGCCCTGTCATGCTGATCGGTCTCTATGCGCTGGAGCTGGCGCCGAAGAAAGCAGCTGGTACTGCGGCAGGTTTCACCGGTCTGTTTGGTTATCTGGGTGGCGCTGTGGCTGCCAACGCCATGCTGGGCTACACCGTTGACCACTTCGGCTGGGACGGCGGCTTTATGGTGCTGACCGTATCCTGCGTGCTCTCCATCATCTTGCTGGCGATGACCCTCAAGCACGAGAACCTCGCCGTGGCAGCCAGAGCCGAGGCGCATAAGGCATAAAACGTGATCCTCAGCTTATTGATCCCCAAGGGGATCGGGTAAACTGCCAAAAGGCCCCGCACCTGCCGGGGCCTTTTTTCGTCTCATCATCGGAGTGCAAGCGTGAAGCAAACCCAACGACATCTGGAAATCCTGGACGTCCTGACGCGGCAGGGATTTGTCTCGACCGACGATCTGGTGACCCATTTTGATGTCAGTCCCCAGACCATTCGCCGGGATCTGAACGATCTCGCCGAACAGAACAAGATCCGGCGCCACCATGGCGGTGCCTCCCTGCATTCGAGTACCGTCAATACCGCCTACAGCGCCCGCAAAGTGATGCAGCTCAAGGAGAAAGAGCGTATCGCCCGCGAGGTAGCCGCCAATATTCCCGATGGCTCCTCCCTCTTTATCGATATCGGCACCACTACCGAAGCCATTGCCCGAGCTCTGCTTGATCACCGCGAGCTGCGCATCGTCACCAACAACCTCAACGTGGCCAGCATTCTGACAGCCAAGGATGATTTTACCGTCATCATTGCCGGTGGCGAGATCCGCAACCGGGATGGTGGCATCGTGGGGGAGGCGACCCGTGACTTTATCGGCCAGTTCCGCATGGACTATGGTGTCATCGGCATCTCGGGTATCGACAACGACGGCTCCCTGCTCGATTTCGACTATCACGAGGTGAAGATCGCCCAGGCCATCATCGCCCACTCCCGCCAGGTCTTTCTGGCGGCTGACCACACCAAGTTTGGTCGCAATGCCATGGTTAACCTCGGCAACATCAATCAGGTTCACGCGCTCTTTACCGACCAGGAGCCGCCCGAGAAATTGACAAGATTGATGGCCCAGCATCAGGTCGCCTGCCATATCTGCTGATATAGCGCCTGTGTTGTGGAGTTCAGGTCGCCCTGTCGGGCGGCCTCCCTTCCGTTATTCCCCCCCTTTGGGGTATTGCCTTCCCGTCCTTTCCCTCTTTGCTTTTTAAACACCATTGCCATGGTGTTGGCAATTTCTCCTTTCATCGCCCCATGCGTAGCTCCGAGCCTGTTTGGCTGCACATTGTGATCACACTTTTACAACTAAATGTTCGTTTGATGTTTCTTTGTGTTCTAAAATGAGCGAAATCAAACATTGCTGTTATGGCAATCATAAAAATGAAAGTAGGTGAACATGAGCGAACATTATGATCTGGTCGTCGTTGGTGGCGGCATCAACGGGGTAGGCATTGCAGCTGATGCGGCAGGGCGGGGTTTGAAAGTTGCCCTGTTCGAGGCGCAGGATCTCGCCTCAGCCACCTCTTCCAACTCCAGCAAGCTGATTCACGGTGGCTTGCGCTATCTCGAACATTACGAATTCCGGCTGGTGAAAGAGGCGCTGGCGGAGCGGGAGGTGCTGCTCGGCATGGCGCCTCACATCGCCCGGCCGATGCGTTTTCGCCTGCCCCATCGCCCGCATCTGCGTCCGGCCTGGATGATCCGCGCCGGCCTCTTCCTTTATGACAATCTGGCCAAGCGCGACAAGCTCAAGGGGAGCTGTGGCGTGCGCTTCCTGCCGCAAGATGGCCTCACCTCCGGTATCAACAAGGGGTTCGAGTATTCGGACGCCTGGGTCGACGATGCCCGCCTGGTGGTGCTCAATGCCATGATGGCGCGCGACAAGGGTGCCGACGTGCAAACCCGCACCCGCTGCGTCAAGGCGGAGCGCGGCTCAAAGCACTGGACGCTCACTTTGGAGCGGGAAGGGGGCGAGCAGTTCAGCGTCACTTGCCGCGGTCTGGTCAATGCGGCCGGCCCCTGGGTCAAGACCTTCTATGACGAGAGCCTGCACGAGAAATCCCCGCGCGGCATTCGTCTCATCAAGGGCAGCCACATGATAGTGCCGCGCATCCATGAGCGCGAAGAGGCCTACATCCTGCAAAACGAGGACAACCGCATCGTCTTCGTCATCCCTTATCAGCAGGACTACTCCCTCATCGGCACTACCGATGTGGAGCACAAGGGCAGCCCGCGGGAAGCGAAGATCAGTGACGCCGAGATCAACTACTTGTGCAAGGTGGTCAACGCCCACTTCACCCGCCAGATCGCACCCAAAGACGTGATCTGGACTTATGCCGGGGTGCGTCCGCTGTGCGATGACGAATCCGACTCGCCGCAAGCGGTGACGCGCGACTACACCCTCGAACTCTCCGGTGAATCCGATGGTGCGCCGCTCTTGTCGGTGTTTGGCGGCAAGCTCACCACTTACCGCAAGCTGGCTCAGGCCGCCTGCAACAAGCTCAAGCCCTGGTTCAACCAGATGGGGGAGGACTGGACTGCCAGCAGCCGGTTGCCAGGCGGTGAGTTTGACTGCTCGGTTCGCGAGCTGGCACGCGCCTTTGCGCTGGAGTTTGACTGGCTCGATGATCGCAGCGCCCTGCGTATCGCCGAAGCCTATGGCGCCCATGCCCGGCTCTGGCTCAAGGAGCCCCGTGGCCAGCACTTTGGTGCCGGACTATACGAATCTGAGGTGCGCTATCTTATCGAGCGGGAGTGGGCCTGCACTCTGGAAGATATCCTCTGGCGTCGCAGCAAGCTGGGGCTGCGCCTGTCCGATCTCGAGCAACAACAACTGGGTGAGTGGCTGGCACACCATCACCACGGCCTGCGCAAAGCAAGCTGAATCCTCTGAAGGGCGGCCCTGCGTCGCTCTTTCTATAACTGCAATAAACCTCTGATATAACAACTACCTACACACAATAATAAAGAGTGTCACATATGAAAAAACTCACCGTCTCCCTCATAGCGCTAAGCCTTGGGGCATCCCTCTCATTACCTGTTCTGGCCGTCGACGAAGGCAAGATAGTGATTGCTCACCGGGGCGCCTCCGGCTACCTGCCCGAGCACACTCTGGAGTCCAAGGCATTGGCTTACGGCATGGGAGCCGATTATCTGGAGCAGGATCTGGTGATGACCAAGGATGACCAGCTGGTGGTGATGCACGATCACTTCCTCGACGGCATCACCGATGTGGCTGAGCGTTTCCCCGGCCGGGCCCGCCCGGATGGTCGCTACTATGTGGTGGATTTCACCCTGGATGAAGTGCGCTCCCTGCGCATGACCGAGCCGTTCCAGCTGGTGGACGGCAAGCAGGTGCCGGTCTATCCGGCCCGCTTCCCGCTCTGGCAGTCGGACTTCAAGATCCACACCTTCCAGGAAGAGATCGAGATGATCCAGGGGCTCAACAAGAGCACCGGCAAGAACATCGGTATCTACCCGGAGATTAAAGCCCCCTGGCTGTTCCGCCACGAGGGCAAAGACATCTCCAAGGCGGTGCTGAAGGTATTGAAGCAGTACGGTTACACCAGCAAGGATGACAAGGTCTATCTGCAGTGTTTCGACACCAACGAGCTCAAGCGCATCAACAGCGAGCTGATGCCGGCTATGGGCATGGATCTCAAACTGGTGCAGCTGATGGCCGAGACCGACTGGAACGAGACCATGGTCTATGACGCCAAAGGCAAGGCAACCCCCTACAGCTATGACTGGATGTTCAAGCCGGGCGCCATGAAGGAGATCGCCAGTTACGCCGAGGGGATCGGCCCGTGGAAACCGATGATAGTGCCGGAGCCGGGTACCTTGGGTAAACCGACCTTCACCGGCATGGTAAAAGAGGCGCATGCGGCGGGTCTCAAGGTTCACCCCTATACCTTCCGTCAGGATGAGGGGCAGATCCCGGCCTATGCGAAAGACTTCACTGATCTGCTCAACATCTTCCTCTATCAGGCCGATGTAGACGGAGTATTCAGCGACTTCCCCGACAAGGCGGTTGCCGTCATCCAAGCCCATGAAGGGACACGGAAATAGTTGGCAAAGTGTCATTTGAATTCAGTGCGGGGCCAGATGGCCTCGCTTTTTATTTAACGGGAGCAGCAAGGGAGTGTGCGCGGTGTCAGAAAATAGCCAAATCACGTCATCGCGTGCCGGATCTGCATCATTTTACGCAGTTTTTACGTTGCAGAGCGCTGGCATGAAATCGGCAGAGCGGTTAGTCTAGCGGCGTTGAACCAACCCCAAGAGGTACAGATGAAAACCGTATTGCGTTTTAGCCTGCTGGGCGCCTTGTTGCTGGGTGGCCATGCCTTCGCCGCCGAGCCGAAAAAATTTGATATCAGCATGTTCCCAGCCGCTGACGTGAATCAGGAACGTGTGGTGATCCGCCTGCCTGAAGTCGAAAACGAAGCCGACATGATGGTCGAGCTGCAGGTCGGCAAGAAGATGATGGTTGACTGCAACGTGCCGCGTTTTGCGGGCAACCTGGAACAGCACAGCGTCAAGGGCTGGGGCTACAACTATCTGCAACTGGGTCAGGTCTCCGACCCCATCAGCACCCTGATGGCTTGCCCGGATGGCCAGAAGAAAGAGACCTTCGTCCAGATCTATGGTCAGGGTTTCTTCGTGAACTACAACTCCAAGCTGCCGTTCGTGATCTACGTGCCGCAGGAGTACGAAGTGCGCTACCGTTTGTGGCGTGCCGACAACCTGGCACAGCCAGCCATGATCGAGTAACTATCTTTGCACCAAAAGTTCAGCTGGTTCACCTGACGAAACAAATAAAGCGCCGTATGGCGCTTTATTTTTTGCCCGATTTATCTGAAAACACCCCGGCAATGTTTACGAAATTTTACATAAGCCTGTTATTTATCAACGATTTTTGTGTGCTTCCCCGCAAAATCGGCCCTGTCTGACGGATAATGCAGCTTCGATGAAAGATATTTATTAACATAGTAAGAAAATTGATTTTGCACTCGGCGATGGCCTGATGATACTTGCCCGCAAAGGTCAAACTAACCAGAAAAAAGAGCATTATGAGCTTCGAATCAGACAAGCGTTTCAACGACTTCAAACATTTTCCCCGTGGCCTGCGTCGCAGTGGCGAATTCACTGTGGCCGAAGCGGATAGTCTGGAAAAATACGGCACCGCCATGCTGTCACTCTATCAGGGCACCCTTGCTCCGCGTGACGATGTAGAGGCGGCCTTCATCGAGCAGGTTAAATCCGGCGCTGCCGGTGCCAACCCCCACGCCAAGGTATGGTTCAAGTACCTCAAGGTGATCGGGCCCAAGCGTGTTCACCGTCTCTGCACCGTCGTCGGCGGCGCCAGCGAAGAGAGCAGCGGTGGCGGCAGCTTTGATGTCGGCGGTGGTAGCGGCGGTGGCAGTGACGAGTCCATCGATTAATGGATACCGAGCTGCTTCGGACCTTTATCGAGGTGAGCAAGACCCGGCACTTTGGCCGGGCTGCTGAAAATCTCTATCTGACCCAGTCGGCGGTGAGTTTCAGGATCCGCCAGCTTGAACAGCAACTCGGTGTCAGTCTGTTTGCCCGTCATCGCAACAACATCCGTTTGACAGCCTCCGGTGAGCGTCTGCTGCCCTATGCAGACGCCATTCTCCATACCCTCGGTCGTGCCAAACAGGATGTGGCGTTGTCGCCCGGTTTCAGCCAGCAACTGGCTATCGGTGCTCCTGCCGTCTTCTGGGAGCTCGATTTCAATGACTGGCTCAACCACATCTATGCGCTGGCGCCCGGTTTGGCGGTGCGGCTGGAAACGGCTTCCCGCGAGCATCTCTGCCGTCAGTTGCTGGAGCGCTCCCTCGATCTGGCCCTGCTCTCCGAGCCGACCAAGATCGACGAGATCGCCCTGCACCCCATTGGGGAGCTGGTGTTCGAGTTGGTGAGCCGGGATCCGGCGGCCAATGCCGACAACCTGATGCAGATGCCCCACATCCATCTCGACTGGGGTACCAGCTTCGAGCCGCAGCCGAGCCGGTTGCAGAGCCTGCAAAAGACCCCGGTGCTGCACTCCAGCTCTGCCAGCATGGCGCTGCAATTTGTGCTGGCCAACGGCGGCGCCGCCTATCTGCCGCGGCGCATGGTCAGCTCCTTCCTCGAGAAAGGGGCGTTGCATCTGGTAGAAGGGGGGCAGCCGCTCAGCCGCCCGCTCTATCTTGCCTATCTGGAGAAATCAGATCGCCGCGAGCTGATCGATCAGCTGCTGACATTGCCGCTCGGCTGGCATGATGCCGAACTGCGGCTCGCCGCCGAATAGTTTCTGCCTCATCTTTCGTCACAGCCCACCTCTCGGTGGGCTGTCTATTTCTGGCGCAAAGGCGGGGGAGAGGTCACGTAATTGACGCAGAAGGGTTGGCGTCATCAGCCGGTAACGGTACCTTTTCAGGCTCTTTGTCTGTCAGCCAGTTACAGGGATGCGATTTACAGGGATGAAGTGCACATGATCGACTTTAGTCACCCCGAATGGCGGGCGTTGGCGCAACAGCTGCTCGAGTGTTCGCCTGCGGTGATCCGGGGCCGGCAATGGCAACCGCTGATAGGTCTGCTCAAGGATAACCAGCTGCTGCTTGCCCACGGCAACCATAGCTATGAATTGACTCCGGCCGGGCGCCGCTATCTGACTCGCGAACTGATGCTGGCGGAGATCGCCACGGCGCCGCCTGCGCTGGAGGAGTGGCTGCACGGGCAGGGGTGGCAGCTGGGAGAGCTGGTTAACGAACGGGTGCTCGCCGCGCTCTATCGCAAGAGCGAGGTGAACTTCACCCCCAACGAGCAGATCGACTTCGAAGACAAGGGGATCCGGCTCTGCGCCGATCAGCTGCTGCGCCTGCGCGCCGTCCAGCCGTTCAGCCTCTTTTTCAGCGGTGGCACCCTGCTCGATGCCGCTCCCTGGCTGCAGGCCCTCGGTGAAATAGCGCTCCCCGAGCGTACCCTGGCCAGCCTTGGCAAGATCCTGTGGGGGGAGGGGGAGCTGTTGCGGGTGATTACCACCGATAGCGTCGGTGCCTTTGCCGAGCTACAACTGCCTGTCGGTACTCTGCTGGTGTGGGCACCGGCGACTGCCCAGCTGGCGCTGCAGCAGGTGATCGCTGCCCTGCCGCCCAATGTGCAGTGGAGCCACCTGACCTCGCTCGATCCCGCCGGGGTCGACAGGGTGGTGGCGCTGGCCCAACGCTTGAGTCGTCCTCCGAGCTGGTGGCTGCCCAGAACACTGGCTCCCATTATTACAACCTACGCAACCCCGCTCGGGGAGGCTCGCCGCTGGGAACCGAGCCGGATCCCCAAATCCTTGTTGGCAATTTGTAACGGTTTGGTTGAGTCAAATGGTGCCTTGTCGGCCGAGGTGTGCGCCCTTGCACCCGAGTGGCGTGCCGTTGGTTGAAATCCCCGCCAGAGCGGGCCAAAAAGCGGTTTTCCCCCACTGAACGCGATGATATAAAGAGTTGACGAAGCGCTCGCCGGATGAGCGCTTTTGTTTACCACGCCGCTTTGCCACCCACTGAACTCAACGGAATACAGGGAATACCATGTTTGAAAAGGTTGTTGCCGCCCCAGCGGATCCGATCCTGGGCCTGACCGAAGCCTTCCGCGCCGACTCTCGCAGCCACAAAATCAATCTGGGGGTCGGGATCTACAAGGATGAGACCGGTGCCACCCCCATTCTTCACTGCGTCAAGCAAGCCGAGCAGAAGCTGCTGACCGATGAGAAGACCAAGAATTACCTCGGTATTGAAGGCAATATCGAATATGGCCGCATCGTGCAGCAGCTGCTGTTCGGGCAGAACTCCGCGCTGGTTGCCAGTGGCCGCGCCAAGACCGCTCAAGCGCCGGGTGGTACCGGTGCCTTGCGCATCGCCGCCGAATTTGTGGTGCGCAACGGTCTGGCCAAGACCATCTGGATCTCCGACCCCACCTGGGCCAACCACGTCAGCGTCTTCCAGGCTGCGGGTCTGACCGTCAAGTGGTACAAGTACTACGACGCCGCCACCAAGGGGCTCGACTTTGCTGCCATGCAGGCCTCGCTGGCTGAAGTGCAGGCTGGCGATCTGGTGCTGCTGCACGGCTGCTGCCACAACCCGACCGGTATCGACCCCACCGCTGATCAGTGGCGTGCACTGGCCAAGCAGAGTGCCGCCGCCGGCTGGTTGCCGCTGTTTGACTTCGCCTATCAGGGCTTTGCCCGCGGTATCGAAGAGGATGCCGAAGGTCTGCGCATCTTCGCCGAGTGCCACGACGAGCTGCTGGTAGCGAGTTCCTTCTCCAAGAACTTCGGTCTCTACAACGAGCGGGTCGGCGCTTTCACTCTGGTCAGTGCGACCAAGGAGATCGCCGATGTGGCCTTTACCCAGGTCAAGACTGTCATTCGTGCCAACTACTCCAACCCGCCGTCACATGGCGCCGCCGTCGTCACCGCCGTGGTGAGCGATCCGGCTCTCTATGCCGAGTGGGTTGAAGAAGTGGCTGCCATGCGGGTGCGTATTCGCGAGATGCGCGAGCTGCTGGTGGAGAAACTGGCTGCGCGCGGCGTGAACCAGGATTTCAGCTTTATCCGCGAGCAGAACGGCATGTTCTCCTTCTCCGGTCTCTCCAAGGATCAGGTTGAGCGCCTCAAGAGCGAGTTTGCCATCTATATCGTCGGCTCCGGCCGGATCAGCGTGGCCGGTATTACCCGTGCCAACATAGATCCGCTTTGCGATGCCATCGCCAAGGTGCTGTAACGCCAGCCGTTAACCGCACTACTGAAAAAGCCCGTCACGCCAGTGACGGGCTTTTTTGATCCAGCCGGGTGAGCGGTTCAGCGAGAGCCCTGCAACCAGCGGCGCAGCTGAAGCACCAGCAAGGTGAGGGCGCCGCCAAGCAGTGCGGTGAGCACCGCCAGCAGCATGCTGCCGAGCAGGAAGGGGGGAACCAGCGTTGCCGCTTCCTGCTCCAGCCAGTGGAGCGTCCAGGTGAGGTGGAAAGGCTCCGGCGTCTTGTGCAGCACCAGACAGCCGGTGCGATAGGCATAGAGGTACATGAAGGGCAGGGTGAGCGGGTTGTTGAACCAGACCGCCAGCAGCGCCAGCGGCAGGTTGAGGCTGAACGCCAGCGCCAGCCCGACCGCGATCAGCGAATGCATCGGGATGGGGAACCAGCAGGCGAAGATGCCGGCCGCCACGGCGCCGCTCAGGGCGCGGGTGCCCCCTTGCCAGAGGGCGGGAGCGAGCAGTCGCTCACCAAACAGGGCAAACCACTTCTGCTTGCGCAGGGTATCGGGATCGATTTTGAAACGGGAGAGCCAGCGACTCAGCATGGGCGTGCCACCTTGCGTTTTTGCCATTGACGCACCGTGCTGATGCGCCAGAAGGTGCGGATCACGGCGTAACCGGTGAGCGAGCTGAGCAGGGCCAGTACCAGCGAGCCCAGCAGGAGCGGCGGGGCGACGGTTTCAAATACCGATGCCAGCCAGGCCCAGGTGAACTGGATGTCGACATGTTGCGAGGTCTGCCCCAGCAACTGGCAACCGACCAGATAGGCGCCATAGAGCATGGGGGGAATGGTCAGTGGATTGGATAGCCAGACCAGCGCCACCGCGAGGGGTAGATTGACCCGGCAGGCGATGGCGAGCCCGGCGGCCAGCAACATCTGGCAGGGGAGCGGCACCCAGGCCATGAACAGCCCCACGGCGAAGGCGCCCGCGGCCGATCGCCGGTTGAGATGCCAGAGATTGGCATCGAGCAGCAGGCGACCAAAGAGGCGCAAGTGCTTGTGTTCTTTCAGGGTTTGCGGGTCGGGCATCCAGCGTTTGATGAGTCGTTTGGGCATATTGAAACCTTGCTAAATACTTGCACCATGGATCTGCGTCTGTTGTCGTTTGCCCTCGGGGCAAGCTCCTCACTGCTCTGGCCATGGTTACCTTCACTTGCATGGGGGGGCCTGTTGCTGTCCCTGCTGGTTCCCCTTGCCTGTTGCCGCGCGTGGCGGCTGCTGTTTCTGCTGCTGGGCATCCTCTGGATGCAGGCCACTCTCTCGTATCATCTGGCCTGGCTGGAGCTGCTTGACAAAAAAACGAGCCATATCATAACCGCACAGCTGCAAAGTGCAGAGTCCGAAGGGGATAAATTTGTCCGGCTGACCCTCAGCGTCCATGAACTGGATGGTCGGCAGCTCCGTCCGTCACCCCTGATCCGGGTCAATGCCTATCAGCAGTTACCGCCCCTGACGGCGGGGAGTGAACTGACGCTGGTGACCACTCTCAAGCCGGCCCACGGCCTTGCCAACGAGGCGGGAATGGATGGCCGTCGCCTGCTGCTTGGCAAGGGGATTACGGCTACCGGCAATCTGCGCCGGGTGATCCATATCGCGCCGGTGGCGCCCGGTTTGCGCGAGCGCTGGCTGGCGGCGGCCAACGAGAGCTGGCTCACTCTCTCGCAGGCACCCTTGCTGGCGGCACTCACCTTCGGTGAACAGAGCGGCATCACGGATGAGCAGTGGAGCCTGTTTCGCGGCAGCGGGCTGACCCACATCATCGCCATCTCTGGCCAGCACATTGCGCTGGTGGCGGTGCTCGGCTGGTGGCTGGGCCGCTTGTTCGGGCTGCGCGGAGCGATCTGCGTGTCGCTGCTGTTTGCCGCCACTTACAGCTGGCTGGCGGGGTTTGCTGTGGCGACCGAGCGTGCTCTCATCATGGTACTGGTCTGGAGTGTGCTGCGCTGGCGACGGCGGGAGTGGCCGGCCTACCGCATCTGGCTCTGGGCTTTTGTGGTGCTGACCCTCTGGGATCCCTTTGCCCTCTACTCAGCAGGGTTCTGGCTCTCGTTTCTGGCGGTCGCTATCTTGCTGCTGGTCGGTTACTTCCATGAAAAGCCGACCCTCTGGCAGATCCAGCTCTGGATGCTACTCGGTCTGCTGCCGCTGCAGTTGGCGCTGTTTGAGGGGATTGCGCCGCTCGCCATGGTGATCAACCTGCTGGCGGTACCGCTCTTTTGCATCGTCATTATCCCGCTGGCGCTGATCGGCGTGCTGCTGGCGCCGCTCTCTGGCACGCTCGCCTACGGTTTGTTCTGGCTGGCCAATCTCGGTCTGGAGTGGGTGCTCACCCTGCTCGATATGCTCGCCTCCCGAGTCCAGCTCTGGTGGCCACTGCCGGGTTGGTGGCTGCCGGTGAGCACGCTCTTGCTGCTGCTCTGGCTCTGCTGGCAGTGGCGGGCCGCCCGCTGGCTCTCGCTACCGGGGCTGCTCGCCCTGACGCTCTTTCTCTGGCCAGCGGCGCCGCGCTGGCAGGTGCGGGTACTCGATGTGGGGCAGGGGTTGGCAGTGCTCATCAGCAAGGGGGATCGCGCCATCCTCTATGACACCGGCGATCGCTATCCCGGCGGCTACAACATGGCGGATGCGGCGATCCTGCCCACCTTGAGCCACCTCGGCATCAGGGTCATCGATCGCCTCATCATCAGCCACAAGGATCGGGATCATGCGGGCAATCGCAAGCGGCTGCAGGGAGCCCTGACGGTGCGCAGCGAGCTCTCCTCCTATCCTTTCACCTCGTCCACCACCCTCTGTCAGCGCGGTCAGGCGTGGTCATGGCAAGGATTGCAGTTTCGCGTGCTCTGGCCAGAACTGCCCGGGGGAGGGCACAACAACGATGGCTGCGTGGTACGCATCAGCGATGGCGAGCGCAGCGTGCTGCTGAGCGCCGATATCGAACGGCAGGCGGAGCAGCGGCTGGTGGCGCTCGAGGGGGCCGGGCTTGCCAGCACCTTGCTGGTGAGCCCGCACCACGGCAGTCGCACCTCCTCCACCCCGCCTTTTGTCGCAGCCGTGGCGCCTCGTTATGTGGTGCACAGCGCCGGCTTCATGAACCAGTGGGGCTTTCCTCTTCCCGAAGTAGTCGCTCGTTATCAGGAGGCGACCCAGTGGGTGACCGGTCTGGGCGGGGAGGTGGTGATCGCGCCGGTCGCAGGTGGCCTGCAGGTGAAAGCCGAGCGGGATCATGGCCCCTGGTATCGGCAAGCCGGCAACTGGTGGCAGCCAAGAGTATGGGGAGATCGGCCAGACCCATCACCTTGAGCGGAAGTGTTTCTGCTACTCGTTTTTCCCGCTGACACCATCTTGCATCAGCCATATTGTTGCAAATTTCCACGCTTGAAATAGAAGTTTGTCTTGCTGGTGAAACAATCAAGGGTCAGCGAGTCGAGCCATGTGGCTCAGGGCGACCAAATCCCCGGTGGCCGAATAGCCCCGCAGTGATGTTGCTGGCTGGCCGTGGCTTGCGAGCTCCATGGTATGGTCGGTCGCCGTATGAAAAGGCGAATGTGCGGGATAATCGGGGCGTGATGAAGGCATCTCATCCCTGATTTGGGGGGCGAATCCCTGCTATCTGTATGGTGGCGCTTGGTGGATGTCTACTGTTTGGCTAGAATAGCCCGTCATTTCCATTACCAACGGCTATTCATGCAACAAGAAACTTCACAAGGTAGCTGGCCTGTATTCAAGCGCCTGCTCGGTTATGTCCGTGACCGCAAGCTTGGCCTGATCGGCGGCATCATCGGCATGCTGGGTTATGCCGCTGTCGACACCACCTTCGTCTATTCCATCAAGCCGCTGATCGATCAGGGCATCAATGGCAACGACAGCACCGTATTGAAATGGATGCCTTTCTTCGTCCTCGGCATCGTGGCCCTGCGCGGCGTCGCCAACTTTCTCTCCAACTACTGTATGGCCTGGGTTGGCAACCACGTGGTGATGCGTCTGCAACAGCAGGTGTTCAACCATATGGTGGCGATGCCGATGAGCTTCTTCGACCGCCAGAATACCGGCCACCTGCTCTCCAAGGTGACCTATGACGCCAGTCAGGTCTCCTCGGCAGCCAGTACCACCCTGGTGACGCTGGTGCGGGAAGGGGCGACTGTGGTCGGCCTGCTCGGCCTGATGTTCTGGCACTCCTGGCAGCTGTCGGTGATCTTCCTGGTGGTGGGCCCGCTGGTGGGCATCATCATCGGCCTTATCAGCCGCCGTTTCCGCCAGATCAGCCGTCACATCCAGCAGGCGGTAGGGGATATCACCACCTCCACCGAGCAGATGCTCAAAGGGCACAAAGAGGTGCTGATGTTTGGTGGCCAGAAGGTTGAAGAGAAGCGATTCTTCCAGGTCAGCAACAACATGCGCCAGCAGACCATGAAGATGGTCGCCGCCGATGCCATCGGCAGCCCGGTGGTGCAGATGGTTGCCTCCATCGCGCTTGCGGCGTTCCTTTATGTCGCGACCATTGACAGCGTCAAATCAACCCTGACTGCCGGTACTTTCACCGTCATGATCACCTCCATGATGATGCTGCTCAAGCCGCTGAAAAGCCTGACCGACGTCAACAACCAGTTCCAGCGTGCTATCACAGCCTGCCACAGCCTGTTTGGCCTGCTCGACACCGAGCCGGAGCAGGATACCGGTACCCGCACTCTGGAGCGCGCCCGCGGCGAGATCGAGTTTCGCAATGTCACCTTCACCTACCCGACCAAGGACACCCCGGCGCTGCACAATGTCAGCTTCAAGGTGGAGGCGGGTAAATCGGTGGCGCTGGTGGGCCGTTCCGGCTCAGGCAAGAGTACCATTGCCAGCCTGTTGACCCGTTTCTACGACATCGATCAGGGGGAGATCCTGCTCGACGGCGTCAACATCCGCGAATACAAGTTGAGCGAGCTGCGCAAGCAGTACGCGCTGGTCTCCCAGCATGTTCACCTGTTCAACGACTCGGTGGCCAACAACATCGCCTACGCCGCGGAAGAGAAATACAGCCTCGACGAGATCAAGCAGGCAGCCCGCATCGCTCACGCCGACGAGTTCGTCAGCAAGATGAGCCACGGTTACGACACTGTGGTCGGTGAAAACGGCGCATCCCTCTCTGGCGGTCAGCGCCAGCGTGTTGCCATCGCCCGCGCCCTGCTGCGCGATGCGCCGGTGTTGCTGCTGGATGAGGCCACTTCGGCCCTCGATACCGAGTCCGAGCGCCACATTCAGGCGGCTATCGACGAGCTGTGCAAGGCGCGTACCTCGCTGGTGATCGCCCACCGCCTCTCCACCATCGAGAAGGCGGACGAGATCCTGGTGATCGACGAAGGCCATATCGTCGAGCGCGGTAACCACGAAGCATTGATGGAACAGCGCGGCACCTATGCCCAGCTGCGCGCCATTCAGTTTGGCAACGCCGCCACGGGTAACAAAGGCTGATGCTGGAGCGACTCTGGTATCGCAAAAGTGGCTGGCGCTGGTTGCTGGCCCCTTTTGCCCTGCTGTTCGCCATCATCAGTGGCTCCCGCCGCTACGCCTATCGCCACGGCTGGCGCAAGGGGTATCGCTCCTCCTTGCCGGTGATCGTGGTGGGCAATATCTCGGTGGGCGGCAACGGCAAGACGCCGGTGGTGGTCTGGCTGGTGGAGCAGTTGCAGGCACGCGGCTATCGCCCCGGGGTGGTGAGCCGTGGTTATGGCGGCAAGGCGCCCCATTATCCGTATCGGCTCGATGCCGCCAGCACCACGGCGCAGGCCGGTGATGAACCGGTACTGATTGCCCGGCGCTGCGGCTGCCCCGTGGTGGTTGCTCCGAAACGGGCCGATGCGGTACGTCTGCTGGAGCAGAGCGGCGAGGTGGATATCATCATCACCGACGACGGCCTGCAGCACTATGCGCTGGCCCGCGACATCGAGCTGGTGGTGGTGGACGGAGCGCGCCGTTTCGGCAACGCCTGCCTGTTGCCCATGGGGCCGCTGCGCGAGCCGGTCACTCGTCTCAAACGGGTGGACGCCATCATCTGCAACGGCGGCGAGCCGGGCAAGGGGGAGTACCCCATGCAACTGGTCGCCGATGCGCCGCGTCGGGTGCGCGATGATGCACCGCTGGCTGCCCCTCTCGCAGGGCCCGTCGATGCGCTGGCAGGGATTGGTCATCCACCCCGTTTCTTCATCACCCTCGAGGGGCTCGGTTATCAGCTGGATCAGCAGGTTGCCTACGGCGATCACCACCCCTTCGATCGGGATGAGCTGGTGGGCCGCTTTGCCAGCAAGCCGCTGCTGATGACCGAGAAGGATGCGGTCAAGTGCCGCTCGTTTGCCCTCGATAACTGGTGGTATCTGCCGGTCAGCGCCGAGTTGCCCGCCTCCCTGCTCGATGCCCTGCTGCACAAGCTGGGGACGAAGGGGAAGGGCGCGATCAGGGTGCAAGATTAATCTCTCTCGCCTTGGCGGGGGAGCAGGGGGGTGATATGCCCCGCATGGAATATCTGGTTGCTCGACATCCATCGCTGGCGTGATGAAGCCGCCAGCGCGACATCGTTGAAGGAGTATCGTTTTGGCTTTGGACATCAAGTTGCTCGACATCATCGCCTGCCCGGTCTGCAAGGGTAAGCTGCACTACAACAAGGCCGTGCATGAGCTGGTCTGCCGCTTTGACAAGCTGGCCTATCCGTTGGAGGAGGGGATCCCGGTACTGCTGGAGAACCGCGCCCGTCCGCTCAATAGCGACGAGCTGCCGTCATGAGTTTCGTCGTCGTTATTCCTGCCCGCTACGCCTCTACCCGGCTGCCGGGCAAGCCGCTGGCTGACATCCATGGCAAGCCCATGGTGCAGCACGTGGTGGAAAAGGCCCTGCAATCCGGTGCCGATCGGGTGATTGTCGCGACCGATGACGAGCGGGTGCAGCAGGCACTGCTGAGTACCGGCGTCGAGGTGTGCATGACCTCACCGGATCACCAGTCTGGCACCGAGCGTCTGGCCGAGGTGTGCCGTCACTACGGTTTTGCCGCCGATACCATCATCGTCAATGTGCAGGGGGATGAGCCGCTCATTCCGCCCGCCATCATTCGTCAGGTGGCGGACAATCTGGCCGCCGCCACAGCGCCGATGGCGACGTTGTCGGTGCCGATCAAGGATGCCGAAGAGGCGTTCAACCCGAACGCCGTCAAGGTGGTGACTGACAAGGATGGCTACGCCCTCTACTTCAGTCGCGCCACCATTCCATGGGATCGTGATCGCTTTGCCAAGAGTCATGAGCAGATTGGCGACCACTATCAGCGCCATATCGGCATCTATGCCTATCGCGCCGGCTTCATCCAGCGTTATGTGGACTGGGCGCCGAGCGTGCTGGAGCAGGTCGAGGCGCTGGAGCAGCTGCGGGTGCTCTGGTACGGGGAAAAGATTCACGTGGCACAGGCACTCGAAGCGCCACCCGTTGGTGTCGATACCCAGGCCGATCTGGAGAAGGTGCGAGCCTTCCTGGCGGGTTGAGCCGGCAGGCTGAAGATAAGAAAAACGGTGTCGCAAGACGCCGTTTTTTGTTTTGAGTATCTCGATAATTATCTGATTACAAACACTATAAATGCGCTTTATCAAACTTTTGGCGTGCATGGTTTGCCAAAGCGGTGAGTTTGGTTATGATGCAAGACGCCCTGTTAACCCTAACCGGGCGGCCAAAACGAGATAAAAAACGGGGTGTTTGGGTGATAAATGTATTCCTGGTCGATGACCATGAGCTGGTGCGTACAGGGATAAGACGCATTCTGGAAGATGTTCGCGGGATCAAGGTGGTAGGCGAAGCACAGAGTGGCGAAAACGCAGTTGCTTTCTGTCGTCAGCACCACCCGGACGTGATCCTGATGGACATGAACATGCCGGGTATTGGTGGTCTGGAAGCGACCCGCAAAATTCTGCGGATCCGCCCCGATGTGCGCATCATAGTGCTGACCATCCACTCAGAAAATCCCTTCCCGACCAAGGTGATGCAGGCCGGTGCCGCCGGTTACCTGACCAAGGGGGCCGGGCCGGACGAGATGATTCAGGCGATCCGGTTGGTACACTCCGGTCAACGCTACATCTCCCCGGAGATCGCCCAGCAGATGGCCCTGAGCCAGTTTGCCTCGGCGGACGAGAACCCCTTCAAGTCCCTCTCCGAGCGGGAGCTGCAGATCATGATGATGATCACTAAGGGGCAGAAGGTGACCGATATCTCCGAGCAGCTCAACCTGAGCCCGAAAACGGTCAACAGCTACCGCTACCGACTGTTCAGCAAGCTGGGGATCAACGGTGACGTGGAGCTGACCCATCTGGCCATTCGCTACGGCATGCTGGATGCCGACACCCTGTAACCGGGGTAGTGTGGTCACCAAGGCGGCATCTGCCGCCTTTTGCTTTTTAGCCCCCTTTTGCATTTCAATGAGTGGGCGCAGTATGCTCTCCCCGTCTTTTTGCCATCATCCGTTGAGTCGAGTTGCCGATGACCCTCTCTCCCGAGCCCCTTTTTGACAGCAAAGCCTTTCTCGCCGCCGTGACGCACCAGAGCGGTGTCTACCGCATGTATGACAGCGGCGGTACCGTCATCTACGTGGGCAAGGCCAAGGATCTGAAAAAACGGCTCGCCTCCTACTTTCGGGCCAACGTCGACAGCATCAAGACCCGTACTCTGGTACGCCAGATCGCCGATATCCAGGTCACTGTCACCCACACCGAGACCGAGGCGCTGATCCTCGAGCACAACCTGATCAAGCAGTACCAGCCCCGTTACAACGTGCTGCTGCGGGACGACAAATCCTACCCCTGGATCATCATCACCGCGCACCAGCATCCGCGCATTGGCGTGCATCGCGGTGCCCGCAAGATCAAGGGGGAGTACTTCGGCCCGTACCCTTCCGGTGGCGCAGTGCGCGAGAGCCTGCACCTGATGCAGAAGATCTTTCCGGTGCGCCAGTGCGAGGATGCGGTCTATGCCAACCGCACCCGTCCCTGCCTGCTCTACCAGCTCAAGCGCTGCGCCGGCCCTTGCGTGCCCGGACTGGTGAGCGAGGCCGAATATGCCCAGCAGGTTGAGCTGGCCAAGCTGTTTCTGGCGGGCAAGAACCAGCAGGTGATTGGCGAACTGGTGGGCAAGATGGAGTCCGCCAGCTGTGATCTGCGTTTTGAAGAGGCGGCCCGCTACCGGGATCAGATCCTGGCGCTGCGCCGGGTCACCGAGCAGCAGTCGGTGAGCGGCAACGTGCTGGACGAGCTCGACGTGGTGGGGGTCGCCTTCGAACAGGGGGCGGCCTGCATCCATGTGCTCTTTATCCGTCAGGGCAAGGTGCTCGGCTCGCGCAGCTACTTCCCGAAAGTGCCGGCCGACACCCCGCAGGACGAGGTGGTGCAATCCTTCCTGCTACAGTTCTATCTGTCGGGGCAGGGGGGACGGCAGATCCCGAGCGAGGTGCTGCTCGATGTGGCGCTGGAGGATGAGAACGTCATCGCCGAAACCCTGAGTCAGACCGCGGGTTACAAGGTGCGGGTGGTGAGCCGCACCCGTGCTGAACGGGCCCGTTTTATCAAGCTTGCCTCCATCAATGCCGAGACGGCGCTGCGCTCGCGGCTTGCCCACAAGAGCACCATTACCGCTCGTTACGACCAGCTGGAAGAGCTGCTGGAGCTTGAGCGCCCCATCGCCCGCATGGAGTGTTTCGATATCTCCCACACCATGGGGGAGCGCACGGTGGCCTCCTGCGTGGTGTTCAACCGGGAGGGGCCACTTTCCTCCGAATATCGCCGCTTCAATATCGATGGCATCACCGGCGGCGATGACTACGCGGCCATGGAGCAGGCGCTGGAGCGCCGTTTTGGCAAACAGCAGGAGCCGGACAAGGTGCCGGACGTGCTGTTTATCGATGGCGGCCTCGGCCAGCTGCGCCGGGCTGAAGAGATCCTGGCGCGCCAGCTGGAGTTCCTCGGCGGCAAATATCCGCTGCTGGTGGGCATTGCCAAAGGGGTTACCCGCAAGGCAGGGTTGGAAACTCTCATCATGGGGGAGAGCCACGAAGAGCTGCATTTGCCGGCAGATATGCCCGCTTTGCACCTAATTCAACATATTCGCGATGAATCCCACCGTTTTGCCATTACCGGCCACCGGGCACGGCGAGCCAAAGCCCGCACCAGCAGCACGCTGGAGGATATTCCGGGAGTAGGGCCGAAGCGGCGTCAGGCACTGCTCAAATATCTGGGCGGTTTGCAGGAGGTGAAAAAGGCGAGTGTGGATGAACTGGCCAAGGTGCCCGGCATCAGTCAGGAGCTGGCCCAGACCATCCACGATGGCCTGCATTCGGCTTAAGTGTTGAATGACACTGTTTTTTTAATGAGATGATTAACCGGGAACATTCGCTAACTCCTTGATGCACAAGAGCCGTGACGCAGGGGGGCCGTAAATGCCATAATGGCGCGGTATTGCGAAAGGGTTGATGGATTAAAAAAGACCAAGACGGGCGTCAGTGCGGTTGCATCGCAAATCGGCTTTGGCGCACTATGTAGCGACGTACAAGAAGTGGCTGAAAATAATGACAAACATACCTAACATGCTGACGTTTTTCCGGATTTTGCTCATTCCCGTCTTCGTCATCCTGTTCTATCTGCCTTATCAGTGGTCCTATCTGGCCGCTGCCATCGTCTTTATTCTGGCCGCCGCCACCGACTGGTTTGATGGCTATCTTGCTCGCAAGCTCAATCAATCCACTGCTTTCGGTGCCTTCCTCGACCCGGTTGCCGACAAGATCATGGTGGCCACGGCACTGGTCATCATCGTCGAACACTACAACACCATCTGGGTCACCATTCCCGCCATGACCATGATCGGTCGCGAGATCATCATCTCCGCCCTGCGCGAGTGGATGGCCGAGCTGGGCAAGCGCTCCTCGGTGGCCGTGAGCTGGATCGGCAAGTGGAAGACCATGATCCAGATGGTGTCGCTGACCGGTCTTATCTGGCAGTACAACGTCTGGATGGTGTGGCTGGCCTATGTGCTGCTCTATGTCGCTACCGTGCTCACCTTCTGGTCCATGTTCCAGTACATGAAGGCGGCGTGGAGCGATCTGACCCATCACTCCAGCCTCTGAGTTATCAGGCAGTAACAGGCCGTTTCCAGCAATTTAAGTCAAGAAACGGCCAAAGGTGCTAAAAGTGTTCAAAAAGGGCAAAAAATGCCCGAACGATCAGTTAATTAAATATTTCTGGTTGACTGGGCGGGGAACATCGCTAGAATGCGTCCTCGTAGTCAGGCAGTCAGCCAGACCAATGCGGGAATAGCTCAGT
>NZ_JRGM01000159.1 GCF_000764665.1 Aeromonas lacus | reverse complement strand
CCGAGCAGACCAACCTGCTGGCCCTCAACGCCGCCATCGAAGCGGCCCGTGCCGGTGAACATGGTCGCGGTTTTGCGGTGGTGGCTGACGAGGTGCGCAAGCTGGCCAACCATGCCGGACAGGCGACCAAAGAGATCAACGGAATTGTCACCACCCTGAGCCAGCTGATCGGCGAGAACGAAACCACGGTGAAGAGCGTGATTGCCCGCACCCACCTCACCATGGACAAGGCCCACGAGGCTAGCCAGTCCATCAATGGCTTGATGGGCGAGATTGAGCGCAGTGTCGGTGCCGCCGACCAGATCCGCACCACCAGTGACGAGCAGATGCACAAGCTCGCCTCTCTCAATGCCCATCTGCACGATCTGCTGCACGCCCTCTCCGAGAATACCGAGAAGGTGCAGACCACCGGGATCATCAGCCGCACCCTGTACGAAGAGTCGAGCCAGCTGCGCGATATCATGGAGCAGTTCCGTTTCGAGACGGTCAGCAGTGTCGATCGCGCCGAACACGAGCTGCGCAGTGCTCCCCGTATGTATCAGCACATGATGGTGAAGGTCGAGGCCGCTGGCAGCTTCCATGAATCGATCACCGAGGACTTCAGCGTGACCGGTCTGCGCCTGCGTACCGTACAGTCCCTCGAATTGCCCAAAAAGGCGCAAGTCGAGCTCAAGATCTACACCCCCAAACCCTCCATCGATCTCTATCGCAACCAGACACCGCTGGCCGTGACCGCCAGAGTGATGTGGTCGAAACAGGAGGCGGAGGGCGAGGTCTACGGGTTGGAGTTCATCAACGTGACACCTGCTATTCGCAGCAATCTGGAAGCCTGCTTCAAGCACTATGCGCTGGAGCCCAACTTCAGCCGCTAACACCGCCTCGGCGTGCAGCGCTTCGGGGGGCACCGGTAGAGCTGCCGCAACAAAACAACAAGGGGCGCGTCACTGCTGACGCGCCCCTCTCTTTACGGATGCCTTGTGAACCTGCTGTCAGCGTGCGGCTGCCAGCGGCCTTGTTTCCAGCAGTTGCTCGCCGGGGCGGCAGACCAGCACCGAGCCTTGCTCGAACCAGTCACCCAGCACGATGCGCCGGGCAGGCGCGCCATCGAGCTGGAAGTGGTGGATGGCGGGTCTGTGGGTGTGGCCGTGGATCATCACCTTGCAGCCGTGCTGGCGCAGCATCTCGTCAACGGCAGCTGGCGTCACATCCATGATGCGCTGGCTCTTGTAGGCGTTCTCCATCTGGCTTTGGCCGCGCATCTTGCGGGCGATGGCCTGACGGCGGGCGAGCGGCAGGCGCAGGAATAGCCAGCGCAGCCACTTGAGCTGAGTGATGCGACGAAACTTCTGATACCCCTCATCCAGGGTGCAGAGCAGATCGCCGTGGCTCAGCACCACCCGCTCGCCATAGAGATCGATCACGCACGGATCCCCCAGCAGGGTGATGCCGGCGCGCTTGGCAAACTCTTGGCCCAGCAGAAAGTCGCGGTTGCCGTGGATAAAGTAGATGGGCACATTCTGCTGGCTCAGGGCCAGAAAAGCGTCGGCCATCTCCTGGTGGAGCGGGTTGGGATCATCGTCGCCAATCCAGAACTCGAAGAGATCGCCGAGCACATAGAGGGCATCGGCGCCCACCGCCTCCTTGGCCAGAAAGTGCACCAGCGCGGCGGTCATGTCGGGCCGATCGCTGCACAGGTGAATATCGCTGATAAAGAGGGTGCGCATGGCCGAGCCGTGGCTGCTGGTGGCCACATCCGCTTCGGGAGCCACGATAGAGGCGGGCCACACCAGATGGGTCAAGTCCTGTCCCTCCAGCGTCAGCAGCGCGGCATAAGGATCGCCCGCCAGCCCCAGCAACCGGCACATGGCCGCTTCACCTTTCAATTCCTCTTCAAGGCGCAGGCGCAGTACTTCGCGGTAGAAGTGATCGCCAAAGCGTTGTAGCAAAGCCGCCATCAGGGTGAGGTGGCGCCAGCCATTCTGCGTCTCGATGGGGGCGGCGGTGACATACAGCTCCAGCGGCCAGCTGGCCTCGCTTTGATCGCAACCGCTATCGACACAGTGCTGGTCGAGGCGGGGAAAGGTGCGCTCCAGCAGCCAGATATTGTCGCCCTTGGCGCTCGCCAGCCAACCTTGAGCCTCGAGCGTCGCGGCAAACGCCGCCGGATTGGGATGCTGGCAGAGGATATCGAGATCGCTGCCCGGCCGATCGAGGCCGATGGCGAGCGTGCTCACCAGCGCCAGATCGGCGCACTGCGCTGCCAGCTCATCCCACACACCGGCGGTGAGCAGGGCATGGGCCGAGCGCTGGCGTTCGTTGCCGTGGGCCAGATAGTCGAGGCGGCGCCAGCTCGGGCTGGCAGTGGGGGAGGCAGATGGAAAAACTGCGGCCGGGGCCGCAGTTTTATCAGTGCCGAGTCGGCAGAGATCAGTCAGCAAGGGTCACCTTGGTGATCACCACGTCTTCGGTCGGAACGTCCTGGTGGATACGGCCGTAGTTGCCGGTCTTGACGCCCTTGATCTTGTTGACCACGTCCATACCGGCGGTCACTTCACCGAATACGCAGTAGCCGAAGCCCTGGGTGGTGGCGGATTTGAAGTCGAGGAAGTCGTTGTTGTTCACGTTGATGAAGAACTGGGCGCTGGCAGAGTGCGGCTCCATGGTGCGGGCCATGGCGATGGTGCCGATCTTGTTGGACAGACCGTTGGCCGCTTCGTTCTTGATGGGCGCGCGGGTGTCTTTCTCTTCAAAGCCCGGGGCATAGCCGCCGCCCTGGATCATGAAGCCGTCGATGACGCGGTGGAAAATGGTGTTGTCGTAGTGACCGTCACGGCAGTATTGCAGGAAGTTGGCCACGGTTTCCGGGGCTTTTTCAGCATTCAGGGTGAGGGTGATGTCGCCGTGATTGGTGTGCAGAGTGACCATGATATGTCCTTTCATTTGATGCGGGCGACGAAGTGCCCGCAGGTGTATGGCATAAAGTGGTGGCAATTCTAGCCCATCAGGGGCTGGCGGCATAGTCTCTCTGGCGCCGTAACCGTGCTGGCAGGCGGGATTGGCCACGTTTTCTGCCTCGTTTTCTGCCCCTGAACGGGGTATCATGACCAACCATTTTACTCACAGGCAGTGGTTAGAAGATGCTGAAGATATACAACACACTCACTCGTCAAAAAGAAGAATTCAAACCTATCCACCCGGGCAAGGTGGGCATGTATGTGTGTGGTGTCACCATCTACGATCACTGTCATATCGGCCACGGCCGCACCTTCGTCGCCTTTGATGTGGTGGCTCGCTACCTGCGTTACGCCGGTTATGACCTCACCTACGTGCGCAACATCACCGACGTGGATGACAAGATCATCAAGCGTGCCGCCGAGACCCAAGTGACCTGCGACGAGCTGACCGAGCGTCTGATTGGCGACATGCACGCCGACTTCGACGCCCTTGGCATGGTGCGCCCTGATATCGAACCGCGCGCCACCCAGCATATCGAAGAGATCATCGAGCTGGTGCAATCCCTGCTGGCTAAAGAGCACGCCTATGTGGCGGACAACGGCGACGTGATGTTTATCGTCGAATCCTACGCCGACTACGGCAAGCTCTCCGGTCAGGATCTGGAGCAGCTGCAAGCCGGTGCCCGCGTTGACGTGGTCGATGCCAAGCGCAACCCCTTGGACTTCGTGCTGTGGAAGATGTCCAAGCCGGGCGAGCCGACCTGGGAAAGCCCCTGGGGCCCGGGCCGTCCTGGCTGGCACATCGAGTGCTCCGCCATGAACTCCAAGCACCTTGGCAACCACTTCGACATCCACGGCGGCGGCTCCGATCTGCAGTTCCCGCACCACGAGAACGAGATCGCCCAGTCCTGCTGCGCCCACGGTGGCGACTACGTCAACACCTGGATGCACAGCGGCATGGTGATGGTGGATAAAGAGAAGATGTCCAAATCCCTTGGCAACTTCTTCACCATCCGCGACGTTTTGGCCCACTACGACGCCGAAACCGTCCGTTACTTCCTGATGTCTGGCCACTACCGCAGCCAGCTCAACTACTCGGAAGATAACCTGAAGCAAGCCCGCGCCGCGCTGGAGCGCATGTACACCGCCCTGCGCGACCTGCCGGTGGCCGCCGCTGCCGGTGGCGACGAGCAGGTGGCTCGCTTCAAGGAAGCGATGGACGACGACTTCAACACCCCGGAAGCCTACTCCGCCCTGTTTGATCTGGTGCGCGAGATCAACCGCCAGAAGGGCGAGGACATGGCTGTTGCCGCCGCGCTGGGCGCCCGTCTGCGCGAGCTGGGCGCCGTGCTCGGCATCCTGCAGCAAGACCCCGAGGCCTTCCTCAAGGGTGACGAAGCGGACGAAGAGGTTGCCGAGATCGAGCGCCTGATCGCCGAGCGTAATCAGGCCCGTGCCGACAAGAACTGGGCCGCGGCGGATGCCGCCCGCAACCGTCTCACCGAGATGGGTATCGTGCTGGAAGACAGCGCCGGCAAGACCAGCTGGCGCCGTGCCTAAGGCCCGCCGGTTGACGACCTGACGCAGAGCGCAGCCCTTGGGCTGCGCTCTTTTTTTCAGGGCCCGACGCTTTGTTCAGGGCGCGGCCCATGCAAGCGAACATAAGGAAGATGGCACCATGAAGATATCCAGCTGGCCCGTGCTGGCACTGGCCCTCTCTGCGGCGGCCCTGATCGCCCCGGCCCATGCCGGCACCACCACCAGTGGCAAACTCGATCCGGCCGCCAGTGCCCGCGCCAAGGCCAAGGTGGCCCAGTTTCTCGACTGGGAGCGCGCAGTCAAACCGAGTGGCCTCTATCAGAGCGATCTTGGCGGCGCGCTGCCCACTATCGTCTCCCTCGAGCTGCTCTGCCTGCTCAATGCCGCCTCCAAGGCACGCGAAATAGCCACCCGCGAGGCCCCCGACGAGAAGCCCCCCTTTGTCGAGGGCAACCCCTTCCTGCCCAACGCCTGGGATAACCTGCTGGGCTCGGAGATCCTCTCGTCGCGCGCCATCGCCGGCAGTCGGGATCGCAGCGAGGTCAAGGTGCGCTTCACCTTTGGCGAGCCGGGCACCCCGCTCGACGCCCCCAGCGGCACCTACCGTTTTGTTAGCACCTATCTGGTACTGGACGGGCCGCAAGGCGCCCGCATCACCGATATCGACGCTGGCGGCAGCTGCGATTTCTGCCAATCCGGTAGCCTGCGCGCCGCCCTCTATGAGACGCTCACCGCCTATCCCGCCGCAGGGGGAGAGCAGTGCAAGGGGTTGGGGAAATAG
>NZ_JRGM01000158.1 GCF_000764665.1 Aeromonas lacus | reverse complement strand
GCGGGAGAAGGGTTGGGGATGAGGGGGAGGGAGCCGCCCTCACCCTAGCCCTCTCCCAAAGGGAGAGGGAATTGATCGAGGTTCGGTTTGGGCCAAATGCTCCGTCAGCAAGTGCTTTTCACTGGGTCGGTTGGTGATCCCATTCAATTTCGGAGGCAAGAGTGTTTACCTCGGCCCTACCAGCTCTTTCATCAAATCTTTCAGCCATACCAGTGCGGGCTGCTGCGCGTGAACGGGGTGCCAGACGCAGTTTAGGTGGTAGTCGGGCACATCTTCGGGCAGCGGCAGGCTTTTCAGCGGCCAGTGAGTGGCGAGCAGTTCGGCTACCATGCTCGGCAACACCAAGAGGTGATCGCTCTGGCTGACGATGGCGGCGGCGGACATATAGCTCTGGCTGTTGACCGAGATGGTGCGGCTAAAGCCCTGACTCTTCAGATAGCGGTCGAGGCTCGCTTCCGAGGTGCCCAGCGGCGAGTGGAACACATGGGGCATGGCGATGAGCTGCTGCAAGGTAATGCGCTCCTGCCACTGAGAGGGGTCATCCTCGGCGCCAGCGGGGGCGGATTTGGCAATCGGTAGATCGGCGCGTACCAGCCCGGCCAGCGGCTCGGTGAGCCAGGTCTCTTTGCCGAGATACCCCGGCACCTGCATGTACTCGTCAAAGCCCAGCACCAGATCAATTTCGCCGCTTGCCAGCTCGGCCTCTGGCAGGGTGTCGCGCAGGATGCGGATCTCGATGGTGACCCCCGGCGCCAGCCGTCTGAGCCGCTGGATCAGCGGCGGGATCAGCACGCACTCCACGTAATCGGTGGTGCAGAGCACGAAGCGCCGCTTCGACTGGCTCGGCTCGAACTCCTCTTCCTCGGTGAGCTGCTGCTCCAGCAGCCGCAGCGCCTGCTGTACCCCGAGGTGCAACCGCTGGGCGCGCGGGGTCGGCAGCATCCCCTGCGGGGTGCGCACCAGCAGCGGGTCACCGAGAAAGGTGCGCAGCCGGTTAAGGGAGTGGCTCATGGCGGGCTGGCTGATAAAGAGCGCTTCGGCGGCGCGGGTGACGCTGCCCTGCGTCATCAGGGCGTCAAACGCGAGCAGCAGATTGAGGTCGAGCTGGTGCAGTTTCATGGGGGGGATTATTCGCCGTGTTTATGGGACAATCCATCCTATTCATTTGATGGATGGGGGCGCAACGTCTTAATCTGCGACCCACTCTTATTTTCCGGGTTCCCGCGCCGCATCGGGCGTAAACGGGGGCCTCAATCCATGCAAGGAGCCTTGCGATGAGCATCAAGACCATTAACTCCACTCCGGCCGCCGACGGCTTCACCATGCCCGCCGAGTGGGCGCACCAGCAGGCCGTCTGGATGATCTGGCCGTTTCGCCCGGACAACTGGCGCGTAGCCGGTCGCTTCGCGCAAGAGACCTTCGCCAAGGTGGCCGATGCCATCGGTGGTGCCACCCCGGTCTTTATGGGGGTTCCGGCCCAGTTTATGGAGCAGGCCCGCGCCATCATGCCCGCCCATGTGACCCTGGTCGAAATGAACAGCGATGACTGCTGGGCCCGCGATACCGGCCCGACCATCGTTACCAACGCTGCCGGCGAGTGCCGTGGCGTGGATTGGGGCTTCAACGCCTGGGGTGGTCACAAGGGCGGTCTCTACTACCCGTGGAATCAGGATGAAGAAGTGGCTGCCCAGATGCTGACCCAACACGAGATGGCTCGCTACGATGCGCCGCTCATTCTGGAAGGGGGCTCCATCCATGTTGATGGCGAAGGCACCTGCCTGACCACCGCCGAGTGCCTGCTCAACGAAAACCGCAACCCGCACCTGACCAAAGAGCAGATCGAAGCGCACCTGCGCGACTATCTGGGCGTCACCAGCTTTATCTGGCTGGACGAAGGCGTTTACATGGACGAAACCGACGGCCACATCGACAACATGTGCTGCTTCGTGCGTCCGGGTGAAGTGGCCCTGCACTGGACTGACGATCAGAACGATCCCCAGTACGCCCGCTCCGTAGCCGCCCTCAAGGTGCTGGAAGCGGCGGTCGATGCCAAGGGTCGCAAGCTGAAAGTGTGGAAGCTGCCCCAGCCGGGCCCGCTGTTCTGCACCGAAGAGGAGTCTGCTGGTGTCGAGAGCGGTACCGGTGTGCCGCGCGAGGCAGAAGGCCGTCTGGCCGGTTCCTACGTGAACTTCCTTATCACCAACGATCGCATCGTCTATCCGCTGCTGGATGTCGCCACTGATGGTGAAGCCCAGCGCATTCTGGAAGAGATCTTCCCGGAGCACACCGTGGTCGGCGTACCGGCCCGCGAGATCCTGCTGGGCGGTGGCAATATCCACTGCATTACCCAGCAAATCCCCTCTGGCAAGTAAGAACCGGATGACGATCCTGCTGCGAGGCCGTGATCAAGGCTTATGTGCAGCTCGCTTATGTGGAACAAACGGCTCATGTATTCACATACACTCCGGTTCCTGCGCTGCTCTTCACCTTGCTGACGGCCTCTCGCGACGGGTCGTAAACCGGTTCCAGCTGGTATTCAAAACCCCACGCCGTGGGGTTTTATCTCTTGATGGTGTGATGGTCGCCGGCGCTGATGCGGCGATCATCATGACAAACAGTCACCCTTTTACAGGAGATCCCCATGATCGAAGTGACCGAGGTTTCCATTGCCGAGCTGCGTGCCGCGCTCGAATCAGGCCGCACCACAGCGGTCGAACTGGTCAAGGCCTATCTGGCCCGGATCGAGGCTTACAACGGCCCCGAGACTGCCACCAAACTCAACGCTGTGGTGGTCGCCAATCCCGATGCGCTGAAAGAGGCCGAGGCTTCTGATGCCCGCCGCGCCCGTGGCGAGACCCTGAGCCCGCTCGACGGCATCCCCTACACCGCCAAAGACAGCTATCTGGTCAAGGGGCTGACCGCCGCCTCCGGCAGCCCGGCCTTCAAGGATCTGGTGGCCCAGCGCGATGCCTTTACCGTTGAGCGCCTGCGCGCCGCCGGTGCCATCTGCCTTGGCAAAACCAATATGCCGCCGATGGCCAATGGCGGCATGCAGCGCGGCGTCTATGGCCGCGCCGAGAGCCCCTACAACGCCGACTACCTGACCGCGCCGTTTGCCTCCGGCTCCTCCAACGGCGCCGGTACCGCCACCGCCGCCAGCTTCTCCGCCTTTGGTCTGGCGGAAGAGACCTGGTCGAGCGGCCGTGGCCCGGCTTCCAATAACGGCCTGTGTGCCTACACCCCGTCCCGTGGCGTCATCTCGGTGCGCGGCAACTGGCCGCTGACCCCGACCATGGACGTGGTGGTGCCTTATGCCCGCACCATGGCCGATCTCTTGGAAGTGCTGGATGTAGTGGTCGCCGACGATGCCGACACCCGTGGCGATCTGTGGCGCATGCAGCCCTGGGTGCAACTGCCCAAGGCCTCCGAGGTGCGTCCGGCTTCCTATCTGGATCTGGCTGCCAAGCCCGATGCCCTCAAGGGTAAGCGCCTCGGCGTGCCGCGCATGTTTATCAACAAGGATGAACTGGCCGGCACCAGCGAAAATCCCGGCATCGGCGGCCCGACCGGTCAGCGCATCCATACCCGCCCGACCGTGATCGCCCTGTGGGAGCAGGCCCGTCAGGCGCTGGAAGCCGCTGGCGCCGAAGTGATCGAAGTGGACTTCCCGCTGGTCTCCAACTGCGAAGGGGACAGACCCGGCGCGCCGACCGTGTTCAATCGTGGCATCGTGAGCC
Source organism: Aeromonas lacus (assembly GCF_000764665.1). GTDB lineage: Bacteria > Pseudomonadota > Gammaproteobacteria > Enterobacterales > Aeromonadaceae > Aeromonas > Aeromonas lacus. The sequence goes on along the minus strand of NZ_JRGM01000158.1, from coordinate 646 downwards.
CTGAGTTTCTCAACGACGAGCTGTGGGAGCTCTCCGGCTGGGCGTTCGACGACTTCCTGCGCGCCAATGGCGATCCCAAGCTCAATAAGCTTGAGGATGTCGACGGGCCCAAGATCTTCCCCCACGATCCGGGCACCCTGCCGAACCGCGAGGGCGATCTGGCAGCGGGCATGGACGAGTACGTCAATATGGCCAAGCGTGGCATCAAGCGCTTTGACGAGATCCCCACAGTGCCGGACGGCCTGCGCGGTCTGGAAAAGACCCGCAAGCTGGATCTCGAGGACTGGATGGACGGGCTCAAGCTCGACGCCGTGCTGTTCCCGACCGTCGCCGACGTCGCCCCGGCTGATGCGGATGTGAATCCGGCCTCCGCCGATATCGCCTGGAGCAATGGCATCTGGGTTGCCAACGGCAACCTCGCTATCCGCCACCTCGGCGTGCCGACCGTCACCGTCCCCATGGGGGTGATGGCCGATATCGGTATGCCGGTGGGTCTGACCTTCGCCGGTCGCGCCTATGACGACAACAACCTGCTGCGCTTTGCCTCGGCCTTCGAGTCCACCGGCAGCAAGCGTATGGTGCCGCCACGGACGCCGCCGTTGGGGTGAGTGGTGTTGTGAGTTAAATCTCTCGGGGTCAACCGGGA
>NZ_JRGM01000157.1 GCF_000764665.1 Aeromonas lacus | reverse complement strand
ATTCACTTCGTTCATTGCACCCTACATTTTTTCCTCCCAAATAGAGACTCCATTGCTACCCAACATCCTCCCCCTTGTCATACTGCCAGCAATTAATTAGTCACTATTTTATCGTCTATTTTTCAATCAACTCGGTAAAAAATAGTGGCCAAAGCGCTTCCCCAGATAAAACAAACGGTTGCCCGCAGAGCGGGTGAATATTTCAATCAACGGCCAATTAATAACCTTACTCAAAAGGGCGTTTTGATTATTTATACCTGAGCATGAACCCGCAGAGTGTGTGTCATTATAAGCTTAACGACAGATGAACAGACTGTGTCCCATGAAACGCATCTTTATATCCGATTAGCTCCCTTCCCATCGCAATCCTTTGATTTCCCCCCGATGTTGTATCCACACATACCTGATGTGTTCGGGGCGATCTGCTGTGGCAAACGTGTAAACATCAAACTGACAAGATGAACTCATGAACTGTGATAAACAACAAGCCATGTCCGGCGTCATGCTGGCGGCGATTGGCGTAGTCTATGGCGATATCGGCACCAGCCCGCTCTATACCTTGCGCGAGTGCCTGTCAGGTCAATTCGGGTTCGGCGTCGAGCCCGCCTCCATTCTCGGCTTTCTCTCGCTGATCTTCTGGCTGCTGATCCTGGTGGTGTCGGTCAAGTACCTCTCCTTTGTGATGCGGGCCGACAACGCCGGCGAGGGTGGCATTCTCACCCTGATGTCGCTGGCGACCCGTAACGCCTCCACCCGCTGGACGCCGCTGCTGATCATCCTCGGCCTGATTGGCGGCAGCTTCTTCTATGGCGAGGTGGTGATCACCCCGGCGATGTCGGTGATGTCGGCCATCGAAGGGCTGAGCATTCTCACCCCCGCCCTCGACCCCTATATCGTCACCCTCTCGGTGCTGGTGCTGACCCTGCTGTTCGCCATCCAGAAACATGGCACCGCCATGGTGGGCAAGCTGTTTGCCCCCATCATGCTGATCTGGTTTATGACGCTGGCGGTGCTGGGGCTGCGCGGCATCATCCACAACCCCGAGGTGCTGGGAGCGCTTAACCCCATCTGGGCGGTGCGCTTCTTTATCCAGTACCAGACCACCTCCTTCTTTGCCCTCGGCGCCGTGGTGCTGGCCATCACCGGGGTGGAGGCGCTCTACGCGGATATGGGCCATTTTGGCAAAAATCCAATTCGCCTCGCCTGGTTTATCGTGGTGCTGCCCTCCCTGGTACTCAACTACTTCGGTCAGGGGGCGCTGCTACTAAGCAATCCGGCGGCCATTGCCAACCCCTTCTTCCTGCTCGCCCCGAAATGGGCGCTGGTGCCGCTGCTGCTCTTGGCAACCATGGCGACGGTGATCGCTTCGCAGGCGGTGATCTCCGGGGTCTTTTCGCTGACCCGGCAGGCGGTGCGGCTCGGTTATCTCTCCCCCATTCGTATCGTTCACACCTCCGAGCAGGAGTCCGGCCAGATCTATATTCCGGTCATCAACTGGATGCTCTATATCTCGGTGGTGATCGTCATCATGAGCTTCGAGCACTCCAGCAATCTGGCGGCGGCCTACGGCATCGCCGTAACCGGCACCATGGTGCTCACCTCCATCCTCTCCTGCTCGGTAGCCAAGAACAGCTGGCACTGGAACAAGTATCTGGTGGCTATCCTGTTTGCCGCGCTGCTCTGTATCGACGTGCCGCTGTTTGCCGCCAACCTCGCCAAGATCTTCTCCGGCGGCTGGCTGCCGCTCACCCTGGGCGCTGTGATGTTCACCGTGATGACCAGCTGGAAGAGCGAGCGTTTCCAGCTTATTCGTCGCCTGAACGAGCACGGCAACTCCCTTGAGCCGATGATCGCCTCGCTGGAAAAATCCCCGCCGACCCGGGTGGCTGGCACTGCTGTCTATATGTCGCGGGTGGTCAATGTGATCCCCCATGCGCTGCTGCACAACCTCAAGCACAACAAGGTGCTGCACGAGCGGATCATCCTGCTCACCCTGCGGGTGGAGGATGTGCCCTACGTCCACAATGTGCGCCGGGTCTGCATCGAGCAGCTCTCCCCCACCTTCTGGCGGGTGGTGGCAAGCTACGGCTGGCGCGAGACACCGAACGTGGAGGAGATCTTCCACCGCTGCAACGCCGAGGGGCTGAGCTGCCGAATGATGGAGACCTCGTTCTTTATGGCCCACGAGTCGCTCATCATGAAAGACCGCCCCTGGTATCTCTATCTGCGCGGCAAGCTCTTTATGCTGCTGCAGCGCAACGCCCTGCGCGCCCCGGATCAGTTCGAGATCCCGCCCAACCGGGTTATCGAACTTGGATCCCAGGTGGATATCTAGAACCACGTAATAATCCCAATAAAATGGGGAGTGAGAAAAAATACTCACTCCCCATTTTGTAATATGAGACAAAGAATTAATTCGCTTGCCCAGTCACACTTAGATTATTGCTTTCACAAAAATTATAACCATCACAGTATTTTACTTGATATACATACTGTTTGCCTGGAACAATAATATTCTTGTCACTACCAATATCGATGTAACGATCATCATTGACATCTACTTTTGCAATTTCAACGAACTTCAGTTCTTGCTTGCCATCATTTTTTTCAGCTCTTGAAATTTGTGTGTACTTATGTTTTCTATCTTTGCTCTCTGAGTTGTCACTGTTTCTCCAAGACAGTTGTACCTCGCCGACAAGGTCATTACTTGCCTTTAATCCATCAAGTGGATTGAATGATGTGTATTGTACTTTAATGGTCGAAATGGATGTTGTCACCTGAATACGGTGACTCGTTATAGATTCAAATGATGCAATACTGTTGCCACATAAAGAGAGATATGGCGGCATAAAACCAGTGTATCTTGGTTGATCATCTTCATTATAAAAACGCATTGATAGTTCCGTACCCTCACTATAGTAAGGCACTGGTCTTTCTACAAAATTTGACTGAGACAACATGTAATTATTTGGTGAGGAATATCTGTCAACACCGATTTTTACAAACTCATAAGAGTCATTTTGTATGGGCTGATAAAGACTATTAGTTCCCCTCATTGAAAAACTACGATAACTAGAATCTGAATACATGGCAGACAGCATTGCAAGTGTTCCTGCTGCTGCAGGCCCCTCTGCATTTGGCCCAGAGCTATTAAAATTATGGCCAATCAATAGCGTTGCACCTTCTGGTGTATTCAGCCGATACATCTGACAGCCATCTCTAATTTCTTGATACTCCAAGATTGCATTATGTGTGTATATTTTCTGTTCGGCAGCAGCAGACATTGAGGCCATGATCAAGATTGCTAATGACATTTTTCTCATTTTTCTCATTTTTCTTTCAAACCTTATTGTTTATCGGGCGCGTCAGAATCTACACCATATGAGTCTCACCTGTACAGAATATTAAGTCGAGATTAATTAAGGTTGCTTTAGAAAGCATATTTACATGCACTTGGCATGATGGCGCGGTTCGCTCTTCAAAGGTAATAGTGATCTAACAATGAATAGCTCATGTTTGTTGCCTCCCTTTAATATCATTACTGTCAATTGTGCCTTGCTATCGAGATTCGATTTTTAATGTCGATCTCTTCGACACAAGTGACGCACGTCACAGTTCGACAGCCACACCAGCCCTTTCACTCAACCACACGAAGATTTTTATTCATTTAAAAACAGACACTTAAAACCAATTTATCTGCAAGAACCATTCTGGCCCGTATCTTGCCAACCTGCCCCTACTTTCTCCGTTCGCGACACGACAAGGTAGGCTATGAACCGCTTCGTTATCGCTGACCCCAAGCTTTGTATCGGCTGTGGCACCTGTATGGCGGCCTGCAGTGAAGTACACAAGGCGCAAGGTTTGCAGCAAGCCCCCCGTTTAACCGTTATGCGACACGAGCAGGCGACCATGCCGGTTCAGTGCCGTCACTGTGACGATGCCCCCTGCATCAAGGTGTGCCCGGTCGAGGCAATTCGCCAGACCGGCGATTGCGTGCAACTCAACGAGTCGCTCTGCATCGGCTGCAATCTCTGCGCCGTGGCCTGCCCCTTTGGCGCTATCCAGAGCGGCGGCAGCCGTCCGGTGGCCGTGGCCACCAGTTACGACACCTATATCCCCTGCTCCATCCGCTCCAGCAACCCCTCCACCTCCGCTGGCCTGCGCTGCTTTGGCGAGGATCTGCTGAGCTGGGAGCCGGGCGTGCGCAGCATCGCCGTCAAGTGTGACCTGTGCGAATTTCGCACCGATGGCCCGGCTTGTGTCGGTGCCTGCCCCTCCCAGGCACTGAAGCTGGTCAATGACGGCGACACCGAACGCGCCGCCCGAATCCGTCGCCAGCAAGCGGCCGACACCAACCCGCAAGGGGCCTCTGCCTTCTCGGCGCCCGCCACGGCGCTCCCTGCATCCGATTTATCCACCACAGAGGGAGCTCGCTGATGTTGTCCCCCCTTGTTATGGCCACGCTCCTGCTCTTTTTGCTGGGCGCTGCCGCCGGTTTGCTCCTGCAAAAGCTGCCCGCACTGGCCAACCGTCTCAACAGCGGCTTTGCCCTGCTGGGCTCGCTCGCGGGTCTGGTCGCCGCCATCCAGATCTTTGCCCAAGGCACCCCCGTCGACGGCCAGCTCTGGCTGCTGGGCTCGGTGCACCTCGACATGCTGGCCGCACTGATGCTGCTGGTGATTAGCACCGTCGGCGTCGCCGTCGCCCTCTACTCCTTTGCCTATATCCGCGAATATCAGGGCAAGGGGGATGTGGCCATCGGCGCGCTGATGAACCTCTTCCTCTTTGCCATGGTGGGCATGGTACTGGCCGACAACGCACTCGGTTTCTTGCTCTGCTACGAGCTGGTAACCCTCACCACCTACTGGCTGGTCAAGACCAACCCGGATGCCGCCAAACAGAGCCGGCTTTACTTGGTGATGAATCATATCGGCATGGCGCTGGTGCTGATCGCCTTCTGGCTGCTCTGCCGCGAAAGCGGCTCGCTGGAGTTCGCCGCGCTGCGCGAGCACCATCTGGCGGGCGCATTGGCCTCTCTGGTGTTCCTGCTCAGCTTCTGCGGTTTTGGCCTGCGCGCCGGTTTCGTGCCGCTGCACGGCTGGTTGCCGGTGGCCGAGCCCGTTGCCCCCTCCCATATTTCGGCGCTGATGTCCGGCGTGATGGTCAAGCTGGGTCTGTTTGGCATTTTGCGGGTCAGCATCGATTTTCTCGGCGCCAGCCAGCTCTGGTGGGGCTATGTGGTGCTGATCTTCGGAGCCTGCTCGGCAGTGCTCGGGGTACTGTTTGCGCTGGCCGAGCACGATCTCAAGCGGCTGCTCGCCTACCACACGGTAGAGAACATCGGCATCATCCTGATGGGGATGGGGATCGGTATGATCGGCATCGCCAACCAGCAACCGGCGCTGGTGGTGCTGGGGCTGCTCGGCGCCCTCTATCACCTGCTCAACCACGCCATCTTCAAGAGCCTGCTCTTTATGGGCACCGGCTCCGTGATGTTCCGCCTCCACACCCGTGACATGGACAAGATGGGAGGGCTGGCCAAACTGATGCCCTGGACCGCACTGGCGTTCCTGATCGGTGCCATGGCCATCTCGGCGCTGCCGCCGCTCAACGGCTTTGTCAGCGAGTGGTTTATCTATCAGTCCCTGCTCTCCATGACCAAACTCGGCACCTCCGTCGTCGCGCCGCTCGCGGTAGTGATGCTGGCAGTGACCGGCGCCATGGCGGTGATGTGTTTCGTCAAGGTGTACGGCATCTGCTTCTGCGGCGCCCCGCGCAGCGAGAAGGCGAGCCACGCCCGCGAAGTGCCGGGCGCCATGGTGGCAGGCACCCTGCTGCTGGCCGCGGTCTGTCTGGTGCTGGGTCTGGGCGCCCCCTGGATTGCCCCCCATATCGTCAGCTATGGCCAAGCTTTGGTAGACAACCAGATGAGCGTTGCCACCGGCGCCACCCTGCTGCCGCTGGATAGCTCTCAGTCGATCCTCTCCCCGCCCGTTATCGCCATCACCCTGCTGGGGCTGTTCCTCATTCCGCTGCTGGTACTGGCCATCTTCAAGGGGCCCAAGCTGGGTCGTCGTCACGCAGGCACGCCGTGGGCCTGTGGTTACGCCTATGAGGAGCGCATGAGCCTCACCTCTGGCGGTGTCACCCACACCTTGCGCCAACTCTGCGCGCCGCTCTATCGCAAGCAGCCGCAACTCGATCTGGCCAGCGCCCTGCATGGGGTAAGCGATACCAGCGGAATGACCGGCTGGCTGCTGCACGGCATTGTGCTGGCGCTCTTTATCCTGATGGCTGTAGGAGTCTGATATGCCTGTTCTTGAAATGCCGAGCTGGGGCATGGTTGCCCTCGCCCTGACCCAGGCCATCGCCATGCTGGCGCTGGCGCCGCTCGCCACCGGTTTCAACCGGGTGCTGCGGGCCAAGATGCACTCCCGTCAGGGGCCGGGCCTGCTACAGGATTACCGGGATATCGCCAAACTGCTGCGCCGTCAGGAGGTAACCCCCGAGCCTGCCGGTATCATCTTCAACCTGATGCCAGCGCTGCTGATCGCAGCCCTGCTGCTGGTAGCAATGGCGCTGCCGACCCTGACTCACGAGTCCCCCTTCCCCATCGCCGGTGATCTCATCACCGACATCTACCTGTTCGCCATCTTCCGCTTCTTCTTTTCGCTGGCGGGGCTGGACAGCGGCAGCATGTTTGCAGGGATTGGTGCCCGCCGCGAACTGACCCTCGGCATTCTGGTGGAGCCCATTCTGGTGCTCGCCTGCTTCATCATGGCGATGATGGTGGGCAGCTCGGATCTCGGCAACATCAGCAACTATGTCGCGACCCAGCCGCTGGCCGCGCCCATCGCCACCCTGCTGGCGGGCGCCGCCTGCGCCTTCGCGGTGTTTGTCGAGATGGGCAAGCTGCCCTTTGACTGCGCCGAAGCCGAGCAGGAGCTGCAGGAAGGGCCGCTCACCGAGTACTCCGGTGCGGGCCTGGCCCTGCTCAAGCTCTCCATCGGCCTCAAGCAACTGGTGGTGGTGCAGCTCTTTCTGGTTATTTTCCTGCCCTTCGGCAAGGCGGCCAACTGGAGTCTGCCTGCGCTCATCGGCGCGGCACTGATCCTCGCCTGCAAGCTGCTGGTAGCGTTTTTGCTGGCTGGCATCATCGAAAACGCCATGGCCCGTACCCAGTTCGTGCGCACCCACAAGCTCACCCGCTACGGCTTGGGGCTGGCTCTGCTGGCGCTGCTCGCCTATCTGGTCGGGGTCTGAGCCATGCCCGCCAGCACAGCAACTTTTTCCGATTTCATCATTTGTGAATGCTCATTCCCGAACATTAAAGTGAGAACTGCATGACCATCGCCATTTCGGATCGCATCGGCTGCGACTACATCCAGCAGGTGCGAGCACAACTGCCCCACGCCATCGTCGACGAGGAGTGGCAAACCGCCGATCAGGCCACCATCACCGTCAAGCCCACCAGTCTGGTCGAGACGGCCAGCCTGATTTTCCACCAGCTGGGGGGCTGGCTTCCGCTCTCCTTTGCCAATGACGAGCGCAGCCTCAACGGCCACTTCGCCGTCTACCACGTCTTCTCCATGGAGGGCGACACCAAGTGCTGGATCACCGTCAAGGTGCTGGTGGATGCCGATACCCAGGAGTACCCCTCCATCACCCCGACCATTCCGGCGGCGGTGTGGGGCGAGCGGGAGATCCGCGACATGTACGGCCTGCGCGCCGTCGGCCTGCCGGACGAACGTCGTCTGGTGCTGCCGGACGACTGGCCGGAGGATATCCATCCCCTGCGCAAAGACGCCATGGATTATCGCCAGCGCCCGATGCCCACCACCGACACCGAAACCTACCCCTTCGTCAACGAATTGGGCAGTGATGCCAACCGCATCGTGCCGGTTGGCCCGCTGCACATCACCTCGGACGAACCGGGGCACTTTCGTCTGTTCGTCGATGGGGAAGACATCATCGATGCCGACTACCGCCTCTTCTATGTCCATCGCGGCATGGAGAAGCTGGCGGAAACCCGCATGGGCTACAACGAAGTGGCGTTTCTGACCGACCGGGTCTGCGGCATCTGCGGCTTTACCCACAGCGTCGCCTACACCACCTCGGTGGAGAACGCCATGGGTATTCCGGTGCCGGAGCGGGCCAAGATGATCCGCGCCGTGCTGCTGGAGGTGGAGCGCCTGCACAGCCATATCCTCAACATCGGGCTGTCGAGCCACTTCACCGGTTTCGACACCGGCTTTATGCAGTTCTTCCGGGTGCGGGAGAAATCCATGACCCTGGCCGAGCTGCTGACCGGCGCCCGCAAGACCTACGGCCTCAACCTGATTGGCGGGGTGCGCCGCGACATATTCAAGGAAGATCGCATCAAGGGTGCCCAGCTGGTGCGCGAGCTCCGTGATGAGTTGAAACCGCTGGTGGCCATGCTGCTGGATACCGCCAACATCTCCTCCCGCCTGATCGGGATCGGCAAGCTCGACCCGCAAATTGCCCGTGATTTCAGCTGCGTCGGCCCCATGGTGCGGGCGAGCGGCTTCAAGCGCGACGTGCGCCGGGTCCACGACTTTGCCGGCTACCGTGAGCTGCCGATGGAGATCCAGACCAAGGCGGGTTGCGATGTGCAATCCCGGGTGCTGGTGCGGATCCACGAGCTCTACGACTCCCTCGACATGATTGAGTTCGGCCTTGAGCACCTGCCGGAAGGGCCGCTTTTGACCGAAGGCTTCACCTACCAGCCGGGCAAGTTTGCGCTGGGCTTTACCGAAGCGCCCCGCGGCGAGAACGTCCACTGGAGCATGACCGGGGACAACCAGAAGCTGTTCCGCTGGCGCTGCCGCGCCGCCACCTACGCCAACTGGCCCGCTCTGCGTTACATGCTGCGCGGCAATACCGTGGCGGATGCGCCGCTCATCATCGGCAGTCTGGATCCCTGCTACTCCTGTACCGACCGGGTCACCCTGGTCGATCCCAAGAAGGGCAAATCCACCGTGGTCTCCTACAAGGAGATCGAGCGCTACGGCATCGATCGCAAAAACTCTCCGCTGAAATAAGGGGTCATCATGATCAAGCTGTTCAAGACCATCCTCAAGGCTGGCACCCCGACCGCCAAGTACCCCTTCGCCCCTTACGAGGTGAACCGGGATTTTCGCGGCAAACCCAAATATCAGGCGGATCAGTGCATCGCCTGCGCCGCCTGCACCAAGGCCTGCCCGGCCAACGCGCTGGTGATGGAAGTGGACATGGAGACCGGCGAGCGGCGCTGGGAGATCTCCATGGCGCGCTGCATCTTCTGCGGCCGCTGCGAGGAGGTCTGCCCGACCCGCGCCATCGCCCTCTCCCCCGAGTTCGAGCTGGCGGTGACCAACAAGGCGGATCTCTATGAGGAGGCCCGCTTTGCGCTGGCCCCCTGCACCCTGTGCGGCACCTACTTTGCCCCGAGCAAACTGGTGGCGCTGGTGGAGGACACCCTCAAGCAGGCAGGCACGCCGCTGGCGACCCCGGAGCGACTGCACCACTGCCCCGACTGCAAACGAAAACAGAGCATGCTGAGCCAGCCTGACTCAGCCCTGATCACACCGATAGCCACACAACAGGAGTGGATGTGATGAGCAAGATCAAAGGCATAGAACCGGTTGTCGGCCATGCCCATACCCGCGCCGTGCCGCTGGCACAGGATCCCGAGATCACCAAGCTCAAGAAGACCCTGCTCAAAGACATTCGCCGCTCGGCCTATGTCTATCGGGTCGATTGCGGCGGCTGCAATGCCTGCGAGATCGAGATCTTCGCCACCATCACCCCGCTGTTCGATGCCGAGCGCTTCGGCATCAAGGTGGTCGCCTCTCCCCGTCACGCCGACATCCTGCTCTTTACCGGCGCGGTGACCCGGGCGATGCGGGTACCGGCCCTGCGCGCCTATGAAGCGGCCCCCGATCCCAAGATCTGCATCGCTTACGGCGCCTGCGGCTGTGACGGCGGCATCTTCCACGACCTCTACTGCGTCTGGGGCGGCACCGACAAGATAGTACCGGTGGATGTCTATATCCCCGGCTGCCCCCCCACTCCCGCAGCGACCATCTATGGCTTTGCGGTGGCGCTCGGTCTGCTGGAGCAGAAACTGAAAGCCACCAGCCACGAGGTGCAACCGGGTGAGCGGGTCGAGCTGCGCCACACCGGCATCCCCAACGAGATCCGGGTGATGATCGAGCGCGAAGCGCGCCGCATGGCCGGTTACCGGCAGGGGCGGATCATCGCCGACGAATTCATGGCGCTGCTCGAAGGGGCAACCCAGCAGGATGTCGATCTGCGCATCCAGAGCTACCTCGATCAACACGACGACCCGCGCCTGTCGGAGATCGTCAACAACCTGGCGAGCGCCTGCCTCAACCGGGCAGCGGGCAAAGGAGAGGCGGTGCATGGCTGACAAGGTCTTCTTCTATCGCCTCTCGCGCAAGTTTGTCGACGAACAGTTCGATGTGCCGGAAGAGGCGAAAGAGGTGATGTACTACAGCCTCGCTATTGGCCATCACCTCGGCATTGTCGATTGCCTGAGCGCCGATCTGATCTGCCCGCTGGCGGGTTATCGCGACTGGGTAGCGAAACTGGAGGCGGGCAGCGAAGCCCGCCGCAAGATGGAGGGGTTTCTCACCTTTGGCGAGATCACCATCTATCGCGAGCACTGCCATATGCTGGCCTGTGCCTTCGACCGGCTGCGCAAGGCCGACAATGTGCTGAACGAGCAAGAGCTGAACTGGACCAACACCTTTATGGATCAGCTCACCGCCCTCTATAACGACCCCCATATGTACCTGATGGTAAGGAGCCGCTGATGGGCTGCAATCTCGTGTTGACCGTGGGCAATGCCATGATGGGGGACGACGGTGCCGGCCCTTATCTCGCCGACAAGCTGCAAGCCATCCCCCTGCCCGGTTGGATCCACATCGACGGCGGCATCGCGCCGGAAAATGTGGTCTATAAGGTGCGGGAGCTGCAACCGGAGCGGGTGGTGCTGGTGGATGCCGCCGAGATCGGCGAGAAGGCGGGCACCCTGCAGGTGATCCCCCCCGAGACCATCGCCGAGATGTTTATCTTCTCGACTCACAATATGCCGCTCAATTTCCTGATCGACGAGCTCAAGACCTTTGTCCCAGAGGTGATCTTTGTCGGGGTACAACCGGCCATCGTGGCGTTCTCCTTCCCGATGACCGAGATGGTGAGCGAGGCGATGGATTATCTTTATCAGCATCTTGATGCCGCCAAAGATACCAGCTTGTTAATAGAACAATTGGACCAGTGGAATATTGCCAACGCCGAGCGATAACTATTTATCGAGTTGTTAACGACCGTTATTGACCGACAGTTCCAGCAATGTGACCGGGGCCCGATGTTAAATTAAAAACATCGGGCTAATTGTGCTGAATTTGATATAAAACAAGGTTCTTTGATTTTTTCAAAAAACGCTAACCCTCGCTTTTTTATCACAAAAAAAGCGTTGCCAGTCACAGAAATTTGCCACAAAATGGCGACCGTTACGGAAGTTGATGGGGTCTGGTGGCCTCCTCGGTCTTCAAAACCGATGTGAGCCGAGAAGGCTTTGGCAGGTTCGATTCCTGCCTCTTCCGCCAAATTTATCTATTGAACAAATACTCTCTCGTTGAGTTTATCTGCCCGAGTTTTATTTTCATCGTTTGTTCAATATGTTTGAAAGAATACCTTAGTAAAAGGTGCTTGCCGCTTGCCAATATAATCCGAACTCAGGTTATCTCGCTGGCCAAAAATTAATTTATCAGCATCGATGCAGCATTAATTTACACCCGCTCATTTATGCACCCAGTTTGCAGTTATCCGCAAATCGCCAGCAGTGCCATAACCCGTCAGCTCGGCCTCTCTATCGGCAAACCGGTGCGCATCCCGAACCCACGCACTGCACTGGTAATCCCATGCCGAACCCGTCTCACGCGCCAGCCATCCCCCACCGCCAGCCCGCACCAGGTCCGGCTGCCGACGATTCACGGCCAGATTCAGAGCAACAGCCCAGCCAGCAACACACGCGCCGTTTGCCGCAAGTGGAACAGCTGCTGCAGCAACCCTTTCTCGCCGGTTTTATCAATGCGCTAAGCCGCCCGCTGGTGACTCAGGCGGTGCGCGACACCCTGAGTGAACTGCGCCAGAGCGACGATTTTCGCCAGCATGGGGTTGCCCCCGAGCAGATCGAGGTGCTGATTGCCAAGCGTTGCCAACAGCAGCTGCGCCAGCGTCAAACCCGGGTGATCAACGCGACCGGCACCCTGGTGCACACCAATCTGGGGCGCTCGCCGTTAAGTGCCGATCTGTGGGACGAGGTGCGCGACCTCAACACCGGTTACAACAATCTGGAGCTGGATCTCGCCACCGGCAAGCGCGGCGGGCGCAAGGGGCTGATTGCCCCCCTGCTCGGCTGCCTCACCCAGGCCGAGGATTCGCTGGTGGTCAACAACAATGCCGCTTCGCTCTTTTTGCTGCTGCAGGAGGTGGCAAAGGGGCGCGAGGTGATCGTCTCGCGGGGCGAGCAGATCCAGATTGGCGGCGGTTTTCGCATTCCCGACATTCTGGCGCTCTCCGGCGCCAAACTGGTGGAGGTGGGCACTACCAATATCACTACCGCCAAAGATTACCTTGATGCCATCACCGATCAGACCGCGCTGGTGCTGATGGTGCACAGATCCAATTTCGCCATTCGCGGCTTTACCGAATCCCCCGATATCGGCGAGGTGGCCCGCGCCCTGCCCGAGCACGTGGTGCTGGCGGTAGATCAGGGGTCAGGCTTGACCAGCGAAGAGTTTGCGCCGGATGAAACCTCGGTGCGCCAGTACATCAAGGCGGGGGCGGATCTGGTCTGCTACTCCGGTGACAAGCTCTTGGGGGGCCCGCAATCGGGCATCATCAGCGGCCGCAGCGACCTTATCAAGCGGCTGGAAAAACACCCCATGATGCGCACCTTCCGCCCGAGCCGCATCGTCTACTCCCTGCTCGAACGCCTGCTCATCCACAAGCTCAACAAATCTCCCATCGGTGAGGGCATTGCCCAGCGCACCTTGAGCAACCCGGCCGCCATGCAGGCCAGAGCCTCCCAGCTGATGGAAGCCCTGCCCGGCTGCTTTGTGCCGGTTCCCGCCCAGCTGGTGGTGGGTGGCGGCACCCTGCCGGACGAGTTCTACCCCGCGCCTGCGCTCGAATGCACAGACCCGCGCCCTGCCCAACAGTTGCTCGATGCCCTGCGGGAACTCCCCGTGCCGGTGATTGCCACCGTGCGCCAGCAGAAGGTGCTGCTCAATATGGCGACCCTGCTGCCGACCGAGATGGAACTGCTGACCGCCCAACTCAAGGAGTTGCTGCTGCCCGCCCCGTTCAATGCAACAAATGCGACCGAGGAGTCCTGATCCCATGACTCCCTATCGCGCCGTTATCGGGCTTGCCGGCCACGTGGATCACGGTAAGACCCTGCTGATCAAGGCCCTCACCGGCATCACCACCGCCCGCGCCCACGAGCAGGCCATCGGCATGACCCAGGATCTCGGCTTTGCCCACTTCGACGATGGTCAGGGCAACACCATAGGCGTCATCGATGTGCCCGGCCACGAGCGCTATATCCGCAACATGGTGGCGGGGCTCTGGAGTCTGGATCTGGTGCTGCTGGTGATTGCCGCCGACGAGGGGTGGATGCCGATGACCGGCGATCACCTGCGCCTGCTCAAGGCGATGGGGGTGCCGCGCCTCTTGGTCTGCATCAACAAGTGCGATCTGGTCTCCCCCGACGAGCTTTTGCTGTTGGAAGAGAGCCTGCTGGAGCGGGTGATGGACGAGAGCGGCATGGTGCCCGATATCGTCAGCGTCAGCGCCAAAACCGGTGCCAATATGACCGCCCTGCACGCCGCCATCGTGCGCCAGCTTGCCGATCTGCCAGCATCGCACGCTGCCCGCGAACAGGGCTCCCCGCGACTGTATGTAGACAGAGTCTTTACCGCCAATGGCACCGGTACCGTGCTCACCGGCACCTTGCAGCAGGGCAGCCTCAAGGTGGGGGACAAGCTGCGCCTCTACCCCGCCGATCGGGAGGTGCAGGTGCGCTCCCTGCAGGCCTATCACCAGAGCGTCGAGGAAATTGGCGCAGTCTGTCGGGTGGCGGTGGGCCTGAAAAAAGTGCCCCACAAGGAGGTGGCCCGCGGTCACTGCCTTACCAGCGCAGCTGGCCAGTGCGAGGCGGCGACGCACCTTATCGTGCGGCTCAACGGCGAGAGCCTGAGCGCCAAGGCGCTACGCCCCTCTCTGCACAACAAGGAGGTCGAAGTGGCCCTCGGCAGCTGGCATGGGCGGGCCCGTTTCGTGCCCATCAAGGACTCCCGGCTGGCGCGGCTGATCTTTGCCAGCCCCATCCCCTGCTTCTTCGGCCAGCCGCTAGCCATCATTCGTCACGGCAGCAGTGAACTGCTGCACGGCGCCCGCATCGTCTGGTGCGGCGATATCCACCCCGCCAGACGCAAGGCGCTGCACGCCCTGCTTGGCGAACTGCCTGATGAACTGGTGCGCTACAACCCCGCCACCCTGCAGTTGGGGCTCAACGGCTATGTGCTGGCCAGCCGCTTTGACCAGCAGCCCGAGCAGGTCACCCCTCTCGGTGACTGGCTGCTGGATAACCACTGGCTGGCTCAAAGCCGCGATCAACTGCTTGCCACGCTGAAAAGTGAACCCCTTAGTGCCGCAGAGCTGGCGACCCGCTTTGGTATCGCCCTGCCGGTCATTCAGGCCCTGCTCCAGCAGCTCAAGAGCGAGCAGCTTGTTCGCCTGCACCATGACAAGTGGCAACCGGGTAGCGGCGAGTCGGAAGATGATCTGGGAGAAGAGGCGCAGCTGGTACTCAAGGTGGTGCGAGATCAAGGCAAGGAGGGTTACGAGCCCGGTAAACTGGGCCCCGGCGGCGTGGAGCTGGATCCCTTTATCATCCGCAAGCTGCCCGCGGCCCTGCAGCAGGGCTTGCTACAAAAAGGCGCCCTGCAAAAGCAGCTGCGCAATCTGGCGCGACTCAAGTATCTGGTGCAGCTCGATGGCCCCATCTACTACGACGCCGAGCTTTACAACCAGATGGTCGCCGCCGTGCTGGCGGGCCAGCAGGTGGGAGATCTGATCGACATGTCATCCTTAAAGGAGATCACCGGTTTGTCGCGTAAATACGCCATTCCGTTCTGCCTGCGCATGGAGATGGATGGCTGGGTACGACGCGAGGAGAACGAGCGCCGGGTGCTGCGTTTGCCGCAGACTCAAGATGAGATGGAGCCGGCATGAGCGCTGTCACCGCCCCCTCTGGCTCTTCCAATCCTGTGGCCAACCTGCTGCGCCGCGAATTTCATATCGACGGCATCGTACAGGGGGTCGGCTTTCGCCCCTTCGTCTATGGGCTGGCACTGCGCCACGGCCTTGCCGGTTATGTGTTGAACGACGCCAATGGCGTCACCATCGGTGCCGAAGGATCGCCTGAGCAGCTAGCCAGCTTTGCTCGCGAACTGCGGGAACTGGCGCCGCCGCTGAGCCGCATCGATCACTTCAGCGAGCGGGAACTGCCCCTCACTCATGATCCCGACTTCGATGGCCAATTTCATAGCCAGTTTCGAATTAAAGCCAGCCAGCAGCAGAGCGCCGCCACGGTCGCCATCTCGCCGGATCAGGGAATGTGCGAGGCATGCGCCACGGACGTGGCCAACCCCGCGGATCGCCACCACCACTACCCCTTTACCAACTGCACCCACTGCGGCCCGCGCTACACCATCATCCGCCGCCTCCCCTACGACCGCCCCCACACCGCCATGGCTGACTTTGCCATGTGCCCGCGCTGCGCGGCGGCCTATGAAAACCCGCTGGACAGACGCTACCACGCCCAGCCGGTGAGCTGCCCCGTGTGCGGACCCCATCTCAGCTGGCGCAGCGGCCTCGGCGATGCGCTGGCCGAGCGCGAGGATGCCCTGCAGGCCGCCGCCATCGCCCTGCAAGCGGGCAAGCTTATCGCGGTCAAGGGGATGGGGGGGTATCACCTGATGTGTGATGCCCGCAGCGAGTCCGCCGTGGTACGGCTTCGCCAGCTCAAGCGGCGCGCGCGCAAGCCGCTGGCGGTGATGATGGGCTCCCTTGCCGAGGCCAAATTGCATGTCACCGGCAGCGCAGAAGAGTGGAAACTGCTCGCCTCTCAGGCCAGACCCATTACCTTGCTACGCAAGCGCATTAACGATGATCGGCTCTCAGAATCCCTACTGACAACCGCGCCGCTGGCCGAGGGGATAGCCCCCGGCATCCCCTACCTTGGCGTCATGCTCCCCTATACCCCGCTGCACCAGTTGCTGCTGGACGCCTGTGCCATGTCGCTGGTGGCCACCAGCGCCAATGGTCGCGGCAGCCCGATCCTGATCGACTGTGAGGCAGTAGTCAGGGAACTCGGCAGCGAGATTGACGGCATCCTGGATCACAACCGACCTATCCTGCACCCGTGCGACGACAGTCTGGTGCAGTGGGCGGGCGGGCGGCGCCAGACGTTGCGCCTCGCCCGGGGCTATGCCCCCTGCACCCCCAGCCTGCAAGAGGCGGTCAAGGCGCCGCTCTTGGCAGTCGGAGCGCAGCAGAAGAACCAGCTGGCGCTCGCCTTCGGCCGCCAGCGCATCTACAGCCCCTATATCGGCGATCTGCACAGCCTGCCAATGCAGGAGCACTTCGAGCAGACCCTGGCCACCTTTCGCGA
Source organism: Aeromonas lacus (assembly GCF_000764665.1). Taxonomy (GTDB): domain Bacteria; phylum Pseudomonadota; class Gammaproteobacteria; order Enterobacterales; family Aeromonadaceae; genus Aeromonas; species Aeromonas lacus. The sequence continues at coordinate 18,114 of NZ_JRGM01000157.1, read as the reverse complement.
ACTCTACGATCTCAACCCCGAAGTGCTGGTGTCGGATCGCCACTCGGGCTATCTCAGCCATCAGTGGGCCAAAAACTATTGCCAGAATCAAGGTGCAACCCATCTCGAGGTGCAGCACCATCACGCCCACCTGCTGGGGGTGATGGCCGAGCACAACATCACGGGCCCGGTGCTGGGTGTTGCCTTCGATGGCACCGGCCTTGGCGATGACGGCACCCTCTGGGGCGGCGAGCTGCTGATTGCAGACGTTCAGGGATTTGAGCGGGTTGCCCACCTTGCCCCCTTCAAGCTGATCGGCGGCGAAGCGGCCATCCGCGAGCCAGTACGTCAGCTGCTGGGGCTGCTGTTTGAATCGCACAGCCCTGAGCAGATCAGTGCCCTCGATATTCCGTTGATCAAGCAACTGCCCCTTAAGCGGATCAGCAACCTGCACCAGCTCTGGCATCTCGGTCGCAACGCCCCCTACACCAGCTCCATCGGTCGGCTGTTCGATGCGGTGGCGGCTCTGTTGGGGGTGATCGATACCCCGGATTACGAGGGCGAAGCGGGGCTCTTGCTGGAGGCGGCTGCCTTGCAGCTGGCACCCGATGAACAGCCCTTTCCCCTCGCCTTTGATCTCAGCCAATCAGCGGAAGGGCCACTGCATATCGAGTGGGCCGAGCTGATCCATACCCTTGTCAGCGAGCGGCGCCAAGGCACCTCAACCGCCAGCCTGGCTGCCGGTTTTATCCGCGCCATCAGCAATCTGGTTGTTGCCCTGGCCGAGCGCTTCCCCGGCTATCCGGTGGCGCTGGGGGGCGGCGTCTTTCAAAACCGGGTGCTGATGGACCAGCTTGTTCCCGCTCTCGAAGCGGCCGGTCGGCAGGTATTGACCAGCGAAACCCTGCCGCTCAATGACGGTGGCATCGCCGCCGGTCAGCTCTGGTTTGCCATCCACCATATTGCCACGCACCGCCCAACCACAGCCGGCTGTGCCACCTTGTCGGAGTCCTGAAATCCATGTGTCTATCCATCCCCTCTCAGGTGGTGCAGCTGCACCCCGAAGACAACTGCGTCACCGTCGACACCCTGGGAGTGCAGCGGCGCGTCAGCTGCATGCTGCTCGAAGAGCCTCTCCAGGTGGGCGACTATGTGCTGCTCCATATCGGCTTTGTGATGAGCAAGATTGACGAAGCGGAGGCGCAGGCCAGCCTCGAGAGCTTCCGCCAGATGGTGGCCCTGATGCCCAAACAGGATATCTTGCCATGCTGACCTTAAATGACCTCTTTCAGGGCTTTCGCCAGCCCGAGGTGATCCGTGCCCTCGCCGCCCAAATTACAGAACTGGCCAAGGATCTGCCCGAGCCGCTGCGGGTGATGGAGGTGTGTGGCGGCCATACCCACACCATCATGAAGTACGGCCTGCACCAGCTGCTACCAGCCAGCATCGAGTTCGTTCACGGCCCCGGCTGCCCGGTCTGCATCATGCCAAAAGAGCGCATCGATCAGGCCATCGAGCTGGCTAGCCAGCCCAACGTCATTCTGGTGACGTTGGGGGACATGATCCGGGTGCCGGGATCCAAGGGCACGCTGGCCCAGCAGCGCGCCAAAGGGAACGATATCCGTCCGGTCTATGACCCCCTCGATGCCCTGCGTATCGCCCGTGAGAACCCTGAGAAAACCGTGGTCTTCTGCGCCATCGGTTTCGAGACCTCTACCCCGATGACAGCAGCGCTGCTGGCTGCCGCTGAAGAGCAAGAGGTCGAGAATCTGCTGTTTCATATCAACCATGTGCTGGTGCCGCCCGCCATTCATGCGGTGATGGCCGACGGGGTGGCCAAGGTGAACGCCTTTATCGGCCCCTCTCACGTCAGCGTCATCACCGGCGCCGATATCTACCTGCCCATCGTCGATCGCTATCAGGTGCCCGTGGTGGTGAGCGGCTTCGAGCCGGTGGATGTGATGGAGGCGCTCTTGATGATGGTGCGCCAGAAGGTGGAGGGTCGCTACGCGCTGGAGGTGCAGTACAGCCGCGCCGTCACCGCTAGCGGCAATAAAGCCGCCCAGCGGCTGGTCGAGCGCTTTTTCGAGACCCGCGAGCACTTTCGCTGGCGAGGTCTGGGGGATATCAACGCCTCCGCCCTGCGCCTGCGCGATGCCTTTGCCAAGCGCGATGCAGAGCGTCACTTCCAGCTTGATCAAACCCCCATCGATGACCACAAGGCGTGCCAGTGCGCCGATATCCTGCGCGGCCTGGCCAAACCGAACCAGTGCAAAGTCTTTGGCCGGGGCTGCACCCCGACCCAGCCCATGGGCAGCTGCATGGTCAGCTCCGAAGGGGCCTGCAATGCCTACTACCGATATATGGGGATCCAATGAGAGAAATTCAGTTAAGCCACGGCGGCGGCGGTGTAGAAATGAACCAGCTGATCAACCAGCTCTTCTTTCGCCACTTTGGCAACGAGATCCTGCTGCGCGGTGAAGATGCCGCCCTGCTGCCGGTAAGCGGCTCCGTCGCCTTTACCACCGACAGCTTTACCGTCTCGCCGCTCTTCTTCGAGGGGGGCGATATCGGCAAGCTGGCCATCGCCGGTACGGTCAACGATCTCGCCATGATGGGGGCCAAACCCGAGTATCTGAGCGCCAGCTTTATCATCGAGGAGGGCTTCCCCTACACCGATCTCGCCCGCATCGTCGAGTCGATGGCTGCAGAGCTTGCCAAAAGCGGCGCCCGCATCGTCTGCGGCGACACCAAGGTGGTGCCCAAGGGGGCAGCCGACAAGATCTTTATCAACACCAGCGGGGTCGGCACCTTCCCGCTGCCTGAGCAGAGCCGGGGCATCTCGGTACGCAACCTCAAGGCCGGTGACGCCATTCTGGTGTCGCGGGATATCGGCAGCCACGGCGCCTGCATCCTGATGGCCCGTGACGCCCTGCAGCTGGGATCTGATCTGAAAAGCGACTGCACCACCCTCTGGCCGCAGGTAGAAGCGCTGCTGCAAGCGGGGATCACCCCCCACGCCCTGCGCGATGCCACCCGCGGCGGTCTTGCGGCCGTGCTGAATGAGTGGAGCACTGCCTCCCAGGTGGCCATCGAGCTGGAGGAGTCCGCCATTCCGGTGTGCGATCCGGTACGCGGCCTGTGCGAGCTCTACGGTTTCGAGCCCCATGATCTCGCCAACGAGGGGACCATGGTACTGGCCCTGCCTGCCGAACAGGCGCAGGACGCACTGGGCATCTTGCGGCAATTCAACCCCGCCGCCAGCCAGATCGGCGTGGTGCAGGCGAGTGATCGCCACAAGGTGATCCTCAATAACCCCTGGGGCAGCCGCCGTTATCTGGAACTGCCACAAGGGGAGCTGCTGCCGCGGATCTGCTGATCAGCCATGCCGTTTACCCATATGCCGTTTTCCCAATTAGGGGGAGGAGTCACTCCTCCTCCCAATATCGGTTAAGGAGCCACCATGCACGAAATGTCTCTGGCCATGGCCGCCATCGATCTGGCAGCCGAACAGGCCACCCAGCGGGGCTTTACCAAGGTGACCGCCCTCTGGCTCGAGGTCGGCAGCTTCTCCTGCGTCGACCCGGACACCATTGCCTTCTGTTTCGAGGCCGCCGCCAAGGGCACTGCCGTCGAAGGGGCCCAGCTGCACTTTCAGCACCAGGCGGCAGAGGCCTGGTGTTACGACTGCAACCAGACGGTCACCCTCACCGAGCGCGGGCAGGCCTGCCCCGGGTGTGGCGGGTACAAATTACGAGTCGCGCAAGGCGATAGCCTGCGCATCACCGACATCGAGGTAAGTTGATATGTGTAGCGTATGCGGATGCGGCCAGGCGCGGATCGCCGGCCATGAGCACGATCATGAGCATAATCACGAACATGATCATGAACATCACCATGAACATGGTCATGAGCACGACCATCATCATGCTCATGACGCGCATCACCATCATGACCACGAGCAGAGCGCACCACGCACTCTGATCATTCACCACCACTATCACCATCAGGGGGATGTCCATCACCACTACCACGGCGTACGGGCTCCCATAAGCCATGAGGGGCATGATCAGCCGCATGAACACCACCATGACCATGACCATGACCATGACCATGACCATGACCATCAGCAGGGTGATCTGCACTACGGCAAAGGGGAAGCGGGATTGTCGGTGCCCGGCATGGGGCAGCGCCAGCTGATCGCCATCGAGATGGATGTGCTGGCCAAGAACAACGCGCTGGCGGCCCACAACCGCGAACACTTCGACGAGGCGGCCCAGCTGGTGCTCAATCTGGTGTCGAGCCCGGGTTCAGGCAAAACCACCCTGCTGTGCGAAACCCTGCGCCAGCTGGCCGACAAGCGCCCCTGCGCAGTGATCGAAGGGGATCAGCAGACCAGCGCCGATGCGGATCGCATCCGCGCCACCGGCGTGCCTGCCGTGCAGATCAACACCGGCAAGGGCTGCCATCTGGACGCCAAAATGGTTCACGACGCCTGCCACCAGCTGCCCGCCAATCAAGGGGGCATCCTCTTTATCGAGAACGTCGGCAATCTGGTCTGCCCCGCCAGCTTCGATCTCGGCGAGAAGTACAAGGTGGCGATCCTCTCCGTCACCGAGGGGGAAGAGAAGCCGCTGAAATACCCGGACATGTTCGCCGCTGCCCAGCTGATGGTGATCAACAAGATCGATCTGCTGCCCTACGTCAGCTTTGATGTGGCCCGCTGCATCGAGAACGCCAAACGGGTCAACCCCTATATTCAGGTGATCCAGGTCAGCGCCACCACCGGCGAAGGGATGGATGCCTGGCTCAACTGGCTGGCCAGTGCTTGAAATCAACCGGTTAAACGCCGCTGATAGCAATAGGTAAAAAGAGAGGGAGGCTGATGCCTCCCTCTCTTTATCTACGCGCTTTGCCAACGGTTCTCTCTGTACAGAATGGCCAGCGTTTCATACTCGCGCCCCCTCACCCTGGCCCTCTCCCCAGAGAGAGGGAACATGTTCGTGGATGCCACACTCCGACCCCGTTTCAACAGGGAAAGGGGAACCGATTCATGGGGGCTGGCAATATGTTCGAAATATTCGCCCGCAGAGAGATACTGCGAGCATAACAACCCACCCTGTATCCCAAACCCTGAGCCTGGCGAGATGGCACCGTCTGCTCCCTTCTCCCCTTGCGGGAGAAGGGCTGGGGATGAGGGGGAACTAACCCTCAGGCCGCATTTTCAGCCAATACACCAGTCACGGGCTGCACCTCACCAAAGCGCAGCACCCGATGACAGATCTGGCGCAGCAGCGCCTGTTGGTGACTGAATATCACCATGCCAAGCCCGCGCAGCTCGCACTCAACCATCAACTCCCGCCAGAGCTGGCGCTGGATTTGCGGATCCAGCTGGGCGGTCACCTCGTCGGCAATGAGCAAACGGGTGCGGGGATCGAGGGCGCGCAGCAGCGCGATGCGGGCCAGCTCGCCACCGGAGAGCTGACCGGGTTTACGACCGAGCCACTCGGGTTTGACCATAAAGCGTGCCAGCATGGCGTCATCGGGGCGCCACACATCCCAGAGCGCCTGCCCGGTGGTGCGGTAGGGATTGAAGGTCAGTTCCGGATGTTGGGGCACCAGCTGGATGGGGTTATAACCTTTTACCTGTTCAGGCACCGGCTGCCCATCCAGCCGCATTTCCCCGCTTCCCCGAATCGGTTGCCAACCCGCCAATACCCGCCCCAGCGTGGTCTTGCCATAACCGCTCGGGGCGGAGATGCCGAGCCGTTCGCCCGCTTTGACTGCCAGGACAAGCCCCTGCCAGAGGGGGCGTTCCCCCTGGGCGATGGTGAGACCTCGTACTTCAAACATCAGGAAACCTCCGGCACAGAGAAGAGCGCGTTGAACTCCGGCAGCGCCTGCCAGTGAGCACGGAGCATCTCGCTCCCCTGCCCTTGCCGCAGATGCTGGCTGCTCAAGGTATCGCTCACCTGCCCCTGATGAAGGGCCACGATGCGATCGGCAAAACGGGCCGCCAGCGCCAGATCGTGAGTAACCCAGAGGATACCGCTGCCCTGATTGGCCAATTCGCGCAATTGGCTGAGCAACAGGCAGGCCAGCTCCTCGTCGAGCCAGGCGGTGATCTCGTCCGCCAGAATGTAGCGGGCGCCGCCGAGTGCCGCAGTGCAGGCCAGAATGCGCTTGGCCATGCCGCCTGAGAGCTGGCGCGGATAGTTGTCCAGGGTGGCGGCAGGCAGCTGGTAGCGCAGCAGTTGCTCGCCGAGCCGCTCGCGAGAACCGCTCTGGCCGCAGAGGCGTGCCGCCCGGCCCAGCTGACGCTCCACCGTCAGCAATGGATTGAGGGCGCTTACCCCCTGTGGCACATAACAGAGGGTGTGACCGCGCAGACGGGCCCTACTGGCATCGCACAGAGGTGTGCCATCAAGGGAGATGGAACCGCGCATCCGCAGGTTGTCCGGCAGCAGGGTCAGGGCGCTTTGCAGCAGCAGGCTCTTACCCTCGCCGCTCCCCCCCACCAGCGCCACTATCTCCCCCGGCGCCAGTTGCAGGCTGATATCGGTCAGCAAAGGCTGCCAGCTGCGCCGCCCCAGCCAGGAGTAGTGGGCCGCCTCTATAGTCACATGATCAAAACTCAGCATGGTTCACTCCTGTGCCACAGCAGCTGTTGCAGAGCGCGGGTAGCCTGATCAAACAGCAACACCAGCAGCAGCAACATCAGCCCCGGGAAGAGGGCCAGCCACCAACCGCCACCAGCCAGATAACGCAACGCATCGGCCAGCAGCAGGCCCAGCGAGGCCTCGTGGGCCGCCAGCCCAAAGCCGAGAAAACTCAAGGCGGCGCTGTGCAGCACCGCATGGGGAAACATCAGCAAGGTGCCGATAAACCACTGGGGCAACAGCCCCGGCAGCAGGTGGATGCGCCAGCGACGCAGCGCCCCCATCCCCTGACAGCGGGCCAGCACCATATAGTCGCTGCAGGCGATCCGCCGCGCCTCGGCGCAGAGGATCAGCGCCAGCTTGGGCCAGTGGGTCAGCGCCACCGCCAGGATCACCCCGCGCATACCGCCTCCCACGGTAAAGCAGATCAGGATCAGCAGCAGCATATGGGGCAGCGCCAGCATGGCGTCAATGAGCAGCCGCACCGCCACATCGCATCTGGGATGAATGAGCGAGACACTTGCCGCCACCATGGCCAGCAGACCACTGCAGAGGGCCGTGCTGATCCCCAGCTCCAGACTGGTGAGGGTACCCTGAAAGGCGCGCAACCAGAGATCCCGCCCCATCTGATCGGTCCCGAACCAGTGGGCCAGCGAGGGGGGCTGGTGGCGCGCCAGCAGATCCATCGGCACATCCTGATGAGAGAGGGTCCAGCCGTAGGCGGCCAGCAGCGCCAGTCCGATCAGGGCCACGGCTAGGCGCACTATGGAGGGAAGCGGATTAAACAGCATGCTCACCCTCCCAACCCCGATTGATGCGCGCCAGCAGCAAACTGGCCACTGTGTTGCCAATAAAGACCAGCAGGGTGCAGAAGAGCACTATCCCCATCAGCAAGGGGATATCCCCCCGCAGCCCCGCATCCACGGTGGCTTGCCCGAGCCCCGGATAAGAGAACACTTTCTCCGCCAACAAGGATCCGCCAATCAGCTCACCGAGGGAGGCAAACTGCAGGCAGAGCGCCGGGGTCAAGGCATGGCGCAGCACATGAAAACGCAGCATGGGCCAGCCGCCATCCCCTTGGGCGCGGGCGTAGCGGATAAAGTCGCTCTCCAGCACCTCGGCCACCCGCCCCCGGGTATGCAGGGCAATGTTGCCAACCCCGAGCAGCGCAAGCGTGGTCACTGGCAGCAGCAGATGGCGAGCCCGCATGGCCCAATCCGCCTCATCGGCAGAGAGGCCCGGCGTCCAGGCGCAGCAGACCGGCAACAGCGGCCAGTGCACAGCAAACAGCGCGAGCAACAGCAGACCAACCCAGAAGGTGGGCAGGGAGGCGAGCAGATAGGCAAAGCGGCAAATAAAGCGATCGGGCCAGCGGTTGAGATAGCGACCGGCGCAAAGTCCGAGCAAAATGCCGAGAAAGCCGGAGAGCAGCCAGGCCCCCGCCAGCAGCAGGAAGGAGGCAGCAAAGCGCTGGCCTATCACCTCACCCACAGGCGCGTTGTAGAGCATGGAGTAACCGAGATCCCCCTGCAGCACCTGGGTAAACCAGTGCCAGTAACGCAGCCACAGCGGCTGATCCAGCCCCCAGCGGGCGGCAATGCGGGCGTACTGCTCCGGCGGCACATGGAGCAGATCGTTACCGATATAGGCCTTGATGGGATCGATGGGGGAGTAGCTCAGCAGCACAAAGGTGGCGACCGAGACCAGACAGAGCAGCCCTGCCAGACGCAGCAGGGCTTTTAGCAACAGATAACCTGAATGACTCAAGGGCGAACTTAACGGCACGTCCACCGCCAATCCTGCAGGTTGTTGAGGAGTGACCAGCTACCGTGGATCTCCGGCGCTCCCTTGCCAAGGTCGATGCAGCGGTTGGCGAGATAGGTGTGCTGCACATTGAGCAGCCAGGCCCAGGCGGCATCCCCCTGTACCCCGGCGCCGGTGTTGCCATCCCACTCAACCTGCTGCCAGAACGGCACCGCCGCCTGCCAGTTCGGAGCATCCAGCGCCTGCTTGAGGTGGCCATCCACCACAGGGTTGCTGTAGTAGCCCGGGTTGTAGAACTCCACCCCGCCGGAACCGCTCTGGTAGTGGTGATAGAGCTCCATGGGATCCAGACTCCCCCACCCCATCAGCACCGGATTGGCGTGCATCTCGCGCTCCACCTGCTCCCAGCTGCCGGATTTGAGGCTCACTTCGAGACCGATGGGTTTGAGCATGGCACGCACCGCTTCCGCCAGATCCCGGCGGGTGCTGTCGCCACTGGTGTACCAGAGGGTAATGGCGGCGCGCAGGTTGCCCTTGTGGCGAATGCCATCGCTGCCCCGCTTCCAGCCCGCCTCGTCGAGCAGGGAGTTGGCATGGGCGGCATCCCCATCCTTGAAGGCAGTGGCTTTGTTTAGCCAGGGCAGCCCTTCCACCGCGCTGTAAGCGGGGATGGCGTGCCCTTCTAGCAGCTGATCGGCCAGCAGCTTGCGGTCGATGGCGTAGTTGATGGCGCGGCGCACCGCCACATCAGCCGTCACGTCGTTGCCGATGGGATAACCCTTGGCGTCCTTTTGACCGGCAGGCGGAATGGGGAAGACGATGCCACGGTTCTCCACGCTCGGCCGCACCCACAGCTTGAGGGAGGCAGGTACGGTGGGCGCCAGCGAGGGGGCGATGCGCACCAGATCAAGTTGATTGCTCTGGGCAGCGGCATAGGCGCTCTCTTCATCGATAAAGACAAACACCAGCCGTTTGAAGTCGTTGTTGCCACCGGCGTAATAGGGGTTCGCCTCCACCACCAGCTGCTGACCGGGCAGGAAGCTCACCAACCGGTAAGGGCCTGCGCCGACTGGCTTTTGGGCGTACGCTTTTGCGTCGTAATCCTTCTTCGACACGATACCGAGCGATCCCAGCACGTTGACGAAGGTACTCTGGGGGGCGCTTAAGACGATGGCAACTTCGGTAGGCGAGACCACCTTGGCCGAGACAAAGTTGCCCATGTCGATCTTGCCGCCGCCCTGGGCCGCGCTGTTGTAGGTAAAGGCCACATCCTCGGCGGTGAGCGGCGCGCCGTTGGAGAATTTCAGATCAGGCTTGAGGGTAATGAGCCACCCCTTGCCATCCTTGTTCGGGGTCACCGCTTGGGTGAGCACATTCTGCCAGCCGAGATCGGCGTTCTGCTTGAGCAGCGGGCTGTGCAGCAGCAGATAGCTGCCGTGGCTCCAGCCGAGCAGGGGATCAAACCCTTCGGTGGGCTCGCTGCCGATGGCGAGCTTGAGCTCGGCGGGAATCGGTTGGGCAGCGGCCAGCGCCGCGTGAGAAGCGGAGCCCAGCAGCAGAGTCAGCAGGGCAGCAGCACTGGTGCCACAGTAATGGCGAAGGGAAGTGCGAGAAACAGTCATGGGGATCCTTCTTGTTTGTACCACTCACGCGTTATCACTCAAAAAAGAGGGGGAATGCGTGTCAGAAAGTGCAAGTGAGGGGCCAAAATGGCCCCCTATTCTAAACTTGATTTCGTGTGAAACCTAGTATCAATCGGGCAATGCAGGGACCTTTCTCGCCGCACCAAACAGTCGTCTGCGCCCCAGATCCACGCCGCCAGCCCCTTGCTGCACCGGCAAGGAGAGCAGCATCTTGAGGGTGCTGCTTACCAGTGAGCGCCCCTGCTCGGCCCCGAGATGGGGATCGAGCGGCGACATCAGGGAGCAGGCCAGCAGCTGACCACTTTCGGGCAGTTCGCCAACCATAAAGGTCAGGTTGCCGCAGGGGAGCTGCAGGGCGAGGCGTTCGCTACTGCTGCGCACCGGCCAAAGCTGATCCGGCCCTGGCAACACCACCACGCTCAGCATCCAGGGGGTCAGCACGCAGCCGAGCCACTGCTCTTCAAACAGCACGCACTCCGCAACTATGGGCATGGTGGAGTGATAGAAGGGCAGCCCTTGCATCTCCTCCCGGGCGATCCGCTCATACTGGGCTACCAGTAACGGCGCAGGATTGCTGGCAAAACCCGAAACCTCCTGCCCGCGTTCCTGCATGGCATCTGCCTCGCTTAAATGGGACTGCGCCATAAGCCCTCCTGCTCCTGTTTGGCCCGCTCGGCGTCGGAGAGTGCAATGGCGGGGGCGCCAACACTGGCCAGCAGGGTCAAAATCCGATCCGTCGCCTCCCCCATTGCGGCCGCCACCACAGGGGTGAGCCCGATGCGCGGTTCGAGGGATTCGGGTTCTATGCCGATCAGGGTGAGCCGCTTTGGCGACTCATCCGTCATGTACAGCGCTGAGAGCACATCCGCCAGCCCAAGCTGATGGGGGGAGATCTTGCGGCCAAACAGGATCGGGACCTCCTCATCTTTCAGGGTCACCACTGTGCCCGGTGGATTACCGCTGCGCACCGCATCCGCCAGAATGATGTGGTCGCGACTGGCCATGGCTTCCAGCAGCTCCATACCGGCGGTGCCGCCGTCCAGCAGCTCGATGCCGGGGGCAAAACGGTATTCGCGCCCCAGCGCCTCGACGATGCGCACACCGACGGCCTCGTCGCTCAGCAAGAGGTTGCCCACGCCCAGGATCAGGGTGTTCATCACAGCACCTTCACCTGAGTCACTTCGCCATTTTGGGTATCCACCACGTGGACCGCGCAAGACATGCAGGGGTCGAACGAGTGGATGGTGCGCACCACTTCCAGCGGTTTGGCGGGATCCGCCACCGGGGTGCCCACCAGCGCCTGCTCGTAGGGGCCGGGCTCGTCATTGAAGTTGCGTGGGCCCGAGTTCCAGGTCGATGGCACCACCGCCTGATAGTTCTCGATCTTGCCACCCTTGATGACGATCCAGTGGGAGAGCATGCCGCGCGGCGCCTCTTCAAAGCCCACCCCGCGAAACTCTTTATCTGCCGGGATCTCGGCCTTGATGTAGGCGGTGGTATCCCCCTTGCCGATGTTGTCCACCAGCGCCTTCCACTGGTGCGCCAGGGTATCTTTCAGCACGCAGCAGCGCACCGCGCGGCCAATGATCCGGCCCATGGTGGAGTGCAGCTGTTCGGTCTTGATGGCCGAACCGGCGAGTGCTTTATAAATGCCGTTCAACTGGTCGAAGTGAGCCACCGTCTCCGGGTGTTTGGCGGCCAGTTTCACCAAGAGGTCTGCGAGCGGCCCCACCTCCACCACCTTGCCGTAGAAGGTGGGGGATTTGACCCAGGAGTATTTGCCGTCATCCTGCCAGCCGGTGTAGTTGGGCTCGGTCTTGCCCTCCCAAGGTTTGAGAGGTTCGTCATCCTTGTACCAGGCGTGCTTGTTGCTCTCGGCGATGCCGTCCATCAGCCAGCCATCCTGATGGCTCTCGATGGGGCGATAACCCGCCAGATTGCCATTCTCGATATAGCCACCCGGCATCAGGAAGCTGCCACCGTTGGCGTCGGTGGGGAGCTCCGGCACGCTCAGGTAGTGCTTGGCCCCCTGCCCCAGACCCAGCCACTCGGGGTAGTGCGCGGCGATGATGGCGGCATCCACCTTGTAGACCTGCTCGATAAACTCGCCGAGCCGGTCGATAAAGCTCTTCACATAGAGCAGCCGCTCGAGGTTGAGCACGCTCGGCGCATCCAGATTGATGGGGTTGGCCACGCCGCCCACCGCCAGATTCTGGATGTGCGGGCTCTTGCCCCCCAAAATGGCGACGATGCGGTTGGCATCGCGCTGGCACTCCAGCGCTTGCAGGTAGTGCGCCACAGCGATGAGGTTCACCTCCGGGCTCAGCTTCATCTCCTTGTGACCCCAGTAGCCGTTGGCAAAGATGCCGAGCTGGCCGCTCGCTACCAGCGCGCGGATTTTATCCTGCACCTTGGTCAGCTCGTCGGCACTGTTGAGGGACCAGGTCGATACCCCCTTGAGCATGTCCGCCGCTTTTTGCGGATTGGCCTCAAGGGCCGCGGTGATGTCCACCCAGTCCAGCGCGGAGAGCTGGTAGAAGTGGACGATGTGATCGTGGATATTGTGGGCCGCGATGATGAGGTTGCGGATGTACTGGGCGTTGACCGGCACCTTGGCGCCGATGGCGTTCTCCACCGCCCGCACCGAGGCGATGGCATGGATGGAGGTACATACCCCGCAAATGCGCTGCACTATCATCCAGGCATCGCGCGGGTCATTGCCCTTGACGATCTCCTCCATCCCGCGCCACATGGTGCCGGACGACCAGGCCTTGGTGACAACGCCGCCTTCGATTTCACAGTCGATACGCAGGTGACCCTCGATGCGGGTGATGGGGTCTATGGTGATACGTTGGCTCATACGTTGGCTTTCCCTCGGGCCTGATAATCTTGGTGAACACGTTCAAGTGATGGCAGTACCGGCAACAGCCGGATCAGCAGCAAATAGGCACACACTTCGATGGCAACAAAGCCAAGGGAGATCAGCACCTCCGTCGCGGAGGGGAAGTAGTGGTAGCCATTGCCGGGGTTAAAGGCGATCAGGGAGTAATCCAGTCGCCAGAGGGCTGCGCCCAGCAGCATGCTGAGAGCCCCCAGAAAGAGCATGCGCGAGTCCCGGCGGCTCTTGTCCCAATGGAACACCAGCAGCGGGAAGATCATCAGCGCGATCTCGCTCCAGAACAGGATGGAGTAGCGGTTGAACTCGGAAAGGTATTCCGACTTGTCATGGATGACTATTTCGGCAAAGCGCAGCGCCACAAACAGGATCAGGAAGATGTCGATCACCTGGGTCAGTTTGTAGAAGAGCGGCTTCTCGTTGGGGCCACGCCCCGCCAATCCCGCCTGCACCAAAGAGCCCTCAAACACCACGATGGAAAAGCCCATGATGAATGCGGTCAGAAGCGAAAAGACCGGCAGCAGCTCATAGCTTTGCCAGAGCGGATGGATCTTCTCCCCCGCTACGATCATCAAAGAGCCCATCGAGGATTGGTGCATGGTGGGCAGCAGAGCCCCCAGCGCCAGAATGAAGAACATGATCTTGTTGAGCCGCGCCATGGAGGTCTTCCAGCCGAACTTCTCCAAGAGCACGGGCGCAAACTCCAGCGCCATCACCCCGATGTAGATGGTCATGCAGACCGCCGTCTCGAACAGCACCGAAGAGGTGTTGAAGTGACCGGGCAGGTAGAAGTACGGCAGGTTCCAGTAACGGCCGACGTCGATGGTGATGGAGAGGCCACCCAGCGAATAACCGAACAGACTCGCCAACAGGGCCGGCCGCACCAGCGGGTGATACTCGCCCCGGTTGAAAACGTAAACCGCCCAGGCCAGCGCCCAGCCACCGCAGGCGAAACCGGTGCCGATCAAGAGGTCAAAGGAGATCCAGAGACCCCAGGGATAACCCCCGTTCAGATCGGTCACCGAGCCCAGCCCGAAGATGAGACGCTTGAGAATAAGCATGCCGCACAGCACCGCAAAGGGTGCCAGCACCAGTACCGGCCAGCTGACCAGCTTGCCGCCAAGGGGATGTGCCTTGTGATTACTCATGATCCTTGCCCCCCTGTTGTTTGCCTTGATCAACCGACGTCTCCTTGCCCTGATCGTGACCATCGTGACCGTTCTTGGTATTGCGACGGATAAGCACGGAGAGACCGGTCAGCACCACCAGCGGCAGCACCATCCCCTTGTAGAGGGTGTGCTGGATATGCTCCGAGCGCGCCCCTGAGGAGAGTTCCGGCAGATCGGGCATATCGAGCTTGGTGTAAGGCACCCCGGCCAGCACCAGCACCTGGGTGCCGCCCCCCTCCTTCTCGCCATAGACGTAAGGCTGGTAGTTGGGCACCTCGTGCAGGTAGGGGTCGTTGGCCTTGAGGGTCTGGCGCGGGTAGGCATATTCGCTGCCCGGGGTCGCCAACAGGCGACGCCTGGCCTCGGCCATCAGCTCTTCGCGAGTGCCAAAAATGACGGCGCCGGTCGGACATACCTCGACACAGCCGGGCAACTTGCCCTGATCGATCCGCTCAAGCCCCTTCTGGTTGCAGAGCTCGCACTTGTGGATCGCCCCCAGCGGGTTGTCATAGTCATATTTGGGTACGTCGAACGGGCAGCCCACCATGCAGTAACGGCAACCGGTACAGACGTCCGGATCGTAGTGAACAATACCGGTCTTGGGATCCTTTTTAAGGGCCTGCACCGGGCAGACGGAAACACAGTTGGGATCGACGCAGTGCATGCACTGCTTCTTGATGTAGGCGTAGCCATCTACCAGCTGATCCTTGTGCTCGCCCGCGCCGCTCTTCCACACCTGAATGATGTTGTTGGTGTAGGGGCTCAGCTTGTCGTTGTTGGACCAGGTCTGCTCGCCCGCCGGGTTGGCCGGATTGCCGTTAAGACGCTGGCACTCTGCCACGCAGGCCTGACAGCCGACACAGAGGGTGGAGTCGTAGAGCATGCCAAGCGCACCGGGAATGGGTGGCTTGTTTTTGGCAGCCGCCAGGGCAGTGCCGGGCACGGTGGCCCCGGCTGCCAGCGCGCCGACGGAGGCAAATTTGAGGAAGTTGCGTCTGTTCACGGTCACTCCTCCCGTGACGGATGCTGCCCGGCTTCATGGCGCTTCTGCTGGCGACCGAGTTCACGCACCGTCATCAGACTCACCCCGACCAGCACCCCGAGGGCTCCGCCGATCAGCGCGGTGGAAGTGGGAGAGATATGACCCCCTTCCTGAATGGCCACATCGGGCTTGTTGACCCGCGGGGTCGGATTCTCAACCTTGGCAAGCTGGAAGATCCCCTTGCTGAAACCGACACCCTGTTCGTTGCAGCCGTAGCAGGGATGACCGATGCCAACGGGCCAGATGCCACCACCGATATCGCAGAACTCCAGGGTCGAACAGTTACCGTAGGTCTCCGGCCCCTTGCAGCCCAGATGATAGAGACACCAGCCCTGACGGTGGCCTTCGTCACCGAACTCCTTGGCAAAGCGGCCGGCGTCGAAGTGCGGACGGCGCTCGCAGTTTTCGTGGATGAGCCGCTCATAGGCAAACAGCGGGCGATTCTTGGCATCCAGCGCCGGCAGCTTGCCGTAGGTAATGTAGTAGGCAACCGAAGTGAGAAAGTTGTGGGGATTGGGCGGGCAGCCCGGAATATTGATGATGGGGGTGCCGATATTGCCGAGTGCCTCTTCAAGGCTGACGGCGCCGGTCGGGTTGCCACCACTGGCGGGGACCCCGCCCCAGGCGGCACAGGAGCCGATGGCAATGACGGCTGCTGCATCGGCAGCCGCGCGGCGAATATGGTCGACGATGGGTTCACCGGCCACCATGCAGTAGATGCCGCCATCTTTGAGCGGAATGGAGCCATCCACTACCAGCACATACTTGCCCTTGTAGCGGGTCATGGCGTTGTGCTTGTTCTCTTCAGCCTGATGGCCAAATGCTGCCGAGAGCACCTCGTGGTACTCCAGCGAAATGGTATTGAGGATCAGGTTCTCGATGGTAGGGTGAGTGGCGCGCAACAGCGACTCGGTGCAGCCGGTACACTCCTGCGCCCCAATCCAGATCACCGGCGGCCGCTCGGGGCTGGTAAGCGCGGTGGCCATCTTGGCGACGGCATTCTGACTTAATCCCAGGGTTGCGGCCATCCCGGCACACAATTTCATAAAATCACGGCGATTAATCCCATGAGCCGATAAAAAATTATCCTCGACCATTCTTCTTATTCCCGTAGTGAGCACTTGTCTGATAAATGCTTAACAGCGGAAATGCTAAGGACTCACCTCCCCCTCAGTATTGATCTCTATCAATTCCACAGGGATTGAACTTATTTACAGGGCGCGTCATATCACAAACAAAAACATTTACCCCCAAAGGGATAATCATAATCCGTGAATTTAAAGTTTTTAATTGAATATAAATTAATTAATCGCAACATGTTCCAAGGCGGCGTTTTCGATTCATGCAATTCACGCTGCCAGATGAATAGCTCAAGAGCTAACAAGAGGATGCAACAAACGGGAAGTCGACGTTAAAAATGCCTTATGTCATATACCTTTACTCACTATTTTGCATACATCCCTACCATCACCAGTTGTCATAGGCCCCATGAGCCCAACACGGGTGCTGCTTTGAGTGGTTCTGCGAGTAGCACAGCGATAGGTGAATCTGGTGCGGCATGGGTGATACCTTTTCTGCAGGACAATATCTATAAATGGTGCCACCCCAACTTGATAATATATCTTCACTGGATCACTTTACGCACAAGAATGCATTCATATTCATTTAAAAACCCAAACCAATTCGACTATTCTCGATAATGACACCGGCTTGGCAATGCCTTTTTATAGAACAAGTCAAAAAACAGTTGCAGTTGTTAACAATGCATCCATCGCCATATTTACCTTGACGTCACCCATGTTAATTAACCGGCACGTAAATATGAGCGCCAACGGCGTTGTTGCCCAAATCAGCTGTAAGAGCGCATCTTACCCAGCCCCTGGTGACAGCTACAGACTGTAGTAGTCAACTAAATCCGGACACTTGGTTAGGCCGATCCTCGGCTTTTGCTGGCGGCATCCCGTCATTGTGTTGATGTGGACGCCGCCAGTTGTAGTAATCCATCAGGTAATGGCTGATATCCCGTTTCGCCTCCCGCTGGTTCATCTATCCCGTTACCGGGATCCACTCTGACTTCAGGCTCCTGAACAACCATTCCATCGGGGCGTTATCCCAGCAGTTACCACGCAGACTCATGCTCTGGGTCATGCGATAGCGCCACAGTCGTTGCCGAAATCCCCGTCTGCCATATTGGCTGCCCTGGTCGGAGTGAAACAGCACACCTGATGGATAACCCCGCTGCTGACAGGCAATCTCCAGTGCTTTGATGGCCAGTTTTGCATCAGTCTTGTCAGACATTGCCCAGCCCACAACCCGGCGTGTATGAAGGTCAAGCACCCCTGCCAGGTAATGCCAACGAGCACCTGCCCAGATATAGGTGATATCGCCACACCACACCTGATTGGGTTGTGAAACAGCACATTCGCGGGCCAGCAGATTGGGAATATCCGGTCGCTCAGACCGGGCGACCTGATAGCGATGAGCACCCGGTTGCCTGGATACCAGACCGGCCTCCTTCATCAGACTGCACACTTTGAATCGGCCAATCTGATACCCCAGCTCTCGCATCATCGACATCAAGGCGCGGCTGCCCGCAGAGTTCCGGCTAGCGCAACTCACTGCGCTGTTGCATGCGTTCACGGTTAATCGTCCGCTTGCGTGTGAATTCGTCCGCAATCAAGAGAGCAGTGGCCTTTTTAAAATGTCCTTTTCGCGTTCAAGCCGGTGGATGCGGGCTTCCAGTTCCTGGATTTTCTACTGCTCTGGAGTCAGCGCTTTGCTGATTGGGGGTGGCCACTACGTTCGGATTGACGCTGCTGAACCCAGCGGCGAAGTACGGTTTCACCGACATCCAGTTAACGGCTGACTTCGGGGACTGAATATCCCTGGTCGAGCACCAGGGATGCGGCTTCGAGTTTGAATTCAGCAGTAAATGAGCGACGTAATCTTGTCATTGAACACC
>NZ_JRGM01000156.1 GCF_000764665.1 Aeromonas lacus | reverse complement strand
CATCTCTTTCTCCATGTAAACCATGAATTGAAAAATATTCTATAGGGGAATTGTTTATGCTTTTATCTGTCATGAATGTAATTCCTTACTTTAATTGTAGGAGGAAAGGCTGATCGCGTATGTTGGGCTAACTCTCGTAGGCTGGCGCTGAACAAAGTGAAGCCTAACGTTTACCGTGAAAGCTAAATTTGATTTTGGTTTTCGATTTGATATGGTAAAAATTCATCTTGTTTGGAAAGTCATATATCCCGTTTGTTGGGCTTCGCTACGCTCAGCACCAACCTACAACATATCCCTAGCCGATTATTCCCGACCCGAGTCACTATCAATGGCCCAATCTGGCCCTATCCATCCTGCGGCGATATGGCGATAGAGGGAGGAGTAAGGCCAATCGACCGGCTTGGCACAATAACCATGTTTAACTGGATTGAAGTGGATGTAATCGACATGGGCTTGCAGAACCTTGTCATCCCGGATCAGATGTTCTCAATAACGTCGTTGCCAGATACCTCGTTCCCGTTTTCTGAGTCGGCTCTCCCGTATCCGCTCTGTTTTGGCAATGCCCCGTGAAAAGCATGCCTTGATCAGAGACCAGCGCATGGGATAGTCACTGTCACCCGGCGGTAGTTGCCATATGGCATGGAGATGATCCGGCATCACCACCATGGCAATGATCTCGAAGGGGTGTTGCTGTTTGACGTGGCGGAGCACTTCACGCAGAAGGTCGATATGACGTACCAGTAGATCCTGCTATCGGTCAGCCAGGTTGACGGTGAAGAACCAACATGCCCCACTGGTTGTTGCTCGGCGATAGCGCATGCTTCTCCTTTCCGGTGTCGGGCGGAAATATCCAGTCTGTTCGGTTGCACCTACTGGCGACCAACTGACCGAGGACACGCGTGTTGGGCTTCGCTACGCTCAGCGCCAACCTACGCAATGCACAATCACTGTTCAAAACCCACGCTACCGCCCGTGGATTACAGCTTCCAATATGCTCCATTAACCAGCGAGGGCAGCAGCCCATCGCAGATGAATAGGCACCGGATGGCTATGTTAAGCCAATCGAATCTGGTCGCTCCAGTCAAAAAGTGACGTAACTGTCAGTAATAATTGGTTTTTTGCGCTGGCTCAACAAATCAAGCTGAGTGGGCACCGGATTCCCATGGCCCTTGATTTTATTGGGGTTGGCGGGCGTGGCAGGAAGGAATAGGGCTGGCTTGCTGGTTCGGAGGGATTGGCTGGGGACAATCCCGCTTTGCCAATCGGCGCTATAGTGCGGGCGATGGTTGCCCTGTGCTCCGCTCCCAAGCTGGCGAGGCGGGGGATCTGCGGCAACAATCAGCTGTTGCCATCACAGCCATTTGCAACACATCGTCATGCAAATATGACCATGCAAACACATCACCAGATAGAGAGGAGATCAACCATGAAGCGTACCATCCTGTTCGGCCTGCTCTGCGGCAGCGTGCTGCTGGCCAACCCGGTCTTTGCCAACGACACAGCCCAGTTGCAGTGCGAGGCGCAGGCCGCGGCGAAAAAGCTTAACGGCGCCGCCAAGACCAGCTTTGTCGGCAAGTGCGTGAAAGATGCCGCGGGCGCCGCAACTGGCGAGTGCGAGAAGGCGGCCGCCGACAAGAAGCTGGCCGGTGCGGCCAAGAACAGCTTTATCCAGAAGTGCGTGAAGACGGGCGCGGCGGTGGATCCAGCGGCCAAGTGCGAGAAGGCGGCAGCCGACAAGAAGCTGGCTGGCGCGGCCAAGAACAGCTTTGTCCAGAAGTGCGTGAAGGATAGCGCCGCCAAGTAAGGCATTTTCTCATCCGGTGTGTTTGCGGGGGGCCATCAGGCCCCCCGCGCTTTTTGGGGCGCAGGGGCGTTATCGCTGGGCGGGTGACACGGTGCTTGCCGCAAGGGCAGGGCTGATTAAGAGCCAATGAGCGGCGGCGCAGGGGGGGCAAGCGGCGGCGGTTCTGGATAAGTTGCCGGAACTGGGATCTCGATCGGGGCAACAGGACTTTTGTCCTGCAAGGGGCGAGGGGGTGGGGGCTAGGATGCGCTCATCCACACGAGTCAAACTGGAGCACAACAATAATGACCGCTCATATCAATGCCAACCCGGGCGATTTCGCCGAGACCGTCATCATGCCGGGGGACCCGCTGCGGGCCCGCTATATCGCCGAGACCTTTCTGACCGATGCGCGCGAGGTGACCAATGTGCGCAATATGCTGGGCTACACCGGCTATTACAACGGCCAACGCATCTCGGTGATGGGCCACGGCATGGGGATCCCCTCCATGGTGCTCTACGCCCACGAGCTGGTGAACGACTTCGGGGTCAAGCGCATCATCCGCATCGGCAGTCTGGGGGCGACCCAGCGCTACGTGCAGATGCGTGACGTCATTCTGGCGCAGGCGGCGGGCACCGACTCCCCGACCAATGCCAAGCGCAGCGCCGGCTACCAGATGGCCACCTCGGCCGACTTCGCCCTGCTGCACAAGGCGTTTACCAAGGCGCAGGAGAAGGCGATTCCGGTCAAGGTGGGCAATATCTTCACCGGCGACCTCTATTACGATCCGGACGAAAACCTCATTCCGGCGCTGGAGAAGTTCGGTGTGCTCGGCATCGACATGGAGGTGGCCGGTCTCTACGGGCTGGCCCATCAGCAGGGGATCGAGGCGCTCGCCATCCTGACTGTCTCCGACCACTGCCTGACCGGTGAAGAGACTACTGCCGAGGAGCGGCAACTCTCCTTCAACCAGATGATCGAGCTGGCGCTGCACACCGCGCTGTAAGCGCCGCGGCCCGCCAACCCTGCACGCACCCTGACCCCAAGAGAGATCCAATATGAACAATAAGCTCTCCCTCACTGCCATCAGCTTCCTGGCCAACTTCGTGATGGCCGGTTTTGCGACCCAGTTCGGCATGCTGATCGACCCCATCGCCGCCAAGTTCGGCGCCGACGTCAATCAGGTGGCCTCCATCTTCTCCCTGCTCAACGGCGGGGCGCTGGCGGGCACCATTGCCGCCTTCTTCCTCATCGAGAAAGTGGGCCTCAAGCGGATGACGCTGATCTGCTACGGCATGATCGCGCTGGCGGCGGCTTCGCTCCATCTGACCGGTTCGCTCTATGTGGTGATGGCGGCCATGACGGTGATCGGCCTGTGCGGCGGGGTGGGGCTCTGCATTGCGGGGACTCTGGTGGTGAGCGTCTGGCAGGCGCGGATGCAGAGCACCATGCTGGTGGTGCAGGATGCCACCTTCAACGTGGCCGGGGTGGTCTTCCCGCTTATCACTACCTACACCCTGACCCACGCCATGGCGTGGAGCTGGAGCTATCTGGCGGTGGGGGTGGTGGCGCTGGCGACCATGCTGGTGGCGGTGCTGACCAACTTCCGCAGCTGCGAGGCGGGCGGCGAGAGCGCCGGTAACGAGCACTCGGAGTGGAACCTCGGCATCATCAGCGGCGGGCTGGGGCTTTTTCTTGGCATGCTGGCGCTCTACACCTTCCTCACCTGGGCGCCCATGTTCGTGAAGAACAAGTTCGGCATCCCCTTCGAGGAGGCGGGCAATATCATCACCCAGTACTGGACGGCGGCCCTGCTCGGCGCGCTGGTCTCGACCGCCATCGTGACCCGCATTGCGATCCGCACCTTCCTCTTGGTGATCATCACGCTGGCGATGGGGATGACGGCGCTTATCGTCACCACCGACAACCTGAGCCAGCTGCCTTACCTCACCTACGGTTACGGCTTTGTCTGCGCCGCGCTCTACAACGCCTTTATCGCCTACGGGGTGTCGTTTGTGCGGCAGGCATCGAGCAAGAACGTCTCCTATATCCTCATCAGCGGCAGTGCCGGGGCCATGTTCAGCCCGGCCATCAGCGCCCTGTTCGAGCAGGTGATCGGCCTGCAGGCGGTGATGTACGCCATCCCGCTTATCTACGGCGTGATCCTCGCCATGCTGGTTGCGTCGCTGCGGATGGCCCGGCCCCAGCCTTGTCTGGCCTGAGCAGGAGAGTAAACAGCAAGAGGGGCGGTATCGACCGCCCCTCTTTTTTGTCTTTAACCGGCCACTTATGCCCGCTAGTTATGGCTGCTCCAGAAAGGCCCTGAGCCCCGCCAGATCGCGGATCTGCAACCCCTCCTCGCCACGCTCCACCAGTCCCTTGTCCATCAGCTCTTTCACCGCCCGCCGGTAGACCCTGTCCGTAGTGCCGAAGCGTTCCGCCTCCTGATACCCCTTGCGAAAGCCGCTCACCGGGTTGTCGTGGCAGTGGCTGTGATAGAGGTCGAGGGCAATGTTGTAGCTGATGGGGTAGAGCATGCGACAGGTGAAGATATCCACTGTGTCCTGATAGTCGATGGCAATGGCGGTGGCAAAGAAGAGCGCCACCTTGGGGTGGGCGACCAGCGCCTGCTCCAGCTGTTCGCCATCGATGCGGGCCACTTCCAGCGGCTCCTCGGCGATGATGTCGAGCTGGCAGCGGTAGCCGGTGAAGAACTCCATCTCGCCAAAGAGCTGGTTGTCGCACTCAAGGGTGCCGAGCTGAAAGCGGCGGCCATTCATGGCGGTGTGGCCCATGGCGATGCGGCCATTCGGCACCAGCACCAGATCCCGCAATAGCTCCCCCTGACGCATCAGGGGTTCCCCCTCGGGGATCAGGCGCCGCTCCGTGATGCAGGAGATGACCACCTGTTCGATCAGATCGTGGCTGGCCTGCCAGTGGGGCTGAAAGCGCCCCTTGAGAAGGGGTTTGAGTTGCATGGCGGGACTCTTTGACTGACGTGTACAGGCGGCTATTACACATGTTCGTCCCCCGATAAGCCAGCCCCGCTGCGGTGGCGGCCCGGTTGGCGCCGAGCCTCGGTTTGGGCTTAGCGTGACAGCCGGATTCATTGTGGGCCGACAATTGGCCATCACGGGAGCGGAGTGATAAATTAACGCCCTGATTTGCAAGGTTTATCAAGGTAACACCATGTTCAAACGCTCGGCTGCGCTGGTGGCGCTGCTGCTAATCGGGGGCGTTCACGCGGCTCCGGCAGTGTTCTCGCCCTCCGCCAAGGTGGTGTGCGACAAGAAGGGCGGCTATTGCGCCGACCCGCAGGGGATCTCCATCGGCCTGACCCGCGCCCATCTCGGGGAGCAGGCGGCCAGCCGTTTGCAGAAGAACCTGCAGGGGGCAGATCCTGGCAGCTACACCCTGAGCAACGGGGTGCATTGTGAAAGCCGCGAGCAGCAGTGCTACACGGATCGCTACTTTCCGCGCACCAAAGAGAGCCACTTCACCGCCACCCTCTTCAAGCAGGGCAAGTAAGCGGCAAGTAGTCGCTGGTGGCAAGTTGGCGACACAACAGGAGTTGAACGAGATGATGGAAGGGACGCAATGGCGCTGGCTCAATGAACCGGCCCAGTGGCACAAGACCAGCGATGGCTTGCAGGTGGTGACAGACCAGCAGACCGATTTTTGGCGCAGCACCTGGTATGGCTTCGAGCGCCACAGCGGCCATGTCTATGGCTGCGAGGTGGCGGGGGAGTTCACCTTTCAGGTCTGCGTCGAGGGGGAGTTCACCACCCTCTACGATCAGGCGGGGCTGATGCTGCTGCAAGACGATGCGCACTGGCTCAAGGCGGGGATCGAGTACAACGATGATCAGCCGATGATCGGCAGCGTGCTGACCAATCCGCACTCTGACTGGGCCACCGGCATCTTCACCGGCAACCCGCGCCGCTTCTGGCTGCGCTTGACCCGGCTGGTGGACTGTCTGCGCCTGCAATATTCCACTGATGGCAAGGTGTGGCCGCTGCTGCGTCTCGCTCCGTTCCCGCCAGGCGAGCGCTGCTTTATCGGGGTGATGTGCTGCACCCCGGAGCGGCAGGGGCTGGCGGTGCGTTTCTCTGACTTGCGCCTCACACCGCCCCTTGGCAAGGTGCTGCACGACCTCGGCTAGGGTTTTATTGCCAGTAGTTGTTAAACAAAAAGCGCCATCAGGCGCTTTTTGTTTAGTTACGTTGAACGCTATCGGCTCAACGCGCGGCGTGTTTACCCATGGCAGGGTTAGCCAATCAGGCTGGCCCACAGGTCATATTCGTCGGATTCGTCGATCCGCACCTTGACCATGTCGCCCGGCTTGAGGCTGGTTTCGCCGTTGAGGTAGACCAGACCGTCGATCTCCGGTGCATCGGCAAAAGAGCGGCCAGTGGCGCCCTCTTCGTCCACTTCGTCGATGATAACGGTCATCTCCTGACCCACTTTGCGGGCCAGTTTGCGGATGGAGACCTGCTGTTGCAGCTCCATAAAGCGCTGGAAGCGCTCTTCCTGCACGGCTTCCGGTACCGGATCCGGCAGCTCGTTGGCCAGCGCCCCTTCGACTGGGCTGTATTTGAAGCAGCCGACGCGATCCAGCTCCGCCTTGTCGATGAACTCCAGCAGCATCTGGAAATCTTCCTCGGTCTCGCCCGGGAAGCCGACGATAAAGGTGGAGCGCAGGGTGATCTGCGGGCAGATCTCGCGCCACTTCTGGATCCGCTCCAGAGTGCGCTCGACCGAACCCGGACGCTTCATCAGTTTCAGGATGCGCGGGCTGGCGTGCTGCAGCGGGATGTCGAGGTAGGGCAGGATCTTGCCATCGCGCATCAGCGGGATGACGTCATCCACGTGCGGGTAGGGGTAGACGTAGTGCAGACGTACCCAGATATCGAGCTTGGCCAGCTCTTCGCACAGGGCGACCATGCTGGTCTTGACCGGCATGCCGTCGTAGAAACCGGTGCGGTGCTTCACATCGACGCCGTAGGCGGAGGTGTCCTGGGAGATCACCAGCAGCTCCTTCACGCCGGCCTCTTTCAGGCGCTTGGCTTCGGCCAGCACGTCGCCGATGGGGCGGCTCACCAGATCCCCGCGCATGGAGGGGATGATGCAGAAGGTGCAGCGGTGGTTGCACCCTTCGGAAATCTTCAGATAGGCGTAGTGGCGCGGGGTCAGCTTGACGCCGTGGGCCGGAACCAGACTAGTGAAGGGGTTGTGCTGCGGCTTCTCCACATATTTGTGGACGTGGCCCAGTACCTCTTCATAGGCGTGGGGGCCGGTGATCTCGAGCACCTTGGGGTGGATCTCGCGGATCTGATTCTCTTTGGCGCCAAGGCAGCCGGTGACGATCACCTTGCCGTTCTCGGCCAGCGCTTCGCCGATCGCTTCGAGCGACTCCTGCACCGCACTGTCGATAAAGCCACAGGTGTTGACGACAACCAGCTCGGCATCGTCATAGCTGGGCACCACGTCGTACCCTTCGGTACGCAGCTGGGTCAGGATGCGCTCGGAATCGACCAGGTTTTTCGGGCAACCCAGGGAGACGAATCCTACTTTGGGGGCCTGTTTTGTGTTGGACATCGCTCAATCACTCTTAGGTGGCTTCTCTTTAAGGGCGCGGATTTTACCTAAATGGCTAACCAAAAACTATACAGCGGAGCCGGGAGAACCGAACAATATCTCCGAGTGGGCAGGATTGCGTGGCGCGAATTGCCGCTAATGACCTGTCATCAATGGGGCTATCGCCCCCGCGGGGTGGGGTTGTTATCGGGATCCCGCTTTGTTGATTTTCCTGTCAACAGAGGCGAGAGCGGCAAAGGGGGTCACTATACTCCCATCACGGAGATCCGGTGGAGAAGGTCATGGAGAGTTCATTTGGCGAAAGGATGCAGAGCGTACACGCCACCCTCAGGGAGCGTTTTGACAAGCTGAGCCGGGTGGCCATCGCTATCTACGACCCTCATACCGATCAGCTCAAGACCTTTGCCCACAGCACCGAAGGCCACTCTCCGCTGGTGCAGTACGAGGTGAAGCTGAGCGATGTGCCCTCCCTGCGCTATCTGGCGGAGCATCACCACGCCCGCGTGCTCGGCAATCTCGATGTCCTGCGTGACTCTGCGTCCGAGCACAGCCGCAAGCTGCTGGAGGCGGGCTATGCCTCCAGCTATACCGAGCCGCTGCTGTTCAACAGCAAGCTGTTTGGCTTTCTGTTTTGCGATGCCATGGAGCCGGACTATTTCAACGAGCCGATCCGAAGCGAATTGTCGGCCTACGCCCAGATGCTCTCGGCCATCATCGCGGTGGAGTTTTTCTCCATTCAGACCCTTGGCGGGGCGCTGACCACGGCGCGGGAGTTCAGCCGCTATCGGGATGAGGAGACCGCCAACCATCTGCACCGGATGTCGGCTTACTCCCGGTTGATCGCCAGGACCCTGGCCCCTGTCACTGGCCTCAGCGATGAAGAGGTGGAGTTTGTCTATCTCTTCTCCGGGCTGCACGACATCGGCAAGATCGCGGTGCCGGACTCCATCCTGCTCAAGCCGGGCAAGCTGACCCCGGAAGAGTTCGAGCTCATGAAGAGCCACCCCGGCAAGGGGCGGGAGATGATCAACCTGATGATCAGCGAGTTTGGCCTCGATGGCATTCACCACACCGACATGCTGACCAATATCATCGCCAGCCATCACGAGCGCTTTGACGGCACCGGCTATCCGCTGGGGCTGGCGGGGGAGGCCATTCCGCTGGCGGCGCGCATCGTGGCGGTGGCCGATGTGTTTGATGCCCTGACCAGCGAGCGCCCCTACAAGCAGCCCTGGCCGTTCGAGACGGCGTTTGCCTATCTGGAAGAGCATGCCGGCAGCCAGTTCGATCCCGCTTGTGTTGCCGCGGCCCTGCGCAACAAGGCCGAGTTTTATGCCATCTATCAGCACTATCAGGATCTGGCCACTACGCCTGAAACGGACGAGGCGAAACCGGCTGAGTGAGATAGGGGAGGGAAAGTCAGCGCAAGGGGATAAGGGGCAAGCAAGAGGGCCAAAGATGCAGAGCAAGAGAAGGGGACGCCAGCGAGCGTCCCCTTTGCATTTGTCAGATTTGATGGCCGCTGTTTTGTGGCTCGTCGCCCGCAGCCCGTTATGGCCTGGGCGGCTTGTTTGAGTGGCCGAGGTGGTCAGCGCTGGCACCCGAGCAGCCGCAGGGGCGGATCTCCTTGTCCGGTCGCTTCTGGGCCAGCCGATACTGACGCCACCAGATGATGGTGCCCATGGCAAGGATCAGCACGAACGAGGCGAGCAGACTCAATAACCAGATGGACATGATCTCTTCTCCTTGCGGTGATGGCGGCCGTCAGCGTGGTGATCGGGCGGCTGTGATGCTGGCAGCAAGTATGGCCCTGCGGCGGTTGATGCGCTTGATTGTTATCGTCGGTGTAACAGTATTTCGGTTAACTGTTTCGCTTGCGTAACAATGGGCCGAGTGTTGCAGGTAGTCCGAGCAGACCGGTTTGATAGGGGGCTCGCCGACTTGTGCTGAGAATGCCTTACTGGTTCTGGTCAGATGGGTTAAGGCAGAAACGACACAGGCCCGAACAGAGGTTCGGGCCTGTGGTTTTTTGCAGAGGATGGCTGTTGCCATCCCGGCGAGCTTACGCCTGTTCGGCCTCAGCCATGGGGGCAGCGCTTTCGTTGCCGTTGGCGAAGCGATCGGCCCACAGGGCGATCACGCCGTCGCCGGTGACGTTGCAGGCGGTGCCGAAGCTGTCCTGCGCCAGATAGAGGGCGATCATCAGGGCGATGGAGGCCTCACCGAAGCCGAGCATGGAGGTGAGCAGACCCAGTGCCGACATGACGCCACCACCCGGGGCACCCGGGGCGGCGATCATGATGACGCCCAGCATCATGATGAAGGGGAGCATGGTGTCGATGCCCGGAATGGCCAGATGTTCGGAGAGGAACATTACCGCGGTGGCGCAGGTCACCAGGGTAATGGTGGAGCCACAGAGGTGAATGGTGGCGCATAGCGGCACGGTGAAGTTGGCGATGCCATCGCTCACCCCGTTGTTCTTGCTCGACTGCAGGGCAACCGGAATGGTGGCGGCGCTCGACATGGTACCCAGCGCGGTGAAGTAGGCGGGCAGCATGTTCTTGATAAGCTGGGCCGGTGAGCGGCCAAGGGCCAGACCGGTACCGACGAACAGCACGGAGAGCCAGACCCAGTGCATCAGGATGGCCATTACCAGCACCACGCCGAAGGTCTTCAGGGTGGCGAACACGGTGCCTTCCACCGTCATTTCGACAAAGACACCGGCGATGTAAAACGGCAGCAGCGGAATGATCACCTTGGCCAGCAGGCGGTCGATGATGTCACGGCCCTGATCGGCGACCCGGCGCAGATCGGTGGCCTGGGTGGCGCTGATGCCGATACCGAACACGAAGGCGGCGGCCAGCGCAGACATCACGCCAAACAGAGGCGGGATCTCCAGATTGACGTAGGAGGCGAGCTTGACCGCCTCGGCGGTAGTGGGCTCGGCGGCGGTGGTCAGTTGCGGGATCAGGTGGCTCGCCACGGTAAAGGCGAACAGGCCCGCCAGAATGGTGGAACAGTAGGAGAGGGCCACGGTTTTGCCCAGCAGCTTGCCGGAGTTCTTCGGCAGGCTGGCGATACCGCTCATGATGAAGAAGAGGATGATGAGCGGAATGGTGAAGGTAATGAGCTGACCTATGACTGTCTTGGCCGTAAACAGCACGCGCGCCACCCACTCAGGGGCGTAGAGACCGAGCAAGAGACCGGCAAGAATGCCAGCAATGAGTTTGAGGACAAGTTTCATAAGGAAATCCGGTGTTGGTTGTATTGTCTGATTTGTTATTAAATTTTGATATTAATCACACTTTCTAACACAGAATCCGCATTATGTCTGTCTTGAATGGGTTAACGCCGAGTTAAATATTGTTAATGGCTATTTTCCCCGGCCGGAAAACGCCCATATTTAAACGCGCAAGATGCGGCACGGTGTGCTGAACATGGTGGGCTGACAGAGAGCGTGCAGGGCCTCGGGGTTAGGGCCTGTGCGGGTAAAAAGCGAGCGCCGTTAAGGGGTTAACCGGCGCCGCCAATCACGCGGTCGTGCGGATCAGCAGCAGATAACTCAACGCTGCGGTGGATTGGGCCGGCTGCTCCGCGCAGATTGCCAGGGGGATCTCATCCTGTTCGAGTCGCTCGGCCAGCTGAGTCGTAGCTGCCGCGAGATCGGTTGCGACCGGCAATGCCAGCGGCGCACCCGGTTTGAGCAGGGTAGCGAGATGGCGCAGGGTGTCACCCGCTTTATGCCCGGCGAGGTCAGCAGGGCGACTGAGCCAGATGCCGTCATAGGGGAGCACGCTGCGCATCCCCGCGATGGGGCAGACCCGCACCGCCTGACCCGAGCGGCGCGATGCGCTGCGTGCCTGCGCCAGCTCTGGCTCACAGGCGGTGACCCGAAAACCGGCATCCCGCAGCCAGCAGAGATCCACTCCGTCGCCGCAGTCTAGGTTGAGCAGGTGGGCGCCAGTGGTCAGCCGGGCCGTAAAGGCGGTGTGCGCTGGAGTCGGGCCGGCGGGATGGGCGGTATCGTGGGTGATGGCGTCAGTGGATGTCACAGCGATGGTCTCGGGCCGAGGCGGCTACAGGGGGCGCTACCTTAGCAAATCGGGGGCTGTGCTGGCAAAGCGGCCCGCAAGTTGGTGCAGAGGGTGAACACTAGGAACGAACCGCCGGATTGCGGGGCTGGGTGAGCATGGTGAACATGCAGTCGAGCAGGTACTCCGACTCGGCGGCCAGATCGATCCGCTCCGGAAAGTGGAGCCAGTTGATGATGTAACCATCGAGAGTACAGTGGAGCAGGGTGGAGGCTCGCCGCAGATCCAGATTGGCGGGCAGCTGTCCGCGCCGGATGGCATTGGTGAGGGTGGTCTCAAGATCGCGGAAGAAGTTGCTGGACTGGCTGCGGATATGTTCGCGCAGGGAGATGGCTTCCCCCTCCAGCGACTCCAGATTGAAGAGGATGGTGAACATCTGCTGGTGGGCCTGATCCCGGGTGATGCGGGTCAGCACCTCTTTGAGGAAGTCGCGCAGCTTGCCGAGGGGGTCTGGCTCCTCTTCATTGACGCAGGCGTCGAGCTGATGGGCGAGGGGTTGGCAGAGCTCCTCCCAGAGGGAGAAGAAGAGCTCCTCCTTGTTTTTGAAGTGCCAGTAGATGGCCCCGCGCGTCAGGTCTGCGGCCCTGGCAATGTCGGTCAGGCTGGTCTTGGCCAGCCCCTGGCTGCAGAAGAGATCCAGCGCCGTCTTCATGATGGTGCAGCGGGTCTGCTGTGCCTCCTCTTTGGTCCGTCTGGCCATCTGCTTCTGCGCCCCTTAATCAGCAAAAAAAGTCACTTACATACATTTATGAATGTATGTATATTGCCTCATCTTTCCGATTTTTACCAACAGGGCCCACGTGGCCCTGATTGTTCATTGACTGGCAAAGGCTCAGGTGTTTCATGCATAAACATATTCTTGCTCGTTCGGTAGGTCTTGCCCTGCTGGCAACAGGCTTGCTGGCAGGTTGTGGCGACAAGGGCGCGCCGCAGGGACAGGGGGGTATGCCTCCCGTCGCGGTTGACGTGGTGACCCTGCAGAGTGCTCCGCTCAAGTTGACCAGCGAGCTGACCGGCCGCAGCGCCCCGTTGCGGGTGGCCGAAGTGCGCCCGCAGGTGGGTGGCATCATCCTCAAGCGCCTCTTTACCGAGGGGAGCGATGTGAAGGCTGGCGATCTGCTCTATCAGATCGATCCGGCTGTCTATCAGGCTGCCGTCGCCAGCGCCAAGGCAAATCTGGCCAAGGCGCAGGCCAACGAGCAGAGCGCCCGCCTCAAGGCCAAGCGCTATCAGGAGCTGCTCAAGGTCAACTCCATCAGCCGTCAGGACTATGACGATGCCGACGCCAGCTGGAAGCAGGCGCAGGCAGAGATCATGGCGAGCAAGGCGGCCCTGCGCACCGCCGAGATCAATCTGGGTTACACCCGCATCACGGCGCCCATCAGCGGTCGCATCGGCACCTCTGCGGTGACCGAAGGGGCGCTGGTGACGGCCCAGCAGGCTGACAGCCTCGCCGTTATCCAGCAGCTCGACCCCATGTATGTCGATGTGCGCCAGTCCACCGCCGATCTGCTGCGTCTCAAGCGGCTGGTGGCCGAGGGCAAGGTGGTGCAGGACGAACACAAGGGGGCCAAGGTGAGCTTCCAGCTGGAAGATGGCACCACTTATGGCGAAGAGGGCTCGCTGCAGTTCTCCGACGTCACCGTGGATGAGACCACCGGCATGGTGGCCCTGCGGGTGATCGTCCCCAACCCCGCGCATCTGCTGCTGCCCGGCATGTTCATGCGCGCCACTCTGCAAGAGGGCGAGCGGGCCAAAGGGCTGCTGGTGCCGCAAACCGCGGTGACCCGTACCCCCAACGGCGGCGCGACCGTGCTGGTGGTGACGGCTGACAACAAGGTGGATCTGCGCAACGTTCAGCTGGGTCGCATCGTCGATACCAGCTGGGTGGTGGAGTCCGGTCTCAATGCCGGCGAGCGGGTGATCGTGGCCGGGTTGCAGAAAGTGCGTCCGGGTGCCGTGGTCAATCCGGCTGAACAGGCTGCGGCGCCGGCAACTGCCGCCACCCCGGCCAACAAGTAGGATGGAGTAGTCGCTTCATGGCTCGATTTTTCATAGACAGACCCATTTTTGCTTGGGTGATCGCGCTGGTGATCATGCTGGCGGGCAGCCTGGCCATCATCAAACTGCCGGTCGCCCAGTATCCGAGCATTGCACCGCCGGCGGTGAGCATCTCCGCCAGCTATCCGGGCGCATCTGCCAAGACGGTAGAGGACTCGGTGACCCAGATCATCGAACAGAACATGACGGGGCTGGATCACCTGCTCTACATGTCCTCCCAGTCCGATTCCGCTGGCCGGGTGTCGGTCACCCTGACCTTCCAGCCGGGGACCGATCCCGATATCGCCCAGGTACAGGTGCAGAACAAGCTGCAGCAAGCGATGTCGCTATTGCCGCAAGAGGTGCAGCAGCAAGGGATCCGGGTGCAGAAGACCTCCAGCAGCTTCCTGATGGTGGCCGCCTTCATCTCCAGCGATGGCAGCATGAAGAACGACGATCTGGCCGACTATGTGGTCTCCAACATCAAGGAGCCGCTGAGCCGTCTGGACGGGGTAGGGGATATCACCCTGTTTGGCAGCCAGTACTCCATGCGGATCTGGCTCGACCCCAACAAGCTCAATCGGGTCCAGATGACTCCTGGTGATGTGCAGCTGGCGATCAAGGCGCAAAACGCCCAGGTGGCGTTCGGCAAACTGGGGGGAACCCCCTCGGTGGCCGATCAGCAGTTCACCGCCACCATCATGGGTCAGACCCGTCTCTCCACCGTCGAGCAGTTCAACGACATCCTGCTGCGGGTGACTCAGGATGGCGCCAAGGTGCGGCTGAAAGATGTGGCCCGGGTCGAGCTGGCTGGCGAGAGCTACGACGCCGAAGCGCTCTACAATGGTCAGCCCACTGCGGCGGTGGCCATCAAGCTGGCGACCGGTGCCAACGCGCTGGATACCTCCGAGAAGGTGCGCGCCAAGCTGAACGAGCTGTCGGAGTACTTCCCGGCCAACATGAAGATCGTCTACCCCTACGACACCACGCCGTTTGTGAAGATCTCCATCGAGGAGGTGGTGCAGACCCTGATCGAGGCGATCTTCCTGGTGTTCTGCGTCATGTATCTGTTCCTGCAGAACTTCCGGGCGACCCTGATCCCGACTATCGCGGTGCCCGTGGTGCTGCTCGGTACCTTCGGGGTGATGGCGGCATTTGGCTTCTCCATCAACACCCTCACCATGTTCGGTATGGTGCTCGCCATCGGCCTCTTGGTGGATGACGCCATCGTGGTGGTGGAGAACGTGGAGCGCCTGATGAGCGAGGAGGATCTCTCCCCGCTGGAGGCGACCCGCAAGTCGATGGGCCAGATCACTGGCGCGCTGGTGGGGATTGCTCTGGTGCTCTCCGCCGTATTCGTGCCGATGGCTTTCTTTGGCGGATCGACCGGTGCCATCTATCGCCAGTTTTCGCTGACCATCGTCTCGGCGATGACCTTGTCGGTGCTGGTGGCATTGATCCTGACGCCGGCACTCTGTGCCACCCTGCTCAAGCCGATGAAACACGGCGAGTTCGGTGCCCAACGCGGCTTCTTTGGCTGGTTCAACCGCGCCTTTGATGCCGGCACCCAGCGCTACCAGCGCGGAGTTGGCAAGGTGATCAAGCAAGGCGTGCGCTACAGCCTCATCTACGGTGCCATGCTGGCAGTGCTGGCTGTGCTCTTTATGCGGATGCCCACCTCCTTCCTGCCGGAAGAGGATCAGGGGGTCATCATGTCCATGGTGCAACTGCCCGTGGGCGCGACCAAGCAGCGCACCGAGGTGGTGCTGGCGGACATGCGCGACTACTTCCTGAAAAACGAGAAGGACAATGTCGACTCCGTACTGACGGTGGCGGGCTTCAGCTTCGCCGGTAGCGGTCAGAACGCGGGCATGGCCTTTATCAAGCTCAAGGACTGGAGTGAGCGCAAGAGCCCGGATCGCAGCGCCAATGCCATCATCGGCCGCGCCATGGGCTATCTGTTCAGCATCAAGGAGGCGCAGGTCTTCGCCTTCAACCTGCCTCCGATCCCTGAGCTGGGTACGGCGACCGGTTTTGACTTCTTCCTGCAGGATCGCGGTGGTATTGGCCACGAGAAGCTGATGGCGGCGCGCAACCAGCTGCTCGGCATGGCGGCGCAGGATCCCACCCTGGTGCGGGTGCGCCCGAACGGGATGGAAGATACGCCGCAGCTCGATATCAAGATCGACTACGAGAAGGCGCTGGCACAGGGGCTCTCCATCGCGGACATCAACAACACCTTGGCTACCGCCTGGGGTTCGTCCTACGTCAATGATTTCGTCGACCGGGGCCGGATCAAGAAGGTCTACCTGCAGGCGGATGCCCCCTTCCGGATGAACCCGGAAGACCTGAAGCTATGGTATGTGCGCAACAGTGCCGGTCAGATGGTGCCCTTCTCTGCCTTTGCCAGCACCGAGTGGAGCTTTGGCTCGCCCCGTCTGGAGCGTTACAACGGCGTACCGGCGATGGAGATCGTCGGGGAAGCGGCGCCCGGCAAGAGTACCGGTGATGCGATGGCCGCTATCGAGCAGATGGTGAAGAAGCTGCCGGAAGGGGTGGGTATCGAGTGGACCGGGCTCTCCTTCCAGGAGCGGCAGGCTGGTTCACAGGCCCCCGCGCTCTATGCGATCTCGCTGCTGGTGGTGTTCCTCTGTCTGGCTGCCCTCTACGAGAGCTGGAGCATTCCGTTCTCGGTGATGCTGGTGGTGCCGTTGGGTGTGTTGGGGGCCATCCTGGCCGCGACTCTGCGCGGGCTGGAGAATGACGTCTACTTCCAGGTTGGCCTGCTCACCACCATAGGCTTGTCGGCGAAGAACGCGATCCTGATCGTGGAATTTGCCAAAGAGCTCTATGACAAGGGGATGGGGCTGGGTGAGGCGGTGGTGGAGGCTGCGCGTCTGCGTTTGCGCCCGATCCTGATGACCTCGCTTGCCTTTATCCTCGGGGTGCTGCCGCTGGTGATCAGCTCCGGCGCCGGTGCCAGCAGCCGCAACGCCATCGGTACCGGCGTCATGGGGGGGATGATCAGTGCCACCGTGCTGGCCATCTTCTTCGTGCCGCTCTTCTTCGTGCTGGTGATGCGCTACTTCACCAGCCACCAGAGCAAAGAGGCGCGCATGGCTGCAGCGGTTGAGTCAAAAGGTGACTGAGCAAAAGCGTGTCCATCTGTTCTGAGCGACAGATCACAATTTGATAAAAGAGTCAGTTAAAGCTGGCTATAAAATGGGGCAACGTGAGCGGTTGCCCCATTTTTTTCGCCCAAAAAACGGTAACTTGGCTGTGTTCTGTTCGATTTTGAAAGGTGGTTCGGATGAGTTCATCAAGCTGTTTCGGTTCTCCATCGAATCTTGATTCAAAACCCTTGATGAAGGCACTTTTTGCTGTGCAGGTTTGCAGAAAACGAGATAGAATCTGCGCCTTATCGGGCTGGTAGACTATGTGTCGTTTAGGTTTTGTACACCCTCTTTTGGCTATAAAATGCGAGCGTGTAACACTGTTATCGACCATCAAAACATAAAAATGCTGGAGGACAAGATGACCAACAGCAAACAAAATTTGGTTAAAAGCAGCAAACTGGGGGCTGTAACCCAGGGGCGGTAGCCATGGTGTTATCCTTAGTTTTTGTTCAACGTATATGCATAACGGCTGTGTAGTGCAGTCTTGGCAATACACGTTATGTATTGATTTTTAGCGCTAATACAGCTGTTTTCTGTTCCATACCCCCCGATACCCAATTCCGTATTCACTCCTCGCAAGAGAACGCATATCTATGAAAATCCTCGTGACCGGCGGTGCCGGCTTTATCGGCTCTGCCGTGGTGCGCCATATCATCCGTGATACCCAGGATGCCGTTATCAATCTCGATAAACTCACGTATGCCGGCAATCTGGAATCCCTGGCCGATGTATCGTCGAGCGAGCGTTATGCGTTTGAGCAGGTGGATATCTGCAATCGCGCCGAGCTGGATCGGGTGTTTGCCCAGCACCAGCCGGATGCGGTGATGCACCTGGCCGCCGAGAGCCATGTTGATCGCTCCATCACAGGACCGGCTGACTTTATCGAGACCAATATCGTCGGCACCTATATGTTGCTGGAAGCGGCACGTGCCTATTGGAACGGTCTGGACGAGGTACGCAAGGCGGCCTTCCGCTTCCACCATATCTCCACCGACGAGGTGTATGGGGATCTGCCCCATCCGGATGAAGTCGCTGCCGGTGAGCCACTGCCGCTCTTTACCGAGACCACCCCCTACGCCCCCAGCAGCCCCTATTCTGCCTCCAAGGCTTCCAGCGACCATCTGGTGCGCGCCTGGCGCCGCACCTACGGTCTGCCGACCATCGTCACCAACTGCTCCAACAACTACGGCCCGTACCACTTCCCCGAGAAGCTGATCCCGCTGGTCATTCTTAACGCGCTGGATGGCAAGCCGCTTCCGGTCTATGGCAAGGGCGACCAAATCCGTGACTGGCTCTATGTAGAAGATCATGCGCGCGCGCTCTACAAGGTGGTGACCACGGGCGTGGTCGGGGAGACCTACAACATCGGCGGTCATAACGAGAAGCAGAATCTGGAGGTGGTACACACCATCTGCGATCTGCTGGACGAGATGGTGCCGAAGGCGTGCTCTTACCGCGATCAAATCACCTATGTAGCGGATCGTCCCGGTCACGATCGCCGCTATGCGATCGATGCGACCAAGATGAGCAGTGAGCTTGCTTGGCAACCGCTAGAAACGTTCGAGTCTGGCATTCGCAAAACCGTGCAGTGGTATCTGGATAACCAGCAGTGGGTCAGCAACGTCAAGAGTGGCGCCTACCAATCCTGGATTGAGCAGCACTATTCCGCGATTGAACAGAACGATGGGGAGCGTGCCTGATGCATATTCTGCTGTTTGGCAAAAACGGCCAGGTAGGCTGGGAGCTGCAGCGCGCACTGGCGCCGCTGGGGCGCATCACTGCCGTTGATTTTGACTCCACCGACTATTGCGGCGATTTCAGCAACCCGTCAGGGGTGGCCGAAACGGTACGTCTGGTCAAGCCGGATGTGATTGTCAACGCAGCGGCCCATACCGCAGTGGATAAAGCAGAGAGCGAGCGGGAGTTTGCCGAGCTGCTAAACGCAACCAGCGTGGCCGCTATCGCCAAAGAAGCGGAAGCATTGGGTGCCTGGCTGGTGCATTACTCCACCGACTATGTGTTTGATGGCAGCGGTGAGCGCCCCTGGCTGGAAACCGATGCGACCGCCCCGCTCAACGTCTACGGCGAAACCAAGCTGGCAGGGGAACAAGGCGCCGCTATTTGCTCCCGTCACCTGATCTTCCGCACCAGCTGGGTCTACGCCGCCCGCGGCGCCAACTTTGCCAAGACGATGCTGCGCTTTGGCAAAGAGCGTAGCGAGATGTCAGTCATTAATGACCAGTTCGGCGCACCGACCGGCGCCGAGTTGCTGGCTGATTGCACCGCCCATGCGATCCGTGTGGCGCAGAGTAAACCCGAGGTCGCAGGGCTGTACCATCTGATTGCCTCCGGTACCACCACCTGGTTTGACTACACCCAGCTGGTGTTTGCCAAAGCCAGAGAGGCTGGCGTTGAACTGGCGGTGACACAGCTCAATGCGGTGCCGACCAGTGCCTTCCCGACCCCTGCCAAACGACCCCATAACTCTCGCCTTGATACTGGCAAATTCCAGCGCACCTTCGATCTGGTGCTGCCGGATTGGACGGTCGGTGTAGAGCGGATGTTGACCGAGATCCTGGGCAAATAAATCAATGGTCAGGGATGTGTTGAGTGCATACTTGGCTGGCAAGGGATAAAACCTAAAGGGTGTGGCTTCAAGCCACCTTTTTCTTTTGCAATTTAAAAATAAGAAACAAGCATCATGACCAAACGAAAAGGCATTATTCTGGCCGGTGGCTCTGGCACCCGTCTCTATCCCGTGACCATGGCGGTGAGCAAGCAGCTGCTGCCCATCTATGACAAGCCGATGATCTACTACCCGCTGAGCACCCTGATGCTGGCGGGTATTCGCGATATTTTGATCATTAGCACGCCGCAAGATACTCCCCGCTTTGAGCAATTGCTGGGTGATGGCAGCCAGTGGGGTCTGAATTTGCAGTACAAGGTGCAGCCAAGTCCGGACGGATTGGCTCAGGCCTTTATTCTGGGTGAAGAGTTCATCGGGTCAGACCCCTGCGCGCTGGTGCTGGGCGACAACATCTTCTATGGCCACGATCTGCAGAAACAGCTGGCGGCTGCCGCGGCCAAAGAGAGCGGTGCTACCGTCTTTGCCTACCATGTGCACGACCCCGAGCGTTATGGGGTGGTGGAATTTGATAAAGAGGGCACCGCTATCTCTCTGGAAGAGAAGCCGTTGGTGCCCAAGAGCAACTATGCGGTGACAGGCCTCTATTTCTATGACAACAACGTGGTGGAGATCGCCAAGAGCCTAAAGCCATCGCCCCGTGGTGAGCTGGAAATTACCGATGTGAACCGTATCTACCTGGAGCAAGGCAATCTGTCGGTGGCGATGATGGGCCGTGGTTATGCCTGGCTGGATACCGGAACCCATGAAAGCATGATTGAAGCGAGCAACTTTATTCAGACCATCGAGACCCGTCAGGGATTGAAAGTCGCGTGTCCGGAAGAGATTGCCTATCGCCAGAAGTTTATTACTGCCGATC
>NZ_JRGM01000155.1 GCF_000764665.1 Aeromonas lacus | reverse complement strand
TGCGTCCTTAGCTCAGCTGGTTAGAGCATCACCTTGACATGGTGGGGGTCGGTGGTTCGAATCCACTAGGACGCACCAGATTTGAAAAGCCCGCTCATCGAGCGGGCTTTTTGCATTCTCTCCCCCTACCTTCTTGCGCTGTTTTTGCTGCGCCCAACAAAAAGCCCGCATCACCATTTGCATGACGCGGGCTGAATAGACACCGCCAGATCATCAGGCCTGCACGGCAATATCGTACTTCTTTATCTTGCGATAGAGGGTAGCGATCCCGATCCCCAATGCCTGCGCCGCCAGCTTCTTGTTGCCAAGCCGCTGCAGAGTCTCCTCGATCATCTGCTTCTCCATGCTCTCCAGCCCGCTCTCTCCCGGGGCGGGATCCTGCAACTTTTCCGGCATGACTGCCATTGGGCCTTGCGCTGCCACCGGTTCGCCCGGGATGGCGCTCAGGGGCACGATGGGGATGGTCTGGGTTACCACTGGATGGGGATCCTGATTGCGGATGATGTTGGGCGGCAACAGGCTGCTGTCGATCACTTCACCGGCTTGGCTGACGTTGACCAGATATTCGATGAGGTTGCTCAGCTCTCGTACGTTGCCCGGCCAGCGATACCCCTTGAGCAGCGCCATCACCTCCGGTGTCAGACCGGGGTAGACGGTGCCGATCCGGCTGGTGTGCTGGTTGAGGAAATAGTGAGTCAGCAGCTCCACATCCCCTTCCCGCTCGCGCAGCGGTGGCAGGTTGAGAGGAATGACGTTGATGCGATAGAAGAGATCCTCGCGAAATTTCCCTTCGGCGATGTACTGGTCGAGATGCTGATGGGTAGCGGCGATGATGCGGATATCCACCGGCACCGGCCGGCTGGCGCCGATGGGGGTCACTTCCCGCAGCTCCAGCACCCGCAGCAGCTTGGCCTGCATAGTGAGCGGCATGTCGCCGATCTCGTCGAGGAACAGGGTCCCCTGATGGGCCGCCTGAATAAGCCCCTGCTTGCCACCGCTGGAGGCGCCGGTGAAGGAGCCCTTCACATAGCCAAACAGCTCGCTCTCCAGCAGCTGCTCGGGGATGGCGGCACAGTTGATGGCGATAAAGGGTTTGTCATGGCGCGGGCTCAGGCGATGAACCGCGCGGGCCACCACCTCCTTGCCG
Source organism: Aeromonas lacus (assembly GCF_000764665.1). Lineage (GTDB taxonomy): Bacteria > Pseudomonadota > Gammaproteobacteria > Enterobacterales > Aeromonadaceae > Aeromonas > Aeromonas lacus. The sequence goes on along the minus strand of NZ_JRGM01000155.1, from coordinate 12,516 downwards.
GTGCCGCTCTCGCCACAAATGAGCACGCTCGACGGGCTCTGGGCGATGCGCTGCAGCAATCGCTTGAGGTTGCGCATCGGCTTGCTCTCGCCGATCAGCAGGTCGATGCGGACATCGGGATCCGGCTCGCGCACTTGCCCGGAGTGGGACTGGTGAAAGGCCATCAGGAAGAGCTGCTGCCCCTGCACATGGTGCAGCTGACCGATGATCAGCTCCTGGCGATCCCCCAAGGTGAAAATGTGCTGGATATGGCCGCTGATCTCCTGCCGGGCAAAGGTGAGCGGGCGGATCCCCACCTCACGCCCCTGCAGCTGCTCCGGCTGACAGCCCAGATGATGCAGCGCCGCTTCGTTGGCAAAGCGCACCTGATTTTTCTCGTCGAGCAGCAGGCAGCCCTGATCCATGTGGGTCATCAGATCGAGGAACACCTTGTTGACCCCGTCCGACAGGCCGCGCGAATCGAGCAGCTTGGCCACAAAGATGGTGGAGATATGGCGCACGTAGTCACACACATCCTGCAGATTGTTGTTGAGACGGGCCTGCTGCTCGGCACTGAAGGCGACCAGGCTGATCACCCCTATGCACCCCTCATCCACCATGATGGGCACCCCGAGGAAGGCGCGCTCGCGACAGCTCTCCTTGCAGCTGCACCCCTCGCAGACCGGATCATCGCTGGTGTGGGTAACGATCTTTTCCCGCTGGTTATCAATCACATAGCGCAGCAGGCGGGAGTCCCCCTCCAGCTGGCGGCCGAAAAACTTGCCATAGGGGCCAGTGCCCGCTACCCGCACCATATCGGCATCGACGATCTCGACCTCAAGTTGCAGCACACTCGCCAGCATCTTGGCAAAACGCAAGATGGTGGGCTGGATCTGCATCAACAGACACTGGTTGCTCACGGATCTCATCCATCATTCCTTTTTGTTCTTGTTGTTCTCCCTCTAAAGGGAGCCATGCTGGCCAGATACTAAGGGATATCCGTCAGCACAACTTCGGGGGGGATCACGAAAAGGGAAAATGAATGACGGGGAAAATGAGCACAAAAATGAAGATAAAAGCCAACAAAAACAAAAATATAGAAGATGTGAGCAAGATCAGGTTGGCAGGTGCAGCGCCAGCCAGACGGCCAGCGGGATCACCACCACAGAGAGGGCGTTGCCGCCGAGCACGATACTGGCCACCTTCTCCGGCTGGCAGTGGTACTGCTCGCAAAGCATGTAATTAAGCACCGCAGGCGGCAGAGAAACCGACAACATCAGAAGCGGGATCCACTCCCCCTTGAGCGGCAACAACCCGATCGCGAGCAGAAGCGACAAACCGCCCGCCAGCAGATAGAGCAGGTTGCATTTCAGCGCCAGCCCCAGATGATCCAGCTCCCCTTCCGTCAATCTTATTCCCAGCGCAAAGAGCATCAGCGGCACCGAGATCTGCCCGACCAGCGAGGCGGTGGTCACCACATACTCCGGCAGCGCGATATGCAGATTAGCCACCAGCAACCCGGCCAGCGCGGCCCAGAGCACCGGGCTGCGCAGCCAGAGCCAGCGGGAGGTGTTGGCCGAGAGGATAAACATGCCGACCGAGAAGTGCAGCAGGTTGGAGAGCACAAAGAGGATAACGATGGCCCCTAGCTGCTGCTCGCCAAAGGCCAGCACCATCAGGGGGATGCCGAGGTTGCCGGTATTGCGGAACATGGCGGGCAAAATGAGCGCCGCCCGTTCAATCCCCTTGAGCCTGAGTAGCGCAAGCAGTAGACCGGGCAACAGGATCACCAGCGCGCCAGCCGCGATGAGCGGCAGATGCTCCCCCAGCGCCAGCGGATACTTGACCAGGGCGGAGAAGACCAGCGCCGGGGTAAACAGCTCGATATTGGCCCGATTGACGTAACCGAGCGCCGCCTCTGGCCGCAATCTGCCATAAAGAGCGCCGAGCCCGACCACTGCAAACACGGGGATGACGATATTGAGCAGGGCGCCGAGCACAGGGAGATCCCGTTACAGCTCGCGGGCAGGCTTGCCCATCAACAGCAGCGGATCGAGCGTCACCTCTTTGCTGCCATTGCTGATCCAGAGTTGCCCTTCCGAGATGGTGCAGGTGAGCTGCATGGTGCGCTCCACCATCTCGGTGAGCGGCAGGGTCTGGCTCTCCGAGAGCTCTATGATGCTGAGGTTGTCGTGCAGGCCAAGCTTGCCCTGATTCTGTTTCCACCAGACGCTGGTGCCGCGGCCGCCATAGAGATAGAGCACCACTTCACGGGAACGGTTGCAGGCCTTTTTCAGCCGCTTCTCGTCGGGCTGACCCAGCTCAATCCAGAGCTCGATTTCGTCCGAGTAGCTCTTGAGCCAGAGCTCGGGTTCGTCATCGGCGCTGAGCCCCTTGGTGAACTCCAGCCGCTCGGCCGCATGCCAGGCAAAGGCCGCCAACCGGATCATCATCCGTTCGTCGGTTTCAGAGGGGTGACGCGCCAGCGTGAGGGAGAAATCCTGATAGAGGTTGCGATCCATATCAGACAAGCTGATCTGGGCCTTGAATACGGTTGCCTTGAGAGCCATAGAAAACCTTGAATACCCTGTGACAAGTGGGGGTAGAAAATATGGCCGTCAGTGTAATCAAAATCAGTGGCAGGTTCGACCATCCCGCATCACCTTTCTACCCCATAGCCTCGATTTAAGTGCTTTAAAAGACAGAAAAAACAAATGCCAGTCCGAAGACTGGCATTTGGCGGTATCAAGAAGCGACTCACTTCTCGGCGGACTGGACTCCGAACGCATTGAGCAGCGCACAGCAGGTGACTGCCACGGCTACGAATCCGCTCAGAAAGATAAAGGGCATGGCCCCGTATCCCAGCACAGTCCAGATGGTGTGTTCAAGAAGACTCATTGTGTGTCCTTCATCCAGTGAAAGGTGTGTTCCTTTTGGCGGATGTAGGCTCCGCTCTCGTGAGGCCATTTGACCTCAATGTGAGTATGAGTCCAATGCCACCAAAGTAATAAATGCAGGGTGCATTTGAGCTGGATCAACTTTTTCGGCCGAATATCCATCCAGATCAAGCTATTAGATGGTCATTATCGCGCCAAACCAACCCTGTCCCTGCGCGCCTTGTGACGTAAAACGGCTGGCGGCGTGACTCAATGGCATAAAAAAACGCGCCCGATGACGCGTTTTTGAGTGTCTGGCGAACGATCAGTTGTCACACAGATCGTTGGGCATATCCTGGCGCAAGCGGGTCCAGAGTTTGCCTGACTCGATACCGTACTGACGCACAGTCATAAAGACCGCTTCGTGGTTTTTGGTCTCGGCCAGACCAAGCAGCGTCTTGTAGTAGGCATCTGCGGTCTCGCGAGCCTGCTTGTCGGAGAAGTAGTAGCTACCGACCCGGCTATACAACCCTTTAAAACCGTTCAGGATCAGCGCGTAGATCGGATTGCCGGAAGCAAACGCCAGCTGGTGATGCAGGCGATAATCGAACTCGGCATAGGCCTGTGGATTGTTCTCGACTCCATCGGCGCCACGCAGGATCTCGGCGGCCTGTTCCGGATTGTGACGGATCGCCCCGCGAATAAAGATGGTGCAGATGTGGGTACGGGCAGAGAGCAACTGGGCTATCAGATCCGGCACCTTGTCCTGATCGAGACGAGCCAGCGTCTCCAGAATATTGAGGCCCGAGGTTTCCCAGAAGTTGTTCACCTTGGTCGGTTTGCCATGCTGGATGGTCAGCCAGCCATCACGGGCCAGTCGCTGCAGCACTTCACGCAAGGTCGTCCGCGTCACCCCGATCAACTCGGACAACTCACGCTCGGCGGGCAGAATGGATCCGGGAGGAAAGCGATTGTTCCAGATGGACTCGATGATGTATTCCTCGGCAAACCCTGCTGGGCTCTGCGCTTTTATAACCATGAATTGACTCTGTTGTAATGCGTAAAAAGGCTGACGAATGATATCAAAGCGATGATGGCTGGCAAGCATAAGGTCAGTCCTCTGCTCACATCGGGACAAATATTGTTGATAACTTGTATTCAATCACATCCCTTGTAGTGGGAAGCCGCTCAATGTGTGGTTATTAAACCACCATCAAGGCCGCTTCCGGCCAGCTCTTATTTATCATCGGCCCGCTTTTTGATTAAAATCACGTGACATTAACTCGCGAGAGGTCAACATCCGGACGTACTGGTCGATCCATCATTGACTGCATGGATGCAAGATCCCAACAACAACCCAGAGACCCAACATCATGCCAATAAGCCTCGGGCAGGCATTTGCCAAGAACTTCCTCGGCAATGCCCCACACTGGTATAAAAGCGCCATTCTGCTGTTTCTGGTGATCAATCCGATCGCCTTCTATCTCGACCCCTTCAGCGCGGGCTGGTTACTGGTGGTGGAATTTATCTTCACCCTCGCCATGGCCCTCAAGTGCTACCCCCTGCAACCCGGCGGTCTGCTGGCCATCGAAGCGGTGCTCATCGGTATGACCTCTGCCGAACAGGTCAAACACGAGCTGGTCGCCAACATCGAAGTGCTGCTGTTGCTGGTCTTTATGGTGGCCGGTATCTACTTCATGAAGCAGTTGTTGCTTTTCGTCTTTACCAAGCTGCTGATCGGGGTGCGCTCCAAGATCCTGCTCTCTCTCTCCTTCTGTCTGGTCTCCGCCTTCCTGTCGGCGTTTCTTGACGCCCTGACCGTGATTGCGGTGGTGATCAGCGTGGCGACCGGCTTCTACGCCATCTATCACAAGGTCTCCTCCGGCAAGGAGTTCGGCAATCCTCACGACCATACCCAGGATCAGGAAGTGCCCGAGCTCAACCGTCAGGATCTCGATAACTTCCGCGCCTTTTTGCGCAGCCTGATGATGCATGCCGCCATCGGTACCGCTCTGGGTGGCGTCTGCACCCTGGTGGGCGAGCCGCAGAACCTCATCATCGGCGAGCAGGCTGGCTGGCACTTCGGCGAGTTTGCGGTGCGCATGGCTCCCGTCACCCTCCCCGTCTTTATCTGCGGTCTGCTGACCTGCGTGGTGGTGGAGCGGTTCCGCTGGTTTGGTTACGGCACCCTGCTGCCGGACAACGTGCGCGCCATCATGGAGGAGTACAACCGTTATGAAGAGGCGAAGCGCAGTCCGCAGGACAAGGCCAAGTTGATTGTCCAGGCGCTGATCGCCGTCTGGCTCATCATCGGCCTCGCCCTTCATCTGGCGGCGGTAGGCCTCATCGGCCTCTCGGTCATCGTGCTGGCCACTTCGCTCACCGGCATCACCGAAGAGCATGCGCTGGGCAAGGCGTTCGAAGAGGCGCTGCCCTTCACTGCGCTGCTGGCGGTCTTCTTCAGCGTGGTGGCGGTGATCATCGATCAGCAGCTGTTCAAACCGGTGATCCAGTGGGTGCTCTCGGCCGAGCCCGAGCAGCAACTGGCTCTCTTCTATCTGGCCAACGGTCTGCTCTCCATGGTCAGTGACAACGTCTTTGTCGGCACCGTCTATATCAACGAGGTGAAGACGGCCCTGCTCAACGGCGCCATCAGTCGCGAGCAGTTCGATCTGCTGGCCGTGGCCATCAACACCGGCACCAACCTGCCGTCAGTCGCCACCCCCAACGGTCAGGCCGCCTTCCTCTTCATGCTGACCTCGGCGCTGGCACCGCTGCTGCGCCTCTCCTATGGCCGCATGGTGTGGATGGCGCTGCCCTACACCCTGGTGCTGGGGCTGGTCGGCTTCTTTGCGGTCGAGTTGCTGCTCGGCCCCGCCACCCAGTGGTTCTATCAGCAGGGATGGCTAGTGCTGTCAGAGGGTGCCGCCGCCGTGGCGCCCGCACTCCACTGAACTCGTTGTGCCTAATCGAGAAGGGTCCCTGCGGACCCTTTTCTTTTGCTGTCCGCTCTGCTCTAATTCAGCCACTATTTTTTTCTGAGAGATCAATCAGATGATCGAGTTTCTGCGCCGTTTGGCAGCCAATCGACTGGCGTGGGGGCTGCTCGCTGCCTCCGCCCTGTTCCTTGAGCTGTGTGCCCTCTTCTTCCAGCATGTGCTCGGGCTTCACCCCTGTGTCATGTGCGTCTACGAACGGCTCGCCACCCTGGGTGTGCTCACGGCCGGTCTTGTTGGTCTCATCGCACCGCAGAAGTGGTATCTGCGCTGGAGTGCCATGCTGCTGTGGGGATACAGCGCCTTTCGTGGCTTCCAACTGGCCCTCAAGCACGTCGACTATCAGATGAACCCCTCCCCGTTCAACGTCTGCAGCCCGTTTGCCGACTTCCCGAGCTGGGCCCCCCTCGATCAGTGGATCCCCTGGCTCTTCTTCCCGGACGGCGATTGCGCCGAGATCAGCTGGCGTTTCTTCGATTTCTCCATGCCCCAGTGGCTGGTCGCCATCTTCGCCGCCTACCTGCTGGTTTTCGTGGTGGTAGCCATCGGCAATCTGGTGAAAGGACGCTGCTGCAACTGACGTTTGCATGGGCGTAGAAATCGTAAACAGCAAAAAGGGGGAGCCATCATGGCTCCCCCTTTCTCATGCTTTCTGACCGCTGGTTACGCCTTGGCGGCGCCCATCTTGGCCTTGATCGCCCCGATGACCATCGGCAGCAGCGAGATGCCGATGATGCCGAAGATAAGCAGGGTAAAGTTCTGGCGCACCACCGGCAGGTTACCGAAGAAGTGGCCGGCATAGACGAACGACAGCACCCACAGCAGACCGCCAACCAGATTGAAGGCGAGGAAGCGCGGATAGGTCATGGCGCCCATGCCGGCCACGAAGGGGGCGAAGGTGCGCACGATGGGCAGGAAGCGGGTAATGATGATGGTCTTGCCGCCATGCTTGGCATAGAAGGCGTGGGTCTTCTCCAGATAGTCGCGGCGGAAGATTTTTGAATCCGGGTTGCGGAACAGCTGCTCGCCAAAGAAGTGACCGATGGTGTAGTTGACCACGTTGCCCAGCACGGCCGCGATGATCAGCACGGCCGCCAGGGTATGGACATCCAGCACGCTGCCCACGGTGAGCGCACCGGCGGCAAACAGCAGGGAGTCACCCGGCAGGAAGGGGGTCACCACCAGTCCGGTCTCGCAGAAGATGATGAGAAACAGGATGGCGTAAACCCAGATGCCGTAGTTTTCAAACAGCTCTTTCAAATGCACGTCAACGTGCAGAATAAAGTCGATTGCAAAGAGGATCAGATCCATTTTTCCATACTCGTAAAGTGAACGGCGTGGAGTCTACGCCAATGCCAGTCGGCTCACAATCGCTGGGCTAGCCTCTTTTTAAACCCGCTAACCCCTCAGCCAAATGAAACCGTTTTTCCTGCTGTACCGCCCGCCCGGGCTTATCCATCAAGCGGGAGAATGGTGGCAGAGGCTGTGACTTACTGCCTTACCTCCAGCTCGTGGCGCACCTGCGGCGGCAGACAACGCTCCCAACCCCACAGCAGAATGAGCAGCAAGGTCGCATCGTCGAGCCAGCCAAAAAGCGGGATCATGTCCGGTACCAGATCTACCGGGCTGATACCGTAAAGCAGGATAAGGATCACCAGCCCCCTGGCCCACCAGGGGGTACCGGGATGACGAAAGCCCTGATAGAGGCGGCGTAGTCGCCGCCAGAGCAACCCGCGTCTGGTGCTCATGACTCTATCAGCTCGCTGCGCAGCCGCTGGATCTGATCCCGCAGTGCGGCCGCCTGCTCGAACTCCAGATCCCGCGCATGCTGGAACATCTGCTCCTCCATCCGTTTGATCTCTTTGGCAATCTCGCTGGCAGAGCGGGCATGGTACTCCCCTTGCGGCTCGGCGGCCTTGCGGCTCCCTTTGCCCGGTTTGCCGGTGGGGCGAGTGCCCCCCATGTCCATCACGTCCCCCACCGACTTGTTGAGCCCCTTGGGCACAATACCGTGCTTGAGGTTGTGGGCATGCTGCAGGGCACGGCGCCGCTCGGTCTCCTCGATCGCTACCTGCATGGAGTTGGTGATGGTATCGCCGTAGAGGATGACCTTGCCGTTAAGGTTGCGCGCCGCCCGGCCTATGGTCTGGATCAGCGAGCGGGTCGAGCGCAGGAAGCCCTCTTTATCCGCATCGAGAATCGCCACCAGCGACACCTCCGGCATATCGAGACCTTCCCGCAACAGGTTGATCCCCACCAGCACATCGAACTTGCCGAGGCGCAGATCGCGGATGATCTCCACCCGCTCGACCGTATCGATGTCGGAGTGGAGATAACGCACCTTGACGTCGTGCTCCGCCAGATATTCGGTCAAGTCTTCCGCCATCCGCTTGGTCAGGGTGGTGACCAGCACCCGCTCCTCCACGGCAACCCGCTTGCGGATCTCGGAGAGCAGATCGTCCACCTGAGTGGTCACCGGGCGAACCTCGATCTCCGGATCGAGCAGGCCGGTGGGGCGCACCACCTGCTGCACCACATCGCCGCCGGACTTCTCCAGCTCGTAGGGGCCGGGGGTCGCCGAGACAAACACCGTCTGCGGCATCAGCGCCTCGAATTCGTCGAACTTGAGTGGCCGGTTGTCGAGCGCCGAGGGGAGCCGGAAACCGTACTCCACCAGTGTCTCCTTGCGGGATCGGTCCCCTTTGAACATGGCGCCGATCTGCGGCACCGTGACGTGGGATTCATCAATGATGAGCAGGCCATCCCCCGGCAGGTAGTCAAACAGGGTGGGCGGCGGCTCCCCCGGCGCCCGGCCGGAGAGGTAACGGCTGTAGTTCTCGATGCCGGAGCAGTAGCCCAGCTCCTGCATCATCTCCATATCGAACTGGGTACGCTGGCTGATACGCTGCTCCTCCACCAGCTTGTTAAGCGACATCAGCTGCTCGCGACGCCCTCTGAGCTCCTCCTTGATGTGCTCGATGGCACCGAGGATGGTTTCGCGCGGGGTGGCATAGTGGGTCTTGGGATAGATGGTGTAGCGCACCACCGTCTGCTCAATGGCGCCGGTCAGCGGGTCGAACAGGGAGAGGCGCTCCACCTCTTCATCAAACAGCTCTACCCGCAGGGCCAGCTTGTCCGATTCGGCGGGGTAGATGTCGATCACCTCTCCCCGCACCCGGAAGGTACCACGCTGAAACGCCATGTCGTTACGGGTGTATTGCAGCTCGGCGAGGCGGCGCAGAATATCCCGCTGGTTGATCACATCCCCCACTTTGAGATGCAGCATCATGCTGAGGTAGGCCTGAGGATCCCCCAGGCCATAGATGGCAGACACCGAGGCGACGATCACCACGTCGCGCCGCTCCAGCAGCGCCTTGGTGGCCGACAATCGCATCTGCTCGATGTGATCGTTGATAGAGGCATCCTTCTCTATAAAGGTATCGGTGGTCGGCACATAGGCTTCTGGCTGGTAGTAGTCGTAGTAAGAGACGAAATACTCCACCGCATTGTCGGGAAAGAACTCCTTCATCTCGCCATAGAGCTGGGCGGCCAGGGTCTTGTTGGGGGCCAGGATCATGGTCGGGCGATTCAGGGTAGCGATGACATTGGCCATGGTGAAGGTCTTGCCTGAACCAGTCACCCCGAGCAGGGTCTGGTGAGCAAGACCCGACTCGATGCCATCGAGCAGCCTGGCTATTGCAGCGGGCTGATCCCCGGCGGGTTGAAACTGGCTGGCTAGTTTGAACAGTTTGCTCATGAAGACTCCCGACACAAAGCAGCAAGCGTGCAGTGTAACCGAGTGCTCCCCGGCGGTACACTCGCTTGCGGTGGCGCGAACGGCTTGACCCTCTCCGGCGCCTTCTGTATGATGCCCCTCCTTGCCTGATGTTCCCCCGTAGTTCAGTCGGTAGAACGGCGGACTGTTAATCCGTATGTCACTGGTTCAAGTCCAGTCGGGGGAGCCAATTCCTCACCATATCGGTGCAAGTTATCCACTTTAGTGCCCTCCCCAGCTTTTTTTAATGCACAAGATCCCGTTTGTGGATCCGTTTCCCGTTTTCTCCCGCGCTCCCCCTTGCAGAGTTTTCTTCTGCCATATCTAACTATTTGATTTTTATAGCAAGTTTTTTTCTGCGGTATTTTTTGAACAGCACTTGCAGCCCAGTCGTGACGCGGCTTTCCGGCCGATGAACAAGATTCATAAACAGGGTTATCCACAGATTCTGTGGGTAACTGCCGCAATCCCTGTCGGGACGCGGGATAGCTGGCAACCCCGGCTTTTCAGGAGCGGTTTTGCCGCGAAACCTGATTTTATGCTGTTTTTACGCATCTCTGGTCAGTGGCGCAAAAGGGGTCTTTTGAACCTTTCTCGAGATATCTTTTTGCCAGGCCAGTCAGGCTGGGCGAACGGGCAAATCATCCCCTGTTTCACCTCGTGCCCACCCTCTGATCCCGCTGGTTGAATCTTCTGAAACTGATCTCGATCAAGCGTTGTGGCAGCAGAATCTAAAGTTTTTACCGCTGCCATCCCCCAAGCGAGGCCACCAGCATTTTTCACTAATTGACACTGGGGGGCACAGCAATAAGCTCCCTCTTTTTCCCCCTTGCCCCCCTATCGCCTCGAAATAGTGCGAGATCCCTTTCGATTAATCGGCCCCTTGCGCTTCTTTATTGGGGATAGATCCGGCACAATATCGGCCCCACTTTTTTCCTCGGTTTTTCCGGGCATGACCATAGACTTTGTGACACTGCTACATCAAAGCGACTCCCTGCTGCTCTTCGTGGTGCTGGCTTTTGGCCTGCTGCTTGGCAAGGTACGGATTGGCAACTTTCAGATTGGCAACACCATAGGTGTGCTGTTTACCGCCCTGCTGTTTGGTCAGATGGGCTTCGAGTTCACCGCCACGACCGAGAACGTCGGCTTCATGCTCTTCATCTTCTGCGTGGGGATCGAAGCGGGGCCCCACTTCTTCAGCGTCTTCCTGCGCGATGGCATCCACTACATCACCCTGACCCTGGTGATCCTGCTGACCGCCCTCTTCCTCACGGTAGGGCTGGCCAAGTTCTTCAATCTGGGGCCCGGGATGGCGGCCGGCATTCTGGCGGGGTCGCTCACCTCGACCCCTGCGCTGGTCGGTGCCCAGGATGCCCTGCGCAGTGGCCTGCTCAACCTGCCCCATCAGACCGATATGCAGGCGGTGCTCGACAACATGGGTATCGGCTACGCCCTGACCTATCTGGTGGGTCTGGTTGGCCTGATGCTGGTCGTGCGCTACCTGCCGTCGCTGGCACGGCTCGATCTCAACACCGAGGCGCAAAAAATTGCCCGTGAGCGGGGTCTCTCCGACAGCGACAGTCGCAAGACCTACCTGCCCATCATCCGCGCCTATCGGGTTGGCCCCGAGCTGGCAGCCTGGATTGGCGGCCGCACCCTGCGTGAAACCGGCATCTATCCCCACACCGGCTGCTATGTGGAGCGGATCCGCCGCAACGGCATTCTCGCCAGTCCCGATGGCGATGCCGTCATTCAGGAAGGGGACGAGATCGCTCTGGTGGGCTATCCCGAGAGCCATGAAAAGCTGGACGTCAACTACCGCAACGGTAAAGAGGTGTTTGATCGCAACCTGCTCGACCTGCAGATCGTCACCGAAGAGATCGTGGTAAAGAACGACTCCGTGGTGGGCCGCCATCTGGTGGAGCTCAACCTGACCGAGAAAGGGTGCTTCCTCAACCGGGTAGTGCGCTCCCAAATCGAGATGCCGTTCGATCGCAACATCATGCTGCAAAAAGGTGATGTGCTGCAGATCAGCGGCGAGAAACAGCGGGTCAAACTGCTGGCCAACAAGATCGGCTTTATCAGTATCCACAGCCAGACTACAGATCTGGTGGCCTTCACCACCTTCTTCGTGCTGGGGCTGCTGATCGGTTCCGTCTCGCTGGTATTCGGCCAGATTGAATTTGGCCTCGGCAACGCGGTCGGTCTGCTGCTGGCAGGCATTCTGATGGGTTATCTGCGGGCCAACCACCCGACGGTCGGCTACGTGCCCCCCGGCGCCCTGCGACTGGCCAAAGATCTCGGTCTGGCTGTCTTTATGGTGAGTACCGGTCTCAAGGCGGGTGGCGGCATCCTCGATCACCTGAGCGAAGTGGGTGCCGTGGTGCTCTTCTCCGGCATGCTGGTCACTACTCTGCCGGTGCTGGTCGGTTACCTGTTCGGAGTCTGGGTATTGAAGATGAACCCGGCCCTGCTGCTCGGCGCCATCACAGGTGCCCGTACCTGCGCCCCCGCCATGGATGTGGTCAACGAAGCCGCCAACAGCTCCATTCCGGCACTTGGCTACGCAGGTACCTATGCGGTGGCAAACGTGATGCTGACGCTGGCAGGCTCCTTTATCATCGGCTTCTGGTTCTAACCAGCAGCCATCAAGTTACCGCAAACAAAGAAGGGAGCCTCAGGCTCCCTTCTTGCTATCTGCCTTTCTCCCAAGATGCGGAGCAGGCTCATTGATGTGCCATCTGCGCTGTCTGCCCCCCCCTACCTACCATGGTTGATGCTCTGCTCTGCTCTGCCCTGCTCTGCTCTGCTCTGCTCTGCTCTGCTCTGCTCTGCTCTGCTCTGCTCTGCTCTGCTCTGCTCTGCTCTGCTCTGCTCTGCTCTGCTCTGC